>CAYHHI010000011.1:0-76202 GCA_964356335.1 uncultured bacterium
ACCTGTGTTCGTGATCGTGAATGTCTTCGACTCGCTACCACCTATAGTCCCTACGTTGAACGTCAGCGTCGCCGGAGTCACATCACACACCGGCGTTGCCGGCCCTGTCGCCGTGCAACTCACATCGAGGCATGACCCACCTGTCGTTACCGTACAGTTGTCGTTACCACAATCCGCAGGTGTGTACGTCACCGTTATCACCTGCGACTGCCCTCCCGTCAGACTGTAGGAGCCAGGAGATACACTGAACTCTGGGCAGTCCTCACTGACATTACCACTCAGGGTACCGCCTCCATCGTTCGTGATTGTGAAAGTCTCGGAATCGCTATTCCCCACCAGGTCTACAGTGAAGGCTAAGTTGGTCTTATCCATGCTACAGTGGGGCTGGGCCGCTGCCGTACCCGTGCAGGACACCCCGCTGCACGTAGAGCCGGTCGCTATGGAGCAGCTCTTAGTACCCGCACTCGTGGGCTTAAACCGCACTTTCATGGTCAGCGTATCGCCGCTCCTGAGGCTGTAGGTCACCGTGTCGTTCGGTACGCGCTTGAACATCGATGCGTCCGGACCGGTAATACTGGCCGGGCTTATCCTGCCCACCATCCTGGCTATGCCAGTGTTCGTTATTATGAAAGTCCTGTCCGCTGAATCGCCCACCGCTATCGAACCGAAGTCCAGGCTCGTCGGATTCACCACACACACCGCATTTGAGCATGCGTTATCGCCGGACGTGCCACTCACCCCGGCAGCATAAACAGCTATGGGTAGGTTCGGAAGTCCATTGCAGTCAAAAACGCCATAATCGCCACTTGCAGGGTTCGGAGCAGGATAGACAAGGCCAGGTCCAGCGGCATATAACCACGCATAGCCAGGAGCTACAATCGAACCCGTCTGGCAGAGTGACCAGGCAATCGCTACACCATTGGTCTTTTCTTCCGTGTACTGCGGTTGGTCTGCGGAATGATTGATCGCGCCGACAGGCACATCGCCCTTGCACTTCGTCCACGACGCTGATCCCCAGGTAGCCTCAGGCCAAATGAGACCTGTCTCCACCACACCGTAGCTGACGAGGTCGTAGAAGACCGGCAAGACATCGATGTCCCCGGAGCCTGCATAGGTACTGACAATGCTGTTACAGTTTGTGAAGGCGGGAAGCGCCTTACAACTTGTCGGGCGAGTCTTGACGTGGACTGCGATTTTGCACAGGGGATTGTCCCCCGCAGCCGCCGCACTCGTTGTCATGACCGGCCTGCTGCCTGCAAATGCCGCCTCTGTTGTCATTCCAATGACAAACGCAAAAAGCAGACCTGTCACTAGCACCGCGAGTTGCTTAGATACTCGTGTTTCCATGGGGCGCACTCCTTTCGAACACTCCCTTTCATCTTGGGTCTTTGACTCGAGGTCCTTCCGGCTATCGCGGCATCCATACGTTCAAACTTCAGTTGGTGCTGTCACCTCCTGCAGCAATCGGTCTTGCCTTCAGCTTCTCCATGTTGAGAATAATGCAGGGCGGCTCAGGTGAGCCTCGGTGCGCAAGCCCTGTACCGGCTCACTTGGCTCCCTCGATACTTCATAAACCATCTTCGGCCGGAGACAAACGCAGTCCACCGTCTGGGCCCCTCTCACGGCGCCTCGATTTCCAACGTCCTTATCGCAGCTATGAAACGCGAATCCATTCTGGTTTTTCAACAAAATTCTACCATAGGCCTTAGGCATTGTCAACCCACGGAATCACTTGGGTAGTGTATCAATTCCTGTGTAAAAAGGTTGGGGTCAGAAAGAGGCATGGGTGTAACCTCCAGTTCGATGGACAACAAAGAAAGGAGGCACACCCATGCACACTCAACTTACGGAGTCGAGTGTACACGAGAAGTTGAAGGAGTTCTACAAGTTATTTCCGGACAAGGTGGAGGAGGCATTGGAGGAGACGGCGGCCCGCCTGTTGGAGGCATTGCTGAGGGAGGAGATCGACATCCTCGTTGGCGCCGAGCGCTACGAGCGCAACGAGAGACGGAAGGGCCACAGGAACGGCTACTATGTCAGGCGTCTGATAAGCCACCATGGACTGCTTCAGGTGCGAGTGCCCAGGGTGAGGCAAGGTGGTGTGGAGTTTGTGTCCCTGGCTCGATACCGTCGCTACTCAGGCGAGGTAGCGGAACTGATCCGGGGGCTCTTCTTTGCTGGGGTATCGACCCGGAAGATGGGGCTGGTTCTTGAGCACCTCTTGGGGACCCGTGTGAGTCCCCAGATGGTGAGCAGGATTGCACAACAGATGGATGATGAGGTGCGGCTGTTCCACGGGCGCGTGCTCGCCGACGAGTATCGGTACCTGTTCTTGGATGGGATAGTTCAGAGCGCGCACGGGCTTGGTGGCAGGCTCAAGGGGCCTGTGCTGGTGGCCTACGGGATAACGCGTGATGGCCGGCGTGACATCATAGATCACATGAGAACGGGCAGCGAGAGCGAAGGTGCCTGGGAAGGCTTCCTCAACAATCTCTATCGCCGTGGCCTCACTGGCGACGCGCTTGACCTCATAGTGGCAGATGGGTGCCCTGGTCTGTGGAACGCACTCGAGCGAGTCTATCCGAGAGCACCCAGACAGCTGTGCTGGGCCCACAAGATAAGGAACATCCAGGACAAACTGCCAAAGAAGGCCTGGGCTACCTGCGCCGAAGAAGCCAAAGAGATCTATCGGCAGCAGTCAAAGGATGACGCGGCAGAGTGCTACTTCGCCTGGGTCAAGAAGTGGCGATCCGTCTACCCTGACGCCGTCAAGTGCCTGAGAAAGGACATCGACAGGATCACCTATGGCATCTTCTGGATCATAAACAAACACTGGGAGGTTACACGCCTTGCCACTTTTACACACAAATCTTGACACTACCAATCACCTCAACTTGACAACCCCTGTGCAATCCATAGAATCATGCTTATATTAAACGATATGGCAAAGATTCGCACAGGGGGATAGGACATATGGCCGCCGCACTTGCACCAGAACGCCGAGAACTCGACCGAGGATATCCGTGGACTCCACCCACCGGGTATGACATCAGAAACTGCCTGCCTCGGGCAACAGGCTCTGCGGTGTCCATCTTCATTGCGCTTGGTCTCTTGATGGCTGCGCTCGCAGCGGCCAGCCTCGCTGGAGAAAAGCAAGATGCGCCCTTCTCGCCTGGCATCAAGCCGCTCACGAAGACATGGCCAGTAAGTGAGACCCTCAGGCCTGCCGTAGGGGTTTCGCGCTTCGGCGCCGACTTCCGCCTGAGATATATCGATCTGCAGAATGCAGACAGCCTCGGTAATGAGACGGTTGATTCGAAGCGCCAGTTCTTCAGATTGAGAACCCGGGTCTCCTTCGAACGCAGGCTCTCGCCCACCCTGCGGCTCTTCGCACTTCTCAACAACGAGTCCTCCTCTTACATTAACTGCAATGCCTGCAAGGGCGGCTTCGACGAGATCATATTTGAAAACCTGTACCTCGAATCCACCAAGCCCTGGGGACTCCCTGTCGGGATCCGCTTAGGCAGGCAGAACATTCTTTACGGCGACGGCTTCCTGATCGGTGACGGGACCCCGCTTGACGGTTCACGGACAGCCTACGTGAACGGCGTACTTCTTACATCTGCCATCCCCCTGTGGTCATTTGATACCTTCATGCTGTGGGATCCCGCCAAGGATGAATTTCTGCCGCGCATAAACAACAGATATACGCCTCTCATCGAAGCAGATGAGTTCTTATGGGGCATGGTTTTGAGCCGCGAGCCGGCAACAGGCACGAACCTGCGCTACGATCTCCAGCCCTACTTCATCTATAAGAAGGAGAAGGATGGCAGCCGTGTGGCAAGGATTCACACTATAGGGGCCAGGCTGGGCGTTGCACTGGGCAAAGGCGACGTGACAGGTGAGTTTGCATACCAAGGCGGGAGGGAGCCCGAAATAGAACGCCCCGAGTCAACTCTGGCAGGAGCGCAGAGCATATCGGCCTTCGGCGGTCATGCGAGGATCGAGGCGCACCTGAGCCCGCCTGTGCCTCTTGATATCTCATTGGGCTATGTCTATCTATCGGGCGATGAGCTCGAGACGCGCAACAAGTTCGAAGGCTGGAATCCCATACTCGGGAGATGGCCGCAGTGGAGTGAATTATACGATCACACCCTGGCTGTCGAGGCGGCAACCCAGCCCATGCAGCAGGGAATGGGATACTGGCAAAACCTTTCTATGCCTTTCTTGAGAGTCGCGTATGATCGCCATGGCCCGGTCAGTGTTGAGGCCAAATACATGTGGCTCAATGCTGTCGAGGATTTCCCTACGAAGGCGGCCCTCGTCGATCCCCGGATCGAAGGATACAAACACAGAGGCGAACTCTATACTGTGAGATTCTCCTGGCAGCTCGCCGGCATCTTCGGCGGCCACCTGCTCTACGAGAAATTCACTCCGGGCCACTACTACGACGGCTCCGCCCTCAAGTCAAAGCTCAAGGATGCGACCTACATGAGGCTGGAGATTACTAGATCATTCTAGTCGGACCACTCAGATCTCCTCGGCTGGGCATTTCCTCTGGCCGCGACTTCCCCTACACATATCGGCAGGCAGCCCTCACCACGACAAGGAGCTCATGGTGACCAATTGTGAGGCTGTCGGACTGTCGAGCTATCAGGTCTTGCGGGCAGGACGCAGGATGCGCATGGCAGCGACATAGGCGACGAGGGCCAGGACCAGGATTATCCAGATCGCATTTAGCCCGATTACCCTCCAGGCTTGAACGAGCCACAGGTCATATTGCGCCGGGCTCGTCGCAAAGAGGGCCTTCATGTGGACTGCGATCGGTGAGAACTGCTGGATGTTCGCCTCCGCCCAGTCAAGCTTGCCTGTCTTTATCCAGTAGTCGTAGGGTGCTGTGTAGTTTATGAGGATGCCGGCGATCTCTACGGCAAAACCTGCGGCGCCGAGGAGCACAGTCGTCGCTACGAGCCATCTCCTCGTCCGGGCGGCAGCGAGCCCCGGAATCAGAAGGAGAGGCACCGCTGGGAGCAGGAACCTCGGACCCCAGCACCAACCACCGTGCCATGCCCACCATTTGGAGTACATTGCAAAAAGGTACCCTACTATCGAGATCATGAGCCAGGCCTCGGCGCGATGCTTCCGCATGAACTCGCGGAGGCCGAAGCCAAAGATTACCACGGCCGGCGCATACAGAAAGATGCTCCTGTATGGACTCGCGAGGTTCCACCAAAGCCCATTTGCAAGCGGGAGCGAGAACCCTTTGTCAAATGCCGTGTGATAGCCGGTCATGAAGATATCCCCGAATCTACGGAGATCAAGAAACGCCTGGACAAGTATGCCCGGAACGCATGCGACTGCGTACCACGCGGCCTTTCTTGCCCCAAGTCTCACATCGCCTGAGGAGAAGATGAGATAGACCGCGAAGATCGCGCATACGGGCACGAAAGTCGCCCGCGTGAGAATGCCCAGGCTTGATATGAGCCCGGCAAAGCCAACTCTCATCGCGCAACCGCTCCTCCCAAGATCAGAAAGCAGATAGAGCGATCCGAGAAGGCACGTCACAAAGAGAGGTTCGGCGAAGAAATCCCTCGAGTAAACCCAGAAGGGTGTTGCAAAGCCTATCAGACAGGTTCCCCACAGCGCACCACGCCGCGAAAGCCCGAAGCGCCTCAAGAGACTCCAGAAGATCAGGCAAGACAGAGCCGTCACGAATGCGCACGTCAGTGTGGTGAAGAAAACCCTGGCGCCATCAGTGTCATTGAGGTGTATGAGCTCCTGAGCATCTGCCCTGATCATCCCAGATTTGTCAGGAATTTTCACATGGTCGCTGTAAGCTCTCAGGACCGAGTTCTCCGGCGAAACCTTCTCGACGAGGCTGCCGATCCAAAAAAGCGGAAGGCCCGCCAGGCTCTGGGCAATCCCAAGCTTGCTATACTGCCGGCCATCCTTCCCCTCTACCGTCATCATGAACTTCGGGATCTCAAGCGTCCCGCGCGTGCTGATAGATCTGGTGACGTTGTAGTTCAGGTAGCTATCGACGGTATAGATATGCCCAGATGTCGTCGCGACATAGAGGGCAAGGAAAAACAAAAATACGCTCAGGCGCATTCGCCTACTCTATTATGCCTGTTCTTATACCTTCGACTCCTGGACGTTCACGATCTTGGGCCTCGGCGCGAAAGCGTCGCCTTCCTTCCGCATCTTGGAGCGGCCCTCGAAGAAGACGCCATCTTCGATCACCAGGCTCACGCTCTCCACATCGCCGATCAGCCTCGCCCCTGCCTCCAGCTCCACCTTCTTCTTGGCAAACACATTGCCTTCGACGGTTCCGCTGACGACGGCATGTCCGGCGTGAATCTCACCCTTCACCACGCCCCCCTTGCCCACGATCACAGAATCGGACGAGAGAATTTTCCCGTCAAACTCGCCATCAACTCTCACGCTTCCTTTGGCATCGATGTCCCCGGTGAACTTGCAATCATGGCCAAGGATGGTGCTTATAGCTGCCTGCGCCTCTGTGGCTTCTTTTCCAAACATCACGCCTCCCTCCGTGCTAGATTCCAATTCTGGACACGCTGGTTCTCAACGATCCCGTTCTCAACTGCGGCCTTAACTCTTAGTTAAATCTATATAGATTCCAGGGTCAACGGGTTTGTTGTTCTTCAGAATCTCAAAGTGTACATGAGGTGCGGTGCTTTTGCCGGTACTACCAGCCACTGCGATGATCTGGCCCTTCTTTACATTATCACCCTCCTTCACCAATATCTTGTCATTGTGTCCGTAGAGTGTTGAAAGCGAATCGCCGTGCTCGACGACAACCAGATTCCCGTAGACATCGTCCCATCCCGCCGACTTGACAACACCATCTAGAGCACACCTCACCGGCGTGCCCTTCGAGGCAACAATGTCGATACCAGGATGGCCGGGCTCACCCGTGGCCTCATCGATGAAATCTTTCGAGACCCAGCCACTGGCCGGAAGCATCATGCCTCTGGGATAGGAGGCAGAACTTGTGTAGAAAGGTTTCATGATAGCGTAAGTGTACCTGCGAGGCCAGAAATTTGTGGCCGGAATCTGGTCACCGAGGATACTGGACAGACTTCCCTTCTCGTCCATGATACCTGCCCATGCTTCGATCTGTTTCTTCAGTTTCTCGATGCGGGTCATTTCAAACTCGATCTCTCTTATCTTTTCGTTCTGCATGCGCAGGAGCTGGTTCTCTGAACGCAGCTTTGACGCCCGAAGGGCCAGGAGTGCCATCTTCGTATATGTGACTCCAACGAAGCCCAAGCCGACGACAAATACTATCACCAGGATGAAAAGGAGCATGCCCACATTGGCAGGTAAGTTGAAGGTGACCGGGGTCCCGGTGCCATGGGGCGCCACGATCAGGGAGAACCCCTTGCGCATATGGGCAAGAACGGGTCTTACCTTTGTGATTACCTCCCTTGTGCGTGCGATCATGTTCCGCATCGTGCCAACCTGGCTTCAACCTGCTGACTTCTCTCTGGTTGAGTGCTTCCCCTATTTTATAGCATCGAGAATCCTGGTCAGGTCATCATTCGAGTAGAATTCTATCTCGATCTTGCCGTGACCTCCGTGACCGATGATTCTCACTCGCGTACCGAGTTTTCTCATAAGGTGCTGCTCGATGGTTCCGATCTCTGGGTCCGGTCGATCCGCATCGATCTTACGCACTGCCTTCGGTCGGAGCCGCTGGCGCACGATGCCTTCAACCTGCCTCACAGAAAGTCCGCGATGTAGAATCGTCCTATAGATGCTGACAATCTGCTTCTCATCATCGAGCCCAAGCAGAGCCCGTGCGTGGCCCATGGTGATCTTGCCTTCCTCGAGCCCGTGCTTGACCTCATCCGGGAGATTCAGCAGCCTCAGAGCGTTTGCGATCGTGCTCCTATCCCTGCCGAGCTTCCTGGCAAGCTGCTCCTGCGTGAGTTTGAAACGCCTGATCAGTTCCCGGTAGCCTCTTGCCTCATCAAGCGGGTTCAAGTCCTCGCGCTGGAGGTTCTCGACCAGTGCGATCTCCAGGGCCTCTGAATCGGAAACCTGTTTCACTACCACCGGGATCGTTCTGAGGTTCGCGAGCTTCGCCGCTCTGAGCCTTCGCTCACCGGCCACCAGCTCGTATCTGCCTGCCTTCCGCCTGACGATCACGGGCTGCAGCACGCCTTTCTCACTGATAGACTGCCTCAGGTCGTCAAGCGATGCCTCGCTCATCCGTGTCCTGGGCTGATATGGGTTCTCGGCTATCTCGTCGATCCCGACCTCGGCGATCAAGCTTTGGCCGCTCATGGTTTCCGGCCTCAGGTCCGGAATCAATGCATCAAGCCCCTTGCCAAGGGCTTTTCTACTCATGTGTCATCACCTCCTTTGCGAGTTCCATGTAGCTCTTTGCGCCCGAGCACATCACATCATAAAGCAAAATCGGTTTCCCGAAGCTGGGGGCTTCACTGAGCCTCACATTCCTCGGTATCACGGCTTTATACACCCTGTTTTCGAAGTGCTTGCGCGTTTCTTCCGCAACCTGCATGGAGAGGTTGAGCCGGCTGTCATACATTGTAAGGAGCACGCCTTCGATGGCGAGATTGGGGTTCAGGTTTTTCTGCACGAGCTTTATCGCATTTATAAGCTGCCCCAGCCCCTCGAGGGCATAATACTCGCACTGGACAGGTATGATCACGCTGTCGGCGGCGGCAAGCGAGTTCACGGTGAGCAGCCCAAGAGATGGAGGACAATCGATTGTGATATAGTCGTAACGATCACGCACGCCCTCAAGCGATTTCCTGAGGCGCATCTCCCTTGCCATCATGCCCACCAACTCAATCTCGGCACCGACGAGCCGTTGGTGCGACGGCACGAGATCCAGGCCCGGCACGGCGGTTCTGACGATCACCTCTTCCATCGGCACCTCATCGACCAGCACCTCATAGATGCACTTAGACCCATCGGGGGCACTTATGCCGAGCCCGCTTCCCGCATTGGCCTGCGGATCGATATCTATGAGCAAGGTCTTCTTGTCAGAGACGCTCAGGAAAGCTGAAAGATTAACTGCCGTCGTGGTCTTACCCACTCCACCCTTCTGATTGGCTATTGCTATCACCTTACCCACATCCCCACCTCCTCGCTTGATCCCTCGAATGAACTTCCCAAGTTAACCTCCAGCCTGAACTCCCCGGGTGCCACCTTATGTGCCTGCCCGGCTGTCTCCGCGGTTGTCTTCTTGGTCGTCTCCCTGATCGCCCTGGCCACTGCCTCTCCAATTGCTGCTCGCTGCTTCCGGCGATTCGTCAATCCGCCCCCAACTCCCTATATCGCACCCCTGTCTTCCCCCCTCCTCTAATGGACGCGCGTCGTCACTATCGCAAATAATCTCAATGGGTTACACTGGTCGGCAAGAGGGCTCGCGGTCACTCCGACCAGGCGTCCCCCATGGGCGAAGAGATACTCCTCGGCATGCTTCACCTCTTCCACGCACCTGCTCCCCTTGTATGCGACCAGCGTGCCGCCTGGCTTAAGCACCGGCATGCACCACCTGAGAAGCTGCTTGAGTCGCATAACTGCCCGCGCTACAATAAGACCGAAGGCTCCAGCATGTCTCGCCTGGAAACCAGCGCTGTCAACTCTATCGATCTCAAACGCCGCATCTGATGCCCCCCTCACTTCCCTTGCTTCCCTTGCTTCCCTTGCTTCCCTTACGCCACTTCCCGATCGCACCTCATCCAGTACCTGCCCGTCGCCCGCATTCCCAGACATCCGTTTGCATATTTCCTCGAGGAAGGCACGGCGCTTCCGCTGAGAGTCGCATATGGTCACCCTAACATATGGAGAAAGCGCAGCCAATACGAGTCCCGGCAACCCATTGCTGCCGCCCACGTCAAGCACTTCGATGCTCTTCCGCGGACCCAGGAGTGGAAGAAGTGAGGCAGAATCACAAAAGTGATATGACACCAACCTTCCTATGTCCTTCCTTGAAACCAAGTTGACAGCAGTGTTCCAGCGACAGATCGCATCTGCAAGCATGAGTAGGCGCTCCCCGGCATCTTCGCGAATCACCTCGCCGCTCTTGTGCATGGTGTCCACTAGCCGCGCCACATCCGCAATCAAAGGTGCGGGCACGCGAGACGTCCGGTTGCGCTCAGTTTCCATGTTCTACCGGCCCGTTGCTGTCGCTCCACTCCCTGTGTTTGGTCATATGAATCAGAACGCTCGAGACATCTGCCGGGGTTATGCCCGGCACCCGCGCCGCCTGACCGATTGAGGCCGGCCTTATATGGCTCAGTTTCTCTACCGCCTCTCGCGAAAGCCCAGGCACATGCCGGTAGTCAATCCACGGGGGAATGCGTTTGTGCTCCTTGCGATTAAGGTCTTGTGCCCTAAGGAGTTCGCGCTCTATATAGCCCTCGTACTTGACCTCAATCTCAACCCGCCTGAGGATCTTTTCATCATAGACAGCAATCCAGGGTGCGGCTTCAGCAAGATCCCGCCACGTGATTCCTGGCCGCCGCAGCATCTGCTTAAGCGTTATGCTATCTTCGCCAACCTTGATTCTCGCGGCATCAAGAAGGCATGATAATTCCTGCCTCCTCTTCTGTCTCTCTTGGACCTCATCCAGACTGCTCCGCGGGACCAGCCCAAACTCGTGGCCATAGCCCATGAGCCTCTCATCCGCATTATCCTGTCTCAGGAGGAGCCGATACTCCGCCCGTGAAGTGAACATCCTGTAAGGTTCTTCCGTACCGCAAGTTACAAGGTCATCAAGCATCACACCGATATATGCCTCGCTCCGCGTGAGCACAAACCCATCACGCCCAGCGATCTTCAGCGCCGCGTTTATGCCTGCCATAATACCCTGTCCCGCAGCCTCCTCGTAGCCCGAAGTCCCATTTATCTGGCCCGCCAGAAACAGGCCATCGATCTTCTTGGTCTCGAGGGTGGACTTGAGCTCCGTGGGTCTCACGAAGTCATACTCCACGGCATAGCCAGGCCTTACTATCTCTGCATTCTCCAATCCTGGTATCGTTCTAATTAATTGGATTTGAATATCTTCTGGCAGACTGGTCGCAAGGCCGCTCACATAGTATTCAAGCCCAAGCGAATCTTCGGGTTCAAGGAAGAGCTGATGGCTCGGCCGGTCGGGAAAGCGCACCATCTTATCCTCGATCGAGGGGCAGTAGCGTGGCCCTATCCCTTCTATCTTGCCGGTGTAAAGCGGAGACCTATCAAGATTCGAAAGGATGACCGCCCGCGTATCCTCTGTAGTTCTCGTAACATAACAAGCTGCAACCGAATCTATCTTTTCCCTTGTTCTATGTGAGAAGGGCTCGATTTGACTCTCTCCATACTGGACGTCGAGGCCCTCGAATCCTATGGATCTCCCGCGCAACCTCGGCGAGGTTCCGGTCTTGAGCCTCCCAATCGTCAGGCCGATCTTCTTCAGATTGGCTGCCAGCCCGTAACTCGCACATTCACCGTTCCGCCCGCCCGGGTAGTTCTGGAGCCCGATGTGTATCGTACCCCGAAGGAAGGTGCCACTTGCGATGATCACGGCCTTTGCCATGAATCTGTAACCGCTCTGTGTTTCAACCCCTGCGACCCTACCATCGTTCAGGATCAGGCTTTCGGCGAGTGCTTGCCGGAGCTCCAGGCGGGGCTGCCCCTCAACCACCTTCCGCATATAGACCTTGTAGGCTTGCCTGTCATTTTGCGACCGAAGCGACCATACGGCGGGCCCTCTGCTCCTGTTGAGCATCCTCATCTGGAGTGCTGTCAAATCGGCAATCCTGCCCATTTCCCCGCCCAGTACATCTACCTCTTTGACCAAATGTGACTTAGCAGGTCCCCCGATGGCCGGATTGCACGACATCTGTGCCACATTGTCTATGTTCAAGGTAAGAAGCAAGGTCTCACACCCCATGCGGGCAGCCGCAAGCGCCGCCTCGCACCCCGCATGGCCGGCACCTATCACGATCACGTCGTAGGATTTTAGATGGTACATGGGCTCAATGTTTCACGTGAAACACTTACTTGCCTATACAGAACCGCGAGAAGATCTCGTCCAGTACTTTCGAGGCCACCCTCCTGCCCGTTACCTCCCCGAGGCAATCCAATACGTACCTGATATCCGAGGCAATGAACTCAAGAGAGAGACGCTCGTCAAGTGTTGCTATCCCTCGGCGTGCGGCCCCAAGCGCGCCTCTCAGGCAGCGCGCGTGCCTTTCATTGACCACGATCTCGTACTCGAGATCTCCGACCTTTTCCTGCGCCACTGCTGCCAGTGCCTCAAACAGATCGGGAAGACCCCAGCCTTTGAGGGCTGACACCTTAAGACACGCTTCGTGCTGCCATTCTGGGGCCACTGGAAGATCTATCTTGTTAGCCACAACCACCTTGGGCTTAGCTAGAACCTCCTCCAAGATCTCATGGTCTTCGGCAGATAGGCACGCGCTGGCATCCAGAACGACCAAGGCTATATCCGCATCGCTTATGGCGGCCCTGGTGCGCCGGACCGCTTCCACTTCTATGGAGTCGGCGGCTCTTCGAACCCCGGCGGTATCATGTAGCCTCAAGACCACTCCGTCCACACCGACAAGCCCATCCACAACATCCCTCGTCGTCCCCGGGATCTCGCTCACGATCACCCGGTCCCTCCCCACAAGCCTGTTAAAGAGGCTTGATTTTCCGACATTGGGCTTTCCGACTATCACCACATTGAGCCCGGCCTTCAAGTATTTGCCTTGCTCGTAGGCGGCGAGCAGGTCCTCGAGGCGCCGGCACACACCGCCCAAGGCGTTGGTAAGCGCCGCCTTATCAACCGTGTCAATCTCCTCTTCAACAAAATCGATGTTGGCTTCTATAAGGGTTAGCCACCCAAGAAGAGTTTCCTCAAGGGTTCCAAGTTCCCGCGACAGATCCCCCTTAAGCTGTCTCATGGCAACTCTGAGGGCCTTCTCACTGCTTGCCCTGACGATCTCCTCCACGGCCTCTGCCTGGGCAAGATCCATCTTGCCATTGAGGAATGCCCGCTTCGTGAATTCTCCGGGCTCAGCGGGTCTCGCCCCTTCTTCCACAACCCTTCTCAGAACGAGCCGCGGGACAAGCATCCCCCCGTGGCAGGTTATCTCCACGACGTCCTCACCCGTCACGGATCCGGGTCCCTTCATCACGAGCACAAGCACCTGATCGATCGCCACCCCATCCCCACCGACCACCTCTCCGAAAAGAATCGATCTATCTCTTGCCTCTGAGGGCGCCTGCTTGCCTCTGAAAACCTTGGTGCAAATTCTGATTGCCGCCATGCCGCTCATCCTGACAATGCCAAGGGCGCTATGTCCAGGCGACGTGGCTACGGCCGCAATGGTGTCATTCTCCGTCATGCCTCTCCGCACCAAACCTCTCTCCCCCCTGCCTTCCGCCACCCCCGGAATTGCGGGAGCCTCGCCGTGACGGCGAGATCACCACGGTCTTAAGATCGTCTTCCCCAATTGTGTAGGTCTTGAGCTGGGGATCGTTGGCAAGCGCAAGATGCACAATCCGCCTTTCGGCAGCCGGCAGGGGCTCCATTTGCATTTCCTTGCCGGTCGCCTTTGCCCGCGATGCCAGCGAAAGCGCCCTGTTTCTCAACGCACTACCACGCCGCTTCTTATAGCCCCCGACATCTACATCCATGCGCACACTCTTCTTAAGCTGCTTGCCGACCATCCGCCTCAGGAGGTGCCCGATATCATCAAGGCTCTCGCCCTTCTTGCCGATGAGAAGTCCGTCCACACCTGCGGTTTCGATCTCCACTCTATGGATTTCATCTTCGAGCCGTATCTTTACCTGGGCGCCTATTCCCATCAGGAGCAACATGTGGGTGACCATCTCCTCGATCTTGCCACTCGCGTCATCGGTTGCGGGGACGGCCCTCTTCCGGACGATCACCTTGGCCTGCTTCACCCCTATAAAGCCAAACATGCCCGGGGCTCCCTCTTCAAGCACTTCGTAGTCGATCTGGTCTCGAGTCACGCCAAGCCGCTCGATGCCCTTCTCGATAGCGTCCTCAACGGTCTTGCCTTCGCCGACGATCTCATTCGGATTCACTTCCTGGTCCTGCATGACGATCCTCCGGTGGTTTATGTCTGTGCCTGTTGTTGTTCCATCCTGTCCGACCGCGTCAAGTAATACTGATGGGCGATCGTAAGTACGTTGTTCACCAGCCAGTACAGAACAAGTCCAGACGGAAACTTGAAGAACATTATGGTGAACACGACTGGGAGCAAATAGGTCATCATTGCCTGCTTGGGATCCGAGGTTGTCATCTTCTGCTGCACAAACATGGCTATTCCCATAAGGATAGGGAGCAGGCTTACAGCCGAGCCGATGAACGGCAAGGAGAACGGGAGTCTCGCGATCTGATCAGGTGCGGAAAGGTCCTTTATCCAGAAAATGAACTCAGCCCGTCTCAGTTCGATGGTCTTCTGGAGAACATTGAACAGGGCAATGAAGACCGGCATCTGGAGGACGAGCGGCAGGCATCCGCCCATAGGGTTAACCCCACGTTTGCGATAGAGTTCCATTATTGCCTTGTTCAGGTTCTGGGGGTCCTTCTTGTGCTTTTCTCTCAGCGCCGCGATCTCGGGCTGTACCTTCTGCATCTGACGCATCGACTTCATGCTCTTCTGGGTGAGTGGGTGGAATAAGAGTTTGGTCAAGGCCGACAGAATGATTATGACCCATCCGTAGTTTGGTATGGCCTTGTGGCAGAAGATCATGAAGGCGAATATCAGTTTGCTCAGGGGGCTTATCCACTTCCAGCCGAAGTCCACAGCCTTCTCAAGCCCATGGCCAAGGGCCTTCAGGTCCTGGTAGTCCAGAGGTCCTACATAGACCATGAAGCTTAGCGGCTTTCCTCCGCCGGTTTCAGCCTCTAGCATCATCCCTATTGATCCCGCCGCCCCGGGGAAGGCCCTCGCTACGACAGACGTCCCCTCAGGCGGAATGAAGCTTGCGAGGAAGTATTTGGTTCTCAGGCCAGACCACTTGATCGCGCCTCCGACCGAGACCGTCCGGTTCTTCTTTATGCGCCCCAGGTCACTCTTGACAAGCCCCTGGTCGATGAGCGTGATGCTCGCGAAGTTCCGGAGATCGTCATTGCGGTTGACCTCCGTGGCCTCGAGCCCGGACTGCCAGCCGAACTCCATTGCCCGCACCGTCTCCGAGCCGGGGCCCGTGACCGCTAAGTCCACCATGATGGTGTAGGTGTCGCCCTTGAAGGTGCAGGTTCTCGTGACTGTCAGCCCCTCCCCCGTCGTGAGCACGAAGTCGAGGCTTGCCTCCGCACCGGCCTCGACGCTGAGTGACTCGGAAGAGACCGTGAATGCTGCTCTCGTGAGATCGATGCGGTCGCCACTCTTGGTGAGGAGGGCCATCCCGAAGGGTTGGGCCTCGGCCGGCGGCACCAGCTCTACCGGCTCCTCCTTGCCCGAAAGATAGCGGTTCAGGCGGAAGCTTGTGATCACGCCTCCGCGGCTTGAGAACTTCACTGTGTATAGCGGGGCTCTTACGACCACCTCCTTCGCAGGTCCTTCGTTTACGGAAAGGGTCGCCTGTGACAGGCCCGCCACGCTTGTATCTCGGGGGGCTTCGCCCCCCTCGGGAACGGCTGCCTGAGTCGCCTGCGAGGCCTGGGTTCCCGGTGTGCCTTGCATGCCCCGGGCTGTCTCAGTTGCCTGTGTCCCCTCGGGCGCCCGCGGCGGCTCCTTCTGCGGAATGAAGAACACCTGGTAGATCAGGAGCACAAACAGGATAAGCACCATCGCCATCAATGCCCGTTTTTCCATCATCGACCCCTAACGATCAGCAATCATGAACCTCCATCGCGAAGGCCCAATGAGCCTCAATCGAATCCCTAACGAACTTGGTCCAATCCACTCCCGCCCAAGGGATGACACTTGAGGAGTCTCCTGAAGGCGAGCGCACTACCTTTCAAGATACCATGCTTTCGCAAGGCTTCGATGGCATATTCCGAGCATGTCGGAACGAACCTGCAGGCCTGCGGAAGCGCCGGTGA
This sequence comes from uncultured bacterium, assembly GCA_964356335.1. GTDB lineage: Bacteria > Arandabacterota > Arandabacteria > Arandabacterales > Arandabacteraceae > CAYHHI01. Next base: position 16,070 of record CAYHHI010000011.1, read on the forward strand.
TATGAATCTCCGATAGAGCCTGAGCGCCGCTATGGCACCACTTGCCACGAACCTGTCAATCCTTGTAATCACTCGCTTTGCCGCTCGCTTGTAAGAAGACCGCAACTCTGGAGCATCCCTCTCATGTCGGCCTCGACGTCGCCGAGGCCCGCCTTGGCAATTCCGCGCCCTGCTATGAAGACAATCTTGAAACCTTGCGCCACCGCCTGGGGCTTCAAGAGCCTGTAAGCCTCCCGCAGAAGTCGCCTCGCTCTGTTGCGCTCGCATGCGCCCCCCACACCCTTGCCCGCAATGAAACCAGCCTTGCGACGGACGGCGCCGTTGATGAGCAGATAGGCCTTGAAGCGCTTTCCCACCAGTATCGTACCCTTGCCTATAACCTCTTTGTACTCAAACTGCTCAGTGATTCGCTCATGCCGCCCGAGCTTCCGATTACACGGCAAGCCTTTTCCTCCCTCGCTTCCGCCGCCGCGCCAGCACCGCCCTGCCCGCCTTTGTACTCATGCGTTTTCGGAAGCCGTGTGTCCTCTTCCGCTTGATCTTATGCGGCTGGTACGTCCTTTTCAATTTGCTACCCCCTCTTTCCTGTCTTCGACTTCAGGGATTCTACGTAGTCGCGCCCTTCATTGTCAAGTGATTTTCAATCACTTGCAGGCGCTAGCCTGATTTTTCGATCAATGCTGAAAAAATAGCTTGCCAGAATTCTGGAGCCGTGCTACCATCGCTTCCACATTTCGGAGGGCAGAGCCTCGCATGTGGATAACTCGGAAACAGGTGGCCATGAGGATCTTGCTGGGTAGTCGATCGAAGCCCCGCTCGCAACATGAAGACCAACCAGCAATCCATTTGTGGATAACCGTACTCGGCCTAGGGTTCTTCGCAGATTTATTTGATTATTTACCAACGGGTTACATGGTTATCAACGGCTGTGGAAAACCTGGGGGTTTCATAACTCGCTGTTGTGATTCCTTCCTTGCTTGACTAAGCCTTGCAGGCTTAGATGATCCCGCCTCCCGAGGATTGTGGATAAGCTGTTGACAAGTGTTTGTTGAACTTGCTTTGAAGACGCTTTGAGGAGTACGACCCATGGGACCTTCAGCGACAGAAATCTGGACAAGAGCTCTCGCCGTTCTCGACGGCAAAATCGATAGACACAGTTTAGAGACCTGGATTATTCCTGCTAAGCCCCTCGAGATCCATGACTCATGTTTCGCGATCGGCGCGCCCAGCAGATTCCACGCCACGTGGCTCGAAACACATCACGCCGCCGTTATCAAAGAGACCCTCCGTGAGATCACCGGTACCGATTACGATCTTAGTTTCATCGTAGTCTCGCCTGAGAAACCGCCCTTTGAGGCTGTCGAGGTGCAGGAGCCCGCACCGCAGGCTCGCAAACGCAGCACCAATGGCACCTATCTCAATCCTAAATACACCTTCGAGAGTTTCGTCGTCGGCGGCAGCAACAAGATGACCCATGCGGCCGCGCTTGCCGTCGCAGAGAGACCCGCCCGCGCATACAATCCGCTTTTTATCTACGGCGGGGTCGGCCTCGGCAAGACTCATATCATGCAGGCCATAGGCAACCATGTTCTCGATACCACGGATCAACTCCGGGTATGCTACGTCTCCTCAGAAAACTTCATGAACGAGCTGATCTATTCAATCAAGGACGGGAGCACCCTCGCTTTCCGTAATAAGTACCGTGGCATGGATCTCTTGCTCATCGATGATATTCAATTTCTCGCCGGCAAAGAAAGTACTCAAGAGGAGTTCTTCCATACATTCAATACTCTATATGATGCCCACAAACAGATCGTCGTGACAAGTGACCGGCCGCCCAAGGCCATAACTGATCTTGAGGAGCGGCTCATCTCGCGCTTCGAGTGGGGCCTGGTTACGGACATCCAACCTCCCGACTTCGAGACCCGGGTAGCCATCCTGAGGAAAAAGGCCGAACAGGACCACCTGGGGATCCCTGATGAGGTCTTCCACATGATGGCCGACGGGATAAAATCCAACATCCGCGAGCTCGAGGGCTCGCTTGTGAAGCTCGTGGCAGCATCATCCATCCAGGCAATGCCCATCACGCCCGATTTTGCGCGCGAAATCCTCAAAGATATCTTTAGGCCTCCGATGAAGACTGTTTCCATGGAAGACATCAAGGCGGTCGTCGCCAAGCACTTCAAGCTTGCGCCCGAGGCGCTCGTGGGCCGCAAACGCACCTCGGCAATCGCCCTGCCCAGGCAAGTTGCGATGTATCTTGCGCGCATGCTGACCAACATGTCACTGGCTGATATCGGTTCGTCCTTAGGCAAGCGCGATCATACGACTGTGATACATGGGTGCGACAAAATTGCAGAGATGGTGAAGACTGACGCGGACTTCAAGACCCTCCTCGATCGCATCACCCAGGAGATCAAGCAGGCAGCGTGATCGGTGCCTTATCGGTCCACGCTTGGCTCCACGAGGGCGCGAGCGGTGCGTCTGTGGTCGACACCATGATCTGTTCCATCACCGGATGCGCGAGCGGTCCCACGACACGATGATCACTCTACGTCCTTAGCCAGGGCCGGCGCACGTGGATAACCTGTGGGAAATCCTGGGGACAAGGTGTTGGGATATTGTGGATGGGCATCGCGGGGAAACGCGCGTGTGGATATCAGGAAACTTGTCCACACCTGACTTACAGTCTACCCACATGTGATCCCGGAACAAGAAAGGCTCCCGACCTGAGTCACCAAAAGCAAATCTTCACCACCGGGCGCAAAACTTTCCCCAAATCCACACCACCTACTACTACTTCTATATTTCCTAGAATCTCTATAATTAAGAAGAAGGGCCGAGCGCCCCGTCATGGTTTCGGTGTTATACCTTATCCGTCCTGGGGAGATCGGACTCGCCGAATCATCAATAATCGGTCAAAAACGTTTTGACACCGCCGGAAGCTTCACCTACAATATGAGGCCGTGAGAGAAGAGGAGGCGGGATGATGAAAGTCAGGGTAAATCAGGAAAAGTTTGCGAGAGTGCTTGGTGTGGTGACGGGCGTGGTTCCCGCGACATCCGCGATCCCAGTTCTTTCCAACTTACTCCTTGAGGCCGAGGGTAACAGGGTAAAGATATCGGCAACAGATCTTGATATCTCAGTGATAAGCGTCATCGACGGCGAAGTGAAAGGTTCCGGTTCGATAACCATTCCTGCGAAGCGTTTCCAGGAAATCGTGCGGGAACTTCCCGGCGAAGAAGTTGAGATTGACATCGATGGAAACAAGATAAGCGTGACCTGCTCGCGAGCAAGTTTCAAGATGATGGGCATGGAGAAGGAGCAGTTCCCGAAGATAGCCGACTTGGAGAAGAAAGAGCGAGTGGCGATCGCCTCCCAGGCCCTTGACAAGATGATCAGACGAAGCATTTTCTCAGTCGCCAAGGACGACACGCGGCCGGTCCTGAGCGGTGTCCTCTGGGAGATCTCACAGAAGGAACTTGCGATGGTAGGGACGGACGGGCACAGGCTTGCGAGAATGGGAATAACGGGCGACTTCGGAATAAAGGAGGAGATGGGTGTGATCATTCCGCCCAAGGCACTCACTCAGATCCTAAGACTTCTCCCCGGTGAGGACGCGGTCGGAGTCGTGATTGACAACGCCTTCGTCGGCTTCTTCGTCGGCGACACCATTGTCTATACAAGGAGAATCGAAGGGAACTTCCCCAATTACAAACAGGTGATACCTAAGAGCAATGCCAACGTGCTTGTCGTCAGGCGCGATGATCTCATGAGTGCGACCCGGCGCGTCTCGCTTCTCGCCGATTCGAAGACTCACAAGATCAAAATATATCTGGCGAAAGACAAGATGAAACTCACCGCGAGTACGCCGGACCTTGGCGAGGCCGAAGAAGAAGTGCCGGCTGTTTATACCGGTGATGAAATGACGATCGGCTACAATGCCTCATATATTCTTGATGCCGTAAAGGGCGTAGACAGCGACGAGATCAGATTCGAGCTTGGCTCACCCGTGGGTGCCTCTATCCTGAGACCTGCCGCGGAACCCGACGGCGAGTCCTATCTTTGCCTGGTGATGCCGCTGAGGCTTGCAGAGCAGGAATAGGCGACAGGCATAGGCCCGGGGTGTGACCATTTGCACATCCAGAAAATTCAACTCACAAATTTCAGGAACTTCGCTGATGCCGATGTAGAGTTCGCAGAGAATCGTAACCTCATCCTCGGTGCCAACGCTCAGGGAAAGACCAACCTCCTCGAGGCCATTCATGTTCTGGGCTTCGGGCGCTCGCACAGGGATCGCAAGGATCAGAATCTCGTCAAGTTCGGCGAGGCTTTCTACCGCGTGGAGGGCATCTTCCAGCACATCGGCGTGAGAACCACGATCGAGGTCGCCTACGCCGAGGATCGCAAGCGCATGAAGGTAAATTCCAAGGAGGCAAAGCCCACAAGCCTGATCGGGCTTGCGCCTGTGGTCGTCTCCTCACCCGATGATATCGATCTCATCAAGAGATCTCCCGGATACCGGCGGGCTTTTCTCGACATGGCGCTCTCGCAAGTGAGCAGGGAATATCTTACCACGCTTCAGCGTTATGCACGGGCGCTCGCGCAGCGGAACGTGCTGCTGAAGCGCGCGCAGGGTGGGAGGGCAGGAAGGGGGGAGACAGATGTTTGGGATGAGGCCATCGTGGATCTGGGCGAGCGAATCGTGACTGCGCGTGTGGCATTTCTTGCGGAGATTCGGCCGCGGGTCGAGGAGAACTCTGGCCTCATAAGCGGTGTCGCGAGCAAGATAGAACTGATCTACGAACCGAGGGGTTACAGGCTGGGCATCGGGGAACGTACGGGGGGAGAAGATAGTGACACCGAGGGGAAGGGGGGACATGGTGGTAATGGGGGTGGTGTGAGGGAGGGTTTGAGGGAAGCCCTCCGTAACAACAGGCACCTCGAGCTTGTCCGAGGCTTCACGCTCTTCGGGCCGCACGTTGATGATTTCAAATTCATTTGCGATGGGAAGGACATGAGGCTTTTTGGCTCGGAGGGAGAGCAGCGGACATCGGTTCTGGCGCTTCGGTGCGCGGAGGTCACGATCATAAAGGCGAAGGTTGACTACTATCCGATCGTCCTCCTGGATGATGTGTTCGCCGAGCTCGATGAGGATCGCAGCCGGGCACTTACATCTTTAATTTCGGAGTTTGATCAGATAGTATTGACGTCATCGAGACCCGGCGCACTTGGAGACGACGGGATGCGCAAAATCGTTGTCGCCGATGGCAGGATAACCTACAGTGGCTGAGCCCGAGAGAATCGCGAGCATCCTCGAAAGACTGACCGCACGCATGGGAATTACATCTCGACTCGAGAATGAAAAGGCAGTAGTTTTATGGGAGGAGGCGGTAGGTGAGACTATCGCCCGCAGGGCAGGCGCAGTTTCCTCGAAGGGCGGGAAGCTATTTGTGGTCGTCGAGAATTCTGCATGGCTCCAGGAACTCGCCCTGATGAAGGAAGGTATCATAGAGAAGATCAATTCGCTTGCAGGAAAGCCGGTTGTTGAGGACATAATTTTCCGAATAGGTGCTCCAAGTAAGGAGAAGTCGAATGGCGGATAAGCGCAGCCAGAAGAAAGACATCGCCGAAGAAGATAGCGTAAAGGATGCTGAAGACACGAAAGACACCAAAGCCGTGGAAGCTGTGAACTCCGCTGAGGCAGCTGCGGATGCTGCTGCCAAGCGCGCCGGCGCCGAAGAGTACGATGCCAAGAAGATCACGGTCCTGAAGGGGCTCGACGCGGTGCGAAAGCGCCCCGCGATGTACATCGGCAGCACAGGCCCCCGCGGCCTTCACCATCTCGTATACGAGGTCGTCGATAACTCGATCGATGAGTGCCTGGCGGGCTTCTGCAAGAAAATAACGGTGATGCTGCACAAGGATGGGAGCGCATCGGTTGAGGACGATGGGCGAGGGATTCCCACGGACATGCATCCCTCGCAGAAGCGGCCTGCGGTCGAGGTTGTGATGACCATGCTTCACGCCGGCGGCAAGTTCGATCAGAAGGCGTACCGGGTCTCAGGCGGGCTTCACGGGGTGGGCGTCTCGGTTGTCAATGCGCTCTCGGAGTGGCTGGAAGTGCAGATCTTCCGTGATGGGAAGATCTACAAGCAGAGATACAAACAGGGGAAGCCCACCACCGATCTCACGATAGAGGGGAAGACGGAAAAGACCGGCACTGTGGTGAGATTCATGCCCGATCGCACCATCTTCGAGGAGGGCGAATTCAGCTTCGACAATCTCTCCCAGCGCCTGCGCGAGCTCGCGTTTCTCAACAAGGGCGTGCAGATCGAGATTGCTGACGAGCGCACCAAGAAGGAGCACGTCTTCAAGTATGAAGGAGGCGTGGTTTCGTTTGTCGAATTCCTCAATGAGAATAAGAACACCTTGAATCCCAAGGTAATCTACTTCCAGCGGCAGCGCGACGAGATCATGGTCGAGGTGGGAATCCAGTATAACGATGGTTATGTGGAGAACATCTTCAGCTTCGTAAACAGCATAAGCACCCATGAGGGCGGAACCCATCTGATCGGTTTCAAGACCGGCCTCACCAGGACCCTCAACTCCTACGGCCAGAAGGCCAATCTCTTCAAGAACGGCGACTTCACGCTTGCGGGGGAAGATGTGCGCGAGGGGCTGACTGCGGTCCTTAGCGTGATGATGGCCAACCCCCAGTTCGAGGGACAGACCAAGACCAAGTTGGGCAACAGCGAAGTCCGGGGGCTTGTCGAGTCCGCGGTGAGCGAAGGTCTCGCCGAATTTTTTGAAGAGAACCCCGGCGTCACCAGGTTAATGATTGAGAAGTGCGTTGTGGCAGCGCGCTCTCGCGACGCGGCGCGCAAGGCGCGCGAACTCACCCGTAAGAAGTCGGCGCTCGAGACGGGCACGCTACCCGGGAAACTCGCCGACTGTAGCGTGAGCGATCCGAAGTTGAGCGAGCTCTATCTCGTTGAGGGGGATTCGGCGGGCGGCTCGGCCAAGCAGGGGCGCGACCGACAATTCCAGGCGATCCTGCCTCTGCGCGGGAAGATCCTCAACGTTGAGAAATCGCCGCTTGATCGCGTGCTCTCCAACGAAGAAATCAAGATGATGATAACGGCAGTGGGAACGGGGATCGGCGAGGAGGATTTCACCCTTGAGAAACTACGTTATCACAAAGTGATCATCATGACCGATGCCGATATTGACGGGGCTCACATCCGTACCCTGCTCCTCACGTTCTTCTACAGGCATATGGCGGGGCTCTTGAAGAACGGCCACATCTATATCGCGCAGCCGCCGCTGTATCGGCTCAAGAAAGGCAAGACCGAGATCTATGCTTACAATGATGAGGAGCGAGACCGCAATCTTGAGAGGCTTGGACGGAAGGGCGTGATGGTGCAGCGCTACAAGGGCCTCGGCGAGATGAATCCTGAGCAGCTCTGGAAGACCACGATGGATCCCGAGAGGCGAACGATCTTGAAGGTCATGCTCGAGGACGCCGTCGAGGCGGACAGGATATTCACGATCTTGATGGGTGATAAGGTCGAGCCCAGGAGGAAGTTCATCGAGGAGAATGCGAAGAACGTCAAGAACCTTGATGCGTAGGAACGATGGAGAGAACTGATTTGTGAGTCTGATGACTAGGAGGCGTGGCATGAGAAGCAGAGGGTTTGCGGGTCTGGCGGTTTTGGTCTTTGGGGCGTTACTCGTCGCACCCCCGCTTGCCCGGGCGGATCTCGTCGTTAAGGAGAGGGTTGAGACCCAGGGTTTCATGGGTATGTGGACGTCCAGGGGCACCGAGACCAGCTACATAAAAGGGGAGAAGATCAGAAACGAAAGCGAAACTAAAACCGAGGGCGGGATGCCGGGCATGATGCCGGGTGGAATGCCCAAGGCGGTCTCAATAATGAGGCTGGACAAAGGCTTGACCTGGATCGTCAACGATGCTGACAGTACGTACCAAGAAATCACGATGAAGCAGCTCACCGATACGCTTGCCTCGATCACAAAGGATGCCAAACAACCCCCGATAAAGGTCAAAGAAGTCACCGTCAAGAAAACGGGCGAGACCAAGACGATCGCTGGCTACAAGTGCGATGGCGTGCTCGTTAAAGTAGCTATCGAGAGCATCGACGATCAAAAACCGATGACTTTTGAGAGCCAGACGCTCCTGTGGACAACGCCCCAGGTCAAGGATCTGGAGGAGCTCAGCAAGTTCTGGGACAGGCTTTGGGAGGAATCCATGGCGTCCATGGAGAATTCCCAGATGAGCGATTTCATAAAGCCGATGTGGGAGAAGATGAAGGCTGTGGAGGGCGTAATACTCGGGATGGAGATGACACTCCCCAATCTCATGGGAGGCATCAGCGGGCAAGACAAGGACGAAATGAAAGAAGCCATGAAGATGATGAAGCAATATATGAAGGGTGCGAAGGGTGGGGAAGAAGGCGGGGAGGCGGCCAAGGAGCCCGAGAGCGACGGGATGAAGATGACCCGCGAAATAACCTCCATATCCAAGAGCAAGCTGAATGATTCCCTGTTTGAGATACCTGCAGGTTACAAGAAGAGCAGTCAATCAATGATGGAGATGTACAAGCCCAAGGGTGGCATGCCGGCTAAGCCGTAAGGGCTGTCAGGCGACGGATTAGGATCTGGCTCTTGACGGTCCTCGCGGTCATCGCAGTTCGAGGCAACAACGAAGGTCGCCCTCGAGGACCCTAAGAGCGCTAGATTTAAGGTGATAATGGTTGGATTTACGGGGGCTCCGGGCCGGGAAGGCCGGAGCCCTCAGCATGTCACGAGGCTGGGTCCGCGGCTGGATATATGCGGGACAATACATATAACGCAACATGCATATGATGGCCCCTGGTCGGGCCCTCCTTGGGTTACGACACGGCCCTCTTGGGGCGCACCGGCACGTGCGCTTGGGGCACCTCTCAGTGCTTGAGATCGAGGGCTTCGGAAAGCGTCTCAAAGAGTTTCCGGGATTGGGGGTCGAGGTGCTTGGGTATCTCGACGTTTACGGACACGAGCTGATCGCCGACCTGGCCGCCGACTTCGGCACCAAGACTCTTTAACCTGAAGGTTGTGCCGGGCTGTGTCCCTGGTGGGATTTTAAGAAGTGCCTTCTTGTCGTCGAGGGTGCGAACCCGAATCTTCGATCCGAGCACAGCCTGGGCGAGATTGATCTTGACATCGCAATACACGTTGGCGCCCCTGCGCTTGAAGAACCTATCTCCTGCGACTTTGACTGCGATGATGAGGTCGCCGGGCGGACCGCCTGATGCCCCTGGTTGGCCCTGTCCCTTCAAGCGTATCTTGCCGCCGTCCTCGATGCCCTTTGGGATCGTGACCGAGAGGCGCTTCAAGGCGGAAACCTGACCGGATCCGGCGCAGTTGGCGCACGGCTCAGAAACTATCTCTCCTCGGCCGTAGCAACGCGGACACGGGCGGCTAACCGCAAAGGCGCCCTGAGAAACTGAAACCATGCCGCTGCCGCCGCACTGCGGGCACTTCGTGACCTTTGATCCCGGCTCGGCCCCACTTCCGTGGCAGCGGTCGCAGGTCGCATTCTTAGAGAGGCTAATCACTGTCTTGCCACCCTTCATGGCGACCTCGAAGGGAACTTCCACCTCGGCATACAGGTCCTCGCCCTGCTGGGGTCCGTATCGCTCCTGCCGGAATCTGCCGCCGCGATCGAAGATGTTTGAGAAGATACTGCCCAGATCACCAAGACCGCCAACATCCTCGAAGGTGAACGCCTGATCTCCCGCGCCGCGGCCGCCCGCGCGAGCACCACCGCCCCCGCGGGCGAATTGCCCCAAGAGGTCATTGATGTCGAAACCCTGGTAGGCGCCACCACCGCGGTAGCCTGCACTCGCGAACTGCCGCATGTCCTCATATTGCTTCCGCTTCTTGGGGTCGCTCAAGATTTCGTGGGCTTCGTTTATCTCTTTGAATTTATCCGCGGCCTTCGGATCGCCGGGATTAGAGTCAGGATGGAATTTCTTCGCGAGCCTCCGGTAGGCCTTCTTGATGTCTTCCTTGGTGGCAGACTCGCCGACACCAAGTATCTGATAGTAATCCTTCTGCGCCATCTTATGTCCCTCGCAGATAGAGTATAAGAGGGAGGCAGTGCGAAGTCAAATCACATAGGCAGGGCACGGGCAATCCGCCGCTTCGGCTGCCCTGGATGGAGTCTCTGGTGCCTCGCGGGCGGAAGCCCTTCGGTTAGAACTGCATGCCCTTCGGGCCATCCGCCTGCTCTGCCTCTTTGGGGCACCCTCGCGGGCGGAAGCCCTTCGCTCAAGGGCTCGGCGCCGGTGGCCCTTGCTGCGATACTACACTTGCTTCGGGCCAGCCGTCACCTCGCTGCCGAATTGGGTGAGGCGAGGGAGTGGGGTTGATGTGGAGGCGAATGTGGGCTTGAGCCCAGGGCCGCCACGCGACGCCGCCAATGCGACGTTCCGATTGACTTGAGCCGCATGGCGTGGTAAAATGTCGTCGCATTTGAAGTAGAGTGGGCTATCACGAGGTGTAGTAATTGAGGCTTCGGGAAGAATGGATATTTGCGCGAGGCTGGTTCGAACGTACGGGGATTCGGGTTTGTGGTAACGGCGGTGGGGGCCAGCTCCAGGCCAAGTGGGGCTGCCGGGACCGCTTAAGTCACTTGATCTTTCACAAGCAGGAAGGGAGGTTAGTATGGCACGCAGGCTAATGTTGCTTTGCCTAGTTGCATTCCTGGCATTACCTCTGGCTGCGAGTGCCGACTGGGACCAGAGCCAGCCGGCCAAGTGGGTGCAGTATCCTGATTTGGCAGAGATGGGCATCGATGTGAATTCCTCCCAGCAATTCATTCTGGCCGATGATTTCCTATGCACGGAGACCGGTCGCATCACTGATATTCACATTTGGGGCTCGTGGCGCAATGACTACTTGCCGTTTGGGAACCCCAATGGTGTGATCTTCACGCTCAGCATCCATGCCGATATCCCCGCTGGCACTGGAACTCCCAGCATGCCCGGCGAGGTACTCTGGTATAAGAGATTCCAGCAGGGTGAGTTCACCTCCAGGATCTGGCAGGGGGGGATATACGAGGGTTGGATGGATCCCCCGAACATGTATTTTTTCCCCGGCGATTATACTTGCTGGCAGTACAACTTCTTCATTCCCCCGGCCGAGGCCTTTCGCCAGGTGGGATCATCCACCAACCCCGTCGTGTATTGGCTGGATGTTAAGGCCGAGCCTGCTGATCCTCAGGCCTTCTTCGGCTGGAAGACTTCTCCGAACAACTGGAACGATGACGCTGTCTACGGTGTGGGGTGGGAACCCTACCAGGGTCCTTGGGGAGAGCTCAGGTATCCGCTGGGCCACCCGTATGAGGGTAGATCTATTGATCTGGCCTTCGTAATCACGACCCACCCCGATGAACAGCGCGACTGGGGTGACGCACCCGATGGGGTTGCCGCTCCAGGATATCCTACTCTGGCGGTCAACAACGGCGCCAACCATTTGATTGTATCTGGTGCGCCTTGGCTGGGCGACGCCACCGATGCGCCAGACTCTGACCCCGATGGCCAGCCCGATCCCGCTGCTCTTGGCGACGACAACGACGGGAACGATGACGAGGATATGATCACGTTACCGCCATTGGTGCAGGGGAAGATGTCCACAATCACGTTCCAGGTGAGTGGTGGGAATGCCTTCGTAGAGGCTTGGATTGACTTCAACGGCGACAAGATCTGGCAGCATCCGGCCGAGCAGGTTTGTGCCATTGGTCCGGTCGTGCCGGGCTTCTATGCGTTCACAGTGACCCCTCCGGCCGGGGCTATCGTTGGGCAGACGTTCGCCCGGTTCCGGGTCAGCTCTGCCGGCGGCCTCCCGCCCTGGGGCCCGGCGATGGATGGCGAGGTCGAGGATTATGAAGTCTACATCTATGAGCCGCGCAAGTGGCTGCAGGGGCCGGATCTCAGCCCGACGGGGATAGATGTCAATGCGAGCGAACCCTATATATTGGGCGATGATTTCCTGTGTACCGAAGCCGGCCGCATAGTAGAGATCAGGGTCTGGGGCTCCTGGCTGAATGATTACCTGCCGTTCGGTTATGACCCGACCGCTGTGGAGTTCACGCTGAGCTTCCACCGCGATATCCCTTGGTGGCAGAACCCGGATGGGTATAGCATCCCCGGAGAACCCATGTGGCTGTGGATGGCCCTGGCGGGCCAGTTCACGGTCGAGATTTGGCGCGATGGCATCGATGAAGGCTGGTTCAATCCGCCGCAGAATTACTGGTTCCCCGCTGATCATACGTGCTGGCTTTACACGTTCCAGATTCCGGCGGAGGAGGCTTTCTTCCAGAGCGGCAGCGAGATGGAGCCCATCGTCTACTGGCTTGACGTTCAGGCCAGGCCTCTTGATCCCAGTGCCCAGTTCGGCTGGAAGACCTCGCTGCATCACTGGAACGACGATGCCGTGTGGGGTACGGGGTTGGAACCCTACTATGGACCGTGGCGGGAGCTCCGCTATCCGCTTGGCCATCAGTATGTAAATGAGTCGATCAACCTTGCTTTCGGCCTGAAGAATGAACCGACCAGCGGAGTGCCGAAGACCGAAGATGAAGGGCTGGGGCTCAATCAGAATCAGCCCAACCCATTCACATCATCGACGACGATCCAGTACGTGCTGCCTGCAGGTGGCGGCGCTGCGAGAGTCGAGGTGTTCGACGTGACAGGCCGGATGGTCTCCAGGCTCGTTGATGAGACTCAGCCCGGTGGCACGCATTCTGTGCTTTGGAATGGGCGTGACCAGGCAGGACAGAACGTGGCCTCAGGCGTCTATTTCTGCCGCCTGGCATTCGGTGATCGCGTTCTGACCCGGAGCATGATGTACTTGAAGTAAGCAACTGGCTTATGCTGGCTTTAGCAGGAGATTTGGCGAGACCCCCGCCGCGATGGCGGGGGTTCTCGTGTCTATGGGGATGTCCGCCTGCTCCGGCGTCGTGCCACACCGTTGAATCTGTAGGAAAAGGCTTGAGGTAATCACCGGATCGGCTAGACTAGGCAAGTAAGGTTCTCAAAGGAGGAGCGATGCCGCGCTTCAGAAGGGTTTTTCTACAGACTCGTCAGCCTTCAAGGAGAAGAAAGTGAAACGATTGATTAAGACCGTTCTTGGCGAGTTGCCATATATCAAGCAGCTGTACGGGCAGATCCAAAAACAAGGGAAGTATCCAGCTGGACACTATTATTCCCCAATACCAGACAAAGATGAAATTCTCGCATATATAGATTCCAGAAAGCCACTGGGCAGGCAACTTCCAGGGGTTAACTTAAATGAAAAAAATCAGCTTAAGTTACTCCATGAGTATCGTCAGTATTACAAAGAACTGCCGTTTCCCGAAAAACAGAAGCAAGGTTGCAGATATTACTATGAGAATAGCTGGTATTCCTATTCGGATGCGATTTTCCTATATAGTTTCTTAAGAAAAAACGAGCCAAAGAGAATCATTGAAATTGGCTCAGGTTTTTCATCTGCAGTTATTCTAGATACGATTGAGGGTTTCTTTTCACAACGCCCGGAAATTACTTTTATTGAACCGTATCCAGATCGACTCAAGGGCCTCTTTAAGAGCCACGACGGAAATCAGGTCAAAATAATAGAGAAGAAGGTTCAACAGGTTCCACATGAGTTGTTTTCGTCACTGGAGTCTGGCGACTTTCTATTTGTTGATTCCAGTCATGTGGTGAAATGCGGCAGTGACTTACAACTGCTGTTTTTCGATGTTTTACCACTCTTGCCCTCTGGTGTTTTTGTCCATTTCCACGATGTTTTTTATCCATTCGATTATCCATCCGAATGGCTAAAAGAGGGAAGATACTGGAATGAAAATTACTTTTTGCGCGCATTCCTTTCCTATAATTGTGACTGGGACATCCATTTCTTCAATACCTTCGTGGCGTTTGCATTTAATGACTTCATCAAGGATCAAATGCCTCTATGCGTTAAGAATGCAGGTGGAAGCTTATACATTAAAAGGGAGAGGAAAGGCTAACCCCGATGAGGCCTCCCCACGTCAAGCGAAATAATTGACCATGTATGGCTCTCATGTATAATGCATGACCGGGACGAAGGGGATGTTCTCCCTTTGACAGAGGCCTGCGAGCCAGTGGAGGGAACACATAGGGCCAGGTGTGAAATAGAGGGTAAGCCGGGATAATCCGAGGACGGGCGGACAGGATATCCGCTCTTCGGAAGGGTTTCTCTACAGACTCGTTCGGCGGCAAGCCATGCGGCTTGAGCGTATTAAAAGGAGGAACATTATATGTTTGGCTCTACCACCCTCGAAGTCGCCGTCGGCCTCTTCTTTATCTACCTGCTCTTGTCGCTGCTTTGCTCGGCGATCATTGAGTGGATTGCCGGGATATTCGCGCTCCGTGCAAGAAACTTGGCAGCGGGCATTAAGCGCCTGCTCCAAGACGAGACGGGGGTAGGTCTGGCGAAGGATCTCTACAGCCACGGCCTGATTGACGGGCTAAGCAAAAAGAGCCGGAAGCCTGGCGATAAGAAACCTCTAAAGGGGAAGGACGGCCCCTCATACATTCCGCCACGCACCTTCGCCACCGCCTTGATGGATAACCTGGGCATACTCCTGCCTCCAAACCCACAGGCCGCCAGCGCTGCACTAGTGGCGGAGCAGTTAGGGTTCCTCGACAAGGCTAACCTTGACCCAAAACTGAAACAGGGTCTAACCACGCTCATTAAGCAGGCCAACGGCGACGTCGCCAAGGTGCAGCAGAACATCGAGACCTGGTTTGCTGATGCTATGGATAGAGTCAGCGGCTGGTATAAGAGACAGGCGCAGGTCATCCTCTTCTTCCTGGGGCTGGTGGTCACTCTGTCCACGAATGCAGACACGATCTACATTGCCCAGACGCTTAGCCGCTCCCCGACCATGCGTGCTGCGATTATCGCGGATGCACAGAAGATGTCAGGGCAAAACCTACCTGAGAAAACCGCGAATGATGTCCTCGCCGAGCTGAAGAAGACTTCGCTCCCTCTTGGATGGCAGAAGAGCGATACACCCGATCCTACCAAGGACCGAAGCAACCTTAAGGAAGTATTTGCGAACTATGGGTGGATGCCAATCATTGGCTGGCTGTTGACCGCTGCGGCCATTTCGTTGGGGGCTCCGTTCTGGTTCGACCTCCTGAACAAGATCACGCGTATTCGCTCGACGGGAGCCACGCCCGCCGAGAAGGGAAAGGAACCACCCGGCGAAACACCGAAAAAGCAGTGTGTTACACGCGCAGAAAGTCACCGATTGAAAGACTTGCGGCCGAACAACGCCTAGCACCGTCAGCATGGCGATGTACCAGCGCAGCGGCCTGGCGCCCGGCGCAGCTGATGCTATCGTTGAGTCTGTAGGAAAAGCCCTGAGGTAATCGCGAGATCGGCTGGACTCTTTATGGCCTGTTAAGTGTTGACACATCTGGCATCGTGGCGTACTCTTGATTAGATTTAGAGCAGTAAGATCAAGCCCCGGGCCTCCAGGACGAACTCAGCTAAAATGGCAAGAGGTAGGGCCAATGGAGTTTCCTCGAAGACGATGCTCGAGATACCAGAGGTGATGAAATGTCGACAGGACGAGAGAGAATAATTCCGGTCTATGTAGAAGATGAGATGAAGAGCTCCTACATTGACTACGCGATGAGTGTGATCGTGTCGCGCGCTCTGCCCGACGCGCGCGACGGGCTGAAGCCGTCGCAGCGGCGAATCCTTGTCGCGATGAACGACCTCAATCTCTCTCCCGGAGCACAGCACAGGAAGTGTGCGAAGATCTGCGGCGACACGTCAGGTAACTACCATCCCCACGGCGAGCAGGTGATATATCCGACGCTCGTGAGGCTCGCCCAGGAATTCAACATGCGCTATCCCCTGATCGAAGGCCAGGGGAACTTCGGCTCCGTAGATGGCGATCCCCCGGCGGCGATGAGGTACACCGAGGCGCGGATGGAGGGGCCCGCGATGGAGATGCTTGCAGATCTCGAGAAGAACACGGTTGATTTCGTTTCCAACTATGACGAGACGCGCGAGATGCCGACGGTTCTGCCCGGCAAGTTCCCCAACCTTATCTGCAATGGCTCTTCGGGCATAGCCGTCGGAATGGCCACGAACATCCCGCCCCAAAACCTGTGCGAAGTCGTCGATGGCATGGTGGCCCTGATCGACAACCCCGAGATCACCGATGAAGAACTTCACGAGCACATCAAGGGGCCCGATTTTCCGACGGGCGGCATAATCTACGGCAGGCAGGGCATCAAGGACGCCTATGTGACAGGCAGGGGACTCCTCACGGTGCGTGCGCGCGCCTTCCTCGAGACCACCAAGGCCGGCAAGGAGCGAATCATAATCACCGAAATTCCTTATACCGTCAACAAGGCGGCCCTGATTGAAAGAGTCGCCGAGATGGTGCGTGACGGCAAAATCGAGGGCATATCGGACCTGCGGGACGAATCCGATAGGGAAGGTATGCGGATTGTCATCGAACTGAAGCGCGACGCGCAGTCCACCATCGTTCTTAACCAACTCTACAAGCACACGCCGATGCAGACGACCTTCGGTGTCATAATGCTGGCGCTTGTCAATCTCGAGCCGCGGATCCTCACGATCAAGGGTCTCCTCCAGCAATACATCAGCTTCAGACACGAAGTGATCCTGCGTCGTACCCGTTTTGATCTGGACGCTGCCGAGAAGCGCGCCCACATCCTCGAGGGCTACAAGATCGCGCTCTCAAACATTGATGCCGTGATCGACTTGATCAAAAAGTCACCCACGGTCGAGGCCGCGCGTGACGCCTTGATGAGGCGCTTCAAACTCTCAGAGATCCAGGCCAGCGCAATCCTCAACTTGACGCTCCAGCGCCTCACGGGTCTAGAGCGCAAGAAGATCGACGAAGAGTATCTCGAAGTAATAAAAAGAATAGAGCATTACAAGGCGATCCTTGCGAGCCTCGCGATGCAGATGGGCATCATCAAGCAGGAACTCGCAGAACTCAAAGAGAAATACGGTGACCCGAGGCGCACTGAGATTGTCGATGCGGTCGCCGATTTCGATGTCGAGGATCTGATCGCCGAAGAGGACATGGTGATCTCAATATCGCACGGCGGCTACATCAAGCGCACACCCGTGACGCTTTACCGAAGGCAGCACAGGGGCGGGAAGGGCGTAGTAGGGATGGAGACAAAGGAAGAGGATTTCGTCGAGCATCTCTTCGTGGCATCGACCCACGACCACATCCTCTTCTTTACGAATAACGGGAAATGCTACTGGAAGAAGGTGCATGAACTGCCTGAGGCAGGCAGATATTCCAAGGGGAAGGCGTTTGCGAATCTCCTGGATCTTGAGAAAGAGGAGCGCATCACGGCCTTTGTTTCGACCAAGGACTTCCCGCCGGATCGCTACCTCATGATGGCGACCCGGCAGGGAGTGATAAAGAAGACCGAGCTATCCGCCTTCTCACACCCGCGCAAGGGCGGCATCATCGCCATCAGTCTTGACGAGAGGGATACCCTGATTGATGCAAGGCTCACCGATGGGACGAACGACATCGTGCTTGCAAAGAGCGGCGGCAAGGCCGTGAGGTTCCACGAGCAGGACGTCCGGCCGATGGGTAGGTCAGCGCGTGGCGTGAGAGGGGTGACGCTTGAGGGGGATGACCACGTCGTGGGGATGGTGGTCATTGCGCGCGAAGGCACGCTGCTCGTTGTGAGCGAGAACGGTTACGGCAAGCGCTCTCCAATATCCGAGTACCGTGTCACAAGGCGTGGCGGCAAGGGCATCATAACCCTGCGGTGCACCGATAAGATCGGCAAGTTGGTGGCTCTTAAAGAAGTGGTTGACGAGGACGAGTTACTCATAATGTCCCAGCGCGGCGCTACTATACGGGTTCCCCTCACGGGTGTCTCCGTGATCGGCAGGGCGACCCAGGGCGTGAGGCTGATACACCTCGATGAGGGTGACAAGGTCGTTGATGTGGC
Organism: uncultured bacterium; assembly: GCA_964356335.1. Taxonomy (GTDB): domain Bacteria; phylum Arandabacterota; class Arandabacteria; order Arandabacterales; family Arandabacteraceae; genus CAYHHI01. Next base: position 34,129 of record CAYHHI010000011.1, read on the forward strand.
AAGGGTTGTGAGGGAAGAGGAGTAAGAGGCGCATCTGGAACTTCAACGATTGCTGAGGCACCGCAAGTAATGGAATGCTCCGTCATAACGACCTACCGCTGTAATGCCGGCTGCCACATGTGCAATTGCTGGCAGTACCCGAGTAAGAGCTCGGAAGAATTCAAGCCGGCCATCCTTGAGAAGCTGCCATCTCAAATAAGCAGGCTCAACATAACTGGCGGCGAACCGGCCATGAGGGAGGACCTCGCCGAGATCGTCGCCGTGCTCGACAAGCGAACGAAGGACCTCGAGATAAGCACCAACGGCTACTTCACGGAGAGACTCATCAAAGTGGCCCAAGAGTTCCCCCGCGTTACTTTTCGCATGAGTGTCGAGGGCCTGCCTAAACTGAATGACAGACTGCGAGGAATCGACGACGGCTTTGATCATGCCCTGAGGACGCTTCTCGAGCTCAAGGAACTTGGGGTGAAGAACATCGGCTTTGCTATCGTGATCTCACACAATAACATCCATGATCTGATCTCGCTCTACGAACTGGCTGCCGGGCTCGGAGTCGAATTCGCCCAGGCGACGATGCACAATTCCTTCTACTTCCACAAGACCGACAATAAGGTCGAGAACCTCGAACTTGTCAGCAAGATCATGCAGGACTTCATGAAGCGGCTCCTCACGTCGAAGCGCCATCCCTTGAGGATGCGTGTCAAGGACTGGTTCAGAGCCTACATAAACATGGGTTTCCTGAGATACATTGAGGGTAAGGCCCGCACGATTCCATGCAGCGCAGCAACCGATTTCTTCTTTGTCGATCCGTGGGGGAAGATTCTGGCCTGCAATGGATCGGAAGAGCCCTGGGTAATGGGCGATCTCAACACCCAGGACTTCGATGAGATATGGGCGAGCGACCAGGCGAAAAAAGTGAGGGAATTGGTCAGGAATTGTGATAGAAATTGCTGGATGACCGGATCTGCTGTCCCGGCGATGCGTAACAGGATCTGGGTACCCATATGGTGGGTCTTGAAGAACAAGACGAGACTCATGATGGGCAAGCAAGACATATTGTTGGACTAGCCCGAAAGCATAGCGTGGACGAGACTGCGAGAAGCACTCCCCGACCGACCAAAGCGCTTAAGATCGCGTTTGTCGGACTTCGTGGTGTCCCTGCGGCATATGGCGGAGTTGACAGGGTTGTCGAAGAGATAAGCACAGGTCTCACGAGCCGCGGCCACGAAGTTGTCGTTTACTGCTGGAAGAGTATTTACAAAGAACGCCCCCAGGAGTACAAGAAGATCCGTCTCGTCTATCTGCCGACCATTCCAGTCAAGTATATCGGCACCCTGGTCCACACCTTCTTGGCCTGTCTTTCGGCGATAAGGCGAGATGTAGAGATAGTCCACATCAATAATACCGAGAATTCGATCTTCGCTTTCATCCCCCGGCTCTTCGGGAAGAAGGTTGTGATCCAGCCCCACGGGCCTGCGTGGCCGATTCTGAAATGGGGCACTTTGCGCGAACGAGCCATCTTCAATTTCAAAATATGGCTCACCAGGGTATATCTTTACTTGTGTAGATTCCCCACGCGATGGTGGGCTCATAAGATAGTGGTGATCTCAAGTCCGGATGCTCAATACATATCCAAGAAGCGGCTCGCCAAATTCGTCTTGATCCACAATGGGTGCAACCTTCCAGCCGTCCTTCCCCCGGATAAGATGCTCGCGCTCGCCATAAAGCCCAGGCAGTATCTCCTGTTCGTAGGCAGATTCGACCCACGCAAGGGATGCCACTATTTGATCCGGGCCTTCAGCAACTTAAAGACGGATTTGAGGCTGGTGATCGTCGGCGGCCCCCTGGACAGCGTCTATGGAAAATACCTGCGGCGCATCGCAGGCGGAGACGCGAGAATTATATTCACGGGCCCGATGTATGACATCACGCTCAAGGAGCTCTTTAGCAATGCCATGATTTACGTGCATCCTTCCGAGTCGGAGGGGCAGTCCATCTCGCTGCTGGAGGGCCTGGCCTACGGAAACTGCGTGGTCACAAGCGATACCCCTGAAAGCGTAGAGACGGCGGAAGGAAATGCATACTACTTCAGGGCGGGCGATCCGATGGATCTCCAAAGAGTCCTCGGCGGCCTGATAAACGAGCCGGCCCAAATTGAAGCGATGCGAGTGCGAGCCCGCAAGCATGTGGAGACTGCCTACCAGTGGCAAGATAAGATCGGGCAGTACGAAGCCCTGTATTCATCGTTGTGCTGATGGAGGGGCATCAATCAGATCATGGATGAGTCATGGGGGCTAGAGGATCGGGAGCGTTTCTCTGATGTCAAGGCCCCTCAGGCGCGCTTCCTCGACGATGGTTTTCCCGGCAGCTGCAAGCTCAACCGGGACAGCTCCTGGGGCAAGTCGTCCTCGTGCAGCTAGAATCGCCATGATCGAAGCGTGCCAACCGGTCAGTCGCTGCATTGCCGTGAACCCTGTCGCGTCATCGTAGTAATCTATGAGTTCGACAGTTGCCTCGGCCTCGCGTCCGGCCTTCTTCCCAACCGCTTTCACCCTCATCACGCAGAGGTCGCGCACCTGGGGCTTAAGGATCTGCGGCTCAAAAAGGGCGTGAAACACATCGCGCGGGACAACCATCTTGTCACCCACAGCGACGGGCTCGGTCTCCAACAAACCCAGATCGGAGAAAGCCTTGAGTTGGCCCCAATGCCCAGGGTAGCGCAAGGTCTTATTCTCAAGTCTCTGGAGTTTTCCCTCGAATGTCCATGGTGAGGTCGAAAGCCCGCCGGAGGTGACGAAGGCCTCGAGTTTGCCTATGGGTGCCGGAAAGTCCAGCACCTCGTGGTCGTTGAAGCAGGGAACCTTAGTAATCTTCCCATCTCGCAAGAAGTAAGCATTGCCGGAGTACTCGTTGGTGAGGCCCCCGATGTTGAAAGTCATGGCGTAGTTCCAGGGTGGCGAGGGCTTCTGCGGAAGACCTCCATCCCAGATCAAGACCTCGTGCGGTTCATCGAGCAGGGACATCACATAGGTCGCAAGCGAAACATTCAGGCCAGGGCCCATGCCGCAGTCGGGGACGATTGTTATGCCTGCGCGCTTTGCATCCGTATCGCGCTGAAGCTGGCTCCTCACCACGCTGGTATTCCCGCCGAAATCGCACATGTTAGATTTGATCTCGATCGCGAGGCCGGTGAGCGCCGGATTAAAAGGATAGTGAACGCCGCTTATGAAAGCATTGACGCCCTTGAGAACCGACCTGAGGACGCAGATATCGCTCGCGTCAGCCGCGATGCCTCTGGCAACCTTGCGTTTGAGGAGGTTATTGATGCGCTCGGCGGCACCTTCGGCAAGCGCCAGGTCGATGTCGATGAGGATGATCTCTTCGGCATCACCGAACTTGCCGATGTCGTATGCGGAGGCTATTCCCTGCCTGCCGGTCCCAACAATGGCGTACCTATAACCCATACAGATATCTCTTACCCGGTTCTTGAAATGCTATCTATTGAAGATCATCGCTGAAACAGGGTCTCTCGAGATCTAGCCCAGAAGGACCATCTCTTAAGACTTATGTGTCGGAGATTATGTCCCGAATCCTATTCCGTAATATGGACCTGTGCTATTTTCCGGTTCCTGTTGTGTCAGCGTACTCGATCTTTGCAGCTGTCCGCAGGCCTTCTATGTAAGTACTGACGGCCGCCTGCTTTCCCTGGTTATCGAGATAGGATGCGATGTCCTGCTTCGCCTCTTCGAACGGGATGTCGCGAGCCTCCTGGCGGTCGGTAACCTTGATTATGTGGTAGCCGAAATCCGTCTGGACGATATCGCTCAGGTCCCCCATCTTCAGAGCGAACGCAGCATTCTCGAACGGCGGCACCATCTGGCCCTTTCCGAAGTAGCCGAGGTCGCCGCCCTTCTCCTTGCTCGGGCAATCCGAATACTGCGTCGCTGTCTGAGCGAAATCCGCACCGCCCTTGAGGTCGTTGCGTATCTTGGTTATCTTGGCCAGCTTCTCAGCCTTCTGGGCCTCGGTATCGTCCTTGGCGACGGTAACCAGGATGTGGCTTGCCTTGACGCGTTCCGGCTGCTGGAATTCGGAGCGGTTACTGTCGTAGAATGACCTGAGGTCTGCCTCCGTCGGGGTCTTCACATCGGAGGTGTGCTTCGCAAGCAGTGCCTCGAAACTCAAACCACTCTCGATTTCGCGCTGCACGTCTTCGGGTGTCATCCCCATGCTCTTGATGCGGTCCGTGAACTCCTGCTCGCTGGCAAAGTTCTTCTTTATGTCGGCCATCCGCGCGGCTACATCTTCCTTCGAAGCCCTGATGCCTTCCTTCTTGGCGGCCTGCTCGAGAAGGGCCCGACTGATCATGCTCTCGATTGCCTGCTTGCGGAGCGCACCCTTCATCGCTTCCATCTGCTGTGGATTTGCCTGACCACCCATCTGCATGGTGAGCCGTTCCGTTTCCTTGGTGATCTCATCCTCGGTTATCTTCGTCCCGTTGACCTTGGCCACCATCTTGGTGTTTCCCTTCGCCTGCGCAAGCGTTCCCTTGGCCCCGCTATCCCCCTGTCCCGTCTTCTCCTTCGAACAGCTCGTCCCGAACACCGCCAAGACGCCTGCAAGAGCAAGGGCGATTATGACTGTGATTGATGCCGACCTTGTTGCTCCTCGCCACATTTCCCAAGACCTCCGCGAAAAACGCCCCAAAATCAAAAAAGCCCGCAAATCACACGGGCCGCCCCAATTCTGAAATCTGGTTTTAGTGGGGTGGTTGTCCCCTGTACATCCTAAGTTACAACCAGGCACGCTCCGTGTCCAGCGATTTATACACCACCCAAGGCTAGGAGGCGGATCGATGTCCAGCGATTTATACACCGCCCAACGCCATGAGCCGGATCGATCTTGAGGGAATCGCCAGCCAAGTGAAATGATTGACAGCCCAGAGGGCGCATATATACTTCCGACAGAGGTTGGGTTGGGGCAGAGACGGAACGGCAAATGCTGATCGCTTCGCCACACGGGGGGCCGGATGCGTGGGTCGCAAAATTCGATGACAAAGGCGCTTCGTGCCTTGGCCTCGAGTGATCTCGCCGTTGGCATCGTGGTCTGTCTGCCGATTGCAGCTCTTTATCTTGCCGGTGTTCAGCGAGCAGTGGGAAGAGGCGATGCAGCAGAATTTGTTATCGCAGCCCGTACTCTCGGAATCCCGCATCCCACGGGTTATCCGATCTACATCTGGCTGGGGAGGCTGTTTTCCCTGCTTCCGATAGGCAGTATCCCTTTTCGAGTCAATCTGATGTCAGCGGTATTCGCCTCGCTTGGCCTGGTGGTGCTCTTTCTCATTGTGGCGAGAGAGATTCACAGATTGGTTCGCGATAGGGCAGTGATCTACATATGTGCGATCTTGGCCGTAGCTCTCGTGGGCTTTTCTCGGACCTTCTGGCAATATGCAGAGGTCGCGGAAGTGTACCCCTTGAATGCGCTGTGCGTCTTGCTCTCAGTATGTCTCGTTCTCGGGTGGCTCAGAACCGGCCGTACCAAGTATCTCTATGGATCTTCGCTGGCACTTGGAATATCTCTTGGCACACATTTATCCAATATCTTCTTTGTCCCCGTATTCCTGGGTGTAATGTTTCTCGCCGGCAGAAAAGCGAGACATGCCAGACAGATCGTCGGAAGCGTGGGTCTGATCGCCCTGGGGGCTTCCCAGTATTTGTATTTGCTCTTAAGGGCCAGGCAAGCGCCGGCCTATCTCAACCCATCAGCCCACTTCTTTGAGTGGATGCCCTCTACCGGGACTGATAATCCTTTGCGTAACTGGATGTGGTTTATCACGGGGGGGCCGTGGCATGGCCACTACACGCGATCGCTTGGTGAGGTTCTCGCCAAGGCTCGGGAGCTTTTGGGGGGCGTCTTGCCCGACTATGAAGTTGCAGGATTGGCGCTCGCGCTTGCCGGCATGGCTCTGATGTTTACCCTGCGCGTCGACGGTGTGGGCGTCAGGGGAGGCGCCGGGGGAGATGTGGGGACAGGCAGCGAAGGCGTGAGAGACACGGAGGCAGACAAGAAAATCGGACAAGAAGGAGTCTCCGGCGGGCATGGACAGGAGAGGGGAGACAGGGGAGATGTGGGAGGGGAAAGGAGAGGTGGCGATGGCCAGGCATATCGGCCGGGAGGGGCAATCCTTGTAGGTGTCGTAGTGGCCCAGGTCGCCTACTATCTTGCCTATAGGCCTTCCCAGATCGGGATGATTCTGCCGTTCGTGGCCTGTGTCGCGGTTTTTGTAGCTATCGCCACCGGCTGGATCGCGCGTCTTGTCATGCGCTTCCTGCCGGGACCAGCGGCTAGCCGGTGGGGTGGGCGGACTGTTGCAATGGTCGTCGCGATAGTAGTGTGGCTTCCACTGATTTCAAGACCAGTCATCACCTGCTCTCATCAGGGTGGCGCCGCCGCATTGGCCGCCCAAATGATCTGCCAGATTCCACCCGGTTCCATGGTGGACGGGATTGACTGGAAGTACGGGAAGATCGTCGATTATTACAGGATAGTCGAACATCGGGACATACCTTTCCAATCCTCCGCATGCGATCAGCGAGCGCTTGCAGAAGGTAAATGCTATGTTCTCGGGACACCCAAAGCCGTAAGAGAATACCAGAGGGCGGGATTCAAGATTGAACCGTTTCTGTCCCAGGAAGGAGATCTGACCGTTTACCGCGTTGGCCGCGTTGAGTGACTTCGACTGAAAAGGGGAGAGGATGGAGAGAGAGTATGGCGAATGCGGATAGCTTCATCTGTGGATCATCGATCATGAGAGGGGACCTGTGAAGATGACACTCGGCTTCTTGGGGGCGGCGCAGAATGTGACGGGTTCGCGGTATTTGCTTGAGTCGAACGGCTCGAGAATCCTCGTCGATTCGGGGCTATATCAGGAAAGGGATTTCCGGCAGCGAAACTGGGAGGCTTTTCCCGTGCCCGTCGACTCTATAGATACCATCCTGCTGACTCACGCCCACCTTGACCACTCCGGCTTTCTGCCAAGATTGGAGAGCCAGGGGTTCGCCGGGAGGGTCTATTGCACGCCTGCCACGTCGGAGATTGCGGAGATCGCCTTCCTGGATTATGCCAACCTACAGGCGGAAGATCTCGCGATCAAACGGAAGAGGCACGAGCGTGAAGGCAGGCGCGGGCCGCACCCCGACGTCCCGCTCTACACCGAAAAGGATGCCACGGCGTGTGTCCCCCTTTTCAAGTCTGTGGCCTACGAGCGCTCGGTGGTAATCGGCGAAGGGATCGAGGCGACCTTTCATGACGCGGGCCATATCCTTGGGTCGGCGATGATAAGTCTCGCCATCAGCGAGAATGGGGCCACGAGGACCCTCATTTTCTCAGGAGACATTGGCCGCTGGGATAAGCCGATCCTCAATGACCCGACCATTTTCGATGACGCCGATTACGTTGTGATGGAATCAACTTATGGGGACAGGCTTCATGAAGACCCGATGGACATTGACAGCCTCCTTGAAAACGCAATCGTGTCGACTGTCAGGCGAGGCGGCAATGTGGTCATCCCGAGTTTCGCCATAGGACGGACGCAGGAAGTGCTCTATCGGCTGAATCGGCTATTGATCGGAAAACGGATCCCGCGTGTATCAGTCTTTATTGATAGCCCCATGGCACTCCGGGTCACGGAAGTCTTCGAGCGTCATCGCGAGCTCTTCGACGAAGAGATGACCAGGCTTGTTAGGGAAGGCCATTCGCCTTTCAACCTTCCCAACCTCAAGGTGACGAGTTCGATCGAGGAATCGAAAGCCATAAACAAGGTTCGATCGGGGGCCGTGATCATCGCGGGGTCGGGGATGTGTACGGGTGGGAGAATCAAACATCACTTGATAAGCAATATTTCTCGGCCGGAAAGCACCGTCCTATTTGTAGGTTTCCAAGCAGCGGGGACGCTTGGCAGAGAAATCGTGAGCGGTGCCGAGGGTGTGCGGATTCATGGGCAGACCTATCCCATACGAGCTAAGATCATAGAGATTCATGGCTTTTCCGCTCATGCCGATAGGGATGAGCTCCTCAGATGGATATCGGGCCTTAAGAAGCCGCCGCGGCATATCTTCGTGACTCACGGCGAGCCCGAGACCGCGCTGAAGTTTGCAGGGTTCCTGAGAGAGAAAACCGGCTGGACCGCGTCAGTTCCGCACTATATGGACAAGGTGGCATTGGGATAGATCCAATACAACAGAGGACAACGGAGAACGATACAATCGGGTTGGCTGGATGAAAGGAGTCCAACTTTGAGTCCCAACTTTCTGGTGCTGATTGGTTTCGGGGTCCTTGTGGGGATCGGAGCGGCTTTTGCAGGCTTGGGGGGTGGATTTCTGGTGGTGCCCGTGCTGCTCTTTCTTGGATATACTGCCCAGAGAGCAGTCGGTACGTCATTTCTTACCATTCTGGTGATCTCGATTTCCGCCTTGTTCGCCCATAACAAGCTGGCAAACGTTGACTACAAGGTCGGAGCAATCCTGGGCGTCGGCGGAATCGTTGGCGCGCAGTTGGGTGCTCGCCTCGTTGAGCATGTCTCAACGGCCCAATTCAAACGTATCTTCGCCGTCATTCTGGTGGGCCTGGCCGCCTACGTCTTCTTTAAGAAGTGAGAGAGACGCATATCCATCCCCCTGCCCCCTCACACGGTGGGAGGGAGTTGCGAAAAGGGAATTCGGCGGGCCCCTCTCACAAAGGGAGAGGGACCGGCACTGGGCACGAAAAGCGGCCGGTAGCGATTGTCTCGAACCACGACCAGCCGCTTCTCAATATCGCTCACGACGGGCGTAAGCCGATCTCCGACGAGTTATGGCGAAGGGTCTTTACTTTACCCTTAGCATCTTGCGCGTGAGCACCTTCTCGCCGGTCTCCAGCCTATAGAAGTACATGCCCTGTGAGACCTCGGTGCCCCGAGCATCGGTTCCGCGCCAGAACACGCGGTGATAGCCACCGGCATAGATGCCGTCGGCGAGGGTTGCTATGAGGCGCCCATCGACGGCATAGACCCTGAGGGAGATCGTCGCGGACTTCGGCAGGCCGAACTCGATTTCCGTCACTCGGTCAAATGGGCTCGGCCGATTCTGCGAGAGAACGATCTCCTCCGGCATGCTCCTGTCACGAGGCACGGCGGCGGCGCTCACGATCTCGAAGTTCACATCGGACTGGTCGCTCCCGACGTTCATGGCCGCATCGAAGCACACAACCTTTATCCGGCAAGCGGGCCTGTTGGTGTCCGGGACGCTCCATGACCACGTCGAATCGAGCACACCGGATACAAGCGTGTCAGGATAGGTCACGCCGCCATCCCTCGAGAGAAGAATCTTCGTAAGGGTGACCCCCATGTTGTCCGACGAATGCCACCGGATAAGGTAGCTCGAGCCGCAGCCACCGATGATCCTCTCGCCACCATTCGGATCGAGCACTGCGACGGCTGGTGGCTGGGTGTCAGACGGCCGAGTGCAGGCGACGAGCGAGAAATCGTCCACGCCGGCTTCGACGAGCGAGCCCGGATCATAGTCGCTAGCAATGAAGCGGAAGCGAACCTGGCTTGTGAGGCTTACATAGTCTCCGACGTTGAACTGCTTCAGTGCCCAACTCCTGTCGCTCAAGTTGGTGTTCTCAAGGTGTACCCAGGTTGTGCCGTTGTTGGTGACATCCACCACCCAGTAATCTGTGCCCGGCGAATCGCCGGTATCGTTCGAATACCAGCGGTAGTAGCTCACCGTGGCTTGAGTGTAGCTGCTCAGATTAAAGATGGGCGAAAGCAGGGTGGTCTTGCCACCGTCCACGTCGTAGCTCCACTGGCCCGTTCCGGCGGCACACTGGGTAATGTAAGCATTAACGCCCGGGGTGGGGGTGTGGTCGTCCTCGGCTTGAGCCTCGGTGCCCTCGGGGTCACACCGTTCCCACATGCCCGTAGTGGCATTGTCACCCGTTACACCTGCCGTCCAGCCTCTGTTAGTCTCAAAATCATCTGTGAAGACCGTCTGGTACCCGACGAGGAAGCCATGGAGACTCGCAGGGGCTCCCACAGGATGGGCCTTGCTGTTGCCCGCCTCATCCCTTGCGTAGATGTAATATTTGACTTCGCTGCACGCGGGTTGAGCTGGAATGTAACCAACATATTCGTTCGGGTTTCCCGTCGCTGCCATCGAGACGCTGGCAAATGCACCGCCGTTCAGGCGGTAGGTCACGCGGCATGAATCGAGATCGATCGGACCCGCAGTCGATGTGATCACAGCGGTCGCAGGATAAGGATTGGCTGTGTTGCTCGTGTTTGGAAGCGGGGTGTGCGTGATCGCGACACCGACCGTGATCTCAGGACACGCGAAGCCGTGATTGGTGGCCCCTGTGCAGAACTGGTCGTAGTGAGGCGTGCCATTGTTGAGGTTCCCGTCGTTATCGTCGGCGACGAATGTCCAGTAAACCTGCTCTGCCATAGTCGCAGGCAAGCCCAGCTTCCGGCCGAAGTGCCAGGTCGAGCGCGCGATGCTGTCGGCGACAGCCTGCGGATACGCGGCGAGCAAGGCCTGCCATGAATCCCAGTGGAAGCCGGCCAGGACCTGTCCACAGATATGCGCCTCATTGCTGCAAGGATTTTGCAGCGTGTTCTGTGAGTTCCGGATCCCCGAGGAGCAGTTATCAAGGTAGAACCCCAGGGCCATAATGCTCTCGCGGGTCAAGAGGTTAGCCCCAACGTCGGAGTTGGCCTCTTGGACATCAGCCCCGACAGGGTTCGCGCCGTACAAGTAGTCGGTTATGCCGTGAGTGTACTCGTGGAAGACGACATCGGCCATCCGCGCGGTGTTGCCATACGACGAGCTCTGGGCGCAGAAGTTTAGGTTAGTGCCGTCCCACCAGGCGTTTCCCGGGCAGTAGAGATCGCGACGCTCGATTTTTGCGATCATTTCGTAGTCAAGGCCTGTGAAGGCCGGGTCGACGCCCTTGATCCAGTCGTGAATCTTGGTGGTGTAGGCGAAGGCGTCGCGCTCGCTGGCGAGCGAATTGGTGTTCGACCAGTCGATAGTATAGGGTGTGCCCGGGGTTATTGTGCCAGACTGAGATGCATCTGTGCCGCTTGCGCGATTGACGTTGACCCAAGGACCACGAAACTCAGCCGAGGTCGCCTTTGAATCCGAGCCGCTGTAAGTCAGCGTGAAATCACCGTTCTGGTCGGTGTTGGTAGTGCCGACCCCCGTGATCGTGATCCTCATATCCTTGATCGGGTAATCAATGGTGGAGCCGTCGCAATAGCCGTCCCACTCTACGTCGCCCTGGGAGTGGCCGGTGAAATTAGTGAACCGTACGTGGTTTTCACGCCAGAGGATGTCGCCCTTATTGGCGTCGATCCAGGTCGCCCAGATTCCGTAGGGTTCATCCACCTTCAGATCGAAACGATAGGCAAGCCTGTATTCCAGTCCTGCCTCACCCACTTCCACGGGGAGAATCATGAGCTCCCGGTAGTCGATCTTGTCCAGGCCCTCCTGGAAGCCGATATCACCCTTGGCGATTGCGAGGGCATCTGGTTCACTGAGCAAAGGTGTGGCTGATATCTTGATCCCCGGGTAGGCGTCCGAGCCGAAAGCGAAAAGCCGGCCGGACTCTGTGAAGACGAGGTGAACGCGGCCGCCCCATACCCTGATGCCCTCATGCGTCTGCTGGAAGATGATGGACCATTTGCCGAGGGCATGAGTGCAGCTCGTTACCTTGAGGTTGTCATTGTCGATTGAGAAGAGGGGCTGGTTGTCCCGAACGAAGCCTCTCGCCAGGGCTTCGACTTCTTTCTCTGACGCGAGGGGAGCCCCGAGTTGGATGCCACTGCCGTAGAAATGATGATAAGTGCCGGTCAAGCGATTGACCTGGTAGTGCCAGTTCCCACCGTAGCGCTCGGCAAATGCCGCCACCCCGGATGCGGCCGGTGCCGCAGGTTCCCCGATGCTGTAAGATTCCCACGCGTCCTGTGAAGGAGCACCAGGCCGCGGGATCTCCCACCGTGCATACTGGTCTGTGGGATTGAATGCCCAGGCAGGCATTGCCATCAAACTAAGGACAATAACGGCAAGACACTGCAAAATCGATGAGGAGGTCCTGTGGGATATGTTCCCTCCCTTTCGAAAAGACCTTGCCTATCAAGTTCCTGTGATAGTACCAGAAATCGCGCTGAGATCAAAGGAATACCCTGATATCCCAAGATCTGCGATCTTGCTACCGCACCAGCGCGATCTTGGTGAGACGACTCTCCTCGCCTGCTCTGAGCTGGCAGAAGTAAAAGCCTGCTGCGACCTGGTGGCCGAGGGCATTGGTGCCGTCCCAATGGATGGTGCGCGAGCCGACAACCTTCTCCTCTTTGAGGAGCGTCTTGACCACCCGGCCTGTCGCGTCGAAGATGCTGAGCGTGACCTTGCGCCCGGGAGCGGGGACCACGAAGCGTATCGCTGTCTCTCGGCCAAACGGATTGGGTGCGCTCTGAGCGAGCACAATCTTATCCATCTGCCCGCGACGAGCCACGGAGATGCCGGCGGCGGCATCTTCGTAAGTCACGATTGAGAAATCATCAACTCCGGCTTCGACGATCGAGCCCGGATCCTCATCAGCCGCGATGAATCTGAACTTGACCTGCGATGTGAGATCGATGTAGTCGGTGAGGTCCTTCTCGACAAGCCGCCACGTGCGGTTGCTCGTGCTAATCGTCTCGAGGCGCACCCAGGTTGTCCCGCCATCGGCCGAGACATCAACCATCCAATCGTCGGTCTCGGGATTACTGCCGGTGTCATTGGAGTACCAGCGGTAGAAGCGTACGCGCGCGTTGTGATACGGCGAGAGATCGAAAACCGGGCTCATGAGCGTTGTCTTGCCGCCATCCACGTCGTATGACCCCTGACTCGTTCCTGCCGCACACTGTGTGATGTATGCCTTGACGCCTGGCGGTGGTGTGTGGTCATCCTCGGGCTGCGCGACGGTTTCCATCGGATCGCACCGTTCCCAGATTCCGGTTGTTGCATCATCGCCGACATCTCCGACCGTCCAGCCCTTGGCTGTCTCGAAGTCATCCGAAAAGACCGCCGTGATCGTGCCGACGAAGAAGGTGTGAACTGTTGCCGGAGCGCCGGTGGGGTCAGTGGCGCGGTTCCCGTCCGTATCTTCGGCCACGATGTAATAGGTGACATAGGTCCCGCCCTGCTGGGCCGGGATAAAGGCCTCATACTGATCGGGGTTCCCGGTCGCGCTCATTGTGAGCCCGTTCCATCCCTCGCCAGTTGAATAGTAAACGCGCAGCGAGTCAGGATTCAGTGTCGCGGCCGCTTTGATTGTCGCAACCACTCGATAAGGGTGCTGGGCGTCCTCGGTGTCCTCGAGGGGCGCGTGGGAGATGCCCACGCGGAAAGGCTCCGCCATGGTTGCCACCAGACTTACGCCTATCTTGACCGAGCGCTCCGCAAAAGTGGGGGAGTTGTAGCTGGTCCCCACGATGTCATTGGTAGTATGAATGTAAGGGCTGTAGCTTCCTGTGTCTTCGAAGAAGAGGATGGCGTCGTAGCCGGCAGCCCAGAATGATGCGTGGTCGCTGCTTGCACCGCCCGGCAGTGAGCCCTGAACTGCCGGGAGATTTGCTACGTAGAGATCTTGAACGTTGAAGGCCAGGTCACGCAGCCACTGCGAGCTAGTATTACTGATAATGTCGAGGTCCATGACGTCGCCGCTTGCAAGATAGCCGATCATGTCAACCGAGATCATGCCGATGATGTCATCACCTCTTGCGGCCGCCTCGCTGGCGTAGGCGTCGCTACCGATAAGACCCTCTTCTTCAGCGCCGAAGGCGATCAGGGTGATGGTGTAATTGAACTGGTACTTGCTCAGGATCCGAGCACATTCGAGCACGCATTCGGTCCCTGTTGCGTTGTCATCCGCCCCGGGGCAGTTGTTTATGGTCGAAGTAGATGAGTCGTAGTGACCGCCGATCACAACGATCTTATCGGGGTTGGCCGTGCCGGGGATCACGGCGACCACATTATCCTTGTAACCGGCGTTGAAGTGATGGAAGTAAACGCTGTCGATGCCGTATGACTCAAACTTGCCCTTGATCCAGTTGGCGGCTGCCTGGCAGCTGTCCGTGGTGGCGTAGCGTGTTTTGAAATTCTGCATTCGCTGGACGTGAGCATTTATAGTGGAGGCCGAAACCGAATCGACCATCTGCTGGATCAAAGGGTCAGCTGCCATAGGTGCCATCGGGGCCAGAAGCTCGGGCAACCTTGCCTCAGCCTTCACGCGTATCGGGCGGATGAAAACTCGGGCGATTTCGAAGCCCGCGCCGACGATCATCGCGGCCTCCTCGGACGAAGCCTCGACCACCGCTTCAAGACCGTCGAACCTTAGAACACGAGCATTGGCTTCGATATCGCTCAACTTTGCTCCCTGTCTCACACCAACAGTGTAGTAAGTCTTCTCGCCGATCGGGCGGTCGAGCACAGCCCAGCTGAGACCGAGATTGCTCAGGACGGCCATCTCCCGGCCACCTGCCACCACGAGGAGATAGCGCTCAAGGTCGCGCACCACCATCACGCCCTCAGCCAAGAGGTCTGCAGCCGTTCCAGGGGCGGGATTGTTCACCGCAACGAGGGCGATATCGGACAATGCTATATCGGGTAACGCCTTCTCGGTCCGTGTGCCATCCCCGAGCATGCCTTCGGACGCGTCCGAAGCAGCCACCGGCACAGCAGAAATGACGACGGCCATAACGGCCGTAGTAGAGACGACGAGAATTGGAAGAAGGACGCCTGCTGCTAATGCCCTCCTGACGACGTTTCTCATGTCACACCTCGTGTTGCGAACACCGTTTTCGTAACCAGTCGCATGACCGGCCTTTATACGACATACCCCCAGCTTTCTATTATCTCACAAATCCCTGCCCAATGCCAGCAAAACCGGCACAATCCAGCCGCCCACAGGTAGATCCTTGCATTCTGATTCGAACTGATTCGAACTCAGCCTCGTCCCGTCCCACGACTATGCTTGCAGTCAGCCCGCATGCCTGCCGAGGAGCCTACTCCTAATTCTCTTGCAGAATGACGCTTGCTACATATAGATTGACGCTATCGGACATTGGCGGGAGGCTCGCACGGCCCACCTGACGAATGCCCAAGGGGGCATATCGGACGAGGACAGTCCAAGAAGTGCAGGTCAGGAACGGCCAACGCCCTCGCGTTTTGAATCGAAGGCCCTGATGGAGGATCGCATGGCATTGAGGGAGGAGCTGGAGAGACAGGGTAGTTGGCTTTTCAGATGGAGAAGTTACCTGCCGCTATTGATGCTTCCTGTGGTGTTCATCGCGCTGAAGCATTCGGGGGGCATCGAGAGATCTGCGGGACACCTGGCGGAGGGTCTGTTTGAGGGGCTATGCGTAGCCATAAGCTTAATGGGTCTGGCCATCCGCTGTCTCACCGTTGGCTATATTCCTAAGGGGATATCCACCAGGAACAGAAAAGTGGGCCAAGCACCAAGCCTGAGAACGACAGACATGTATTCAGTAGTCCGACATCCGCTCTATCTCGGTAACTTCCTCATTCTCCTGGGTATTGCGATGTCTATACAGGTGTGGTGGTTCGTCCTTATAGCCATGTTGGCCTTCTGGCTATACTACGAACGCATAATGTTCGCCGAAGAAGAAGCCCTCCGGGCAAAATTCGGGGAAGCGTATGCGGAATGGGCCGAGAAGACCCCTGCGTTCTTCCCGAGATTCAAGAAGTGGCAGAAGCCGAGCTCACCGTTCTCGTTTCGGCACGTGCTGCGAAGAGAATACACAGGCTTCTTTGAGATAATTGCTGCCTTCGCCCTTCTGGAGTTCGCCGGAGACTGGCTGGCTGAAGGCAGGCTACGCTTCGGGCTCGGCCGGGCGATATTGCTCGCTTTTGGATTCGTGACCTATCTAATCCTGAGGACCCTCAAGAAGAGAACGAAAATCCTGGAGCCCGCTGACTGATAGTTTTCTATTACCCGACCGCTTTGCGCCACTTTCGTGCCCGGAAGGCAAGGACCACCAAGTGCGCTGAAAAAGCGATGCCGTGATACCGGACATGAAGTTCACCTCCTTGTTTTGACGGCACCAGGATAGGGGCAGGGGCAGAGGACAGGCGTGTCAACAGAAGAGAATTCTGCTTACTTCACGCCAAGCTCCTCAAGCACATTTTGGGCGTTATCGACGTAGTCGGCGACCCACAGCACGTACCGTATGTCCACGCTTATGGAACGGTGCAGGATTTCATCGAATGCGAAATCACCACTCACGGCCTCGTAGTTTCCATCAAAGAGACAGCCGACCAGCTCCCCTCTCGCATTGAGAAGAGGGCTCCCCGAGTTCCCGTTTGTGGAATCGTGGGTTGTGAGTAGGTCCACCGGCACATCGTCAAGGTCGCGGTCGATGTAGGGTCCATAGGATTTACGGGCAGCGAGATTGAGAATCTTCGCCGGACAATTAAACGGCGCGATCCCCGTATTCTTCTCGACCACTCCACGCAAGGTCGTGAAAGGTTCGTACCACACTCCATCGCGAGGCGGGTAGCCGGCGACCACACCATAGTTGAAGCGCATGGTGCTATTGGCATCTGGATAAACCTCATGCTGTGTCTGTGCCTCTATCGCCTCAATCCATTTGGGTGTGAGCATCTGGAGCGTCCCGTCGATACGCTTCTGCCGTATGATTCTTTCCTCGTTCTCTTCATAGAGGTTGGCGGCAAAGGCGATGAAAGCATCGCCTTCCTTCAAGAGGGCCGCATGCGACAGATCAAACATCCCCAGGCGCTCTTGCTCATCGTTGAGGCTTGTCCTGGAATACAGGTCATCCAGGAACTTCGCAAATTCCTCCTCGAGCTCGCCGCCAGTATTCTTGCCGAATATGGCATCGAAAGCTCGCACCCTTTGCCCCCCAGGTAGAACTGCCATTTCCTGGAGCAACATCTTAAGTATTGCGCGGTCACTCGCAGGGTCATAGCTAGTCTGGAAGATGCTCAAATCTCTCCTGAGATCGGGGATCTCGCGGTCCATGAATCTGGGGTCACGGTCCAGATCGTCCCTGGTCTTCTGGAGGCTCCATTTATACAGGAGCATCGCCTGGCCGAGGAGCCCTTCGCCGGTAGCGTATTCAAGAATGAGATCTTTCATAGCATGCAGGGAACGCTCCTCATACAAGGACTTGAAATCATCAAGGATAGTGCCGTATTTCGCCTGCATCTTTGGATCCTTGGCGAGGTTCGCGCGAAACTCACCCTCCATAGCTTGCTGGCGCTCGACCAGCTCGGAGCGCCGGAAACCTTCCAGCACACCCTCGTTCTTCTTCAAGTAATTGTTCAGGTCCTTCATCTTTCCAGCCACTAGCACCCGAGCGGCCGGATCAGCCTTGGATTGTTCCTCCAGTATCTTCACCATCTGGCGGTCCAGCCTTATCCTCTCGGGAAACTCGAATTCCTCATAATCCCCGAGCGCATATGAAGTGAGATAGCGATGTGTGCTTCTAGGGAACCCGATGATGAAAGCGAAATCGCCCTCTTTGAGCCCTTCCGGTGCCACTGCGAGATAGCGCTTCGGTCCGTAGGGGACATTATCCTTTGAGAAGTCAGTGGATCTTCCGTCAGGAGCCACATAGGCGCGGAGGAATGAAAAATCCCCCGTGTGGCGCGGCCACATCCAGTTATCAATATCCCCACCGTATTCTCCGATTGCCCGGGCCGGCACGTACACCACGCGCACATCTCTTATCTTCAGGAAGGTGTAGAGGAAATATCTCGCCCCGCCGAAGAAGCTCGAGACCTCGCAATAAATGTCACTGCCGGCCTCTTGTCCACGCGCCTCATCTTCCTTGACGATTTGCTTCGTCCTTTTCTCGATAGCCATGTAACGCTCCAGGGGCGTCATCGCTGGTTTGACCTCAGAGAAGACCTTCTCAGTAACATCCTCGCTGGATTGCATGATGTAGGCGATATAGCCAAGGGCAGGCACTTCCTCGCCTCTGGTCTTCGCGAGGAAGCCCCGTTCGATATAGTTCTTGTCCGGAGTACTCATTCGCTGCACTGAACCGAACGCCACATGATGATTGGTGAGAATGAGCCCCTCCGGGGATACAAAGGCACCGGTCGCACCCATCCTCCCCATCTGCACGACGGCATTGGCTATCCCCGTGCCGGCGGAGTTCCAGATCTCGTCTCTGCCGAGCTCAAGGCCCTTGTCCTGCATCTCCTGCATCACTTCATCCGGCAACTCCTGAGGAAGCCACATGCCCTCGGCACAATGCGCAGGGCTGACGCAGGCGACGCACGCAACAGCGGCGATGAAGCAGACAGCCAGACCTTTTCCTACAAACTCAACAGTGTTGCTAAGCCCCATGATAACTGACCGATATCTCATCTTCAGCCCCCGTTGAGGAATCTCATCCAACGCAGACACGCTCGTACACAAGCTTCACGATATCCAGGCGCGCGACAGATCCCGATGAGCAAGTCGCGAGCGCGTCATCGGTCTCAGTAGGCGACCATCCCGGATTGAGGATATCACCGATGTCTGCCCTGATCCAGATTTCTTCGAGCTGCGGTGGCATCATTATGATTCGCGAGCGATCCTCTGGTTGACCCCCGACCGCCGGCATGGTACAGTCACCCCCTGGCAACGTGGAATCCTCTTGAAAGGAGGCAAGCGATGAACCGCAACCGAAGGTTACAGGCGGGTGTGGTGTCTCTCGTGGCAATGCTAACTATCGGGATTCTGGCTGGATGCGCCGGAAAGCTAGGGTTTGGGGGTGGAAAGGGCCGCATCCTCGAGTATGCCATGCCCAAAGGGCGAGTGTTGAACTATGAGGCGACGCAGCACTCCACCCAGACAATGCAGGTAATGGGCCAGTCGATTGAGAACACGATGATCTCGAAATATGCGTTCTCGCTGGAGCCCAAAGGTCTGAGCGGCAGGGATCATACCGTAAGTGTCACCGTCAATTCAATGGATGTCGCCGTCACTACTCCTCAGGGGCAGATGTCTCCTGACGTAAGCGGTGCGGTGGGAAAAGGTTTTGATATGACGCTCTCGAAATTAGGCAAGGAGGTCGACGTATCAGGCGCCCAATCCCTGACGGTAAACATGGGAGGGCAGACACGGAGCATGGTCTCAGACTTCAGGACAATATTCCCTGACCTGCCCGGGACACACCTGAAGGTGGGAGACACCTGGACGGCCCGGGACACCGTTACTACGGAGGAGGGTGGCCTCGAGACCAGTGTCATTTTCGAAAGCGTGAATACACTTCAGGGATTCGAGCCCGTGGATGGTCTGGAATGTGCGAAGATAACGGCTACCGTGACAGGCACCTTCGGAGGCAAAGGGCAGCAACAGGGTGCGGATCTGACTCTCGACGGAAAGATTGAGGGGACTGAAACCTGGTACTTCGCCCGCGAGAAGGGTCTTTTCGTCAAGTCGTCAACCGATCTCCGTATGGACGGCAACGTGGTTGTTGCCGGGGCCCAGAACATGACGATTCCCATGAAACAAGAAATGAAGATCGAGGTTGCGCTTGTAAAGTAGACGCACAAAATATCTAAATTGCGCTTGACTTCTGCCGATGTTCCTATTAAGCTAAGTCATTCGCAGGCTGCCAGCACGATGATGGCTGGCAGGATAGACTGCGAGCAAAGCAGCCGCATGTTGTTTTGCCGAACGGGTTTTGAGATCGTGGAGGTGAGAAATCTCAAATCTGCAGTACCGGAGTGTACTGAAGTATCAAGAAGTGTCAGGAAGTACAAAGAAGAAGGAAGATGGGAGTTCGAGTAGTCAAACTAACGTGAACAGCTCTGCGCTCGGAATAACTGAGACCCCCTTGGATCCATTCTATAAGCGGCTGATTAGGGTATCCAATCAGGATCGAGTCAATCCGGTATAACTGTTCCAACCAAAATGGAGAGTGGAATGAATATCTACGTAGGAAACATATCGCGCGACGTCACCCAGGACGAATTGATGAAGGCCTTCCAGGCCCACGGCCAGGTGACAACTGTGAATATAATCACTGACAAGTTCACTGGCGAATCCAGAGGCTTCGGCTTCGTGGAGATGCCGGTGGCTGCTGAAGCCCTTGCGGCGATCAGCACGCTCAACAATCAGGAGTTGAAGGGTCGCCCCCTGAACGTCAACGAGGCTCGCCCTCGGGACGACAAACCTCGCGATGGTGGTGGAGGAGGAAGGTCCTTCAGAAGGAATTCCTGGTAGATCCTACCGCGCAGCGATCTTGCGCACGTTGCGCAGCTAGCCGCGTGGAAAGATGAACAAAGAAGGGCCCCACAATGGGGCCCTTTCTCTTTCCCATCCCTCGGCCTCGACACCACACCGGATCTGATCGCGTCCGCAGGGCTTTGGCTCCTCGGGCAGGGTTTCGTCAAGTAGCTCAGCACTTTCTGCTTGCAATTCTGCATTTCAAATGCATAATTGCGGGAGGAGGCGTAGGCAATGACCAGTCGTTATATCAGACGATCGTTGGAAGCAGTAGTCGATAAGGCGGTGCGGGAGTTTCCGGCTGTGGTCCTAACCGGCCCGCGCCAGTCGGGTAAGACAACCTTGTTGCGGCACCTCTTTGACCGAGACCACCGGTATGTTTCGCTCGAGCCGCCGGATGTGAGGGTAGCGGCGGGGACTGACCCACGCGGCTTCATCGAGATGTATGCTCCTCCCGTGATCTTCGATGAGGTTCAGTACGCGCCTGATCTTCTGCCCTACATCAAGGAGAGGATCGACTCAGCGAGAACGAAGAAGGGCCAATATCTCTTGACTGGCTCTCAGAACCTGCTGTTGATGAAGAGTGTGACGGAGTCATTGGCAGGGCGAGCAGCAATACTCAAACTCCTACCCCTGTCCCAGCGTGAGGCAGCAGGCCAGCCGCAGACGCCCCTACCATGGGAGAGGAGGAGGACCGAGCGGCCGGCTCCTAAGCCGGCCCACAAAGCTCTGTGGCAGAGCCTTCTTAGGGGCGGCTATCCGGAGATTGTAGCGGACCCGAAGCGGGGTGCAGGTCTATGGCATGCGAGCTATGTCCAGACTTATCTGGAACGGGATGTGCGGGGACTTCGCGAGATCGCTGACCTACCCCAGTTTCAGAGCTTCCTCCGCCTGCTTGCATCTCGAAGCGCACAGCTTCTTAACCTCACCGATCTGGCCCGGGACCTCGGTATCGCGGTGAATACCGTAAAGGCTTGGCTGTCTGTTTTGCAGGCGACCTATCAGGTTATTTTACTCCGCCCGTATTTCGCCAATGTTGGAAAGCGGTTGATCAAGACTCCGAAGATCTACTTTAGTGATGTTGGGACGCTTTGTTATCTTGTGGGCCTTAAAGATCCAGAACACGCAGCTTCCGGTCCCATGGGCGGTGCGATTATGGAAACCGCCGTTCTCTCTGAGATTGTGCGTAGGACGACTCACACAGGGAGAGACCCTGAAATCTATTTCTGGCGGACGTCAGCGGGTTCCGAAGTGGACCTGGTGGTCGCTCACAATGGGAAGCTGATTCCTATTGAAGTCAAACTCTCCTCGACTCCCAAGCCAGCGATGGCTTCAGGGATCAGAACGTTCCAAGAGGACATGGGTGCCAGGGCGGCTCATGGGTTTGTGGTTCACTCCGGAGACACCCATCTGCCTCTGGGGCGGGAAGTCTCGGCGCTGCCTTTCCAAGAGATGTGACCTTGGCTCCTCGGGCAGGTGTCCCAGGGCGCGGTGCTGTGGGATTTAGGCAGCGATCAGGGCTTCAGCGCCTCCTGCCAGTTAAGGATCACTGTGATGCTGGGCGGCGCCGTCCCCTCAACCTGCACGGCGGCCAACCAGTGCTCAAGGTCACGGGTTACGGCCATGCCCACGACTTCCGGAGGCGGAGTGAAGACCAGATGGGGAGTGCCCCGCTTGAACGATGGGGCTGTCTCCACGTCCACAGAAAACACCGGACCGGCAGGATAGCCGGCCTCGCCACCGGTCCAGATGAGCAGCTTCCTGCCGTCCCTTGACCACCGCGCTGCGGTTCCGCCTGCTGTCGAGACTTGGTACCTCTCCCCGGGCTCGGGGAAGGATCGCACGTAGATCTCGAGCCTTCCGGTCTCGTCCGAGGCATAGGCCAGCCAGCGCCCGTCGGGCGAGATGTCCGCCATGTTCTCGTTAAACGCAGTGGAAAGATAAGGCACAGGCCTGCGTTGCCCTTCGAGCGGCATCAGCCACAGGTCCCAGAGGGTCGGGCCGTACGTGCTGAAGACAAAGTACTTCCCATCTGGTGAGTACGCCTCGGGCACCTCGAACATCACTTTGGACTGGGCGAGCGGCTCCGGTTGCCCCCTGCCGCCGGCGAGTACTTCGTATATGTCGAAGTCTCCGGACGGATTGGCCTGATATGCAAGCCGGCTGCCATCGGGCGCCCACACCCCCCCGGGAGCCGCAGAGCTGTCGAAGGTGGCGGGCATCGCGAGCGCACGCTCGAGATCGACCATCCAGATGTCGCCTCTGTTGGCAGAGTAGTTCTTGGTCACTGCGGCCCACCTGCCATCCGGCGACAGCGATGGCCACTCATAACGACCTGGAGAAAGCGGAAGCGTGGCGGTGCGGCGTCCGGTGCCGTCCAGCCATGCCAGCTGTGTGTTCGGGGTCTTCGCCCCAAGCAGAACGAGCACGCTCGACGATGGCGGGCACAGGATTGGCGAACCGAAGTTCGAGGGGGGAGGCGGCGCATCCTCCAGCACAATCACCTTACCCGTCGGGCGCATCCGCGATTGATCAAACCGCTGCGCCACCAGCCGACGATTGCGCTCGAAGAGGAGATAGCCAGGCTCAGCGTAGACGGGCCCCGATTCCGCGGTCATCACGTGGTGCGTCTCTTTCGAGTCCAGAGCGCCGACATAGACGTCGAACTGCCCCTGTTTCCCGGGCAGGCCCACGTACAGGAAATGCTGGCCGTCGGGGAGGAAACACGGGAAGCGTAGCGCGGTCTCGGCCCGCGTCGAGTCCGGCCTAGCGACCACCACAGCTTCTCCTCCATCGCACGAGACACGCGCAATGGGACCGATGCCCTGAGGAGCGAAGACGATCACGCCATCCTTGCTCCAGGACCCGCCACGCCCGTCTGGGGCATCGCAGATCTTCTCCGATGGGCCACCGGTCGCTGCGATCTTCCACAGATTGTTGCCGGCGAAGAAGGCAATGAACCGGCTGTCGGGCGACCAGAAGGGAAACGACGCGTTCTCGGTCCCGGCGAGTGGCTGTTCCGCGAAGGAATCCATCGACCGGATCCAGAGCCGCCCCGTGCCGGCGGAGTCGCGGGCGCTGATTACCACCTGCCTCCCATCCGGCGAGATTGCAGCCACTGGGCCGTAGAGGTCCATGGTGCTGCCCACTGGCGGCGTCATCGTCAGACGCACGAGGTGGGGTGCGGGAGGGCGGCGCGCCCATTGGAGGGCCACCACGGCCACGAGCGCGATCGCAAGGCCAGCGACTGCCATAGGCCAAACAAGCCGCTCGCGGCGCTGCCTTTGCGCGGCAACCGGCGTCGGCGCGGGCACCCCCGCCTTCGAGCCGGCATCGGCGATCCATTTGAGTTCGTGCATCACATCTCGCGCACTCTGCCAGCGATCATCGGGATTCTTCATCAAGCAGCGTTTCACCGCCCGCTCCAGCGCAGGCGGCGACATCGGCTGCAATTCCGTGATTGCAGGCGGTTCGTGCTCCATGATCGCCGCGATCAAGCTTGCCTGGCTCGTCCCCTCGAATGATGGCTTGCCCGTAGCCATCTCGTAGAGCACACAGCCGAGTGCCCACATATCCGTGCGCGCATCCGGTTCCTTCCCCTCCAGTTGCTCCGGCGCCATGTATTGGAAAGTGCCCACGATCGTGCCTTCAGCAGTCAGCGGCCGGCTCACTGTCGGCGACTCGGCCTCCGCACCGGCCACGGGCGCGAGGGCGCTGGCACGCGCAAGCCCAAAGTCCATCAACTTCGCCCCGCTCTTGGTCAGCATCACGTTCCCAGGCTTCAAGTCCCGGTGGACGACCCCCCGTCGGTGCGCCACGTCCAGCGCCTCGGCGATCTGAGCCCCAAGCGATAGCACTTCCGCCACTGGCAGCGGCCCCTTCTCCAGCCGATCCGCAAGCGTCTCGCCATCCAGTAACTCCATCACCAGATAGTCCATCCCCTCATGGCGACCCACATCGTGGAGCGTGCAGATATGAGGGTGGTTGAGTTGCGAGATGGTGCGCGCCTCACGCTCGAAGCGCGCCCGCACCTCGGGCGTCGAAGCCAGGTGAGGCGAGAGCACCTTGATCGCTACTTCTCGCCCAAGTCGGGTGTCCCGGGCCCTATAAACCTCACCCATACCACCTGCGCCAATCGGTGCCAGGATCTCGTAAGGCCCGAGCTTAGTACCTGCAGCCAGCATAATTGTCAGTACCTACTCGCCAGAAGGTCGCCCTGACTCAACCGTTCAGTGTGCTTAACCACTCTAGCCCGCTTCACTTACGCCCCTCCAGCTCTCTGTTGCATATCTATTCATTGCTCTATTGCTTCAGTGCCGCTTCCCAGTTCAGAATGACCGTGATGCTCTGCGCCGAGCCCTCGACCGGAACAGCGGCCAGGAAACGCTTGAGATCGGACGTCGCCACCAGGCCCGCAAGATTCCTCGGCGGGGTGAAAAGCATCCGGGGTGGCTCCGCCTTGAAGGTCGGTGCCGTTTGCACGTTGACGGAAAGAACGGGACCGCATCCGATGTTACCCGGCCAAGTATAGACGATGAGCTCGCGGCCATCTTTCGACCACTGCGCGTAGGCCGCATCGCCCGATGTCGTTATCCGATATCTTTCTCCTAGTATCGGGAAGGAGCTCACATATTGTTCCATTGTCCCCGTCTCGTTTGATTCGTAGGCCAGCCAGCGGCCGTTCGGCGAGACCCTCCCGTCACTTTCGTCAAAACGGGTCCGGAGATAGGGCGCGGGGGTGCGGTCCCCCTCGAGCGGGAGTAGCCACACGTCCATGCCACCCAGGCCGCCGAACCAGTAACAGACGATGTATGTCCCATCAGGCGACCATGACACCGGGAACTTGAATAACTCGCCGGATTCAAGGAGTGGCTCCGGGCGGCCCGTACCATCGGCAGCCACCTGATAGATGCACCAGGGGCCTGAGGGGTTGGCCGTATAGGCGATCCGGTCGCCGTCTGGAGACCACGGCCAAGGCGAGCCAACCGTTCCGCTCGCCACTGATCCATCGAAAGTAAGCCGCGAAGGAACGTCACGCTCCAAGTCCACAACCCAAAGATCACCGCCAGTCGCAGTGCCGTGCTTGGTCACGGCTACCCACCGGTCGTTCGGAGACAGAGTGGGGTACTCATAGCGGCCAGGGGGAAGCGGAATCGTCCCAGTCGGTCGGCCAGTCCGATCGAGCCAAGTCAACTCCGTGTTGGAAATCATGGAGGTAACATGCACCAGCACGCCCTTCGCCGGAGGGCACAAGATGGGGGCGCCGTCAGCCATCAGTAGAGACGGCGCGTCGCCCAGCGGAATCACTCTGCCCACCGGGCACAATTTCGATCGATCGAACCTCTGGGCCACCAGGCGCCCGCCACTCTCAAAGAGAAGGTAGCCGGGCTCAGTGTAGACAGGGGCCGAGCCCGCAACCATAACGTGCCTCGTTTCCCCCGAATCCAGATCGCCGACGTACACGTCGTACTGCCCCTGTCTCTTCGGAAGACTCACGTACAGGAAGTGCCTGCCGTCAGGGAGAAAGCACGGGAAGCGTAGCGCGGTCTCGCCGCGTGCCGAATCCGGCCTCGCAACCGTGACAGCCTCTCCGCCATCCGGCGAGACTCGCTGTATGGGGCCTCCGGACAAGGGAGCAAGGATGATCACGTCATGCTTGCTCCATGATCCGCCGCGCCCGTTTGGCGCATCGCAGATCGTCTCCGGGGGACCGCCGCCCACTGGGACCTTCCGAAGCTTGCCGCTGGCGAAGAAGCCGACGAAGCGGCTGTCAGGCGACCAGAACGGAAACCCCGCATCCTCGGTTCCGGGTAGCAGCTGCGCGGCCGATGAACCCAAGGAGCGAATCCAAAGCCGCTGCTGCGTTGCGGCGGAGTCCACGCAGGTAAAGACCAAAGCCTTCCCGTCCGGAGAGATCGCAGCAGATGCACTTTCAATCGGGAAGGCTCCGCCTTCGGGCAAGGTGATGGCCAGGCGCGCGAGTGTGGGCGCAGGTGCGTGGGACGCCAGTCCAGTGAGCACCAAGATGGCTATCGTGACCGCCATGGTAGCTGCCAGTGCGGCCCAGGCAATCCGCTCGCGGTGCAGCTTTCGCGAGGCGATCGGCGTGGGCACAGTCGCTTGGGAGCCGGCTTCGGCGATCCACTGCAGCTCGCGCGCTAAGTCCCCGGCGCTCTGCCAGCGCGCGTCCGGGTCCTTCGCCAGACAGCCCTTCACCAAGTGGTCCAGCGCTGGCGGTGTGAGCGGCTGCAGCTCCATTATCGGCCGCGGCATCTCCTTCAAGATCGCAGCGATCAGCGACGCCTGACTCGTCCCCTCAAAGGCGAACTTCCCCGTCGCCATCTCGTACAGCACGCACCCCAGCGCCCAGATGTCAGTGCGCGCATCAGCCTCTTTCCCTTCAAGCTGCTCCGGCGCCATATACTGGAAAGTGCCTACGATCGTGCCTTCTGATGTCAACGGCCGGCTCACCGTCGGCGACTCCGCCTCGGCACCTGCCGCGGGCGAGATGGCGCTGGCGCGAGCAAGGCCGAAGTCCATCAGCTTCGCCCCGGCATTGGTCAGCATCACATTGCCGGGCTTGAGATCTCGATGGACGATTCCCCTTCGGTGAGCGACATCCAGCGCCTCGGCAATCTCGGCCCCGAGCGATAGCACCTCCGCTACCGGCAGAGGCCCCTTCTCCAACCGGTGAGCGAGCGTCTTGCCCTCCAGTAACTCCATCACCAGGTAGTCCATCCCCTCGTGTCGGCCCACGTCGTAGAGGGTGCAGATGTGCGGATGGTTGAGCTGTGAGATGGTGCGCGCCTCACGCTCGAAACGAGCCCGCACCTCGGGTGTGGCAGCCAGATGCGGAGACAGCACCTTGATCGCCACGTCGCGGCCCAGCCGGGTGTCCTGCGCCCGGTAGACCTCGCCCATACCGCCAGCGCCGATCCTCTCGATCACTCGATAATGAGAGAGAAGTGTGCCACTGGTGAGGGCCACGAGCTTCTGGCTCTCGGCGTCATCGCCTTGCTTGTTTTCCATGGCAGCCTCAGGCTTACATCTAGTGTCTTGCGCCTATCCTCTCGAGCATGCTTGTCAATCTCGGATCGTGCCTGTCCTCAGAGAGTCTGGCCTCGCACGCAGGCTTGTCGATCTCGGATCGCATATGTCCTCACAGAATCCTCACTCGCACACGGTCGATTCTAGGCCGCGGTTTCTGAACATGCAAGCGGTTTCTACCGTTAGGCGTAAAGCGTCAGGAGTGGCAGACCGGTGGTGACGTGCAGAATGTGGCGGCGTTCGCTGGCGAGCGAGAGCAGCGATCATGCCCGTCGAAACGCGCGTTGGGATAATAGAATGGCGATGGTTCCTGGGGCAGGTGTCCCAGGGCGCGGGGCTGTGGGATGCAGCAAGAATCCGACTGATACGAATCGCGAGGGCCATACCAGGATTACTTGACAGGCGCGAATGATCTCGTGAAGCGAAGGCTCTGCTACATTCGGCGCGGGCGTTCCACGGGGCTGGCCATAGGCCAGCCGTGACTCGGAAGGCTGCCGATCAGGACCTGGTGCCGTGTCTCAGAAAGTAGTAGCTCTTTGGCCACCCATTCCGTACGCAACGAACGCGTCAAGAAGGGCGGCAGAAAACACCAACTTTGTGAGACACGGTACTAGTCAGAGAGCACCAAGAGCCGCGTCCTAGCCTCACCCTGCCACTCAAGCCGGCAGAAGTAGACTCCCGCAACCGCCGGGCGGCCGCGATTGTCCTTGCCATCCCAAGTCGCTCGATGCTCACCCGCAGGCACATCATGATCGACCAGGGATCGCACGCAGCGGCCCCGCACATCGAAAATCTCCAAGACCACATGCGAAGCGGCTGCCCCGCCGGGGACGCAATAGGCGATCTCGGCGTTTCCGCTGAATGGGTTGGGCACAACCGGGTCAAGGTGAAGCCCGGCCGAGCGCAGACCGGTCTGCCCACCCACTCCCGCCGGGCCGCACCCGACATCGTAGGCTCCGATGAGACCGCATCCGGCAGGCGAGTTGTCCGGGGCGCACGGCGACAAGTCGGAGATCGTGTAGTCGTCGAGATCCGGGTCGCAGAAAAGTGGGTCCTCCGATGTGTTGCCGGCCACACCGTACTGACCGGCGATCGCGCCTACCCAGTCGCCTCCTTCGTTCCCATAGAGATCACAGCACGAAAGCGAGGGAGTCGTGCCTTTGCCGTCCCAGTACAGGGCTTCACCGTCAGTGCTAAATGCTATGATACTCTTGTGGAGTATGGCTGACGACGTGTCGGTGCATGACACTCCACCGCCGCTTGTCCCGGCGGAGTTTCCCGAGAGCGTGCAGTTGTCGAGCGTCACACCGGATCTCCAGCCAGCACCCACAGCGCCCGCTTTCCGGTTCGCGTGGTTCTCCGCAAACAGGCAGTGATCGATATAGGGCAGCGAGTAGTATTCGGCAAAGAGCCCGCCCCCGTTGCTGGTTGTCGTGTTCTCAATGAACTGGCATCGCGTCACAATCGGGGAGCAACTATAGGCGTAAAGGCCTGCTCCGTACCCCTCGGATGAGTTACCCCTGAAGGTGCAGTCAGAGATCGTGACATCTGCGCCGAAGCACTCCATTCCCCCTCCGTTGACACGCGTGCTGTTGCCTTCGAAGAGGCAATCGGTCACACTGCCGTCGCCGCAGGACATCCCACCGGGGCCGTATGATCCGCCTTCATTGTCCCTGAAAACGCATCCGGAGACCGTCATGACCCCGCTGGATCCTATGTGAGCCCCGCCCGTCATTTCTGCGATGTTTCGCTCGAACACACAGCCATCAAGGGTCGGCGCGCAGCTGTACTCGGATGCGAACCCACCGCCGTAACCCCAGGGAGACGTGTTGTCGGAGAAGGTGCATCCATAGAACTTCGGGAATCCTCCTCCGGCGTAGACCCCACCGCCCATGTAGAAGCTTGTCGCTCCTCGTCGATTCAGCGAGAACACACAACCGGTGAAAACGGCCCGGCTGTTATAGATGGCCATCCCTGCTCCCCGGAGCATGGCGAAATTCCCGGTAAATGTGCAGTTGGTCACCCGCAGATGGGAATGTGAGGCGTACATCCCTCCGCCCTCGCCGGCAGCCGTACCGTTGGCCATGGTGAGACCAACCATGCAGGTGGTACTGTCGTTCATGTCGCAGTAGAAGACCCTTCCAAGCTTCTTGGCGTCTATAGTGACACAACCGGCCAGTCCTGATTCGCTGGTAAGGTAGACCCCGGACTTCATGGTGATGTCATGTTCGTAGTATGTACCGCACATCACCTCTACAATATCGCCGGCAGCCGCAGAATCTATGCCTGCTGCTATGGTCGGCGCGTCTCCGGTCCCGTCTTGCCTGACGTACCAGGTCCGAGCTGCAGTGGTCGTGGACACCGCAAGGCTCAGCAGACAGATAACCAGTACTAAGCGTGCCATAGAAACCTCCCGGTTCGGTGTACCAAGGTGCCGTTACGTGATGCCTCCATTATGCCATACAGGTCCTCGTAATGCAACCCCTTTCGTCGATCTAAGCAAGGTCTTCGCGGAGATTCAACCCTATAAGCAGAAGGAGCTATTGAGGCTCATCCTTAATAAGGCGATCCTCAGCCCCGAATATGTAAGAATGGTACTCTGCGGGCGACTGCCCGAGATGAGAGGCCGTTTGCTGCAACCGAGCCACGCTCCCAGACGTGTAACCGGCTCCTCGGGCAGGACTCGAACCTACCATGTGATACGAGCAGGCCAATGCCATGGAGCAATCCCTGCCTGTGGAGATGTGTCTCTTGTAAATAGGTCATCCGTACCTGTATGTGTCTCTTGACCGGCTCAGTTTGACGGGGGTGACCAGAGTGATATAATGACATAGATGGCCGAGAGGGCTGATACGTGGCGTGTCCTAAGAAAGGGATCCGGCTTAACCTCGCAGTGCCATCGGCAGGGGTCTATGATAGAAGCGAATCATCGAAGAAAGGCCCGAATAAACACTCACCTGCTGGGCTTGGCAATCGTGCTCGCGATAGCCATATTGTCCATGCTGGCGCTATCGCTGGCAGGTTACCCCAAAACGGCGACCGGCGAATCGCCCGCCGACTCACGAGCCAGCCAAGCCTCCCTCGATGTCAGAGTATTCAGATTCCTGAACACCACAATCGCAACCCCTGTTTTCGACACCATCATGCCGTTCACTACGGATTTCAAGAAGTGGCGCATCTTCGCGCTGGCAGCATGGCTTGCCCTCATGATCCTGGGTGGTTCGAAGGGCAGGTGGGCCGCGCTCCTGCTTATCCCGCTTGTCGCCGCATCAGACCAGCTGACGAGCAGCGTGCTCAAACCCCTGACCGTTCGCTTGCGCCCGTGCGAGGTTCTTGGAAATGTTCACTTCTGGTACGAGGGAAACCGATGGATCTGGACGCCTACCGAGGCAGTGGGCGGTTTCAAGACATCCTTCGGATTCCCCTCGAGCCACGCAGCAAACTTCACGGCGGCGATGCTCTTCTTGAGCCTTGTTTACAGGCGCTGGGTTCCTTATGTCTGTCTTCCCTTCGCTGGCCTTGTGTCCCTCTCGAGAATCTACACCGGGGTACATTGGCCATCGGATGTCTTGGTGGGGATCATAATCGGCGCAGCCCTCGCATGGCTTGCCTACATCGGCTTCAAGAGATTGCCCACGCCACGTCGGGCACAAAGATGATGTTGCTCTTGCCCCTTACCTGGCATTGGTTCTACTTGCTCAGAACCACCCGCCGAGTGGAGCGAATGGTGCCCGCACTCATCGTCACGAAGTAGATTCCCGGTGCTGCCGGCATCCCATCGGTAGCCTCACCCGACCACGACGCGGTGTGGACGCCTGGAGAAAACATGCCACTTGCCAGCGTAGCGATCAGGCGCCCGCGCACGTCCAGCACGGACAGTTCGACATTCTCAGGACTTGCCACGAAAAAGTCGATCTGCATCTTATTCTGGAACGGGTTCGGCTGTGGACTGAAGAGAAAGGCCGGCTGGTTGGACGCTACCTGATGGTCCCCAACCCCGCCGCCACAGTTTACCTGCCGATAGATGGCGTAGACGACCCAGTCGCCGGTAACACCAAGAGCGCAGGCGCTATACCAACCTCCGGGGATGGCAAAGACCACGTTCTTCCCAGGCTGGCAGCCGTTACCGTCATGAACCATGCTCGGAGCATATGGATCTCCGGCATTGGCATTCATGAATTCAAGCGTTACCGTGAACGACCCAGAGTTGATGATGATTTCCCCTGGAAGGGGCTCCAGATTGAATTCATTGATAAACCCGTCATTCAGGGCCGGACCCGGCATGGAAGAGATGGGTGTGCCAGGATTGGGAAGCCCAGCAGCGTAGATGTTTATGGCCTGCTCCAGGGACTGGGGGGTTCCACCATACACGGATCCCCAGCCGATGCCGACGCGCAGGATCTCAATGGGATAGTGCTCAGCGGGTGCTTGCAGCACGGCTCCCGCTTCTTCTCCCGCTACAAAGCACGGACATACAACAGATCCGCCTCCCGTATAGTTCCTGAGCCAGGGCTCCTCGGGGCAGTCACTGGCCGCTGCCAAGGGTGCGACAGCCGAAACGATCATGAGTAACGAACAATAAGTCACGACACCGAACGCCAGCCGGCAAGCACACTTTTCTCGCATCGAATCTCCACCTCGCGTTGTGATTGGCTTGCGGCGGTCAAGTGCCGCCGCCCGATCTTTTGCTCTATTATAGCACGGCAGGCGTCCGCCTTCAACATCTTGGTGAGAGTGAGCGGAGAATGGGCAGACCCGAATCGACCTGCCGGCCTCACGCTATCAGCCCTTCTTTTGACGATCCTTCAGAGCCTCGTCGACAAACGCCTCGAGCTGCTCAATGGCGAATTTCTGCTCTGAGATAATTGCCCTGACCACGTCGCCTATGCTCACGATACCAATCAGCTTGCCTTCTTCAAGGACGGGCAGATGGCGGACGTGCTTGTCCGTCATGAGAGCCATGCACTCGTCAATCGTGCGCCAGGGAGGCACGTAGTAGACCGATTCGGTCATGACTTCCGCCACCGGCGTTTCCTTGGACCATCTGCCCTTGAGAACTATCTTGCGGGCGTAGTCTCGCTCAGAGAACATGCCGACCACTTTTTCACCATCAATGACAATAAGAGCCCCAACGCCCTTATCGGCCATCAACTTCAAAGCCTCATAGACGGAGGCCTGGGGAGGGACGGACGACACGCTGCGGCCTTTCGTTTCCAAGATCTGAGAAACCAACATCTTCATACGAACACCATCCTTTCTGCTAACGAGCTGCCCTGTAACGTCTTATGCCGATCCGCAAGACACGCAGTTTAGGAGTTAGTCTTGAACGAGCCGCGCTATATGACGTTTCGCCCAGGCAGGCAGTCTAATCTCACTCAATCAGTCTGGTCCTCCAGGCGCATCAAGTCAAGCACCTTATTCGGTGCTCGACATGGGCTTGCACGATCACATCCGATGGTAAGCCACTTGCCACAGCAAATCAAGCGGGCTTCGGACGCGCCTGTTCCCCGCGCAGAACGGTTTTCGTAGGTTGGCGTTCAGTGGAAGGTGTGTTGACGTAGCGTGCTTCATTGCCGGTCTGGCGCAGACGCAAGTACAAAACCGTTGCTTTTTCATCTGACCTGCGCTGTAATGAAAGCATACGAGATACGTTTCACCTAAGCCGAGTACCTGAGGCCAATTCCTATGGGTTCCGATTCTCAAGAAGATCGCGCAGAGGAGACTCGTCCATTCAGGCTGCTTCCCCCCGGAACTGTAGTATCCCGCTACAGAGTTGTTGAGAAGATAGGTGTCGGTGGCATGGGGGTGGTCTACAGGGCAGAGGACACGAAACTCAAGCGCCATGTCGCCCTGAAATTCCTGCCGTCGTGTCTTACGCAAGATCCGGCTGCCAAGGAGCGCTTCATTCGGGAGGCACAGGCTGCGTCGGCCCTTGATCATCCCAACATCTGCACCATCCATGAGATTGACGAAGCCGAAGATGGCCAGATGTTCATTGCCATGGCCTGCTATGAAGGCGATACCTTAAGGGAGATGATCAAACGTGGACCGCTCGGGTTGGCTGAGGCCATCGACATAGCTAGCCAGATCGCCGAGGGCTTGAGGGAGGCGCACGAGCGAGACATCGTCCATCGCGATGTGAAACCTGCCAATATAATGGTGACGCCAAGGGGGCAGGCCAAGATAATGGACTTTGGATTGGCGAAGCTGGCCGGCGAGGCGAGACTCACGACAGTCGGGACAACAGTAGGGACCATTGCCTATATGTCTCCCGAGCAGGCCGAAGGCAAGGAGGTAGATTCCCGATCCGACATCTGGTCTTTAGGCGTAATCCTCTATGAGATGTTGACGGGCATGTTGCCCTTCGGCGGCGAGCACGAGCAGACGATCATCCACTCGATCCTCACCAGAGAACCTGTGCCTATCAGATCGGTACGCAAGGACTTGCCAGCCGACGCAGAGCAAATTGTGGCAAGAGCTCTCACCAAGCCGATTGATGCCCGTTACCAGAGCGCGAATGATATGCTCGCTGATCTCAAGCGTGTTGGGGAACGCCTGGCCCGCGAGAAATCAAAGGCGGGCAGGCGCGGCGCCGGCGGTGCCGAGCGACGGCCTTCAATCGCGGTATTGCCCTTCACCAACCTCAGCGCAGATCCGGAACAGGAATACTTCTGTGACGGCATGGCCGAGGAGATCATAAATGCCCTGAGTCACGTTGAGGAACTACGGGTTGTGGCGCGCACATCTGCCTTCGCATTCAAAGGCAAGAGCGAGGATATCCGCGACATCGGCAGGAAGCTCGATGTAGAGAGTGTGCTCGAGGGCAGTGTGCGGAAGGCCGGGGACAGGGTTCGCATATCGGCCCAGCTGATTAGTGTTGATGACGGCTATCATCTGTGGTCGGAGAGATTCGACCGCCGGATGGAGGATGTCTTCGCTATCCAGGATGAGATATCTCTGACGATTGTGGAGAAGCTCAAAATCAAGCTGATGGCCCCCGAGAAGCAAGAGATTGCCAGGCGTCACACCGATAACCTTGAAGCATACAATCTCTATCTCAGGGGACGGTACTTCTGGAACAAGAGAACCGGAAGCGAGCTGCGGAAGGCCGCCAGGTGCTTCGAGCAGGCAATAGCGAAGGATCCTACATATGCACCGGCATACTCGGGGCTGGCTGATACCTATACCATGCTGGGCAGCTACGATTTTCTGCCTGAGGCTGAAGCCTATCCGAAAGCGAAGGAAGCCGCACTCAAGGCCGTGGATCTGGACGATACGCTCGCGGAAGCCCACTCATCCCTCGGGGAGGTCATATTCAATTCCGGAGAGAATCCTGAAGCGGCGAGGCAGGAATTCAAACGCGCAATAGCGCTCAATCCCGGCTATGCGACCACGCACCATTGGTACTCCATTTTGCTGATGCGAACCGGCAGTTTCGAGGAAGCGCTGGCGGAAGGTAATCGTGCGCTTGATCTGGACCCGCTCTCTATCATTATCAAGCTCCATGTCTCTCAACTTAGAGCTATTGCGCTGGACTGGGCCGGAGCCGAAGACCTGTTCTTCCGCGCTCTAGAGATTGATCCGGCGAATGCGAAAGTGCATGCTGACTACGGGTTCTTTCTTGCTGTCATGGGACGGACCGAGGAGGGTCTTGCCCAGGCCCGGCAAGCCCTCGATCTCGCGCCAGACGATCCCCGGGGGCGCGTATTGTACGGCGCAGTTCTCTGCCACGCGCGCCAGTATGATATGGCCATCGAGGAGGTCTCGAAGGTGATCGGGAGGGTCCCTTACTCGGCGCTTCCCCATGTTACTCTTGGGTTCGCCTATTCAGGCAAGGACATGCATGACAAAGCCATAGCAGAGTTTGAGAGAGCCGGAGATCTTTCAGGTAACGACATCGCGCTGCGCTCATGGGCAGAGGCCTTCCGTGGGGCAGGCCTGGCTAGAGTGGGTAAGACGGAGGAGGCACAGAAGGTGCTCGATAACCTCCTCGAGCAATCGAGGCATGCGCGGGTCCCTCCGTGTGGGCTCGCGGTTTTGTGTTTCGCTCTGGGTGACCTCGATCGAGGATTTGGATATCTCGACAGAGCATGTAGCGAGCACGACCCTTGGTTGATATACTCCGGACTCAGATGGCTCTTCAACACAATTGGCCCCGACCCGCACTGCGCCGCGTTCCTAAGGAAGATGGGGCTCGAACCATGACCTTGACGTAATGGCCGGCAGTGCTCGACGCCTGGCCATGGCGCTCTGGTTAGGGCATCGGCCAATACGAATTGCTGAGGGGTGAACCGTGTGGGGCCGGAGGCTGCCCGAGCTGATTATTGCCTGCTGGCGCAGAAAGGCGCTACCTGCGCGCGGTGAATGGTGATGTTCTTCCAGACCTTCCCGGTCACATAAGGTTCTGCCTGTAACCACCGGCCAATCTCATCCCGAGAAGGGAACTCACAAATCATCATTGATCCAATCATTCTCCCGTCGTCGGTCAAAATGCCAGCCCCATAAACCAACTCGCCCTTGTCGAGCATTGCGCGGGCTGATTTCAAATGAGCTTCACGAACCGCCAACCTTCTCTGCAACGCACCTTCGTCTGTATCGTCGTAAGCCACAACAATGAATTGCATTCTTGCCTCCGCGGTATGAAACCTCTACCGACCTATTCACCCTCGTTTATGAAATCCTGCATCACGAGCACGACCTCCGGATTATGGTCGCGCGCGAAAGCTGGTTTCCCCCTATCGTGAAGCAGACCGGCCGGCGACCCAACCGGTAGAGAATGCGGCTTGAAGGTTATAGCCGCCGGTGTCTGCATCTACGTCCAGCACCTCCCCTGCAAAATAAAGGCCCTCCACCAGGCGTGAGGCCATCGTGCGCGGGTCAACTTCTCGCGTATCCACCCCGCCGGCGGTGACGATCGCCTCAGTAAAAGGTTGGTATCCAGTCACCTCCAGGGGGAAATCCTTGAGCCACATCCGCAGCCGCTTGCGCTCCTTGGCTGTTATCTGGTGAGCCAGCTTGTCTGGGGAGATACCTGTCAAGTCTGTACAAATCGGGATCAATTTGCTGGGCAGCAACTCTTTGAGCAAGGTGCGGAACTTCTGCTTGCCGTGCGCGGTGAGGTCTCGGAGAAGACGCGCATCCAGTTTGTGCTCATCGAGAACGGGCTTGAGATCAATGGAAAGGATCACTCTCTGGCCCAGGCGCAGCGCGTCCACTACCTGTCGGCTCAAGGAGAGGATGATCGGCCCTGAAAGGCCAAAGTGAGTGAAGAGCATTTCGCCAAAGATCTCGGCTTGCCTCTTCCCACTCACCCACATCCGAACAGTCACATTGCGCAGGCTCAGACCCTGCAACCTGGGGGCAATGTCGCCGGCTGTTTCCAGGGGAACCAGTGCCGGCCGAATTGGCACGATGGTATGGCCCGCCGATTCGGCCAGGCGATACCCATCCCCCGTTGACCCCGTAGCGGGGTAAGATGCCCCGCCAGTGGCGATCGTCACGCTAGTCCCGCGATAAACCCGCCCTTGGGACGTGCGCACTCCGACCACCCGCCCTTTCTCGACAACCAGGCCCGCCACTGGGGACCGAGTTAGCAGGGTCACGCCTCTCTCGCCGACCCACCGCACCAGCGCATCCACAACGTCCTGGGCCTCGCCACTGACTGGAAAGACTCGACCCCCTCGCTCGGTCACGGTACGGACGTGCAGTTCTTCGAAGAAAGCCACCAGTTCGGGGGCGAAAAACTGGGAAAAGGCATGGCGAAGGAAGCGGCCCTTGGGTCCGAAATGCGCGATGAACTCGGACAAGGGAGCCACGTTCGTGAGGTTGCAGCGCCCCTTGCCGGCGATACCCAGCTTGCGGCCCGGGCGATTCATCTTTTCGAGAAGCAGCGTTTCAGCACCCAGCTGGGCGGCCTGCCCTGCGGCCATCAACCCTGCTGCGCCTCCCCCGACAACGATCACCTGATATTCTCTCATTTACCCCTCACCGCGCCGAATCGCTCAAGGTCCAGCTACCCAACTATGGTTCATAAGGCTAACACATAATGATCTTATAATGGGCTTTTCCCTATTGCATCGTACTTGATGTCCACATAAAATCCTCGCGTTCTCAAACGACCGCACAGCGTAGGCAGTATGTATCTGAGTGATCGGTTCCCACGGGCGGATCGCGGCCGAGGCAATCAATGGAGATTACAGACGTAGCAATTGTGGGTGCAGGACCCGCGGGCATTGCGGCAACGATTCAGCTTTGTCGGTGCGGAGTGGAACCGATCGTTTTTGAGAAAGCCAGGGTCGGGGGACTAGTATTAAATGCCAATCTCGTCGAAAACTATCCCGGCTTTCACCGGGGTATATCAGGCGTGCATCTCGCCAGGCTCATGGAAACACACTTGTCGAGGTACGAACCCAACCTGTTGTTTGAGGAGGTTCTGAGGGTCGAAGAGGAAGGCGATCATTTCGCAGTTGAGACCCGCGAAAGAGCAGTTCGGTCAAGGATAGCGATCATAGCATCCGGTACCAAGCCGAGACCGTTGGACACACTTGATATCCCACAGGAAGTGCGGAGCAAGGTGCTATATGAAGTCTATCCTATCATGATGGTGCGCGGCAGGCGCATAGTGATAGTTGGCGGGGGCGATGCCGCATTTGACTATGCGCTGACCCTCGGAAGGCACAATGAGATTACGATCCTCAATCGAGCCGATACGCCGAGGTGCCTGCCGGTTTTGTGGCAGCGAGCGGGGGGCACGCCGACAATAACCTATATGAGCAGCCTCGAGATCGTCGACGTAGAGGCGACCCAGACGGGGGAGATGGTGCTTCGCTGCAGCAGCCCTAAGGGCACACTGCGATTCACGACAGACTACTTGGTGCTCGCTATCGGCAGAGATCCGGATCGTGCTTTCCTATCTGAAGGCCTGTCAGTTAGAATCGAGCAAGGGCAACCGCCGAGGGGCCTTCATCTGGTCGGCGATGTCCGAACCGGCAGTATGCGGCAGACTGCTATTGCAGTCGGAGATGGCGTGATGGCTGCGATCAGAACCCAGGAGATGCTTAAGGAGATTGCACGGTGAGAATCGTAGGCACGGTCGGCAGGGACGAGATCGCGGTAGCGCATATTGCCGAGTTTGCGGATGGAAGGCTTGTGGAATTCGTGGAGGCCGTGGCGCCCCCCATACCGAGAGAGAAGAAATGGGTCCTCATCGTTTCAACCATGTTTGGCTGCCCTGTCGGATGCCTAATGTGTGACGCCGGAGGGCAATATGGCGGCCTTCTGTCCAAGAACGAGATCCTGTCACAGACTGATTACCTGGTGAATCGACGATTTCCCGACGGTGACGTAAAGGTCGAGAAGTTCAAGATCCAGTTTGCACGGATGGGTGAGCCATCATTGAATCCCGCTGTGCTTGACGTCCTCGAGGAGCTTCCGAACCGATATCGTGCCCTAGGTCTCATGCCTTCGATCTCAACCATTGCGCCCGCGGGAAGCGACAGGTTCTTTGACAGGCTCACGTGCTTGAAGAGGGCCCTTTATGGGAACGGAAAGTTTCAACTTCAGTTCTCGATCCACACTACCGACCCCGAACTCCGTGACAGGCTTGTGCCCGTGAGGAAATGGAGTTATGCGAAAATCGCCGCATATGGCGAAGCTTTCCATGACGAGGGCGACAGAAAGATAACGCTCAATTCGGCGCTTGCTCAAGGGATACCTCTTGATGCGAACATCCTTCGGCAGTACTTCAATCCTGATAGATTCCTCATCAAGATAACTCCGGTCAATCCGACGTACGCGGCGGTAAGGAACGGACTCACAAGCCACATCGATCCACTTGTGTCTGAGTACGAGTACGCGGTAGTGGCAAGTCTCAGGGATTCTGGTTTCGAGGTCATAGTGAGTATCGGTGAACCGGAGGAGAACCTTATGGGCACGAACTGCGGCCAATACGTGATGCGGCACCTCAGAGAGGCCAATCCCATAGAGAATGGCTATACTTATCAGTTGCACGGGTGGGACTCGCAAGAGGCCGAAACAGGTTGAGATTGACAAGGAGCAGGTCAATGAGTTTCTGCACGGCGGTAAATTGTATGGATGGTCGCGTTCAATTGCCCGTCATCCAATACCTGAGGAAGCGATTCAATGTCAAATACGTGGACACCATATCGGAGCCCGGCCCCAATGCGATCCTTGCCAAGCGCACCGACATCTCCGTCGTGGAGTCCATCAACCGCCGGGTAAGGATCTCCATTGAGAAGCATGAATCGGTGGGAATCGCGGTGGTGGGGCATTTCGACTGTGCGGGGAATCCTGCCGACCAGGGACAGCAGACCGAACACACGCGTGCAGCAGTCCGGTATCTACATGAGATGTTCACGGGTATTCCCGTGATCGGCCTTTGGGTGAACGAGGCCGGGGAGGTCTCCGAAATCGGGGATTACGTGGCCGGCGAGCAAGTGTAGGCAGCAGTGTGGGCGACACGGGATAGGCGCGGAATAGGCGTGGAATAGAGGATCACCCGGATCGGCATAAGCCCGGGACGTGCTGGCGAGGGGTAATCTCAGGGCAGCTCTCGATAGAGAAACCGCGCGTCAATGGCGCAGGCGCCGTTTCCCTTTTCATAGACGACGAATGGATTGACATCGATCTCGGAGAAACACGGGAAATCGATCGCAAGCTGCGAGAGTCTCTCGAGGGATTCGACGATCTTATCGGTATCGGCCGGGCCCTTGCCGCGAAAGCCCTGGAGCATTCTGTATCCCTTGATTTCGGTCACCATGTGTTCTGCCGAGAGCGTCCGTATCGGGCAGATACGGAAAGAAACGTCTTTGAAGATCTCGACGTAGATTCCGCCAATCCCGAACATGATAAGGGGACCGAACTGCGGGTCGCGCTTGATCCCGATGATCGTCTCCACCCCGGATGCCGCCATCGGCTGAACGAGAATCCCCTCTATTCTCGCGTCTGGTGTCTTCTCCCGCACGCGATCCATCAACTCCCGAAACTTGATCCGCAGTTCTTCTTCATTCTCAATATCAACCATGACACCGCCGACTTCGGTTTTGTGCAGAATATCCTGCGATACTATCTTGAGCACAACGGGATACCCATTCTTGTCCGCCCATCTGACTGCGTCGTCGGCATCCTTAACGAGACCGTACGGAAGAACGGGGAGTCCGTATGCGGCAAGGATCTCGTACCCTTCCGGCTCCAGGATTGCATGGGGTGTCCTGGCTCTTGCCTTCGCGATCACTTCCCTTACCTTAGGCTTATCGACGTCCTCGAAAGCCCTTACTTCAGTAACGGGCTTCTTCATCCATTCGCCGAACATGCTCATCATGGCAAGGGCTTTCGCTGCAACCTCGGGGAAAGGATAGTAGGGTATTTTGGCCTTCCACAGGGTCTGAATCACTTCCTTGGTATTCTTGAGAGACAGCAAGCAACCCATGACCGGCTTTCCATATTGAGGAGCAAGCTCAGCAACCCTGCGTGCGATTGCAACCGTCTCAGCCATGAGGGTGGGAGTCCATATGGTGATGATTCCATCAATATTCTCTTCCTCGAGCATCACCTTCAATGCCGAAGCATATCGTTTCTCATCGGAGTCTCCGATCACGTCCACCGGATTGCCGACACTGGCAGTCGGCGGGAGGAAGGCCTTGAACTTCTCCTTTGCCTCCGGAGACAATTGTGCCACAGTCAATCCGTTCCTGATGCTGGAATCCGTTGCCATGATGCCGATCCCGCCGGCATTCGTGATAATGCCGATCCTTCGACCTCTCGGAATGGGTTGCCCGGAGAAGGCTTTCGCATATTCAAAGAGTTCGTTGACGGTCTCGGCCCTGATGATTCCGCATTGATGGAAGAAAGCCTCGTAGGCTATATCGGAACCGGCCAGGGCACCGGTGTGTGATGATGCGGCTTTCGCTCCTTCTGCCGTTCGCCCTGCCTTTATGGCCAGTATCGGTTTTCCTGTCTGCTCGGTTATCGTCCTGGCGGTATCGAGAAATTTGATGGGTTCAACAAGGTCTTCCAGGTATAGGAGAATCACTCGTGTGAGTTCGTCATCCTTCAGATACTCCAGCAGATCGTTCTCATTGAGATCCGCCTTGTTTCCGATCGAGGCAAACTTGGACAGACCGATGCCTTCGGCCTCTGCATATTCCAGTGCCGTCAGTCCGACCGCGCCGCTCTGGCTGATGAAGGCAATGTTGCCGTCAGGAGGCATCGCCCGGCCGAATGTGGCATTGAACTTAACCTGCGGGTCGGAGTTGATGACGCCGAAACAATTGGGTCCGATCAGGGGGATGCCGTAGTTTCCTGCAAGCTCTTTGACTCTTCTCTCCAGGAGCCTGCCCTGTTCTCCGATCTCCTTGAATCCTGCCGTGATGATGACCGCCGACTTCACGCCCTTGTTCCCGCATTCTTCGATAACCTCCGGGACGAATGGGGCAGGAACGATGATCACAGCGAGATCGACCTCATCCGGGATGTGTATCAGCGAAGGGTAGGCCTTTACTCCCATGACGCTGCGCGCTCTGAGATTGACAGGGTAGACGACGCCCGTATAGCCATTGAGAAGTATGTTGGCGAACGTCACCTGCCCGACACTGCCCACCTTGTTGGATGCGCCGATCACGGCAACAGAACGCGGGTAGAAGACATACTTGATGTTCTCTCTCATTGCTTCATCGCCTCACCGTAAGCCATCAAGACATCGGAAGAGGTCCCCGCATGAGCTCGCG
>CAYHHI010000012.1:0-72141 GCA_964356335.1 uncultured bacterium
CAACTCTACCAAAATCTTGGCTTAACTACCTGTCCAAGAATCGGGGGGAACTTCACTATGCCTTCCTCCTGTATTCTCTGAATTACCTTGGCCTCGAGGGCCCTTGCCTGCTTGGCCTCGCACCGACTGGAGCGATTAGGCAGCGATCATTCATTCTCCCTCGGTCTCGGGTTCGCCAGCCTCCTCGTCCTGCCCCTCGCTCGGATTGGTAGCATCTGTCCACTCGATGATGAATTGCTGAATGCAGAGCTGTTCGATACGCTTTGGGAGGCACAAGTGGTTCTGGAGCAATGGCGGAGGGAGTACAACGCGGTCAGGCCGCATAGCGCGCTCGGATATCGACCGCCGGCGCCGGAGACATGGACATGGCCTGTGAGGCGGACCCTGACCGGAGCGCTTCACCCTTATCAGGCTCTTGCGGAACTAGCAGGATGAGTGGTATCACCGTTGGGGGCAGGTCAACTGTAGCAGGTCACCTGAAGGATCGTACAGCAGTTCCTGTTGCGGCAGGTCTCTGGTAAAAGCGCACCCGGCTCTGCCCCATTATTAGAAAAAGGGAACCCCCGGTT
The DNA here is from genome assembly GCA_964356335.1 of uncultured bacterium. Lineage (GTDB taxonomy): Bacteria > Arandabacterota > Arandabacteria > Arandabacterales > Arandabacteraceae > CAYHHI01. The sequence continues at coordinate 570 of CAYHHI010000012.1, forward strand.
ACTACCGGGGGTTCGCCTCAAAGCCTTCGTTGCCGCCTGGATGCCTACTTGAGAAGTGTCATCTTCTGTGTCAACTCGCGGTCGCACGTAACAAGCCGGTAGAAGTAGACACCGGTGGGCACATCGCGTCCTGTCTGGTCGTGGCCGCTCCACGTAACCGAATGCATGCCTCCGGCCTGCGTCTCGCCAACAAGCCTTGCGACCAAGCGGCCTGTAACGTCGAATACCTCCAACTTCACGTTGCCACCTGCTGCCGGTAGCATGTAGCTGATTGACGTTGACCCGGTAAACGGATTAGGCACATTCTGGAAGAGACCCGTCTCTTCTGGCTGGGCATCCCTGGCAGGGACACCACTCGTTGGATCCATTCTGAGCCTGAATGCCAGGTCAATTGAATGCCCGTAATACTCGTGGCCCGGCGGATAGCGGAGTTCACGCCACGGCCCAGGGTAAGGCTCGATGCCCTGTCCCCAGACTGCATCGTCATTCCAGTGATATCCGGAGGTCTTCCAGCCGAATCTCGTATCGGGATCGAGGGGTGCTGCCTGCACATCCAACCAGTAAACGATCGGATTCTGTTCCGTCCCCTCCTGGAAGAATGCCTCTGAGGGCGGAATACGGAACTTGTAAAGCCAGCAGGTCCAGTCGGCCGGGAATATGTAGCCGTCAGGCGGATCCATCCAGCCTTCAGTGCCGGTCTGCCAGACCTGGGAAACGAAGTCACTAGGCCCGAATCTGCGGGACCACAGTACCACCCCCGGCCTGCTGTAAGTCGGGCCTGCCGGAATATCAGCATGGATGCTCAGCGTGAAGATCACCGAGTCGGGGCCACCAGCCGGGATAAGGTCATTGAACCATGATCCCCAGACATCGATGAAGGTAATCCGGCCGGGCTGGGTGCACAGGAAATCATCAGCCAGCAGGAATCCTTCGGTGTCATTTACATCGATTCCCAGCGGGGTGAGATCGGGCAGCTGCTCCCACTTGGGTGGCGGCTGCGCCTCCTCGATATAGACCTCGTAGTCCTCGACCTCGCCATCCGTCGCGGCACCGGTAGGTGGCAGACCACCACTGCTACTTATCCGGAAGCGTGCAAAGGTCTGTCCTACTATGGCGCTGGCAGGGGTGGTGAAGGTGGTATTATAGAGCCCAGGTGCCAGCGGCCCAGTTACGTTGATCTGCTCACCCGCATCATTCCAGTCCTGATCCCCGTTGAAATCGAACCAGCTGTCCACACACCCGTTGGCACCACTGATCTCGAAAGTAAATGTGGACACCTGTCCCACGACAAGCACGGGGATCTGGACACCGTTCTCATCGTCGATGCCGTTGTTATCGTCGCCCAGAGCATTGGGATCAGGCTGACCATCAACCTCGGCATCGGGTGCATCGGTGGCTGGTCCCAGCCATGGGCCTCCGATGACGTGGTTGGCACCGCCGTTGAAGCTAAGGACGGGATATCCCGGTGCTGTTGGTGAATCGGGTGCGTCGCCCCAGTCCAAATTGCCCGAGGGCTCGCTTACGATCACGAATGCCAGGTCAATTGACTGTGGGTAGTACGAGTGGCCTGGAGGGTAGCGAAGCTCGCTCCAAGGTCCCCCATAGGGCTCGGAGCCTGATCCCCAGACTGCATCGTCGTTCCAGTGCATCTCCGACGTTTTCCATCCAAACGTGGCGCTCGGCACACCGGGCACGGCTTTCACATCTAACCAGTAGACCACTGGCCTGGTCGATGAACCCTGCTGGCAGAACGCCGCTGAGTCCGCAATGGGGAAATTGTACTGCCAGCACATGGTGTCTGCCGGGAACCGGTAGGTGTCTGGAGGATCCATCCAGCCCTCGAGGCCCGTGTGCCAGAGCCTCACGGTGTACTGGCCTGGTAAGAAAGTCCTATACCAGAGAACTTCCCCGGGCATGCTGTAGCCAGTGGAACTCAGCGAATCCGGAATGTCCGCATGTATGCTCAGTGTGAATCTCGCGCTGGTGGCCATCACATCATTGAGCCACGAGCCCCATATATGGATGCCCGTGATCTTACCCATCTCAGTGCACCGGAAATCATCGGCCAGGATGAACTGACGGGATGCGTTAACGTCAATGCCCATGGGAGTGAGATCTGGCATCTGAACCCACTTTGCAGGCATACCGGTATCCCAGTCAGCGAGCGCAGCCAGAGGCAATGCCATGACTGCGAGAAGACAAAGCACCAACATTCTCCTTACCATGCTAACCTCCTTCCCGATTCCGACGACAGAGGTGTCGTCATGCCCACTGCACGAGCGGCCATCCGTGAAACCGGCCGCTATTGGCCTATCGCAACTGCCGGATTAGTGAGCCTGAACTTGTATAGCAGTTGCCATAAGCATTCTACGACAACTTCAACAATCGTGCCGATAAGGTATTATGAAGACTCGTCAAAGAGCGTGAATCGCGCTCCTGCTCTCAAAGCGCCGTCATTGTACCAGCTTCGAGCGGACAAAGTCAACCGTTGATTTTGCGACGGTAGTGTATCAATTTGTGTGTAAAAGGTATTGGGGGGGGGTGGCTATAAAGGCACATGGGTGTATCCTCCAGTTCAATGGGCAAGAAAGAAAGGAGGAACACCCATGCACACTCAACTTACGGGGCCCAGTGTACACGAGAAGATCAAGGAATTCTACAAGTTCTTTCCGGACAAGGTGGAGTGTTTGCCGTCAGATGAAAGTGGACTCGAGAGGGGAATAATCTAAGTTGCACTTTGGAGGCCCATTGGGCCTCAGGAGGGAGCAGCAATGAGTACCCAGGAAAGTCGTAGTGCTGAGAGCGTAGTCAAAGAGATCCGCCGCAAGAGCGTTGACACGTGCTCGAAAGTATGATACTCGTGCGGTATCGGTGGTTGGGCTTTATACGGCAGAGCAGCAGCCCAAAGGCTGTTATCTGGAAACGGCGTGAGCAGTAGTTTAGGCAGGCTGACCTTGCCTGTCCGCTCAATGAGTCCATGAAGAGAGCGAGAAGCAGACACTCGATTATCTGAAGGGAGTTGGAAAGCATGCGTCGTCGCGGTCCCATATTCACTGCAATTATGTTCGTTGTCTTCGCCGTCATGTTCTCAGTGGTCTTCTGGCCTGAGGTCTCCGTGGCGGCGAAGCTAGCGTTCTTCGTAGCAGGCATTGGCTGTGGTGCAAGCATCGCACGCTCGGTGCATCGCGGTTCATAGGGAGAGTGGGCATAAGACATGCTTGGGCGGGAGCCAGACTATCTGCCTAAGAATCTTATTCAGCCGCCGATCGCCGGTGTCACATAACCTGCAAGGGGGCCGCCTGCTCGCGGCTGATACGCGGTCCGTTAGGCGGCCAATCCGGTCACACTCGAGGAGCAGATGACGCGCCAGATTGATGTCCATGGTCGGTCCGTTTTGGAAGCGATGCGCGCATTTGTGGCCTTCTACAACGACTGTCTGAGGAGTGGGTACCGTGGGGGGATCGAGGTGATCCACGGGTACGGATCATCCGGTACTGGTGGCGTCATACTTCAAGAATTGCGCAACTACTTGGCAGCCAACGCAGGTAGGCTTGAGAGCTTCATTCAAGGGGAGTCCGTCGGGAACCTGGGTGTCACAATCGTCTATCCGAAGAGGATTCTGCCCCAGTGGCGAACTACACGCGACATACAGGCCAAAAGAGCGTCACCCAGCCGCCCGAGTGGGGGGTGAAATGATCAGGACAAGGGGCGGCCCGTCACCGATTGTCCTTGCATTCTCACCCGGCGGGCTGATCGGATCGCCTGCCTCCCGACCCGGGCTGCGCCTGAAGCTGTTCGCGTGTGGGTGTGCCGCGGCGTCACGGCCCTTGCAGTGGCAAGTGCCGCGCCCTCACCCGCGTCTGCATCTCAAGCACCCGGCTCCTTGTTGACGACTTCGATCTGCCAGCGTACAATCACAGTCGTCGGGGAGACAGAGTCTCATGTCTGAGGATACCGAGAACATCGATTGGTCGACACCGTGCTGGAAGGAAATGCTGGTCTACCAGCGCAAGGCGATCTGGCACAAGGATACCCTGGACAGGATGGCCGCATGGCTGGGTTTCAAGCCCGGGATCACGCTGGCTGACGTAGGCTGCGGGCTAGGCTATCTGGGCTATACTTACTGGCCGTACTTCGGTCAAGGGGGACGGTACTACGGCGTCGATGCATCGCCTGCGCTGATTCTGGATGCGGCGAATGCGGCAAAGGGCTGGGCAACAGGAGGCGAATTCCAGTTTGCCGCTGGCGACGCATACCGCCTCCCGCTTCCCGAGGGTCTCGCCGATGTCACGACGTGCCAGACCCTGCTGATCCACTTGGACGAACCGGAACGAGCCTTGGCCGAGATGGTGCGCGTGACCAAACCGGGCGGCCTGATTGTGTGCCACGAGCCCGATAATGTCTCACGGAGAGTAGGGGGACTGTATTCCTCACTGCCCCAACTTGACATTGAAGATCATCTCCTGGTAGCGAAGGTATCCCTCATCTGCAACAAGGGACGGATAGCGTTGGGCCTGGGAGACAACAGTTTCGGTGGCAAAGTCCCCCATCTGATGAAGAGACTGGACCTCACCGATATCCAGATCCGGAACAATGACAAGGTTGCCTTCCTGGAACCGCCCTACGAGAACCCTAACCAGGCAATCCTGCTCGAGAAGATCAAGAAGCAGTTCTTTGACACCGAGAGGCAAGAGGTCATGAGGAATCGGGAGAGGAAGGAGTTTCTTGCCAGAGGCGGCGACCTAAAGGAATACGAACGGTATCTGGAAATTGACAACAGAGCCCTGGCCGTGATGCGGCGACAGATCGCAGATGGAGAGTACTTCATGTGCACGGCACAGGACTTCTATGTGGTGAAGGGCACGAAGCCCGCATAGCAGCCCCGATTATGCGAAAACGGCCCTATACGGGCGACCGCCCGAGATAGGACCTCTGGCTACGGCCGAGCCGCGCTCCCATGGAAGACCCTTGAGTCTCAATAGGTTCAGGGGCTTCTTCTTTCTGCGATGATTCCTAGGAAGGCGATCTTGCCAACACTCTCAGGAACAACCATCTCATCGAAGCGCTCTCCACTATCTCCACCGGCCTCGGGTAACAGGCGTCTATAACGAGCAAGAACAGTTTGAATGGAGGCATGGCCCCATCTGATACCGAACGAGCTTCAGATTCGCTCCGTGCGTGTCAGGGGGTTCTTTTCGCTTGCTTCGCCATCTTCCCCTTTGCTTTGTTCTCCTGTTCCTTTGTCCTCTGTTTCTGACCCTTGTCCTTAGCCTTCTTGCCTTTGTCTCCCATTGCGTCCCTCCTTTTCCCTTTGTCCCTCATTGTGCGTCGTCAAAAAGCCTGGACTCGCACGAGTTCGATTCTAATCTACCGTTTCTAACCTGGCAAGCTCTTCCTATCACGCCACCCATCCCGGGCTAGATCAGCGGGGTCCAGGTAGCAACCGTCACAGGACTGACAGTGGCAGGAAAGTGACGGATTCTGGAGAAAGGGATTCAGGGCGACCTCTGATGCCTATTGGGGATTCCCCTTCAAGAAGCCCCCGATTTTCCCAGGGTTTTTAGAACGAGGGCTTATTCCGAGGCAAGCTCAAACCGCCGACGAGTTGCAGTACAGGCGCACTCCTCACAACCCAGTGTCCGTCGTCCTCAGCCAATTCGCATCGGGGTTAGGGCCCCTTTCCCCAATGCGATGCCGCAAGCCAGAAGGGTTACCGGAACATGCTCTTAATCGCCCCCCAGCTCCCGGACTGAGCCGATGATTTCCCCTCGAGTTGAGCTGGTGCACCACAACGCAAGCGACCAGGCGCCGCGATGCCGAAACTCTTAAGCATCTGATGGACACTAGCACGGATCTCTTCTCTCGAAGCACCCTTCTGCTCCATCTGCTTCACCATGTCCTGCACGGCTGTCCGCTGCTCTTCGCTGAGCTGGCCAAAGTGTCCAGCCCTCCCATGGTCGCCGCTAGAACCCTCAGGCACATTGTAGCCGAAGGCTTCGAGCATCTGGCGGCGGGTAGCACGGAGATCCTCTCCTGAGGCACCGGCCTTTCTCATCTCGCCGAGCTTATCTCGGATTGCTGTCCTCTGTTCTTCCGTCAAGTTGCAACCAAACCGAGAATCTGCACGCTGCCGGTCACCCACTCCCGCATACGTAACGGACGTAGCAATCGCTGCGGCTACGATCACCACAGTCACAGCTACCACTAAGTGGATTCGCATCCTTGTCACCTCCTTTCCCCTCTTGGTGTCTTCACAAGGATTGGACAACAGGTCACCTGACTATATTCCCGATTTCGACCAAACAATCGCATCCATGCGCCATCCACGAAAGTGAGCTCGCATGGGGTCGATCATAGGCTCCACCCTCCAACCCTGCAAGTGCTTCCTATCATTTACTATTAGGCCATATGTCCGGTGAGTGGTTCTTGATCACTTTCTCATCCTCTGCTCCCGAGACCTCTTTGAGCCTTTTTCGACTCTTTGACGCGGCCGGTCTTCGAATCGGCTTCACCAGAGTCTTTGGGAACGACGATCTCACCCGCGGTTGAACCTGGGAATCCCCCCTCTTTGAGGACCATCATCACCGAACAATGGCGAGGTATCTGATTGACAATGCGAGCATGCGGTGGTACCATCCTTGACATGCAGATTGTGAGGCCGCATGGCTCAGGGCTGTATCAGGCTTCATGCAAAGTAGTAGCTGGACTGATTCGAACTAGTCTTGTTTCGTTGCCCACGGACATTATGCCCAATCCAGAGGAGGGAAACCATGTTTAGATGGACGCTCGCTACCGTGTCGATTCTCATCCTGGGTTTGCTGGCTCTCAATCATGCGGCTGCAGATGTCATGTTCGTCTCTGGAGATGTCTCTGGAACATGGTCGGCTGACACCGTAATGGTAACCGACGAGGTGCGAGTGCCGCCTGGTGACACTCTTATCATTGAGCCTGGTGTCAAGGTTCTCTTCTGGGCATACTGCAAACTCATCGTGGATGAGGCGGCAGTTTTACATGCTGTAGGAACTCAAAGCGACTCCATCCTGTTTGATGAATACTGGGCGGGAAACCGTTGGCGTGGCATACGCTTCCTTGGCACCTCTGATGCATGCAGCCTGGCCTATTGCCATCTGAAACATGGGTGGGCTGCCGGAAGCGCCCAGGACGCCCATGGCGGTGGAGTCTACATTTCAAGGTGCAATCCTACCGTTACACACTGTCTGATTGACAGTTGCTCTGCTTCCCTCGCGGGTGCGGTTTACTGCGATTACTCCGATGCCAAGATCACTGCCAACGTGATCACTAAGAACTCCGCCGGCTACGGCGGCGGCATCTGCTGCTACTCCTCAAACCCTGACATAACCAGCAATACCATCTCTTCAAACTCCGCCAGCAACTACGGCGGCGGCATCTACTGCTCCTACTACTCAAACCCTAACATAACCGGCAATACCATCGCTTCAAACACCACCATCTACGGCGGCGGCATCGCCTGCTGGGACTACTCAAACCCTAACATAACCAGCAATACCATCTCTTCAAACTCCGCCCTCCACGGCGGCGGCATCTCCTGCTACTACTCAAACCCTGACATAACCAGCAATACCATCGCTTCAAACTCCCCCGCCACCGACGGCGGCGGCATCTACTGCTACTACTCAAACCCTAACATAACCAGCAATACCATCTCTTCAAACTCCGCCAGCTACGGCGGCGGCATCTACTGCTCCTACTCAAATCCTAGCATAACCAGCAATACCATCTCTTCAAACTCCGCCAGCAACGGCTATGGCGGCGGCATCCACTGCTACTCCTCAAATCCTAGCATAACCAGCAATACCATCTCTTCGAACTCCGCCACCTACGGCGGCGGTATCTACTTTGGAGCGTCTCCTAGCGTCCAGTCAGAGCACAATGAGATCAGTTGTAACTTCGCGGGGGAGAGTGGCGGCGGCATTTATTTGAGCTCATCCAGTGCGTCTCTTACCAACGAGACTATAGCTTACAACCGTGCCGGCCTTGGAGGCGGCATATATTGCACGGGCTCAAGCCCTGTCGTAAAGAATGCAATCCTCTGGGGCAACGCCGGTCTTCAGATCTACCAGACTTCAGGAAGCAACACACAAGCAACGTATTCAGACATAGCGCAGTTATGGCCCGGTGGGGGCAATATTAACCAGGACCCGATGTTCGTAAGCCCAGACTGCGCAGGAGATTACCATTTGCAGCCTTCCTCTCCGTGCATTGATGCTGGTGACCCGAATCCAGTTTACAACGATCCTGACGGTACGCGTGCGGACATGGGTTGCTATTACTTTGATCAACTCGCATCCATCCCTCAACGGCCTGAAGTCCCAACTACTATTACGGCCGTGCTTCATAATGCCCAGCCGAACCCATTCAGTTCGTCAACTGTTGTAAAGTTCTCTCTTCCTGAACCTGGGGATGTTGAGATTGAGATCATAGATGTCTCGGGTAGCATTGTCGCCACTCTTGTTGATGGTTGGAGAAATGCCGGCTTCCAGGAGGCGGTCTTCGCCTGCCCAGACTTGGCCCCCGGCGTATACTTCTGCCATCTCAAGGCTGGTGACCAGGTGGCTGTTAGTAAGATTGTAAAAGTGAGATGAAAACTCGCGGTAGTTAAGATTTGATCTGACAAGTGTACTGCCAGAGGCTTCAGACTATGGTACCCATAGTGTTTCAGTCGTAGAGTATTGTGTGGCAGAGCAGTAACCTAAAGGCTGTTATCTGGAGCTCAATGGCGTCAGTAGAAACACATCCGTTGACCCACCTTCCTCGGGCTCTCACCCGTGCCTCTCTCAGCCAAGGTGCCTGGGCGCTGGGGGCCCAGGACCCCGATCTCGCCCGTATCCTCGATCAGTTAGGCGAACCTCCCCTCTGGGGACGCCGCCCCGGCTTCCCTGCCCTTGTCCGGATCATCCTTGAGCAGCAGGTGTCGCTGGCCGCCGCGCGCACGATGTATCGCCGGCTCTACTGCCATCTCGGAGGTATGACTGTTGAGGGCATCTACGCGCTGAAGGTGGCTGGGTTGCGGGATCTTGGCCTGACCAGACAGAAGGCCGACTACTGTCATGGGCTTGCCGCGCGAGTCCTCAATGGAAGCCTCGATCTCGCTGCGACGGCTCGTCTCCCTGATGATGTCGGCCGTCTGACCCTCTTGGCCGTTCCGGGACTCGGGCCTTGGAGCGTTGACATCTACTACCTCATGGCCCTACGGCGTCCCGACGTGTGGCCCCAGGGCGACTTGGCTCTGGCCGCTGCACTCTGCGAAGTCAAGCGCATGGATGCTCTTCCAACGAAAGAAGACCAGCAGGGCTTGACGAGCGGGTGGGCCCCTTGGCGCTCCGTCGCAGCACGGATGTTGTGGGCGCACTACTTGGCAGCTCGTGGGCAATACTCGCCTCAACCAGATAACAAGCGCGTCCAGCAGACTCGCTCCGCTCGCAGCTGATGAGCACCACTTCGGCCAATTGCAGCGCGAATCTACAATGAAGAGAACCGGCATCCATCTTCTGCGCGCCCACGCGATCGCTCAGACGTTGTTTCCGCCAACCACGCTGAAGGCCGCGATCAAGCGGCTCGGATTCGTTCAGGCCGATCCGATCCGATCGCCTGCAAGGGCTCACGATTTGATCCTGCGTCACAGAGTGAAAGCCTACAAGGCCGGCGACCTGGAGCGACAGTATGCCTCACTGGATATCGAGGAAGATGTGTTGTATGCCTACGGCTTTCTTCCTCGAACAATCTGGCGCCTGTTGCATCCCCGGAACATGACAGGCTTATCGAAGATGGAGGAGAAGGTCTACGAAACCGTTTGCAGACTCGGTGTGATTCACCCCAGAGAGCTGGAAACCCACTTTGGGAGGAAACGCGTGATCAACGCCTGGGGCGGCTACTCCAAGGCGACAACTCGTGCTTTGGAGGCGCTGCACTACCGCGGCCTTCTGCGCGTCGCCCGCCGCGAACAAGGAATCCGGGTCTACGAAGTTGCGTCGTCTTTCGTTGAATCGGTACCGCCACTTGAGCGTCTGCGAAGACTCATCATGGTGATTGCAGACATTCTCGCCCCTGTGCCTCAAAAGACCCTTCAGGCTAACATTGCGCGCTATCGCCGGCTGGGTAATCCGCGGGCGGTGGTGGCAGGCTTGATCCGCGAAGGAAGACTCCAGCAGCAAACGATTGAAGGGATGATGTACGTCTGGCCTCCGCGCTCGATGCCTTTGCGAGATGATCCACCTCGCGTGCGATTCCTTGCTCCTTTCGATCCAGTAGTCTGGGATCGACGCCGGTTCGAGCACCTGTGGGGATGGCCTTACCGCTTCGAGGCCTACATGCCTCCTTCGAAACGCATCCGCGGATACTACGCCATGCCTCTGCTTTGGGGTGACAAGGTTATCGGCTGGGCAAACGCACAGGTATCCGGTGGACAGTTGAACGTCGAGGTCGGATTTGTTGGAAAGCGTCCGAGGGAGAAGAGTTTTCGTTCTGAGCTGGAACTCGAGATTGGGCGCCTGGATACCTTGAAAACACATTGGTGAATGAGAAACTCCCCGGACACTCCATGCCGCCACCATTGCATGTGATTGGCGGAGAATGGCAACCAGTGAGGAAATTCGCCCATCGTAAGAAACTCGGTACGGACCTCTCCCCTATCGTACTCCGGGAGAAGATGTGTCATCTGCGTCCAGGCATAAAGAATAACCCAATGACGATTGCAAGCTCATTGGCATCCCTATCACCGCCTTCTGCGGCAATTCCTAGAATGTTCCGGATCGTATGATACTCGATCGCAATTTCAAGGCCTGCTCTCTCCTTACTTGATCCCTCCTTGGCGCCACTCTCCACGTGAACAGGTCCACCCTTTATGGGGAAAAGTATCCCCCCACCTATGCCCCAACCCCACTTGGTAGCGTGAAATCTGGTCTGGCCCTCCTCACTGCCTTCCAAGTTCTCGGTAGTCCAATAGTGATACACACCGCCCATTGGCGCCACGTATATCAGTATCTGCCCAAGCGGCGCCGAAAAATGCGGCCCCATAGTCAGTCGAAAACTGCGCCGTGTGGACTCGATCTTTCCTTGCTGAGTATCTCTGGTGTCCCATCCGTACCATGTCCATCCCAGATCAAGCCGCAGCCCCTGAAGATGTCTATCGCTGGGAAAATAGACTACCCCTACACCCGCTCCAACACCAAGATTGTTGACATTAGCAAACTCCTGCTGAGGTTTTGACAACCATCCTCTAAGGCTTCCGCCAAATCCCTCATCCTTGAACAGATTAGCCGAGGCATTCGAATACAGCGCACAGACGAGGATGACGGACACAAGGCAAATCCTTCGGCATACCACTCTTCCTCCTTGGCTTCAGGGCAACCCTACCTATCCCTTCTGATCATGAAGACATAGCAGAGGATAGGGTAACCTGTCAATCTGTGATGCTATGCCGCCGACTTATCCAAATAATCACCGGCCTCCTTATAAGAACTGGCCCAATAAGAACTGGCCCAGGCAAGCCTCGCGTATAGCAGTACATGCCACACAATATCCGCGATTCAAAGCCCAATCGGCACATCATGCGAAACGCCGGGTGGATGTAAAACCGTTGACAATCGATTCGAGCCGGGGTAGATGTAGAGAGCATAGGCAATCTCCGGAAACCTTATAAGCCTTAATGGGCGAGGCAGCTTGATGGGCAACTTGCAGCCGCTTGGTACACGCAGAGATGTGTTGGTGGCCCTCGCAATAGTTCTCGCTTTAGCGTGTACCACCCTGTCCTGCCTTCTCACACTTAGGGTGTATCCGTTTACCGATCTTCCCTGTCACCTTGCGGAGGCCACGATACACAAGTATGCCCGGGATCCGGCTTCGCTACTCTCTCACTACTTTAGGGACGATATCACGCTACTCAAGCCTACCGTTGCTCATGCGGTGATCTTATCTCTCTTTCCGTCAGTGGAGTCGGGGGCCCGAGTGCTATACGGCGCATATGTGATAGCGGTACCGACGCTGATCCTGCTGCTCCTTGTTCTTTGCCGCGGGGACCCGTGGCTTGCCATTTTGTCAATCACCCTCCTCTACAACTACAATGTAACGTGGGGATTCACAGGCTTCACCCTCGCAATACCCGTATTCTTACTGTTCTTAGCAATCAACATCCGTCTGCTTGATCGGCCGACCTTCTTAAGTGGCCTGAGTGCGGCTGTCGTACTTGTATTACTCTACTGGACGCACCTGCTGCTTTTCCTCTTCGCGCTTCTCTGCTATATGGTCTCAGAGATAGTGCAACACAAGTACAGGTCCAGGCCGAAGAGGGCCGTTACATTGCTTCCTACTATACCTGGTCTTGTACTGTTAGTTACCTGGGTACTTAGCAGTGAAGGAGTACGTGGCAGGTCGATCGTTTGGGATCTCAAGAAATATTACTTACACGAATACCTGGGGACTCTAGCTTATCGGGCCCAACATCTCTTCAATAATCACTACCAGCTAGCGCCGGGGCTACGGGGCCAGATCCTGGCGGCCTTTTTCACACTGGGGCTGTTCGCGCCATTACTGCTAGCCGTTCGGCCGCGAATCTCCTCCGCAATGATGGCCTCCGCCGCACGGCGAATGGTAGTGATTTCCACGGGCTGCGCCCTATTCTGCTTCCTTGTACTTCCCTCAGGCCTACCTGGGCAGGGGATTCTCTTCCAGCGGTACACCGTGATTCTTGGACTGGGCGTTGTGGTCGTTCTGGGTTGTCTTGTACAGACGAGATACAGGTGGGTTGTACGCGCGTGGGCACTCCTTCTTGCAACGGTCTACTGCGGACTTTGGTGTCAATATTTCGCCGACTTTGGTGCTTTCGTCAGACCCTTCGACAAGTCCTTCCTGTATGATGAGGGAATCGCTAGCAAGACCATGGGCGCGATCATCGATGACGCTTGCTTTCGCGGCCGCCGCGTCCTGCCGCACCTCGACAACTATCACATTGTGTGGAATCGGGGAATAGCTCCGACTAAGATCGTGAATTATCGCTTTGGCCTGGTCAGGATGAGAGACGGTATGGAACTCCCGTACTATCAGGCCTGGATCGGGGAGGACACAGATATCCAGAAGCTAATTGAGGAATATGCTACATGCGATTACTTGCTGGTTCATGGCTCCCGGCCGTACAAGGCCGTCGTGACAACGGGTGGCCGGGTGCTGATACGCCAGGGAAATGGCTGGGCGCTTTTTCGGTCGTGGGGGACAAAGTAACAAGGCAATATGGCCAGGATGATGTATCCTGACAGCAATTGGGTGAGCACGAGATAGAATGATGCTAGGCTGGCCTGAGCTTGAACCCTAATTCAAACACCACCTAAGGCGAGAAAGCCCAGCCTCCCTCCTACTCCTCGTAACGGCCGCCCATGTGCTTGGCCAGGAACTTCTCGGCTGCTGCGTAGAACTTGAGGCGGTTCGCGGGCTTGGCGAAACCATGGCCTTCATCATCAAAGAGCATGTACTCGGTGTCGATACCCTTAGCCTTCATCGCCTCGACAATCTGGTCGCTCTCGGCCTGTTTGACGCGAGGGTCATTAACTCCCTGTGCAATCAGCATGGGGATCTTGATCTGGTCCACCTTGAAGAGCGGCGAACGCGATCTCAAGAACTCGGCCTCGGTCTTGGGGTTGCCGATCCGCTTGTAGAACAGATCGAGCATCGATGTCCAATAAGGAGGCACACTCTCCAGCAAGGTCATGAGATTGCTGGGGCCCATCTGGTCGAGGGCACAGCAGAAGAGATCTGGAGTGAAGGTGGCTCCCACGAGGGCAGCATATCCGCCGTAAGAAGCGCCATAGATTGCGACCTTCTTGGGATCGGCAACGCCTGCCTTGATCGCCCAGTTCACCGCATCAATGAGATCGTTATGCATCTTGCTGCCCCACTCCTTGTCGCCGGCATTGAGGAAGGCCTTGCCGTAACCGGTGGAGCCGCGGAAGTTGACCTGCAGGCACGCATAGCCCCGGTTGGCCAGCCACTGGGCCTCGGGCTCGTAGCCCCAGGTGTCGCGAGCCCAGGGCCCGCCGTGCACATTGAGCACCATGGGCAGATTCTTCATGGGTTTGCCCGGCGGATATGTGATGTAGCCGTGGATCGTAAGCCCATCGCGGGACTTGAAGGATACAGGCTCCATGGAAGCAAGCGTGTACTTGAGAAGCTCCGGGCGATGGTAGAACAGGAACGTAGCCTTACCCGTCTGCCTGTCATAGGCATAGTATGCCACCGGGCCGTTGTCCACAACGAATGCCACAATCCAGGTTCGGTCGGCATCATCGCGGCTCGTGATGTTGATATCCCCTTCGTGAACCTTGCGGATCGCATCGAAGTCCTTCTTGATCGCCGGGTCAAGCACCGTCCATTCGTTCCGGTCCTTGGTGAATTCGACGGCCTCAATCTCGTAGGTATCCGGATTGATCAACGCGTTGCTGACATCATAGAGCGAGTCCTCGCCGACCACCTGGATCTTCCCGGTCCCGAGGGCCATCTTGACAAGGCGCGCCGCATTTGCATCGCGGGAATCAACCATGTAGATGGACTGGCCGTCCTTGGTGAATCCAATCGGAGCGCTGGTGAGGCTGTTCTGGGAATCCCAGGTGAGAATCTTCCTCCAGGGATTACTGGCGTTATCGCGGTACAAAAGGTCCATGCCGCCCTCGGCAGTCGGTGCGAGTGCCAGCTTCACAACCAGATTGTTGTCGGTGACCCACCCCACGACATTGCCCGGGTTCTGTGCAACCATCTTGAGCTCGCCCGTATTGAGGTCCAGGTGATAGGCGTCATGAAGTTGGGGATCATCCTTGTTCATGGCGATTATGAGATGAGTGGGAAAGTGCTTGTCCCTGCCGGTGATCTGCACCTGTATGCTGTCATACGGGCTCAGGGATCTTGTCTCGCCTGTCGCGAGTTCCACATCGTAAAGCTGCCAGTTCTCGTTTCCGCCCTTATCCTGGAGATACATCATTTGCTTGCTGTCGCCACCCCAGAAGCAGTTAAAGATGCCTCGGTTTGTGTCCTTGGTTATGGCCCGGTCATCTTCCTTGCCGATGGTCTTGGTCCACACATTGAGGACGCCCTCGAGCGGGGCCACGTAAGCCAGCATCTTGCCATCAGGTGAGATCTGGGGTGCGGTCTTCTCCGGATTGCCGAAGATCACGCTCCTTGGAATGAGTTTGGGCTCCTCTGCAAGGCACGTGCTCCAGAATCCGACGAGAACAAGAGCCACAACTAGGACTTCAAGCATGACAAGCCTTGAGTGCTTCATCGTCTCCTCCTAGTTCCTCAGGGGTTAAAAGACTTTGTTCACAGGGGTTACATCTCTTGGTCTACTGGCCGGCATCATATCGGGATGGCCAATCAGTGGTCACGACCTTATACAATTTCCATGTCAATGTCAAGATGGCGGCACATCAATGCCCTTTCTACTTAGAATAGACGTGTAAGCCTGCTCCAAAGTTTCAAGAACCTTATGTGCAGAGTAGCGTGCGATGGCTTTCCCCTTGGCCTTCTGGCCCAAGGCAGCCATCTTCTCGGGGTCATTGATCAGATTGACAATGGCTTCAGCAAAAGATTGTACGCTGCGAGGTTCGACCAGTATCCCGTCTTCATTATCACTCAAGGCTTCGGGAATCCCGCCCACAGAGGTCGAGACTATGGGCTTTGCAGCCATCATTGCCTCGATCAGCGATACGGGCAGCCCCTCGCGCCGGGACGTGATCATATAAAGATCCATCGCAGCCAGGAGCTCGGGGATGTCGGTTCTTGCCCCGAGGAAGACCACCTTGTCTGTGAGACCAAGCGAGTCGCGCATCTCGACCAGCTCCTCGCGGAGCGGCCCCTCTCCCACCAGGATGAATCTCACGTCAGGGCGTTTCTCGCAGACCTCCTTTGCGATTTGGAGAAGAAAGTCATATGATTTGGCTGCGACCAGCCTGCCTACTGTCCCGACAAGCAAAGATTTCTCGAAACCGATCTCCCTCCTTTTCGCGTCCCGCGCAACCTTGTTCACTTCGAACCTGGCCGGTTCGACGGCGTTACCGATCACTACGATCTTCGATGCCGGCGTGTGCTCGTCTCTTAGCCTCAATCTCCTGATGTCTTCGGAGACCGCTATGCGCAGATCGGTGCCGTGTATGGCGAGCCGCTCAAACCATCTGTGATACCACTTCTTCCAGACGGTCTTGCCGTGCTCATGGGTTACTATGACGGGGACTCCTGCCAGCCATCCTGCAATCCGCCCGACCACACCGGACTCATAAAGATGGGTGTGGAGAACCCTGACCTTTCTTTCCTTCAGAAACCTCCGGAGCCTCAGGATGGTCAAGATTGCATGCCGGCGGCGGTAACCCATATCCCAGACGGGAATTCCCAAGCGTTCAATCTCACGGGCGAGCTCCCCCTTGGCGACGAGGCAGCAGATGCCATAGCGGAACCTGCTCTTGGCCATCGAGGGAGCAAGGTAATAGAGGTTCCGCTCGGCGCCTCCTTGAGCGAGGCTGCCTATCACGTGGAGTACGTCAATCTCTTTTTGAGGAGCCATCGTGGGCACTCATGAGGCAACAAGATTCAGGATCTTGTCTCTTACATAAAAGGCTTTGCTGACTGACTTGTCCTTAAGCCACTTGCTGACTGATGGATGACTCTTGGCAATACTCTCGACAGATTCCTGGCTCGAGCCTGCCGGAACTTCTATGCTGGCGCGGACCTTGCCGTTGACCTGGACAACCACAGTCACTACATCAGTCCGCAGGATGCCTTCATCATGCGCCGGAAATGGCAGGTCGAAGACGCTTCCGTCATGACCCAGCATGCCCCACATCTCTTCGCACACGTGGGGGATCATGGGAGCCAGCATCTGCGACGCCGCATCCGCGGCAAACCTCAGGACACGCTGGGTCGACTGACCAGGCTCGGTTTCCATGCCCTCAGGCAGGCGCGCATACATCTCGTTGACAAGTTCCATCACGGCACTTATGGCCGTGTTGAAATGGAATCTCAGGCCGACATCCTCTTTGACTTTCTTTATCGCCCAGTGGGACTTCCTGAGCAGCGCCAGATCATCCTCGGACAGAGACCTCGCATCTATGGGTTGGGAAGCCCCCCCAAACCGGGAAATGGCGTCCACAATACGCCACAGCCTTGTGATGAACCGGAATGAACCTTCCACTCCCCTGTTGATCCATTCGACATCCTTCTCGGGCGGACCAAGGAACAGGGTTGAGAGTCTCACCGTATCGGTGCCGAACTTGACGATAAGCTCATCGGCCGAGACGGTATTGCCTTTGCTTTTTGACATCTTCGCGCCGTCTTTGCATATCATGCCCTGTGTGAAGAGGTTGGCGAACGGTTCGCGAACAGATATGAGTTCCATGTCAGCCAGCACCTTGGCCACAAACCGCGAGTAAAGCAAGTGAAGCACCGCATGTTCTATTCCACCGATGTACATGTCGACGGGCAGCCAGTAGTCTGCCTCTTCCTTGCCGAAAGGTCTTGCGTCGTCATGCGGCGTGAGGTACCTCATGAAATACCATGTCGAATCAACGAAAGTATCCATGGTATCGGTCTCGCGTCGTGCAGGTCCGCCGCAGGTGGGACACTGTGTCTCCACGAATTCCTTGACATATGTGAGCGGCGACTCCCCGGTCGGCTTAAACTTCTCGACGGGAGGAAGAATGACGGGCAGTTCGTTCTCAGGCACGGACACCACACCGCACTTCTCACAATATACAATCGGAATGGGAACACCCCAGTATCGCTGCCTGGATATCAGCCAGTCCCGCAACCGGTAGCGAACGCAGCGCTTTCCGACCCCCTTGGCTTCCATATAGTCAGCGATCTTTTCCATGGCGAGCACATTGGGGAGCCCATCGAAGGGACCCGAGTTTACCTGAATGCCTTCCTCGATATGGGCCATTTCGAGACCCGCTGAATCCTTGAGAATGCCGTCAGGCGATATCACAAGCCTCATAGCGAGTCCGTATTTCTTGGCGAATTCGAAATCCCTCTGGTCATGGGCAGGCACGGCCATTATGGCGCCTGTGCCGTATTCGCCGACCACATAGTCCGCGATCCAGAGCGGTATCCGCTCGTTGTTGACTGGGTTTATGATATACTTGCCTGTGAAGACGCCGTTCTTCTCGACTTCATCGAATTTCCGCAGCACGGTCTTGGCTTTACAAGCCTTCACAAACTCCATCGCCTTGTCCTTGAGAGGACTGCCTTGGAGGATCGATTCAATCTCAGGGTGATCCGGGGACAGGACCGCATATGTGGCGCCGAAGATGGTGTCCTGCCTCGTGGTGAAACACGGTAGGAGCCTCCCGTCGTCCAGGTGAAAATGGATGTCGACTCCCTCGCTCCTGCCGATCCAGTTGCGCTGCATGGTTGTAACACGCTCCGGCCAGCCGGTGAGAGTGTCAAGATCGTTCAAGAGTTCTTCCGCGTAGGCGGTAATCTTGAAGAACCACTGCTCCAGCCGCGTTGTCCCCACGGGCGAATCGCATCGCTCGCAGAGACCTCCGACCACCTGCTCGTTGGCAAGCACCGTCTGACATTGCGGGCACCAATTGGAGGAAGCCTGCTTCCTGTAGGCCAGACCTCGCTTGTACATCCATATGAAGATCATCTGCGTCCACTTGTAATAGGCTGGGTCACATGTCTTGACTTCCCTTGCCCATTCGAAGGCGATTCCCCAGGCCTTGAGCTGCTCCCTCATGCTGTTTATGTTGCTTTCGGTCCAATCGCGCGGATTTATGTTTCTCTCGATGGCCGCGTTTTCCGCGGGAAGTCCGAAGGCATCCCAACCGATGGGGAACATCACGTTGTAGCCTTCCTTCACTTTCCAGCGCATCAGGGAATCGCCTAGGATGTAATTCCTGCCATGACCGACGTGAAGCTCGCCCGAGGGGTAAGGAAACATGACGAGGCAATAGTACTTGGGTTTGGCCTTGGAGGGGTGTGCACCGAAGGTGCGCCTGGCCTCCCAGTATGCCTGGCGTTTCGGCTCGATTTCCTTGAAGTTGTAAGTTCGCATCGCGTTTTCGACTCCGGTAGCAGGCTAAGGGAGCGACTTGGTTGGAGCCACTCTACATGCTCATGTGGAGGCTGTCAAGCCAACTTATTGGAGGCTTCGACGTAAGCGTACGCTGACATTGCCGCGATTGCGCCGTCTCCGACGGCAGTGGCAACCTGGCGAAGCGGCTTCTCCCGCACGTCGCCCGCGGCGAACACACCGGGGACTGAAGTCTCTAGCTTCTCATCGGTAACGACGAAACCTGCCTGGCTCCGCGTGAATTCGGGGCCGAGCAT
The DNA here is from genome assembly GCA_964356335.1 of uncultured bacterium. Classification (GTDB taxonomy): domain Bacteria; phylum Arandabacterota; class Arandabacteria; order Arandabacterales; family Arandabacteraceae; genus CAYHHI01. Next base: position 19,914 of record CAYHHI010000012.1, read on the forward strand.
GGCTACGTTGGGGTCGTAGCCGACGTAGATAAAAACGCCATCAACCGGCACGGCCTCGACCTTTCCGGCCGCCTTATCTTCAACCTGTAAAGCCCTGACCTCGCCGTCGCCCTCGATGGCTCTTACCACTTTGCCAAGGGCGAGACCTATCTTGGGATTGGCTCGGACTTCGTCCCGGAGCACTGATGCCGCCCTGAACTCATTCCTTCTGTGAATGATTATCACTTTGCTCGCAAACTTAGCAAGAAACAGCGCCTCTTGAAGAGCCGAGTCACCACCGCCCACGACCGCGACCACCTTGCCTCGGTAGAGCGGCCCATCGCATGTCGCACAGTAAGAAACGCCTTTGCCCATGAGTGGCTCCTCGCCCGGGACGTCAAGCCTTCTCGGAGTCGAGCCAGTGGCGACGATTGCCGATTTAGGCTCGAGCACGGTCTTCCCGCCGAGGGCGGCGAGGCGCTTACCGTCGCGCCAGAGTCTTTCAATGCGGGAACTGGCAAAGACCGCCCCAAAGCGTTTTGCCTGTTCGTGCATCTTGACACCGAGCTCCATACCGGGGATGCCCTCGGGAAAGCCCGGGTAGTTGTCGATAGCCGCCGTCACGCTGGCAAGTCCGCCAGGGTAGCCCTGCTCATAGACCACGGTTCGCATGCCTGCTCGTGCAGCATAGATGCCTGCTGTGAGGCCTGCTGGGCCCGCTCCAATGATAAGGACATCAGGCTCGTGCATGTGGATCTACCAGCCTTCGACGGTTCGCGAGACGATGTCGGCCGCAAGAGTGGCGATTGCCGCCTTGAGGGCCTCATCTTCTCCACTCACATCGGCGCTTTCCTTGTATGATTTCCAGGCGCGGAACTCGTCTTCCTTCCAGAGGACCTTGCCTTCCCGCAGATCCTCGAACTCGATGGAGACGACGATCTGGATCTTGAATTCATCCACTGTCTGAGCCCGGTCGAAAGTGAGGGGACCCTTCTCGTACTTGACGATCACGCCACGGAGCATGGCATCGGCTTCGCGTTCCGACACAACGGAGAGTCTCCCGTCATTGACGAAGGCATCGGTGACAGTGGTCGTAAGGATCTGCTCAATACCGTAACGTGTGGTTTCGTTCTCGAATGTGGGGATACAGACCTTCTTTATATGGGCAGGAAGAAGCGCGCGACCAGAATAGCCGCACGAGGAGGCAATGAGAAGGAGAATCAACAAAGCATATTTAAGTTGCCGCATCGCCTTCCCTGGCACAGACCTCCAGATCCAGGGTCTTCATCTTGTAGCGCAGCTTGTCCCGCTTGATCCCGAGCAATCTTGCTGCTTCACTCTGGTTGTAGCCGGCCTGCCTAAGCGCCTTATCTATCAACTCCCTCTCAATATTGCAGATCATGCCATCAAAATCAATACCGTTTTCGGCGATGCGACTCGAGAGCGTCTCTTCGAGGGTCCGCATCATTTGATTGCGGCTTCCCCCGGCCATTTCCCCAAAGGAGAGATGCTCGGCCTCTATCGTGTCTCCGTCAAAGAGAAGCACCGCTCGCTCGATCACGTTCTTGAGCTCCCTCACATTGCCCGGCCACGGGTACTCATGCATTGCCCTGAGGGCCTTGTCCGAGAAGCCCTTAAACTCCTTTGAGAATGCTATGTTGTACTGATTGAGAAAGTGTTTCGCAAGGAGTTCGATGTCCTCCCGCCTTTCCCGCAGAGGCGGGGCTCTTAGAGGCACCACCTTCAGCCGGTAGTACAGATCTTCTCTGAAGGTTCCTGCCTTCACGGACTGGACAAGATCCCTGTTGGTCGCCGAAATGATCCTCAGACTCACCTTTATGTCCTGGGTTCCACCGACGCGCTTGAAGGTCATGCGCTCTATCACCCTGAGAAGTTTGACCTGGATAGTGAGGCTCATCTCTCCCACTTCATCGAGGAAGATCGTGCCTCTGTCGGCAAGCTCAAGAAGCCCGCGCTTCTGCACCTTGGCGTCGGTGAAGGCACCCTTCTCATGGCCGAAGAGCTCACTCTCGAGCAGTTGTTCAGGCAGCGAGCCGCAGTTTATTTCCATGAAGGGCTCGTCTTTCCGGGAGCTCAGCATGTGAATCATATTGGCAACGAGTTCCTTGCCCGTTCCACTCTCCCCTTCGACAAGAACCGTTGTAGTGTTGCTCTTGGCCAGGGTTTCGACCACTTTCATGAGATCCTGCATGACCTCGCTTCGGCCAACCACGAAGTCGAAATCAAAGCGGAGCAGACGCTGTTTCCTGAGATGAGCGAGTTCGAGCCACAGCTTCTGCGATTCGAGCGCCCTGTTCAAGGTGAGTATCACGCGGTCAATGTCAACGGGCTTGGTGATGTAATCGAACGCACCCGTCTTTATGGCCTTGACTGCCGATGAGATCTCGCCATAAGCGGTTATCATGATAACGGGAGTCTGCCTGTCGATCTGCTTGATTTTCTCAAGAAGCTCCATCCCGTTCATGCCCGGCAGCTTGAGATCCAGTATGGCGGCATCGGGATGGTCGGAGGACAGGAATTCCATCGCGTGCTCGCCTGAGGAGGCCTGAAATACCTCATGACCTTCATCCTCGAGGGCCTTCGAGAGAAAGTGTCTTATCGTTTCCTGATCGTCAACTACAAGCACTCTGGCCATATGCGCTTCCTCTTCACTTGCCAGCCGGGAGTCCGACCGTGAAGCTCGCTCCCCCTTCAAGCGGTGACTCGACGCGGATCTTACCTCCGTGCTCCTCAACTATGGCCTGGCTTATGCACAACCCCAGGCCTGTGCCTCCCTTCTTTGTGCTGTAGAAGGGTTCAAAGATCCTGGTCTTATCGCGATCGGAGACGCCTGGTCCGCTATCCTTGATATTCACCGAGATGTGTCCATCGGCGAGGTGCGTCGATATGTCAATCTTGCCATTCTCGGGGCTGGCCTCAATCGCATTCTTGATGATATTGATAAGGACCTGCTGGAGCCTCTCAGGATCAGCATCGAACGCCGGGATATCTTGCTGGAGTTTCTGCTCGACGCGAAGCCTCTTTCTCACGATGTCTTCGCTCACGCAGAAGAGGCTTTTTGTTATGACCTCATTTATCGAGGTCTTCCGGAGAACCAGCTGTGGCGGTCTGGCTATCTTGTAGAGATCGTCCACGATCCTGTTGAGTCTTGCAATCTCAGCGAGTATGAAGTCCACAGTATCAGCCTCGGTAATCCCGGGTTGCAGGCGCTTGGCCAGGTACTGGACGCCTGCGGCGATACCCGTGAGAGGATTCTTTATCTCATGAGCTATGCTTGACGTGAACCTGCCCAGGAGCTTAAGCCATTCCTTGCGAAAATCACCCTCTTGCGCCCCGCCATGGCCTTTCAAGATCAAGAGATAGGACGGCCCGGCCTCCGATGTCGTCAGAGGATAGGCGATCGCCCTCAACCCATCGGGTTCGCAAGAAGTCAGTTCCAGCGGTGCACCGGCTGTCTCCAGGCTGCCCTCAAGCGCAAGAATCTTTCGTTGGATATCGGACAGGCTCTCCGGGCTTGCCACCCTTAAGTCCTCTCTGGTTCTGTGCGTCAGGTTCCCTTTGCTGTCAGCGATGCAGAGTGAATAGCCCTCATCGCCAAGGAATTGGCTCAACAACTTGAGGATTTCTTGGTCGCGTGCTGCATCAGGTGGTGCCTCGGCATGGCTGAGAAGGCTCGCCGCGAGGCAGGCCTTGAGTTCGAGCACGTGGTCAGCCTCGTGTTTTGTGGTATCGGCCGCAAGGACGAAGGTTACGTTGCCCTGTATGGCATGAGACAACTCAGGCGAGCTCATCGGGCGCGGCAAGGCCGCTGTCGGCATGAAGAAGAACGAGACCGCCGAATCCATTGGGATGACGTCGCACCAGTTGCCGTCACTTGGGAAGACCTCGCCCGTGGCAAAGATCTTTGCCCGCCCCCCCTGGGCCGTTCCCTTGATTATGAGTTTCGAGAGCGTGCCGCCTTCTCCCATCAAGGGCATTGTGAGATTGGACGTGACGCCGCACCTGCCGGCCACAGTTATCTCGGCAGATTTGCCGCCGCTCGCGACCTCGATAAATGCCAGCAATTCGAGGTGCAGGTATGCGGCAAGCCAGACAGGGTATGAATCGTCATCCTGCTCTCGACGTGGTTCCACATCCAGCAGGAGCGCTGAGGCCCCATCCGGATTCCGTCTTCGGTTCTCGAAGGATCTTATGAAACCCTTGATGCCGGGCATTGGGCGTACATTACCTCCTCAGGGCGTCGCCAAAGGATGCATCGAGCCTCCATATACTTCGGCTCGAAAAGGGAATGGCTTTAGGGGGCTAATGTCTTCATTGAGCGGGGGTTTGGCGGAACCACTCGACGGTGGCCTTCAGGCCCTCGTCGAAGGTCACCTTGGGCCTATACCCTAGGAGTTGGGTGGCCAGGTTTATATCTCCCTGCGAATGCTCTACGTCTCCGGCTCTACGAGGAGCATAGGTTGCACCTACGTTGGACCGGGTGAGAACTTGCAGCCTGCTGACGAGCTCATTGAGCGTATATCTGGCGCCGCAGGCTACGTTTATCACCCGTCCGGCAGCGAGAGACGAAACGGCAGCCAGCAGGTTGGCCTGGACCGCGTTTTCTATGTAGGTGAAGTCCCTCGACTGCTCGCCATCGCCGTAGATCACAGGGCTGTCGCCCTTCAAGAGTTTGGTGATAAAAAACGGGATCACCGCAGCATAGAGCGAGTTAGGATCCTGGTGAGGACCGAATATGTTGAAATACCTGAGACTCACCGTCGGAAGTCCATAGATCTCGTAGAAGACACGTGCGTAAAACTCTCCGGTGAGCTTCGAGATGGCATAAGGCGATAGCGGCTCGGGCTTCATGTCCTCATGCTTGGGCAGCGAGAGGTTATTACCATACGCCGATGACGATGCCGCGAAAACAAGCCTCTTCACTTTGGCTTCGCTTGCGGCCATGAGGATGTTCAAGGTGCCGTCAACATTGACAGCATTGGTTGTGACAGGATCATCGACCGATCTCACGACGGAGACAACAGCCGCGTGATGGAAGACATAATCGACCTTGCGACTGGCCTTCTTCACAGCAGTGATGTCACAGACACTGCCCTCGATGATTTCTATGTCATCCTTGATATCTGCGAGATTCGCGTGTTTGCCAGTGGAGAAATCATCGAGCACGACTACATCTTCGCCGAGAGTCACGAGCTTCCTTGCAAGGTTTGAACCTATGAAGCCGGCTCCTCCAGTTATGAGATTTCTCGTCATCTTCTGCCTCAGATCCTTCCTGTCTCAGATCCTGCAAGTGTCAGATCTTTCGTATGTTCCGTGCCTTGAAATTCCGAAGGGCATTGCGTGTGTCCACGATCACGCGTGAGCCTCTTATGATCATACCATAATTGAATGCCGCGTGATCTGCAACGATCACCGCACAGTCGAATGATTTGAGCGTTGCCGGCGACAGCCCGATGCTGCGCATCAGCCTGCCGTCGACCTTGATCTCGTCCACGTGTGGATCTGAATACGATACCTCGCCACCCCTGACAACCAGCTCCCGCATTATGTCGATGGCCGGTGACTCGCGCGTGTCACTCACGTTGGCCTTGTACGCGACACCCAGGACGAGGATCTTAGCGCCGTTTATGCTCTTACGGAATTCGTTCAGGGCATCGTTCACCTTCGACACCACATAGTCGGGCATGCTCGAATTGATCTGTCCGGCAAGCTCTATGAAGCGCGGCTCAAACCCGGCCATCTTGGCTTTCCACGAGAGATAGAAGGGATCGATGGGAATACAATGCCCGCCGAGGCCCGGCCCGGGAAGGAATTTGAGAAAACCGAAGGGCTTGGTCGCAGCTGCCTCTATCACCTCCCAAACGTCGATTCCCATACGGTCGCACATGAGGCACATCTCGTTAACGAGGCCGATATTGACACTCCTGAAGGTGTTTTCGAGTAACTTGACCATCTCAGCGACCGTCGTTGATGAGACCGGCACCACGTTTTCTATGCAGGTCCTATAGAGCTCGCAGGCAACCATGGCGCAGTTCTTGGTGATCCCTCCCACCACCTTGGGGATGTTAGCGGTTGCATAGGCCTTGTTGCCCGGATCCACCCTCTCGGGGGAGAATGCGAGAAAGAAATCCCTGCCGACCGTGAGCCCTCGGCCTTGGAGCCGCGTGAGGATCACCTCCTCGGTAGTGCCGGGATAGGTCGTGCTCTCAAGGATTACCAGCTGGCCTTTACGCAAGTACTTGGCGATCTGCTCGACCGCATCGATTATGTACGAGATATCAGGATCCTTGGTCTTGCGAAGAGGCGTGGGAACACAGATATCAATAGCGTCCGAATGGCGGAGCACGCTGTAGTCGGATGTAGCAGTAAGTCTGCCGCGGCTCACGACACCTGCGAGATCACTGTCGCTTACATCCTGGACATAGGACTTGCCCCGGTTGACCATCTTGACCTTGCTCGCGACAACGTCAATCCCATGGACCCTGAGTCCGACCTTCGCCATCTCGACTGCCAGGGGAAGCCCGACATAGCCCAAACCTATCACAGATAGGGTCGCCGTCCGTTCCTTGATCTTGTCTCTCAGCGCGGCGAATACGCTGCTCTCTTTCCGCTTATCCATACCTTGTTCCTTCCATGTTTTTTGGCCCGATACAGTGCCTTATCGGCGCTCGCGATCAAGTCCTGGACTGTTATGCCATCATCGGGATAGGATGCAATCCCAAAACTCGCCGTAATCTTGCCCGTCACTTCCTCTCCCGAAAACTTATGCTTCTCTATTGCATCCCTCACGCGTTCGGCGACGGTGGCCGCTCCCGGTTTAGGCGTTCGCGGCAACACCGCGACAAACTCATCACCGCCATACTTACAGAGCATGTCGATTGCTCTTATCTTGCTTGAGGAGACGCGCGCCACCTGCTTTATTACCTCGCTTCCCCCGAGATGTCCGTGGACGTCGTTGTATTCTTTGAGGCCGTCCACGTCGACCATTATTATTGAGAATCTCTCCTGGAATCTCTCTGCTATCCCGATCTCCTTCTTCAGGGCATCGATCAGAAAACGATAGTTGTACGCTCCGGTGAGGCCATCTGTTATGGAGAGCGTCTGGGTCTTCTCGAATTCCCTGGCATTCTTGACTGCGGCCGCTGCCTGGCGGGCCAGAAGTTCAAAGAGGTCAAGATCTTCTGATCTAGGTGTGACGCTCCCGGGAATCATGACACCAATTGCACCAACTCTGGCCCTTCGGTATCTGAGACTCGCCCCGACCACCGTACCGGTCCTGGGGCTCTCATCGAGGCCGAACAGGGCCTGGAGGTCCTTTGGGGAATCGGTCACTTTGAGAACGGTGACCTTGCTCCGCGTATAGATCTCGGCGCCAAGACCGCTCAAAGAGATCCTCTCTTCCCTGACCGGCCGCCGTGCAAGTTTGGTTTGACGATCGAACGAGACTCGTGTGAACAGGCCTCCATCCTCAAGGATCGCAAAAGCTCTCTTGCCACCGAGAATCTCGCAAGTGCAAGATAGTATGGGTGTTACTATCCTCGACATTGAGGCCCCCGTGGTCACGAGCCCCGTTACCTCGATGAAGGTCGAGAAGACGAGATCAAGCCTATTCGACAGCGGTTTCCTCATGGTCTCCTAAATCTATCTCCTGAAAACAGACGACAGTACCCCTGGGCCGAACATGCAAACCAATATGCTACTCCCTTAGTAATTATCGGAAAATAACGGCTTCCCTTGAAGGAAATGCCTCCCCGGGTCTCAAGCAGTTGTCTCCGTTGCAGTCGGTCGCTATTAAGACTGGCGCCCCCGGCAAGACTCGAACTTGCGGCACGCGGTTTAGGAAACCGCTGCTCTATCCATACTGAGCTACGGGGGCACCTCTCTATTCATAACTTATGACAGAAAATACATCGTATTTGTCAAGCAGATTTCTCCCTTTAAGGTCGCGCAACTCTATGAGAAAAGCGCACCCTATGATCTTTGCCCCCAGCCTCTCCAGCAGGCCAGCTGCGGCCCTTGCAGTTCCTCCCGTGGCCAAAAGATCATCGACCAGCAGCACTCGGTCGCCTTCCAGGACTGCATCTTTATGAATCTCTATCACGTCAGTCCCGTACTCCAGCTCATAGGTCTGCGATACCGTCTCGGATGGAAGTTTCCCGGGCTTACGGATGGGCACAACTCCGCAGTCCAGTTCATATGCAAGCGCGCCGCCCAGGATGAATCCCCTGGCTTCGACGCACACGATTTTGTCAATCTTGACTTGCCTGTAGTTGGCCGCCAGGCTCTCTATGGCCAGCCTAAAGCCGTTCCTGTCTCTAAGGAGCGTTGTTATATCCCGAAACAAGATACCCTTCTTCGGAAAATCAGGGATATTTCTTACGAGGTCTCTGAGATCAGGCTGCAAGCCATCTCCTCCTTTCGCAATAATGTATCAGAAGGCATAGTCGAAGTCCTGGAAGCCTCCTGTCGGCTCCTCCCACTCCACATCGATTCGGTCAACAGACCCGTATCTGGGGCCCTCTCTCAAGTCGTCGATCAGGGCGTTGATTGCGGCCCTGTCACCTTCGGCCACAACCTCCACGCCTCCATCGGCCCGGTTCCTGACATATCCGCCGACGCCAAGTGCCTCTGCCGTCTGCCTCACAAAATACCTATAACCCACTCCCTGCACAACACCCCAGATCTTTAGGTTCACTCTCACAAGATCCGCCATGGTTCCGCGTATGCGGCCAGGTGCCCCGACGGACCCGGCCTCACGTGCACTCACCTTCCCACAGGGCCTTCTCCACAGCATCTTCGGGATTGCACGCCCGAATGATGCCGGGCTCACACTTGTCGACGTGGCGCTTCCTGACGAGGGCCAAGATCCCTTGAAGAGATCAGGTTTCCATTATAGGCCCACCTCGCCGGGTTACAACTCAAAAATCCTGCCTCGAGACAGTTACGAAAAAGTCGCGTTCGATCTTCTCGATTTCCACCCGGGCAGGCCTGACGTCCCGAAACAAATCCTCCAATTGCCCGCGCGTATACATATAGAGGTTGCATCTTCGCTTATACCGCAGCTTGCGTTGCCAGGAGAGGATCCCTCCCTCTGCGGGGAAGCTGAAGAAGGCTTTGGATGCTGTGATTGATACGATCTTTGCCATGACCGTGCCGGGATCCCCAATGTAATCCATGAAGCCCATGACGAGGGCGTAGTCGAACCGCTGGTCGATGGGACGTGTCATGAAATCCTCGCAGATGAACTCACAGGCGTCTCCAACCCCGGAGGCCTCGGCGTTCTGTCTGGCCAGTTCTATCATGGCCGGGGCGAAGTCTATCCCCACGACGTGCCTGGCACCCTTCCTAGCCAGGGCGATCCCGTAATGCCCGGGCCCACAGCCGACGTCTATTACAGATCTGCCTGCGATGGGTTCGCAGCCTGCGAGGGTCCTTGTGTACCTCAGCATCATGCTCTTTCTGAAATGCCTGTTTATGAAGCCATTAAGTAGACTGTTCTTGTTCCCGTAGATCGCGCTGAAATCAGCCGCGTGGGAATCAAAGAATTCGGATGTTCGCCGTTCTCGTGTCATAGTGCCTGAATAAGATGGCCGTTCTCGGCTATGAACTGCTCGAAAGTGGTTACCTCCAGCTCGTCCAGGATTCTCGAGACCTTGCCATGTGTGGACCGCAGGTTGACATAGGATTTGAATCTCCGGCCGAGGTTCATGGGCAACCGAGGGTGGCCGGGATCTATTTCGCGCGGATGGATATAGAAAATCACGGGTCTACCCTCTTTCAAGACCTTGGAGGCCATTCTCTTGATCACACAATAAGGTGAAACGCGCAGGTAACCACCACCGAAGAAACACATGGGCTTTCCCAGAACTCTGGTTACGGTGATTGGAAACTCAAGAAGGCGACCGCAGTTCCTTGCCACCCAGTGGGGAGCGCAATTGCTTGGCTGGAGTCCCCCGTGCCCCCTGCGAGCCGGAAAGACCGAGGAATCGTAAAGGTAACCAGCCTCAATCACCTTCTCAAAGAACCAGGGCGCGGCCGCAGTTGCAGAGAAACCTGGAGATCGATATCCTATCACGGCACGGCCGATCATACCCTCAAGGACATCCTTGGACTTCTTTGCGTCGCGTGAGAACTCGTCCTGGGTCATCTCGTAGATCAACCTATGCGAATAGCCATGGGAAGCTATCTCGTGTCCTCGGCTGCTCGCTTCGAGCACGAGCCGGGGAAACTTCTCAGCCACCCATCCCAGGAAGAAACACGTAACGTGCACCTTCTTTTCGCTGAAGATGTCCAGCAAGCGCATGAGGCTTTTTTCCACACGAGACGGCAGCACGTCCCACTCGGCAATCTGAGGACTTGACGGCATATCCAGTATGTGAAACCAGTCCTCGACGTCCACGGAGAATATGCACTTCATTGCCGAGATCCTTTGAGATCATACCCCAGAATCCGGGTCCAGACGTCCTCGACACTGATCTCGCGCATGCAGACCGGGTTGTCGCAATCACGCACTTTGCCCTTATGGATCTCCACGCAGGGGCTACAGCTCAATTGTTTGTAGATGGAAGCATTCCTCTTGCCCACAGGCGCATAGCGGCAAGGTGATTCAGGCCCGAAAAGACCGATCGTTGGGGTGCCGACCGCGGCAGCAATATGCATGGGGCCGGTGTCGTTGCTTAAGAACAGATCACACCTTTTGGCCAATGCGGCAACCTGCTTTGTATCGAACTCGCCGCCACTATCGTAAGCAGTCCGGTCTCCGACAAGCGACATGATCTGTTGGATCAATCCACGTTCCTGGGTCGTACCAGTCAGAATGACCTTGGCTCCCCAGTTGACTTGCAGGCGTCGGATGATCTCTGCGAAGTTCTCCTTGTCCCATCTCTTGTGCGGAGCTCTTGGGCCCGACCCGGCATGGATTCCAATCACCAGATCAGTGCTGCAGATTCCCCTATTGGCGAGCCACCTGGCAACCTTAGCCTCATCATCAGCGCCTATGTGAATGCCCTCCAGCGTATCAACGGGAGGCGAATCGATACCCAGCGGCCGCAGGAGATTCATATACGAATCGACCATGTTGCAATCGGAATCGAGATGGATGGGATCGGTATACAGGCTTCCCCTCAGACTGCGGTTGTAATAGAACCCGATTCGTCTCGATGCACCTGTGAGGTATGCCAGAACCGATGTCAATCGGAAATGTTGCTCGAAGTCCATGACGCAATCGAACCGCTTGTTTCGTAGGAGGCGAATGAGTCTCGCAAACCCCAGCACGCCTCTCTCCCAGGTGAGATCATTGTAGACGATTACCTCATCGATTGATGGCTGGCCAATCACGATCCCCGACGAAAGCGAGGTGACCAAGGCGCTGATCTTTGCGTCCGGGAAATGCCGGCGCAGGCACTGTATCGGGGTCAACATGAGCACGGTGTCGCCGATGCCAACCATCTTGATGATGAGAATGTTCTTTGGCGCTGGCTCGAGCGTGAGATCGGTACGAGACCTCTTTGCGCTTGGGCGTAAGATCCGATCATAGACAACTATGCACAGGGCAATCAGCTGCCCGAGCGACCTGTCAACTAGTCTTAAGAGTTTTCGTCGCATAGACGATCAGTGTTCCGGAGTCGTCGGTCCCGATATGAAAATACTGGTCGGGGCGAGAGGATTTGAACCTCCGACTCCATGGTCCCGAACCATGTGCGCTACCAGGCTGCGCTACGCCCCGCCAGGTTCTATCCGATTCAAATTCTATTCCGGTAACTCGGACCCCTCGGTCTGGGCTCCCGTTTGGGCTCGTGAGCTCATCCGTGAGATTCTATTTAAGCACGTTCATCCCAAGAAGGCAAGTCCAACCGTCGCGTGTCCCCCTTAATCTACCATGTTCTCGCATTTTGGCAAAGTGCCATGTGCAGAGCTTGTCGAAAAACCCTCTTTCTCGAGACCTCTTTCCGTCACTAAAGTGATAGGTTCCATGACCTTATGGTATCCAATGCCTTGTAGTCTGTGAGGTCGAGATGAAGCGGCGTGACCGAGATCATGCCCGCCTCCACAGCATCGAAATCAGTTTCTTCCCCCGGGCACCAGATCGGGGGCTTCCCCCCGATCCAATAGTAATCCCTGCCCCGCGGGTCGGTTTTCTTCACGACAGCATCCTGATAAACCCGCTTACCCATCTTGGTCACTTTGACTCCCTTTATCTCTTCGGGAGAAAGCGATGGCACATTGACGTTCAGGAGAGCGCCATTAGGCAGGCCATGCTCGAGCACCGCCTTGACTATCTTCGGCGCGAACGCTTTCGCTGCTTCGAAATTGCAGTCATGCCATGACGTCACCGATATCGCAATTGACGGCAATCCCAGGAGCGTGCCCTCAAATGCGGCGGCCACAGTCCCTGAGTAGGTGACATCGTCACCAAGATTCGGCCCGTGATTCACACCCGATATGAGAATGTCGGGCTTTCTCTCAATCAGCCCGCGCATCGCGAGAAGCACACAATCGGTCGGTGTCCCATCCACCGATATGGTGTCCTCGCTGACCCAGTTCATCCTGAGCGGGCTTGTCAGGGTAAGGGCATGACTGGCTGCGCTCTGCTCGCGCTCCGGAGCCACCACGATAACCTTGCCGAGGTGCGACACCGCTTGCTTCAAGGCTTGGATACCCGCTGCCCTGAAGCCGTCGTCGTTCGTCAGAAGGATCTGTACTTCACTTGCTCTGTTCTCTGCCAACTCGCTCGAACCTCCAGAAGATACTCTTGATTATGAGTCCCATGAACAGGAGAGGCTGTTTCAACGGGTGGACATAGCTCTTCTCACCAGCGTAGATCGTGGAGACAGCAGCCGCTTCAATCGTGAAGCCTCTCGATACCGCCTTTATAAGGATCTCGCTCTCGGCGCCGTAGCCTCTTGACGACGTCTTGACGTTCTCAATGACTCGGCGGGACAAGAGCCTGAAACCCGACTGGGAATCATGTATGTACTTGCCTGAGGACAGCGACACGAGGAATGAGCTCAGGGTATTGGTCATTACTCGCAAAAGAGGCATCCGGGTGACGTCGCGCTTGCGCGTTCCGATTATGATGTCAGCCTTGGTGACAAGCCAGCGGTCTATGAGTTTCGGAATCTCGTCAGGGGAGTGCTGGCCGTCGGCGTCAAGCGTCACGATGGCCTTGAGATCGGTCTTCAGGAAATGCTCAAAGCCTGTGCGGAGGGCAGCCCCCTTGCCCATGTTCCGAGAGTGGCTCCTTACGAGTGCACCAGCTTCTCTTGCGTTCTTGGCAGTCATATCAGTCGAACCGTCGTCAATAACAAGAGTTGTGAGGTCAGGGCCGAGGAGCGCGACCTCCTTCACCACTCTGGCAATCGATTCCCCTGCATTATATGCAGGAATCAGAACCATTATTGACCTATATGTGCCGCTCGGCTGAGTTGGCGTCTGACGATTCATCGAGTTGAGCGCTCACTCCCCAATCTTGTCAAAACGGTACCACTGCTCAGGATATTTCTCTACATATTTCTCGAAGGCCCTCAAACACTCGGCGACGATTGCTTCCGTCCCCGGGCCGTCCGCGGGCCGAGCCAGGATTGGCTGCTCAGAGTCAAGGCGATACTTGCCGTCCTCCTGCCTAAGGCAGAAGACCGGGATTACTGGGACCCCCTTTGACACAGCCAATCCGGCGTAGGCTGAAGGGACATTCGTCAATGCGCCGAAGAATCTCGCAGGCATACCCTGGCCCGTGAAATCCCGGTCAGCCGCGATCCCGAGGGAAGATGTGTCGAGTACGGAAGAGAGATTTCTGGCTGTCGATCTTACCGACAGAACCTTCAAGCCCTTTGCCTCCCTCCTCTTCCTGAAGATGGCTGCGATTCTCCGGTCAGGGTGGTCATAGACTATGACATGGAGATCGATCCCGAGCATTGCAGCAGCGGCAGCCGCAAGTTCCCAGTTTCCAAGATGGGCCGTTACCACAATCGCGGGCCGTCCGCCCAGGGCCTCCCTGATTCTCTCGAAGCTTTCGATGTCCACGTAGGCTCGGAGATTCTTGAGGTTTGTCCTGGGCAGATAAAGGAAGTCTGCGACTGCCTCGGCAAAGTTCCTTACGGCCTTGTGGGCGACCTTCCTCCTCCGGGCTTGGTCTTGCGCCAGAGACGGAATCAAGGCCAGGTTGTGGTCGAGATTACGCCTCAGAGATGGACTCGCGGCATACCAGATGTCCCCGACAAGATCTGCCAGCCAGTAGGCAAGTGTCCTGGGCACTATCGCCGTGACAAGGCTTGCTACCAGGTAACCGAAGTAAAGCACCTCAAAGCCACCCCTCTATTGTGCCGAAAGGCATGACCGACACAGACATGCGGATCCGCTACTGATTGCCAGAGAGCCCGCCAGGTCTCTCCAGCAATATAATATCTCTCTCGGCGACTTCAAAGTCGGAACGCGGGAGGCCAACCAATCAACCCTTCAACGCTCCCCGCGTTACGTCTTGAATCACGTACCTCTGGAAGACTGTCGAAAGAACCACCAGGGGTATACTCACCAGGGCGGATGCCGCCATGATGTATCCCCAGGGTATCTCCCCGTGCAGACCCTCAAAGAGGGCAATACCCACAGGAATCGTCCGTGCGTGGTGGTCCGTTGTGAGCATGAGAGCAAAGAGGAATTCGTTGAACGCCGCTATGAAAATGAGAAGTATTGCAGAGAGGACCCCAGGGGCCGAGATCGGTAAGATCACCTTGCGAAATACGGTGAAGCGCCCGGCGCCGTCAACCAGGGCGGCGTCATCGAAATCCCGCGGGATCTGCATTATGTAGCTCAGAAGAATCCAGAAGGCCAGGGGTATCGTCCACGCTATGTAGGGAAGGATGAGCGCCGGATAGGTATTGATTAGACCGGCGAAGCGCATCAGCTTGTACAGGTAGCCGATGATGCTTATCTGCGGGAACATCGAGAAGGCCAGGACGGCAAGGGCGAACAGCACACGGCCACGGAAGTCAATCCGCGAGACTGCGTAGGCGGCGACGGCAGCTACGAGGGCGCAGGCGGTACTGACGATCCCTCCTACCGCGAGACTGTTCTTGATGTATCCGAGGAAGTGCAGAGACTTGATAGTCAGGATATCTCCGTAGTTTTTGAGGGTCACTCGAAATGCAACCCCATGCCCGAGAAAGTCGGGATTCCGGCTGAACGAGACCGTGAGCATCCAGATAAAAGGAGCCAGCGAAAAGACAATCAGGAAGCCGATGCCAGCCACGAGGAGAATGGTTCTTACGCCTTTCTCGTTCATCGTAAGGCCTTTCCGAAGCCACCTGCCCTGAGATATGAGATCGAAAGCAAGAAGGCCAGGAGAAAGACAACGACAGCTATTGTTGACCCATATCCGAAGTCGCCCTCATTGAAAAACTTGTATCCATAAAGCGAGAGTGACGTGGTCGATCCCCCGGGTCCACCATCAGTCACAACGTAGATGAGATCAAGTATTCTGATGGCATCGATGGTTCTGAAGATGAGGGCTACGGCGACCACCGGCTTCAAGACCGGAAGCGTGATCTTGAAGAATCTCTGGTGAAAACGGGTCCCGTCAACCTTGGCCTGCTCATAGATCTCTTCGGGAATTGTCTGAAGGCCGGCCAAGAGAATTATGGCGACGAAGGACGTAGTCTTCCAGACGTCCGCTATGACCAGGGCGGTAAAGGCGCTGGCAGGGGTTCCAAGCCAGTTAACCGGTGCGCTCGAGATGTGGGTGATGTGGCCAAGATAGTTGGCGAGCCCATAGCTGTAATTGTATACGAGCTCCCACGTCCTCGCCGCCACGATCGTCGGCACCGCCCACGGTATCAACACAGTCGCCCGCAAGGCATTGCGGAAACGCAGCTTCTCATTGAGGATGAGCGCGAAAATCATGCCAAGGGTCATCTCCACGGGCACGGAGATCCCGACGAACAGGACCGTGAACGTCAATGATCGCCAGAAATTGGAATCACCCAAAAGCCTTTGGTAGTTTGAAAGAAAGACGAATCTGTGCGGAAGATAGGTCACATCGCGGAAAAGGCTTGTCCAGAAAGTTCCCAGGACCGGCACGACCACGAACACCAGGATAGTAAGCGCCAGCGGGAGAATGAAGCCGTATGCGGCCAAACGCTCCCTGCCCGATCGCGGCATTGGAATCGTGCGCAACCCGGCTCCCTTATTGCTTGTAAGTCTCGACCACGGCACGCGCTTCGCTCTGGGCCTGCCGGAGCGCCGCCTCCGGCGTGGTAATTCCTGAGAGAGCGGCATTCACCTTTGCCTGGAGAACTCGGGATAAGAGACTATAGTAAGGCACACTCGGACGCGCTGAAGCCGTGGTGAAGACTCCCTTCAGGGTGACCAGGTGGGGTGCGCGCCTGAGAAGCTCCTGTGCATCGTAGACGTCCTGCCTGGCTGGATTCCACCCGAGGTTGAGAGCAAAGCCGAGCTGGGTGTCCCGCGCGATTATGAACTTCACCAGCTCCCAGCTTGCCTTCTTGTTATCGCTCGACCTTGAAATGCCGGCGTGCCAGCCCCCGAGCGCGGCGACATGCCTGCCCATCTCGGCGCGCGGCAGAAGTGAGATGCCAACCTTGCCTTTGACTCGAGAGCCACCGCTCTCGTGGAGCCCCCAAGCATAAGGCCAGTTTCTCTCAAACAGGGCGCTGCCTCCCTCGAAGAAGGTCCGCACCTCTTCTTCCTTCATCTCGGTGTAAGTGTTAGGAGGGGATATCCTGTAAGTAGTGATAAGATCCCTCATGAATTGCAGAGCGCCTATGTTCTCGGGCCTGTCAAGTGTAAGGTTTCCAGCGCGGTCAACAAGGCCTCCCCCGTTGGAGACCGCGAATTCAAGGAAGTCGCAGACGAGGCCTTCATACTGGGCACCCTGCCACACGAAACCCCAGAAGTCTGGATTGGCCGCCCGCTCGCCTTCCTGGACTGTACCTGCCATGTCCACAAGATCGCGCCACGTTTCTGGAGGGCCATCGTAGCCGTATTTCTCGATCAGGTCGGTTCTGTAATAGAGAAGTCCCGCATCGACATAGACGGGGAGAGCGACAACCTGGCCCACATACTTGTCAGCGAAGTCGATCATGCCAGGAAAAAAGGGGCTCAGGTCGAAACTGTCCTCGACCATGTAAGTGTCGAGAGGTTCGAGCCAGCCGGATGCTGCAAACTGGCCGATCCAGATGATATCCATGAGAAAGACGTCCGGGTCCCTCTCGTCCGCCTTGAGCGGCACGATAAGGCTCTGCCTGCGCTGGTCGGTGTCCGTGGGCTGCCTCATAAGACTGACCTGGACGCCTGAGGTCTCACCGAATTCGCGGACGATCTTCTCCCAGTAGTCGAGTTCAGCCGGCGCACCTCCTATCATCAGGGTCACCTGGGGCTTCTCCTCTGTGCAGGATGCCGTGAGAACCGCGAGTGCAAGCAGAGAGCATGCGAATAATCCAGAGAGCCTTCTCATCTGTTTGGTCCTCCTGTTAAGCCTTTCCCCATAGAACCCTTCTACGGTCCTTACAATCCGGCGCACTCCCATGAGCAGTGACACCGGTGCGACTCCGCGGGGTATCATCTGTCCCGTGTCACAGGACATTTCGATACGGTACCATCGGACCATTCAACATCCGGAAATGCGGGTGGAAGGCGATCACCAACCAGCCGCGCGCGCCCCACCGCATACTCCAGGGTTTTTGTCTCGCCGGGTGCGAAGACAATCACAGGCGTTCTGGCAAGCAAAGTCCGGAACCCACCGTCCAGCACCCTCGTCGTGTCGACGGCGATCCGAGGACTGTCATAGTCAAGCGACGCTACTCCCTCACCCGTGGAGTCCATCCAGGCAAATTGATTGGGAACTATGCCCTGCTTCGGATTGAAACAGACAAAGGCGGCCAGGAATTCCAATCTTCCGCTCCCGAAGTCGGCCTTGAGTGTGGGAGATATGTATGACGAAGTCCCATCCGGCAGGGTATCACTATCAATCGCCAGAGGATTACCGAGATCAATCATCCCGGCGAAGTAGCCGAGGTGTTCGGCATCGAATGCTCTCTGCCCTGTGACAAGGCCGTGACCCGGTGCGAAGCCTACGTCGTGCTT
This sequence comes from uncultured bacterium, assembly GCA_964356335.1. GTDB lineage: Bacteria > Arandabacterota > Arandabacteria > Arandabacterales > Arandabacteraceae > CAYHHI01. The sequence goes on from CAYHHI010000012.1 coordinate 38,010, forward strand.
GCTTCCCTCAGCTCCTGCCCGAGGATGGTTGGACCAGATCAACCTGACAGAGTCCGGTGCCTGGCCAAGCCAGGTGAAGTCATAACGAATGATGAAACAGGGCTTTCCACGCCGCATCATTATGGTCCGCATAATGCCAACCGTATCGCGAGTCCCCGTGTTCTTGACGAACCGCCATGTCTGCTGCCATGAGATGGAGTCCACCGTCTCCTCGGTCTTCGTGAGTTCGATGTCTTTGATCTGGCTGTTTGCGCCCTGGGTGGTGACATCGGTGGCGCTTTCGAAAATCTCGCGCCGGTCCTCGAGCTCGAGTCGGTCGAAGCGCAAGAGCCTCTTGTGCGTGGCTCTGTTTATTCCGGTGGTCGGTCCCCATAATCTGAGATGAGGATTGACATCAGTGACCCACTGCAGATAGAGGGAGAGCGTGTCTCCGGTCTCATCGACCTCGATGAAGTCGTACCCGCTGTCGTTCTTGGCATTGTTGTACCAGCGGGTAAAGATGGTATCACGTTGGGTGCCTCGGGGGTGGAGCGTGAGCGAGCTTCCACAAGCGCCATTCTGAGACATGTGTGAGTGAGCGCCTTTTGGGGTTTTCAAGGCGGCGCAGTCGAGGCCGATTCCCGGAGCAAAAAGAACAAGGCCCGCCAACAGTGCGCGGAGTGATAATGACCACCTAAATGGACTGGTCGGGGCGACTGGATTTGAACCAGCGACCACTGGCCCCCCATGCCAGTGCGCTACCAGGCTGCGCCACGCCCCGACCTTTCCATTCGATTTAGAAGGTATCACAACCTACACCAGGCTTCAAGCCCAAATTGGGCGACACGAGATCAACTGCTCTCGAGTATCTCCTTCATCTCGAGAAGGTCTTTGCTGAGAGATTCAAGCAGATCATCCCGTTTGCTCTTCTTGGCGTGCTTCGGGACCTCGGGGTTTCCTTTGGCCTGAGGCAGCTTCTTCTTTGCCCCGGAGATCGTAAACCCATCCTCGTACAGAAGCTTCTTGATAAGAAGGACGATCTTTATGTCGCCCGAGCGGTAAATGCGGTTGCCGGCACGGTTCTTCTTTGGCCTCAGGGCCTTGAACTCGGTCTCCCAGTAACGGAGAACATGAGGCCTGACACCGGTGATGCCGGCGACCTCGGTGATTGAATAATAGAGCCTGGTGGGCGCCTTCTTTCTCATCATTGCTCTCCTCGTTCTACCACCACATCTCTGGTTTTCGGCTTCTCAGCATCAAATCCTTGATTGCCTGCTTCGCAGGCTTTGCTTCGAATAGTATCTGATAAACCTCCGACGCAATCGGCATTTCGACTCCATAGTGTTCGGCGAGCCTCACCGCGCTGCGAGCGGTACGCACCCCCTCTGCAACCATTACCATGCCGGCGAGTACTTCGTCCAAGGTCTTCCCCTTGGCCATCTCTTCGCCCACGTAGCGGTTCCGGCTATGCCTTGAAATGCATGTGGTGATCAAGTCTCCAATTCCCGCGAGCCCGGAAAAAGTCTCCTGTCTTGCTCCCATCTTGACGCCGAGGCGGGTTATCTCGGCAAGTCCTCTGGTGAGAAGGGCTCCCTTGGTATTGTCTCCGAAGCCGAGGCCATCACAAATGCCGGCTGCGATCGCCACCACATTCTTGAGCGAGACCCCGACCTCCACACCGACCACATCTGTGTTGGTATAGACCCTGAAGGCGGGTGTCATGAAGATCTCCTGGACGGTCTCGGCCGTCGTCTGGCTGGTTGATGAAGCCACAACGGCCGTGGGAAGCCCGCGGCTGACTTCTTCTGCATGGCTTGGGCCCACGAGGACCGCGATCCTATCTCCGGCCATGTGGAGAGCTTCCCGAGCAACCTCGGACATGCGCTTGAGGCTTCCTTCTTCCAAGCCTTTTGTGGCGATAGTTACTACCCGGCTCTTATCGAGGAAACCTTCGGCCTTGCGGGCGGTTTCCCTCAAGACATGTGAAGGTACGACCAAGAGGGTGTGATCACTGGACCGGTACGCCTCATCTATGCTGGACGTGATCAGGACTTCATCAGGTATATGAATGCCCGGAAGCATTGCGATGTTCTCACGGTGCTCTCGCAGCGCCCGAGCCCTCTCAGGGAAGAATTCCCACATTGCAACTCTGTGACCCTTAGAGGCAAGAAGGATCGCTAGGGCAGTTCCCCAGCTCCCGCCGCCGAGTACCGTTATTGCCTTGCGAGGCTCCGTCATGGCTTCTCCTCACCGTTGCGTCGAGCGCCTGAGGCTGCGCCATTTGAGCCCAGACTGCCATCGGCCTTGCGCGGGGCTTCGCCGGGGCAAGCGATGCCGCTTGAATCTGGGCCAGGTGTGCGCAGTCGTCCAACCCGATGCTCTCCACCCTGGACCAGGCGCTTAATGTTGGACCTGTGGCGCACGAAGACGATCACAGCAACTACCAGAGCCAGATAGAACACTGGATCCCGCGAATACTCCGATGGGCCGAACACCGCGACCAGGACCGGGAGCGCGGCCGCTGCCGCGAGTGAGCCCAGAGAGACATATCGCCAAATGGCCAAGAGCCCAGCCCATATGCCGATCGAGACCGCAGTGGCAAGAGGCGCAAGGCCCAGGAACACCCCGGCCCCGGTGGCGACTCCCTTGCCTCCTTTCAGTCTCATGAAAATGCTCGCAACACTGCCCAGGATCACCCCCACGGCGCAGATGAACCTCAAGTACGTGACGTGAAAGGTGTCCGGCCCAAGCATCGGTACCATCCGCGTCCCCAAGAAGCCTTTGCCGGCATCCAGAAGGAAGACCAGTAAGGCGATGCGGAAACCGAGTGCCCGGTAGATGTTGGTCGAACCGATGTTACCACTTCCGAGCTGGCGCAAGTCGAATCCCTTCGCCTTAGCGATAATGAAACCAAAGGGGATTGAACCGATTGTGTATGAAGCCAGGGCCAAAAGCAGTATCTCCAACATCCTACTTGCTCTTCCTCACGCGTATCCTCAAGGGGCTGCCCTCGAAGCCATGAATGGTTCTTATCACCTTTTCAACGTGCCGCTTATAGGTCTCGGTGAAAAGCGACGGATCATTGACGAAGAGGCTGAATGCCGGCGGCCTGCTTCCCGTCTGGGCAGCATAGTAAATCCTCGGGAAGCCTACGCCCTTGCCGGATGCCGGCTTTCTCTCAAATGCCGATAGAATCGCCCGGTTCAGAATCCCCGTGGGAATCCTCACATCCAGTTCAGTATGCACGTGCAGGCACATCTCAAGAAGTGCTTTGAGGCCTTCTCCCGTCAGGCACGAGATGAATAAGACGGGAAGATAGGAAGCGCTCCGCAGCCTGGCCCGGGTGTGACTGAGAAAGGCCTTTTTGTCCTTGGGGTCTCTGAGGTCCCACTTGTTCCAGGCGAGCACCATGCCTTTGCCTGCCTTCTCGACATAGGATGCGATCACCAGGTCCTGCTTGGCGACTTTAGACTCGGGATCGAGCATGAGAACAACGACGTCAGCGCGCTCAATGGCACTTATGGACCTCAGGTTGGCGTGTTTTTCGAGGTCCGTGTCAGTCTTGGATTTTCTCCGGAGGCCCGCCGTGTCAACGAGTCTCACGAGACCATGCCTTGTCTCGAGGAAAGTGTCTATGGAATCCCTCGTCGTTCCGGGCTTGTCATGAACGATCACGGCCTCGCTGCCCGTGAGCTTGTTTACAAGCGAAGACTTGCCGACATTGGGTTTTCCGACCACTGCGATCGCGGCCACCTGTTCTTCTTGCGTCTCGACACCGGGGATTCTGTTGGATATCGCATCGAGAAGCTCGCCTGTATTTATGCCATGCTCGGCAGAAACCTTCACAAACTCGCCGAGGCCAAGTTCATAGAATTCGGATGCCTGGGCCTCCGCTTTCTTGCTGTCAATCTTGTTGACGACAAGCAGAAACTGCCCTGCCCGTCTCCGCACCAGGCCTGCAATCTCCTGGTCAAGTGGGGTGATGCCGGTAGTGCCATCCACAACAAGCACCACGAGATTCGCCTCATCAACGGCAGCCTCGACCTGTTTTCGTACGAGGGTCTCGAGTCTATCCTTTGAGCTGGGAATGAGGCCGCCGGTGTCGACCACGAAGAAACGCTTGCCTGCCCAATGGGTCTCCTTGTAGTTCCTGTCTCTTGTCACGCCGGGTTCGTCATCAACGATTGCGAGCCTTCCACGGACCACTCGATTAAACAGGGTTGACTTGCCTACGTTAGGCCGCCCCACAATGGCGACAACCGGGAGGTCACGGTACCTGCGGGGAGGCATATCAACTCCTTCCCAGCAACGAGTCGAGTTGCTTCAGAGTTTGCTTGAGGCTCGAGTGAGCCACGACAACGGGCGTCGCCAGCCCCGATCCTATCAGGGATACGTGGATGTCATCCAGGGTCACGTTGTCAGCATTGACCACATCAGGCGGGAGGACTATGGCGTCGCATCTTGGCATCCTTCTCAAGGCGTCAATCATGGCTTTTCCCGGAAGGAGACCGCTCACTGTGACGGTTGGACCGAGAAGGGTGTTCTCCACTGCGACGACCTCGACCCTGAGGCCACGCCTTGTGAATCTCGCACCTACTTCCTCGATATAGGGTCTTGCGAGGTATCCTGTCACAAACCTCACATGCTTTCCGCGGAGGGAGGATGGTACCCTCACGGTCTTAGCCTCATCAACCAGCTGGCGCACGAGGCCCACACCATTTTCTATTTGCGGGAAATCATCGTAGTAGGAAGCGGGTGGTATCTCCAAGTCGGCAAGGGTAAACATCTCATCGGAGGCACAGACCACGCCCCTGCCGATCTTCTTCCGCATTGCGGCGTTAAGCTTCGCGACATGTTCAACAATGGCGACCGCCAGATCACGATCAACTGGCCTGAGCTCAGGCAGACGTTGCCGGTGACGTGTCAGACCAACCGGCACAACACTGATCGAAAGAATCATACGATGGAGTCTCGAGAGATCGCCGAGAGTTCGCCGGAGGTTTTCGCCGTCGTTAAAACCAGGCACAACAACGATCTGGGTATGGAACCTTATCCCTTGTCTGCCCAGACGCGCCAGGGCATTGAGCACCGGCACCTTGGGCCTGCGGCCCAGAAGCCTTCCGCGGACACCTTCATCGGTTGTATGGACTGATACATACAGAGGCGAGAGATGCATCTCGACGATCCGCCGCTCGTCCGCCGGCCGGAGATTGGTGAGCGTAAGATAGTTCCCATGAAGAAATGAGAGCCGGTAATCCTCATCCTTGAAGTAAAGCTCGGGCCTCAAGTCCGGCGGAAGCTGATCGACAAAGCAGAAGATGCACCTGTTGTCACACGGTTTCAATCCCTCCAGCCCGGTCTCTGCGCCTGTGTCCTCGGCTATGCCGCGATGGAGCGCGATCTCGTGGCAGGCGTCGCCCCGTAGCACCATGACCGTGTGCTTCGGACCAAACGCGGCCATGTAGAAATCAAGGAAGTCATTTATGGGTGTGCCGTCGATCTCGGTGATGGTGTCACCGGGCAGCAACCCCGCCCTTTGGGCGGGCGACTTCGGTCGGACCGCGGCTACTCTGACCCCTTTGGGTGTCCCCCCGTGCCGACCCCTCGCGTCCGCATCGGCACCCTGGGTCCCGGAGGCTTTCAATCGAGCACGCTCTCGTCCAGGTGCCAGGATAGCCACAAAGCCTCCTCCCGAAGGAGTGGAGCGGGCAACGGGATTCGAACCCGCGACCCTCAGCTTGGGAAGCTGATGCTCTACCAACTGAGCTATGCCCGCATCCAGAATTGCTAACTTGTGGAAGCGTAACAGGCTGCGACTATCACGTCAAGCAGAATCTAACGCCGGACGGACTTGTGTCAGAGGGGTATCTCGGTCAGCCGGCGGATCGACCGTACTTTAAGTGTGGCCACGCCGAACCTGCGTTGAATGATCCCGCTGGAGACATAGGCGTGGCCGATCTCGAGTCTTTCCATGGTGATGCCGTCGGGGACTATGCCTTCGTGGATGCCGTCGGGATTGTCAAGACTCACAAACCACAGGCCCGGGCCCTTGTCCTTGTAATGTCTTATGGCCGCCAGGAGACCTCGGATGCTTGTGGCAGGTGACGCGCTCGGCGTTCGCACATCCTCATCACACCCATCTCTCTCAAAGAACTCCAGGGGGTGCACCAGCGGAGAAAAGCCGAGCGAGGCATATTCCATCCTGCGTTTCTGAATCGCAGTGAATTCTCGGGCGGGCAGACCCGTGTCGCAATCGGCGAAACCCAGATCCAGTGCGGCGCTTGTCGGGACCCTTCCCCTCATCGCAAGGTATTCGGTGAGAAGCCTGCATCTGTCGGTTTGAAGCTCATCGAATGCGCCGCTTCCGACGAGAGCGAGGGTTTCCTCCTTGTCACTCGGCACTCTGGCCAGGAAGTCGGACAGCGAGTGAAAAGGTGCCTTACGGCGTTCCCTGATCACCAGGTCGATCGTGGCCTGCGACAGATGCTTTATGGATGCGAGACCGGTTCTTATCAGGGCTTCTTCGATTGCGAAGTCAACCCCGGAGCGATTGACAGACGGCGGCAGCACCCGGATCCCTACTCTGGTTGCCTCATTGACGTGAACCCAAAGTGGATACATGCCAGAATGGTTCCTCAGGGTCGCAGCATAGAACTCAAGGGGAAAGTTTGCCTTGAGGTAGGCAGCTGCGTAAGCAAGTGTGCCGAAGGACGCAGCATGCGCCTTGGAGAAGGTGTAGCGCGCGAATCTCTTGATATGCTTCCAGGCCTCAAGCGCATCATCATGGGTTGTGCCTGAAGTCTGGGCGAGGAAGAGGAACTTGGCCTCGACGGTGGCGTCGTCGGCGCCGCCATCTTTGAGAGAACGCCTGAAGATGTCCGCCTCAGCCAGGCCAACCCCTGTGTGCCTTACTATCAATCTCATCACGTCTTCTTCATAAACCGGCAGGCTGATGCCTCGCTTATCTTCCACGGGACGCCGTCGGGCTCCGATGCGCCTCTTTATGAACTCCTGCTTCATCCCTCCTGCCGACGGGCCAGGCCGCACAAGCGCAAGAGCAAGGGTGGCGTCGGCCCTTGTGGTGGCCTTCATCATGCCCAGCAGGTTGCGCATCGCGGGGGATTCGAGTTGAAAGCAGCTCAGGGTCTTCCCCTCTCGGAGAAGGTGGGCCGTCCGGATGTCATCGGGCTTGATATCCAAGACCCGGCCGCGGCTTCCTCCAATGTCTCGTGTTGCTTCCTCAATCACGGAGAGCACACGATTCCCAAGCAAATCTATCTTGACGAGGCCGATCTTCTCAATTGAGCGCATGTCGAACTGAGTGATCTGAATCCCTTTGTTTGCGATCTCGAGCGGTGTGTAGTAGGTGATGGGGCGGTCGGAGACCACGATGCCGGCGCAGTGAACACTGGAGTGATTGGGGAAGCCGATGATGGCACTTGCGAGCTCCGCTATGCCCTTGCGGTGTTCGAGGCTGAGCTCGGGTTTGATGCCGCCAAGCGCTCTTACGATGGTACCCGGGGGATCCTTCGAGGCATGATACGGCAGGCGGTCTGCAAGCGACTGCGCCTCGTAGGGACTCAGACCAAAGGCCTTGGCGACTTCTCTGGCTGCAAGCCTCGTCTCAAAACAGGCGCGCGTTGAGATCATCGCGACATTGCCTCGACCGAAGCGCCTGTACGCATAATCAATCACCTCATCCCTCCGCTTCCAGGAGATGTCGATATCGAGATCCGGGTAGTCGGGCCTGAGCTCGTTGAGGAAACGCTCGAAGAGGAGGCCCTCGGATATGGGGTCGACCTGGGTGATGCCCAGGAGATACGCGACGATCGAGCCCGCTCCTGAGCCTCTGCCCGTCATGGGTATTCCCTTGCGTGCGGCGAACCCCACGAGGTCGGCAACAACCAGGAAATAGTCCGCCAGGCCGAGTTTGCCGATTACTTGAAGTTCTTCCTGGAGCCTTCCCGAGGCTTCACCCGGGTGCGGTCCGTACTTCCTTGGGACCGCATCCGAGCACAGCGCCTCTAGGCCCTTCAGGGACTCCTCGAGCGAAGCCTTCACACGCGGAAAGTGAGGTTCACCGATTTCCAGTCTAAGATCGACCATGTCGGCGAGGCTGTGGGATTCTCGCAGCAAATCCGGTCGATCCGCAAACATCTGGTTGAGAGCACGGCACTTCTTGAGCGACGCATCTCGTGCGCCGAGGCGGACCTGTCCCACCGTCTTTCCTTCCCCAATTGCCATGAGCACCCGCGAGGTCTTGTAGTCAATCTCGTCGAGGCATAGCACATCCCATGATGCAAGAGCTCGCAGTGAGTGACGTTGCGCGAGTTCCAGTTTATCCCTAACCGTGGACGGGCTGTCACGGTTGGCGATGATCTCGAGCCACACTCGATCTCTCCCAAGAGAACCCCCAAGCCTGAGCGCCGAAGCGCTATCGGGTGAAAGGACTCCCAGCCCCTCGGATGCCTCCTCTATAAGAGCGACCAGCAACGCATCGCTTCGAAGATTCACACCGGAGGCTGCTTGGCATAGATTGGCATAGCCTTGCCGGTTGAGGGCGATGAGGCCGATCTGCTTGCCCGTCAAAGGACAGGTGAGGTCTGCGCTGATTATGGGCTTTACGCCTTCGGCAAGGCATCCTTCGTAGAATTCGATGGCCCCATAGAGATTGCCTTTGTCGAGGAGCGCGCCTGCCGTAAAGCCTTGTTCCCTGAGATAAAGGCCGATCTTGCCGGCGGCCATCGTGCCGGCGAAAAGCGTGTATCTACTTCGTAAGCGAAGGGGTACGAAGGATGTAGCCATAGGAGTCACGCTCGAGGCGGTTCATGAGATTCACCGATCTCCCAACGATAACCGCGGAGTGGCCGAACTTAGCCCGGATCGTGTCGAGAGAAAGATAGAGTTCCCGCAGCCTCTCCTCCGACGGGTCATCGTAAAGCATCTCCTGGCTGTGGTCTGCGAGCGCAAGCCCGGAGAGCACCACGCCGACCAGCCGCACGCGGCATCTCCGGTACATCCGCATGAAGACGTCCTTCGCGATCCCGAAGACGGTGTGATCAAGCACGCTGGTCTCGGAGTACGCTGCCGATGCCGTCTCAAAGGAGCCATCGCCGTAGCGCACCTTGACGCTGACTCTCCCCGGCATGGCCCGGAGGGCTCGCGCCGATCGGCAGGCCCGCTCGCTAAGGTAGTAAAGCGTGCTCAAGACCTCATCGAGATCAATCGTATCTCTCGTGAAACTGGTCTCCCGTGATATTGACCGCGGAAAGCCAGGCGGTACGTAGGGGTCACGTCCCCTCAGACGTTCGTAGACGAGAAAAGCGTTCCTGCCGAAGATCTTCTCGAGGTAGTGAAGGGGAAACTGCCTCAGGTGTTTCACGTGGGTCACATTGATCTGGCGGAGTATCTCTGCTGTCTTCTGCCCGATGCCCAAGACGTCGCTCACCGGCCGCTCACACATGAAATCCTCTTCCCCGCCGGCCCCCACCGCTGCGACTCCATCGGGCTTGACATCCTTGGCGGCGAGTTTCGCGATCATCCTGTTGGCGGCGAAGCCAAGCGTAACGCCGAGTCCGACTTCGTCTCTTATTGTGGCCTTGAGATCGTTGCCGAGGCGAAGCGGGTCGCATCTGGAGGCCGGCGTCCCCGTGAGATCGCAGAAAATCTCATCGAGGTAAGTTTCCACAAAAGGTGTGAGGCGTCTGCACCGGTCAAATATGTGTTCTGCAAACGAGGCATAGACATGTTGGTGGCCCTTGAGGACGACCACTTGGGGACAGATGCGTACCGCCCCGGCTATTGGCATGCCCGTTCGGATGCCGCGGCGCCTGGCCTCGTAGGACGAACTCGCGACAACACCTGAGCCGACGATCACGGGTTTTCCTCGCAAGTTTGGAAAGCGTGCCTGCTCCACCGAAGGGAAAAAGGCATCGATGTCGAGATACATCATGAGCCTGCGGCCTGCTGTCGAGGTAGAGGGGCTGATCATGACTCCACCATGACCAGATCAAGGTGCCAGACCATATCGTCACTGTTGAAGTGCATCTGGTAGACATCGCCCGAGTCCGACGTAACCGAGAAGTAATGGATCTTGGCGTTGCCTTCGCGGTCCATCCAGTAGCAGTTGACTTTCACCACTCTGTGTATCTGGCCGCGCCGCATGAAGACGAGGGGCTTAAGCGTCCCTCCCCCGAAATCCGCCCGCACTCGTATTTTCTCATCAAGGCGCTCAACGAGCATGAATCTGCCTCACTTGATTTTTCTTATAAGGCCGACCACTTTACCACCGATACGCAGGTTCTGGTGTTTGGGATCTATCCTTATGGACTTGTATGAAGCATTCCTTGGCTCGAGGTCTATTGCCTTGCCCCTCTTCCGCATGACCTTGACCGTTGCTTCATCATCACCCGGGTAAGCCACAACCATGTCACCGTCTTCAGCATCCTCCTGCTGTCTCACGACGACATAGTCGCCATCAAACATGCCGGCGTCCCGCATGCTGTCCCCATTGACTCGCACGGCGAAGTAGACGGCATTATCATGAAAGAGCGTGCTTACATCGAGCCAGCCTTCTCTGTTCTCGACCGCCATTATGGGTAAGCCGGCGGCAACCCTTCCGACTATGGGCACACCGCGGATCGGCCTCGCCTCGGGAGAAAGCATGAGCCTCTTCCCTACTCGGCGGAGGAAGCCCTTCTTCGTGAGGGCATCGAGGTGCTGGCTCACGGTCGCCGATGAGGTCAGGCGGAATCTTCTGCCGATCTCTCTATATGATGGGAATCTGTCGCGGTCCCTTATGGATGCGATTATGTAGTCAAATATCTCGCGCTGGCGCGGCGTAAGTGGTCTCATTTTCTCACCCTCTATCAAAATACCAAACAATTGTTCGGTAGTCAAGCTATTTTTGGTGGTGGGATGAGACAATATGGTTTCTTGATCAGACCGGGGCTAGAATCACTCCGGTCTCAGATCCTGGTCAGAAGCCTGCGGCTATCGCGAAAGCGCTTACTATCCAGGCGCAGCCTATGATTGCCGCTGAGGTTGTGTAGTAAAGCACCGGCCTTCTCATACGCAGGCCGTAGACGCTCTCCTTGACACCCAGGCCTATGCGGTATCCCACCGGGAAGAACACGCCGCCAAGAGCAGCCCAGATCAAGCCCTCGGCACCCATAAAGGATACTAGACCGCCCGGACGATTGAATGAAAGCAAATACCGGCAGGGTGCCATGTGCATGCCGATGAAGTAGAAACCTGCCGATCCCAGAAGGCCTGCTGAGAAACCCGTGGCCACTCTGGGCAGAGCACCCTTGTCCAGTCTCGGGCCAGCCGCGGTAGCTATGCCTGCCAGAGCACCCCCAGCAAGCATGACGGCCAGGCACGAATTCGCCTTGCACATAAAGGGCAAATGCAGGATCGGAACCGCAAGCTGCTTGAGCGCAACCGCTATAACGGCGATACCCAGGACAAACAGCGGCCTCCTGAAGATGGCGATACATACCGCCATCAGGCCTATGCCCAGGCCGGTCAGGAGATCGCCCTTGTATGGGATTGAAGCTGATTTCATTGCTCCGCCCAGGACGACCTCGAGAAAGCCCCACACCGAGCCCAAGACGAGTATTGTTATCAGAACATCCCTTTTCGCTGCGGATTCTATTCTCGGCTTCTCCATTTCTGACTCCTCCCCGCTCATTCAAGCAGCCAATGACACATTATAGGTGGGTATGGAAGTTCTGGCAAGCAATACCTAAGAGGCGGCGGGCGGCGGTCAGAAAACCCGCCATAGATGCCAACTTGCCGCAACTCTCGGCAACCTGAAGCTCCATCTTTGCCACCCGCCTACTGCACCCCATGCTTCTTACCTCTATCCAATTCCGCACACTAATCGTTACACCATACCGGCGATCGTTACCTTGACAAGGGGCCCATTCCGTGATAAGCTTATAACATAGAGAGCCCTAAAGGGCTCTTCCCGCAAGTGTCCATATGATGCTGGGCAAGGTGGCCGGTCGGGTGTTGATAGGATCCCAACCTGGCCGATTCGTTTGGGCAGAAGGAGGCGAAGGGCGTGCGAGTAGGTACTTCTGGTTTGGTGCCGCTTCTGGCAATCATGACTCTGGTAGCTGTGTCCCAGGCAGGGATTCCCGTCTCACAGACTTCCACGATATGGGCAGAGCCCGATACTGCCATGGTCGGTGACACCGTCGAGGTTTACGTGATCGTCAGAGATCTTTACGGGGAAACCCTTCCAGAGCTCTCGTGTACCTTCTATACGGAGCATCCGGGCATTGATTTCCCTGTTGGAGGCCCCGATATAACTGATATAGATGGTTTTGCGCAGGGTGCCATCAGGACTGACTCCAATTCCATCTTCTTTCACGACTCCCACATCTATGTGGATTGTGAAGGCTTCATACTTGGTCCGTCTACCCCGATGTATTGGGTGTGCCGTGCCGGTGTCGATGCGAACCATGGAGAGCTGTCGGGATTTGGCTTGTACCAGAACACGCCGAATCCCTTCAAGGGGAATACGGAGATCAGATATGCTCTGCCTGCGCGTGCGGATGTCAGCCTCGAGATATGCGACGTTCTCGGCAAGATGGTCAGGACGCTTGTAGACGGTGCCGTAGGAGTGGGATATCACAAGGCTGCATGGGACGGGAAGGATGCTCTCGGCAGGTCTGTAACTCCGGGCGTTTATTATGTTCGCATGACGACGCCTGCCTATCGTGAGACGCGAAGTCTGATTCTCTTGAGATAGGCGCCGGACGCTCTGGCTGGCCCCAGAGGTACGCCTCTGGGGGTTCTTAGGCTGGAAAACCCGCTCACCCTGATGCAGTCCGGTAGATATCCAAGACCTCGGATGCTATCGCTCGGTCGTCTCGCCTATCGGTCACGTCCAACCACTTGATGTCTTTTTCCTTTGTGAACCACGTCATCTGGCGCTTGGCGAAGTGTCGGGTGTTCCTCTTGATCAGGCCTACCGCCTCCTGAAATGACAGAGCGCCCCTCAGATGAAGCATGATCTCCCGATATCCCAGGCTATTCTTGACGACAGGCGATTCCTCGTAGCCCATCTTGATAAGCAACCTGACCTCGTCCACAAGGCCGGCCTCTATCATACGGTTAACCCTTCTCTCTATGATCTGGTAAAGGTCTCCCCTGTCCATCGTCAGGCCGATCTTGACAAAGGGCAGCAAGAATGGCGCCGTTGCCTTTTCCAGGGTGCTCATGGGCTTGCCTGTGATCTCGAAGACCTCAAGAGCCCTGATTACCCGAGGGAGATTAAGCGGGTCCACGTGTCCGGCCTTCTCGGGATCGACCTCGAAAAGCCTCTGCCAAAGGACTGGCCTGCCCTTCAGGCGTGCGAGTTCCCCGAGGCGCCTTCTGATCTCTGGGTCTGCCGCCGGTCCGTCGAAGATTCCGTGGAGAAGAGCCCTGACATAGAGTCCGGTACCGCCCACGACGATGGGCAGTCCACGTCTGGCGAGGATTTCGGAAATGATCCTCCGTGCATCCTTCTCGTACTCTTTGGACGTGTACTGCCTGTCAGGTTCGGCCATGTCGATCAAGTGATGAGGGACTTCCTCCAGCATCCTAACATCAGGCTTTGCCGTCCCGATATCCATGAAGCGGTAAACAAGGCGTGAATCTGCCGAAACAATCTCGCCCGAAAGGCGCTTTGCCACATGAAGAGCGACGTTGCTCTTGCCGACTCCGGTTGGGCCCACGAGAATCAAGATGTGCTGAGGCTCGTGGTGCTTCACTTTCTGAGGAACCTTCTTTCGATCTCATCCCAGGAGAGCCTTATCATGGTGGGACGGCCGTGGGGACATGCAAGCGGCATACGGGCCGCGAAGAGGCGCTCGACAAGCGATCTTATCTCATCGTCATTCATCTTGTCGCCGGCCTTGACAGCACCCTTACAGGCAAAGGCAGCAGCCAGCAAATGATGGATGTCGTGGGATTCGGACCGGGTCTCTATCACTTCGTCCACGATATCGGCGAGAACCCGCTTCTTATCCCCCTCCTTAAAGAGCGCCGGCACTGCTTCTATGACGTAGGTCCGTCTGCCGAACTTTTTCAACTCGAAACCGATTTGTCTTATCTTGTCCCAGTGTTCGTCGATCACATCTTCCTCTTCAGGCGTCACTTCAAGCGTCTCTGGAAAGAGGAGTTCCTGCATGACGGGTTCTCGTCCCTCAAGATGGCTCTTCACTTCCTCGTAAAGCACCCGTTCATGAGCGGCGTGCTGGTCGATCAGATAGAACTCCTCGTCAGACTCCGCGAGGATGTAGGAGTTTCTTATCTGGACAATGGGAGTGGCCGGCGCTGCCGTCTCAGACTTCTCCATCTTGTGAGGTCTGTATGTCGGCTTGGGCTCAGAGACAAGGATCTTGGTCTTGTCGAAGAGGGCGATTGGCCGAATAGGTGGCTGCGCCCCGGGTCTCGGCGCGAGCAGGGGCCTTGCCAAGAGCGGTGGAATCATCTTTCGCGACGTCAGTGCACTCCCTACGGCCCGCGACACAAAGTCTCTGACCTCCCTGTCACGCCTGAACCTCACTTCTCGCTTTGTCGGGTGAACGTTGAAATCTGCCTCAGCAGGATTGATATCTATCAGGATAACGCCTGTTGGATACCGGTTTCTCATCAAGGTGTGGCCGTAGGCATCACAAACGGCTCTCAGGATCATCTTGTTCTCCACGGGCCGTCTGTTTACAAAGATTGATATGTAGCCGCTTGAGGTTCTTGCCTCCTCGGGGCGCGACAGGAAACCGCAGAGTTGGATGTGCTCGTCTGAGACATTGACTGCAACTGAGTTCTCGCCAAAGCTCCTGCCGAGGATGCTTCCCACCCTTTCCTCGATGCTCTCAACCGCGGGCAGGCTCAAGATCACTTTCCTATCCCTAATCAGTTTCATCGAGATCCAGTAATGGCTTATGGCATGAGTCGCGAAGGTCTTGACAACGTGCCTGACCTCTGTGGCTTTGGACTTGAGAAACTTGGCCCTTGCCGGCGCGTTAAAGAAAAGGTTGGTCACCTTGATGGTGGTTCCCGCCGGACGCGTGGCCTTGGTCACCTCATCGATCTTTCCACCCCTCAAAACAATCTTTGTCGCAAGGTCCTCACCTTCGGAGCGGGTGAGCACTTCAATCTCCGCAACACTCGCAATGCTCGCCAGAGCCTCTCCCCTGAAGCCCATGGTCCTTATGCTTTCGAGGTCATCGGCAGTGGATATTTTGCTTGTGGCGTGACGCTCGAAGGCAAGCAGAGCATCTTCCTCGGTCATCCCGACGCCGTCATCCGTGATCTTTATTAGCTCCCTGCCTTCACCTTTGGTCTCTACTGTGATGTGAGATGCCCCGGCATCTATCGCGTTCTCGACAAGCTCCTTGACCACTGAGGAAGGCCTGTCAACTACCTCACCTGCCGCTATCATGTTAACGGTCTTAGGATCGAGGATCTTGATCTTTGCCATCTGTAATCTTCTCGTTCTTGGAAGCGATTCTCTTCAGGGCCGCGATCTCTTCCAGTGCCTGAAGCGGGGTCATGGTGTCAAGATCTAGCTCGGCGAGTTTTCGCGCAAGCTCCTTCTCGGTCTGCCAGAGGGTGAGCTGAATGTCCCCCGATATCGGAGAATGCTCTCCCCGCGCGAGCCTCGGAATATTGCCTGTGCTGTATTCGTCCTCTTCGAGATTCGCCAGGATTTCCTTGGCCCTCTCGACCACATCCTGGGGCAGGCCTGCAAGCCTTGCGACATGGATGCCATAGCTCCTGTCGGAGCCGCCTTCAACAATCTTTCTGAGGAAGATGATTCTATCACCATATTCCTTGACGAGCACGTTGAAATTCTTGACCCGCTGTAGAATGCCCGCTAGGTCAGTCAGCTCATGGTAGTGAGTGGCAAAGAGCGTAAGCGGGCTTCGTCTTCCATTGTTATGAAGGTACTCAACCACCGCCCAGGCGATGCTGAGCCCGTCATAAGTGCTCGTGCCGCGTCCGACCTCATCCAGGAGCACGAGGCTCCTGTCGGTGGCGTTATTGAGGATGTTGGATGTCTCGATCATCTCCACAAGGAAGGTGCTTTGCCCTCTGGCGACTCTGTCAGTCGCGCCGATCCGTGTGAAGATCTTATCCACGATTCCGATGCTTGCGGCCGACGCCGGCACGAAGCTTCCGATCTGTGCCATGATCACGATCAGCGCAACCTGCCTGATGAAAGTCGACTTGCCAGCCATGTTGGGGCCAGTGATCACCAAGACCTGATTGGTCTCATCTAACAGCACGTCGTTGGGGACGAACTGGTCACCGCCAAGGAATCTCTCAACTACAGGATGGCGCCCTTCGCGAATCTCTATTCTGCGGTCGCCGGTCACATGAGGCTTCACATAATTGCTCTGTCTTGCAACCTCTGCAAAGGAGGCGAGAACGTCGATCTCCGCGACCATGCGCGCGGCCTCCTGGATCCTGTCGGTAGCTTCGGCGACTCTGGTCCGCACACTCTTGAAGACGTCATCTTCGAGTTCGGTTGCGTTTTCTTCGGCCTGGAGGATTTCGGCTTCCTTGCACTTGAGGTCCTCAGTGACGAATCTCTCACCACCAACCAGAGTCTGTTTCCTCACGTAATCCTGCGGGACGCTCTTGAGGTTCGTCTTGCTGACCTCGATGTAGTAACCGAAGATTTTGTTGTAGCCCACCTTGAGAGAACCGATACCGGTTCTCTCCCTCTCAGTAGCCTGGAGGTCAAGAATCCATTTTCTGGCATCATGGGATGCGCCGCGAAGCTGGTCGAGTCTCTTGTCAAAGCCTTCCCGTATTACCTCTCCCTCTTTGAAGGTAGCCGGAGCCTCATCCTTGACAGCCTGAGAAATCAGGTCCGCGACGTCTTTGAGTTCGGGCATGGTCTGGGACACATGTGATAGAACCTGGGAGCTGGCGTCGGAGATTATCCTCCTGAGCTCGGGAAAGTGCCCGAGGGATTCCTTTATTGCCAGGAGGTCCCGAGGTCCGGCCTTCTCGCAGCAAACACGCCCCACGAGGCGCTCGAGGTCACTTATGTGCCTTATGATTGACCTGGTGTCCTTTCTTCTTATCTCGTCGCCGACCAATTCATCGACTGCCTCAAGTCTGGCGCTTATGGTCGCGGCGACCACCAGGGGATTCCTGATCCAACTCCTCAGACACCTTCCACCCATAGGTGTCAGGGTCTTATCCAGAACGCCAAGGAGGGATGCCCCTTTGTCCTCTGGATGCAGAGGATTCATGATCTCAAGATTGGCAAACGACGCCTCATCGATATCCATGAAGAGAGCATTCCTCTGAACGGTGAGCCTTGAGATGTGAGGAAGCAGTCTTTTCTGGGTCTGTCTCAAGTATGAGATGAGCGCACCGGCAGCACCTGTAGCCATGGGGATACTCTGACACCCAAAACCATCGAGGGTCGCCACCTTGAAATGGTCGCGAAGGGTTGCCGATGCTGAATCGTGGAGGAAAAGCCAGTCATCAAGTGCCGTCAATGCCGTCTCCGGCAGGGCGTGCTTAATGCGCGCGACGATGGCCTCGGGCATGGACTCCCTCGGGTACAGCACCTCGCTCGGCCGTGTCTTCGCCATCTCCCTTAAGAGATCATGTGCCGACACCTCGGTAACACTGAACTCGCCCGTGGAGAGATCTGTCTTCGCCAGCCCCCACTTCTCCTTCTCACCGACGATGGCCAAGAGGTAGTTGTTCTCCTTCTCATCGAGGAGGATCGACGAGGTCACGGTACCGGGCGTGATCACCTCCACCACTCGCCGCTTGACCAGGCCCTTAGCGTCCTTTGGGTTTTCGACCTGATCGCAGATGGCGACCTTGTAGCCTGCTCGCACAAGCCTCGCGATATAGGTGTCCACAGCATGGTAGGGCACGCCCGCAAGCGGGATTCTCTTGTCCCCTTCTCTTGACCTTGAGGTGAGCGCAATACCCAGGACGCGCGCGGCGGTCGCGGCATCCTCGTAGAAGGTCTCATAAAAATCTCCCATCCTGAAGAGGAGTATGGTGTCAGGATAATCCTTCTTTATGCTCATGTATTGGGACATCATCGGTGTCTCGTGCGGTTGCGTCATGGGTCAAGAGGAATCGAGGGCTCGACGCCCGTGGCGAAGCATGGTCTCTACAGGAATGTCTCCCACTGCTTGCACCTGGGGCATCTCCAAAGCACCTCATTTGACTTATAGTTACAGTTGCTACAAACGTAATGCTCTTCGTCAGAAGAGAAACCGTTGAACGCTTCGACCATCGCTCTGAGGGACTGTTCGATGTCACCCTTTTCATAGTAGAGCCTGGCGAGGGCCTGCTTCACTCTTCTTGCGCCGGGCTCGGCCTCGAGGGCGGTCTTGCAGAGCCTCAGGGCTTCCTCGATATTGCCCTTCTTCCTGTGAATGTTGGCCAGGGTCATCATTGTCTTCACATCGCTTGGGTTTCGCTCTAGCACATCGTTGTAAAGATCGACTATCTTCTCGAATCTCCCCTTCTCATAAAACGCCTTCTCAAGCCGCCTGAAAGTCGTATAGGCGATGCCGGGAAAGACCGTTACTATTCTGCGCCACGAGGATATCGCATCATCGATATTGCCCTCGGCATAGTAGACATCGCCCAGATAGAGATAGGCAGCCGCGCATTCCGAGTTTATCTTGAGGGCGTCCTTCAGAGCCGATTCTGCATCCTTCATGTTCTCGCGGTCAAGATAGGACTTGCCAACATACGCCTTGTAGAGAGCCAGCGCGTGGGTATCGTCGACTCGTTTCACCTTGGATATGTCACGTCGAATAAGATAGGCCTTGTCCCACTCCCCTATCTCTTCATAGACCTCCAGGAGCTCGTTCATGGCCCTCTCATCACGCGGTTTGATCTCCAGCACCTGTTCATAGCTTGCGGCGGCCCTATCGAGTCTCTGCGCCTTGCGGTAATCGCGCGCAAGACTGAGGAGCACGCGGGCCATCGTGTGCTTCGGCATAGAAGGCCGCACCGTGAGCTCGCGGTGAATCTGGACGGCTCTTGCAACGTCGCCACTCTCGCGCATGACATCGCCGAGGCGGAGATAGGCATCAAAATTCTGCGGTTCGCTGCGCACGGCCTCCCGGAAGGAGTTGAGGGCAGGGCCGTATTCCCCGTCAAGCAGATAGGCGATGCCTTCGACATAAGGATTCTTCCCCGCTGCTCGCTTCCGCTTCTGATTTATGTTTGTCCACACGCGATGGAAAAGCACCGCAAGCACACAGAGTATCAGGATGATCAATAAGGTGGTCACGAAACCACTTCCTTTCCTTCTACATCCTCCACGGGCTTCATCTCGCCCAGCGCTTCTTCGATCGGTAGGTTCCTGATTGCGACAAGTTCGGTCTCAAGATCACGATTCCTTTTCTTCAGGCGCCTCACGTTAAGTCCGAGATCGATGAAATAGTAAAGACAATAAAGGAGTGTGAGCGCCACTCCTATCAGAAATGCCACAAAAAGGGCGAGGATCATGGGGACGTCGTAGAAGGTGCGGAATCCGAGGTTCACGACCACTCTCTCCCCCGGATTCATGACTGCAAAGGCAACGACCGCCATTGTCACTACAAGAAGCGCTATGGCTGCGATGGCCCTTGAAACATTCATTTCAAGCTCCCGCCTTTCTCAAAGAACGGTCACAGGTTACCATCCATCTGGTGGCAGAGGATATCCTTGCGACCACTGTCTCTCCTCTTCTTACACCCTCGCGGGGTATCTTGGCAAGCCAGTTTTCGCGTGTCCGGCCAAGCATGAAATCGGGTTCCCTGTCGCTTTCACCCTCTATGAGGATTTCGATCTCCCTACCGAGGAGAGCCTGTTTCTTCTCGTCGGTTATGCAGTTCTGAAGGGAGATCACCTCCTTGAGCCTTCTGGTCTTCTCCTCGAGGGCGACGTCATCGCCGAGGCGGCATGCCTTTGTGCCATCCCGCGGTGAGTACCTGAACATGAATGCAGCATCGAAGCGAATCTCATCAAGCGCCCTGAACGTGCTCTCAAAATCAGACTCTGTCTCTGTGGGAAACCCTACCATAATATCGGTGGTGACTGCAAGTGTCGGTATGTTGTGCCTGGCAAACTGGACTATCTTGCCGAACTCGCTCGACGTGTATCCGCGGTTCATCAGGGAAAGTACCCTATCTGACCCGCTCTGGAGCGGCAGGTGGAGATGCTCACAGACCTTGGGCAGGTCCCGCATTCTCTCGATCACCCCCAGGGTAAGATCCTTGGGGTGAGACGTTGTGAACCGTATGCGTCGAAGGCCGGGCACGTCGTTGGCCATCTCAAGAAGCCCGGAGAAATCCACGTCAACATGCCTATAGGAATTCACATTTTGCCCAATCAGGGTCACATCTTTCACACCAAGACCGACCAGATGCTCGATCTCTTCAAGTATGACCCTCGACGCCTTGCTTCTTTCCCGCCCCCGTATGTAGGGCACCACACAGTATGTGCAGAAATTGTCACATCCCTGCATTATTGTCACAAAGGCCGTGACGGACTCCTGCCTCAAGGGTCGCAAGGAGTAAAGCGAGCATGGATTCTCGGATATCTCAACCACCGGCTGCTTGCCGCGGCCGGCCTCTTCGAGCACCTCCAGGAACGATGGGTAGGAGTCGAATCCGGCAATCAAATCGACTCTGGTCGCGGCCCCGGCGACTCTCTTTCCCAGCCGCTGGGCCATACAACCCACCACCCCGATTACGAGGTCGGGATTTGCTTTCCTGAGCGCCGCGAGCTCTCTGATCCTTGCGACAGCTCTCATTTCAGCCCGATCCCTCACGCTGCATGTGTTCACCAGAACGATGGACGCATCCCTCGGGTTGTCTACGGGCTCATAGCCATCCCGCACGAGCAGGTCGGAGATGAACCGAGAATCGTATACGTTCATCTGGCAGCCATGAGTCTCTATATAGAATCGCTTATCGGTCATTCTGCTCCGGCAAACCTCGTCATTGTTGGCCGCCACACGCGCTTGCCGCAACACCGGCTCCGCTGATTGCTGAGACTCGTCCCGAAACGACCGTGTTGGGGGTCATTCCCTTATCGAAGAAAACCCTGACGTAGTTCCCACTCAGGCCCGTCGCACGGCCACACACTGTCGCTCGCAGTACAAGTGTCTCAAGCATTTCACCTACCAAGCGGTGTCTGAAGGCCATGGATTTCTCGCTTCCCAGGTCTCTCATGACGCGGCTTCTTTCTTTCTTCTCCTCAGGGCGAACCTGCCCCGCGAATCCCTGGGCTGCCGTCCCGTCTCTCGGTGAAAAAGCAAACGTGTGAAGATAGGTGATGGGAAGATCGCTCACAAGATCGAAGGTGTTCATGAAGGCCGCTCTGTCCTCCGCAGGAAACGCCACCATGACGTCAGCGCCAATACCGCAGCGTGGGACTGCGACAGCGATTCTCTCGATGAGACTGCGATAGTAGGAGCGGCCGTATGGTCTTCCCATGAGACGCAATATGCGATCGTCACCGCTTTGCAGCGGCACGTGCACATGGGGACACAGTTTGGAGGCCGGATCGGCCAGCATATCTATGAGGTCATCGCCAAAGTCGGTGGGTTCGATCGAGCTGAGTCTCATCCTTGTGAGCCCCTTGGTAGGCGCGAGCACGCGAAGAAGCGCAGCGAGAGAGGTCTGCGGCGCCAGATCTCTCCCATATGAGCCAAGGTGGACTCCAGTGAGAACAATTTCCCCGTAGCCTTCTGCGACCGTGGTCTCGATCTCGCGTCGCACCACGTCAAGGCTCTTGCTCCTGCTGCGGCCCCTTGCCAGCGGGACTACGCAGTAAGTGCAGTGATTGTCGCAGCCGTCCTGGATCTTCGCAAAGGCCCGGGTGTAGCTTCCGAAGCCGTGAAGATGTCTCCGGCTCGCAAGATCCGCCATATCGTCCGTGGGGGTTGTCTTCACAACCGTCTCTTGCTGCTTGCCGAGATTGAGATACTCCTCGATGCCTTCCTTCTCAGCATTGCCGATCACCACGTCGACGCCCTTGATCCCAGCAAGCTCATGAGGCTTCCGCTGAGCGTAGCAGCCCGTGACAACCACAAGTGCCCCGGGGTTCGACCTTATGGCCCGCCTGACGGCCTGGCGCGAACGGCGGTCACTCTTAGAGGTGACCGTGCACGTATTGACAACATAAACGTCTGCCTCCTCGAAGGCGGGGCTGGTATGGTAGCCGCGGGCCCCAACCGCCTCGCGCATCTGTTCGGTTTCGAACTGGTTGAGCTTGCAGCCTATGGTTAGGAATGCGACTCGCTTCATTCGGCAATATCCCATCTTCCGCAACGGCTCCCCCATCGTGAGATCAGGTGGGTGCCGTCGAATATCTCAACGACTTCGCACCTATTCGAGCATCCGGTGCATTCGAAGCCCCGGCTGGAGAGATCAACCCCTCGTGCCTCAAAACCTCGGAATCTGCCCGGCCCAGCCTTCTCATGTTCCATGCTGGCCAGGATTGCGATGCCTATGGCTCCCATGACATCGTGGTATTGAGGGACATCCACCTTGAGATCCAACTCCTTCTCGAATGCCTCAACAACGGCCTGGTTCGACGCAACGCCGCCCTGAAAGATGACGGGCGGCATGATCGGCTTACCCCTGGCAACACTTGACAGGAAGTTTCTGACCAGGGCCTCGCACAGGCCCTTCAGGACGGCCTCCCGCTTTATACCCCGCTGCTGCTTATCTATTAGGTCGGTCTCGGCAAACACCGCGCATCTCCCGGATATGCGCGCACTCTCCTTCGCCGATTTGGCAAGCCTGGCGAGTTCCTCTACGGGGATTCCCATCCTGCTTGCCTGATAATCAAGAAAACTCCCCGTGCCGGCCGCACAGACCGTGTTCATCGCAAAATCCACCGCCACGCCGTTTCTTATGATAATGATCTTCGAATCCTGACCTCCGATCTCAATCACGGTTTGGGCTTCGGGAAAAAAGTGAAGCGCTGCGGTGGCATGCGCCGTGATCTCGTTGCGCACCACATCCGCACCTGCGAGAGCAGCCGCCAAGAGTCTCCCACTCCCGGTCGAACCGCACCCAAGGATCTCGATCTCCGGAAGATGCTCGCCGGCCTCCCGAAGTATCCTCTTGACCGATCCTATTGGATCACCTTCGGTTCTCATATAGGAGTGATGAACCACTTGCCGGCCGGCGTCGAGGACTGCGAGATTTGTGCTCACCGCCCCAACATCAAGACCCACGTATGCCTTCATGGAGCTCAAGGATCCTTCCCTCGAGGTGATTCTAAGTTGGCTTCGAACCGGTGTCAACGCATCAGGGCACTCAGCGTCTACCAAAAGCGGATGCCATGGCTTTTATATGGGCAGGTGTCGTGCCGCAACATCCACCGATAATCCGAACCCCCATGCTCAGAAGATCAGGGACACGGTCGGCCATGGCAAGAGGGGCCTCCGGGTAAATCAACTTACCTGCCTCGACGGTTGGGAGACCTGCATTAGGCTGCGCAATCATGGCGGCACTTGATGCCGAAACCATGTCCTTCATTATCCCTATCGCTTGCTCCATTCCGCTGCAACAGTTTGTGCCGACGAAACGGGCGCCAGCTTCCACCAGGCGAAGGGCGGCTTCCCGGGGAGAGTTCCCCATAATTGTACGGTATCCCCTGGCACCCTTTGAGAAGACGGCAGTCGCGACGATCGGCTTGCTTGAGACCTGTTTTGCGGCCTCTACTGCGATTGAAGCCTCGTTGATATCTGTCATTGTCTCGATCAGGAAAAAATCTATGCCGGCCTTGTCCATAAGGGTGGCTACCTCAAGGTATGTGTCGGAGATCTTCTCATGAGGCGTATCACCGTAAGGTTCGAGGAGAACTCCCGTCGGACCGACCGAACCGCCCACCATGCAGTCATTGCCCGCTGCGCTTCTTGCGATCTCAACGCCTCGCGCGATGATCTCCTCAAGCTTAGGCTCAAGGCCATGTGCGGCAAGTTTGATCCGGTTAGCGCCGAAGGTATTGGTTTCAACATAGTCGCAGCCCGCCTCACGATACGCCGAATGGATCTGCCTCACCAGTTCGGGGTTCTCGAGATTGAGAACATCGGGCGCGACACCCGTCTCGAGGCCGTGCGCCTGAAGCATAGTGCCCATGGCACCATCGCCTAGCAGTGGTCTGAGCCGGAGGGCAGCTATGAGTTCCATGCCTAACTCCCGATAAACTCCTTGGCTATGTCAACGGCGGTAGCCGCATCGTCACCATAGCCGTCTGCCCCTATGTCTTTCGCAAAGGAGGCTGTGACAGGTGCTCCGCCAACCATTGTCTTCACCCTGCCTGCGAGGCTATGCTCCTTGAGGAGCTCAATGGTATCCTTCATGGTGTACATGGTCGTGGTAAGGAGGGCTGACATGCCGATGATGCCGGCCTTGTGCTCGACCGCGGCCTCCACGAACCGTTCCGCAGGAACATCATTGCCAAGGTCCACCACTTCAAAACCGGCTCCTTCGAGCATCATTGCCACCAGGTTCTTGCCTATGTCGTGGAGGTCGCCCCGCACGGTGCCCACAACCACCGTGCCCCTGGGCTTTATGCCACCCTTGACGAGAACCGGCTTCAAGACCTGCATCGCCTGCTGCATTGCCTTGGCCGAAAGCAGGACCTCAGGAACATAGACCTCATTGGCCTTGAAGAGCTCACCCACCTCATCCATTCCGGATATCAGTGCCTGATTGAGAATCACCGTCGGCTCGATTCCGGCATCAAGGGCTTTCTGCGTGAGTGGTTTGGACTGGGCCATGTCGCCTCTTAGGACTGCCTGTCTGAGTTCTTGTACAATCTCCATATGATCCTCCGTACTCACGGCCTCCAGAAGTTGAAACAGACCATCTTGGTTTCGGTCATCTCCTCAATAGCATACTTGAGTCCTTCCCTCCCGTCATATGGATTTCGCACGCTGAACGATTGCGTGCCGTCGGATTCTCGCGCACCCATAATCAGTCTGAACATGCCTACTCCCTCTTGCGAACTCCAACCGGAAGGTCTCCATCCTCTCAGAAGTCCATGGTGACGGAGATGCGATGGGTGTTATCCAGTTCCGTGCCTCTCCAGAAGGCATAGTCCACGCCGAACCGGCTGACATTGAGGCCGATTCCGGCAGTCGCCTTCATGCGGTCCATGCCCAGGCTCACGTGCACGATCCCTCGATAGTCATACATAGCTCCCAGTCGTATGTCGCCGCTTACTTCCGAAAACGAGAAATCGGCCTCATCCTTCGTGAGCCCTTCGAATCTGAAATCGCAGTCACTCGCGAGGAGTATGGTCCCGGCAATCGGGGGCAGATCCAAAGCATAAGACGCACCCAGTTTGACCGTAGGATATATGGTCTCTTTGGTGCTCACCTTTTTCTTTTCAACCGGGCACCCTGACGTGTCACAGACAGGCCCATAGTACCAGCCGTCCCAGTAAAGCGGTGTCGTGGTGAGATCCTGGATGTTGACTCCGATCTTAAGATTCTCGGTCACGCGGCAGAGCCCTCCCAGATCGAGACCGAAACCAAGGCATGTTATGTTGGCGATTTCCTTCCAGATAACCTTGGCATTGAGACCCACTGACAGATTGGGCTTGAGAACCCTTGCGTACGAGAGGAGGCCTTCAATCTGGTTGTCGTTGTCCCACAGGACCCTATCTGGTCTCCAGATTCTGGGCTCGCCGGGTTGGTCACCATGTGGTGGGTCCCATACTCCGTCGCCGTCCAGATCTTTGAAATCAACGTTTGGCGTCTTCAGATGGGACGTTAGCGCGATATCACTGACACGAAGCCAGAGCAGGCTTATGGCACCGGCGGATTTCTCGGTCGAGTCACGCGAAATCGGACCTGCGAAACTAAAGCAGTTATGATCTATCAGGTTACCAAAGCGCTCCGAGTGCATCAGCAGTATCTGCCGCTGCTCAGGCTGAACGAGCCCGGCAGGATTCCAGTATGCCGCGCTTGCGTCATCTGCAATTGATACGAAGGCCCCGCCCATGCCGAGAGCTTTCGCCCCTAACCCTGTGGCGAAGGACTCGCCAGCCAGCTTCGTGGCCCCTGCATTCGTGGCCACTATCATGACCGATGCAATAGCCAAGGGAATCAGGCTTGCACGTCTCAGAAACATAGGTCCCCTCCATTATTCGCTGGAATCCTCCCTCTCACCTCACTGCCTCCCTATCACCTTGGAAATCACGCTGATCTTCAAGAGATAGGGCGGCAGCGAACCGCGCGAAAGGAGTGTGTCATGGAACTCCCTTAAACTGAATTGCTCCCCCCTCAATCTTCTGAATTCCTCTCTCAGTGACATTATATCCCTCTTGCCTATAAGATAACTCATTGGCTGCGTCGGTTCCACTGCATATCTTCGTACTTCCTGCTCGACGAAATCCCGATCGCTGCCGGTCTCGCTTACCATGAAGTCAACCGCTTGGTCCAGCGAGAATTCTCTGAGTTGGAGCTTGATATCGACAATCACGCGAGCGGCCCTGAAGATGATCCCTCGGAGTGCTCTTCGGGTTCCCTCGGGGCCATAGTAACCTTGCTCCGCCATAAGCTCTTCGCAGTAAAGCGCCCAACCCTCAATAGTGAAATTATCTTCTGCGAGCCTCTTCACAAATGACGGAGCGGCGTTGGCAAGTGTGAGCTGGAGATGATGCCCGGGGTACAATTCATGCACCACTATTCCCTTGAAGCCTCTTTGATCGATGGTCTGCTTGTACTTGAGTTTGGCCTCAAGGTCAAGACTATCAGGCAGCGGCACGTACAGAAGCCCTCTCTGGTCATCGTCAAACGGGCCCGGGGGTTCATAGGCGTAACCGGGAACGACTACCTCGATAAAGCCAGGCGTCTCGACGGGCACGACCTCCGTGTTGCGGGGCACAGTCACAATGGCTTTCCTTTCGAGATAAACCATGGCGGATTCTGCCTCCGCACGGAAGTCCGCCAGGATATCATTCTTGGTAAGCCCAAGTGCACTGGCCGTATCGGCGGGGTCCGTCTTCTTCAGGGGAGTGCTCGCGGCTTGCCTGGACTTGGCATCCTTGAGCACACGCATGGCATAAGCCAGGATTTCCTCGGGTGGCTCTTCCATCATGTGCTGGACCTTAAGGAGCTTAACGAAGTTGTCGTATCCCAGGGCGAAGTTGGCATCCGCCGTGACGCTCAAAGAGTCGAGATAGGCTCTGAATTGCTCAAGTGATTCGCACGCCCTCGCGACCAGGGCCATGTCCAGCGCAGCCCCCGCCGCACCCGTGGAATCGCCCAGGCTCTTGAGGAACGGCAGGAATGCCTCTATGCTGGCAGACGCGATGTCACAGTGCAGCTTCATGGGGCGCAAGAGATTCTTGCGCCCCTGTTCAAGAACCCTGGGAACTTGGGACAGCCTCGCGCTGAAGTTGGGATCGGACCAGAACCGATCGTTGCGTATCACGAGATAGTACAGACCATCGGTGCATGCATAGGCGTAGAGCAAAGGGGATCTTCGCCACATTTCCAGTTCTTCAAACAGGAAGGCCTGCGTTTCCATGTCGGAAAGAAGAGCCTTCATGTCGATCCAGGTCTCGATGTCAAGACTGTCCTCACTGAATGAAGACACAGTTCGGATCATGCTTTTGGTCTGGATAAGAAACTTCCTTACCTTCAGCGATCCGAATGTGGAAAGCTCGGAATCATAGGTGTGAATCCCTTTGCTTGTGGCATAGGCGGGATACATTGCAAACTTGGATTCGTAGTATTCGCGTGAGATGGAGTCAACGATTGCCTTGGCAGCAGTTGGCGAAAGTGGAATTCCTTCCTGGCCGTGCGAGCTAGCCAGCGGCAAAGCAAGAAGCAACAAGCCAATCAGAAACCGCAATGTGCCTTCTCCACTATGACATTGGTTCTTGTGAGAATATGCAAGCATAAGAATAGGCACAAGACCGTGGCCTGTCAACCCATATTGAGTTCGCGGGTAGGGACCCGTGCCCCGGCATGCCAGGGCCGACAGGAGAAGGACATGGAATCGGGCCCTTGCAGCTCGGCCCCAGGCCCCGCACCGCGGGCATCGTCCGGGTACAAGCGAAAGTGCTTACCAGGCGGATCATCTCTGAGCTGGTGCCGAGGGTCGGAGTTGAACCGACACGGATCTTGCGATCCAGAGGATTTTAAGTCCTCTGCGTCTGCCAGTTCCGCCACCCCGGCACCCTCAGGTATTGTATTCGGTGACAGCCTGGTTATCAAGTCAAACTCTGAGGCAAGCCTATCTGTGGATGCCCATTATGCCTTTGGCCTTGCTAACCAGGCGGCCCGCCTCGGCACGGACGATTTCCCGTTCGGAAACGGATAGAATCCATGTCCGGCGGATACAAACATATAGAACTATGCCCACGCATGGGGCGGCCAGGGCGGGCGGCAGAAGCAGAATGAACGGCAGAAGACAAACTGTTATGGTTCTCTTGCCCACAGGCAACCCGAACTTGTGACAGATGGCGACAACGATACCCCACATGAGGAAATAGGACAGCATCGTAGCAACCGCGGCCCCAACCATGCCGAGCCGGGGAATGAGGGTGAGATTGAGGACGATGGTGCATGGCATCGCAACCGAGAATCCTATTGCGGAGATGTATGTCTTTTCGATCAAGGGTGGATAAACGCCAAATAGCCACACCAGTATGGTGAAAAGATAGAACACGACTAAGAAGGGGAGCGCCTGAGCACCCGGGACGTAATCTGGGCCGAGCAGCAGCAAGATAAACCACTTTCCGAACACAACCAGAACAAGGCCGGCCACAAGCAAGATAATCCCCGTAACCCTCAAGGCGACGTCGAGGTCCCTGAGGGCTTTTGCTTTGTTTCCCATCTCCCAGGTGGCACTCAAGTGCGGGAAAAGGACGCTGCTGATCGCGAGTCCGATGGCCGAAATGGTTTCACTCAAATTGACGGTGGCCGAGTAGATACCCTGATCCGATGTACTCATGAGATGCTGGAGGCTGAACCTGTCGACGTATTGGAAGATCTGGGCAAGGATCGGTGTCACCACATACCAGACTGTGAATCTCAGGAGACGCCTGTAAAACTCGGGCTCGTCTGCAGACCGGGGCGCGAAATCCGCATGTCTGAGATATCGCACGAGCAGTGGAACGAAGATAGCTACACTGGCATATGTTGCTATGGCAAGACCAAGGATCCCTGTCAGGGCCGAGCGGGAGGCGACCACCAGAGCTATCCCGACCCCGGCGTAGATCGCCACCTGGCTGGACTCCACGAATCTGCCCGCGCGAAAGAGCTTAAGGCCCATGAGCGTCGCGGATAGATTTCTGAGCAAGACGAACGCCGGTATGCTTACGGCACCCATAATAATCACGCGCGAGTGCGACGCATCTCCATATATGAGCGCAGAGAAGAAGGACGGCCTGACAATGATGCCGCCGGCGATTAGAACCGACAGCACAACTGTGACCCGGTATGTTCTGCTTAAGAACCGCCGAAGACCTCCCTTCATCTCATAGCGCGCAACGTAGCGCCCGAAGGCTGACGGTATGCCGAGACCTGCAATCGTGGTCATCATCGGAACGATAAACACGCCCAGGGTATAGATTCCATACTCTGCCGTCCCAAGGAGCCGTGCGAAGACTATTCCGCGTCCGAAGGAAAGCACCCTCTCAAGAAGCATGAGAAAGAGGACAAGGCCGACAGAGGTCGTCAGCCTGTCCTTTGAGAGAAACCACCCGTGAAGCCCCTTGCCTTGTTGAGTGAGAGGTTGCATAGGTAGGTCATTCTATTTGCCGCAAGCGCTTGTTGTCAACAGCATTCCAGGGCTAGTGGCCCGCGGTGACGTCCGCAGGTTGACTGGATCAAAAGGGATCGAAGTGTGTAGCCTGTCACAGGTCCTGCAAGGGAGGGAACTATCCCTTATTCCAACTCTTTACATTTTGGTGTTCACATGCTAATCTTCCATCCGATAATCAGGTGCCAGCTTCGAGAACTCGTAGGGGGCTGGGCTAAGGATCAATGGCAAGCACGCTGCCGTCGGAGAGGTTATCAGAAAAAGATCGAGTGGAAGAGCAACAAGCAGAAGCAAACAATAGGAAGATTAGAATCTGCCTCCTTATTCCCAAGTTCGGGATCGGCGGGGCAGAAGTTCAGGTCCTGGACCTGATCAGACATCTCGACAAATCCCAATTTGCGGTCTCCCTGTTGTGCCTGACTGCGGGCCTCGATGAAATGGAGCAGGAAGCCCGTCCGTACCTCGAGACCTTTGCCCGGGTAGGATTCCGCTGGAGGTTCTTTCCTATTTCATTTACCAGGATGGTTACATGGCTGAGGCGTGGCAGATATGATATCCTACACTGCCACATGCCAATTGCCGACGTGATAGGCAGACCAGCGGGGTGGCTTGCGAGAATTCCGGTTATCCTCACTACCGAACACGGAAGGAACGTCTGGAAACCCTGGTACTACTTGTTGTTTGAGCGCATGCTTAATGTTGTGACCGATATGCGAATATGTGTGAGTCAGGACATTCTAGAAATACGCAACCGACGTGAGGGTACACCTCTCTCCAAACTGGTCCGTATCCCCAATGCTGTTGAGACCGTGAAGTTCAGAAACCCAACGCGGAACCGGGCGTCGGTGATGGCCGAGTTTGGCTGGGATCCCCTTGACCCTCTGGTTGTCTCGGTGGGACGGCTCGAGGCCGAGAAGAACTACCCCGCTCTTGTCGAAGCGGTTGGACGGGCCAGGCTGAGCTTCCCACGGATGAGATGCCTGCTCGTCGGTGGCGGTACGCGTCACGACGAGCTTCTTGCCATGGTAAGTTGCCTGGGTCTGGGGGAACACATAAGGCTGGCCGGCTCTCGCAGCGACATCCCGGACCTGCTTGGAGCTGCCGATGTATTCGTTCTTGCTTCGCTGAAGGAGGGGCTTCCTGTCTCGCTTCTTGAGGCAATGGCCGCCGGGAAAGCAGTGGTCGTCACATCTGTCGGTGGTATGGCTGAAGTTATCAGTGATGGCGAGAATGGGCTCGTCGTACCTCCTGGGAACGTTGAAGAACTTGCCTCGGCAATTGGCAGGCTTTTGGGGAATAAAGATCTCAGGATGATGTTTGGAAAGGCAGTCAGGGACAAGGCGGAGAGAGAATTCGGTATCCAGCAGGTGGTGGAAGAGATCGCCAGGGTTTACACTGGCCTATTTGCGAGAAGGAAGAAGCATGCCGAGAATCGGTGAGAACTCGCGGTGTATTCCAACGGCGGGAGGCTTAGGTCTTGCTCGATACTCCAGCAGTCTTCACCATGCGAGATCTACCCGTACTGAGGAAGCCACATGACCTTACGCGGAATACCTGTCGTAATGTACCACAGCGTGAGCAGAGACCGGCCGGATTGGATCTGGAATCACCTGATAACGCCCGTTGATGTTTTTGAGGGCCAGATGCGCGCCCTCAAGGAGACCGGGTGGACGGCCATTTCCCTGGACCTTCTCCATTCACACATGGCGAAAGGCACGCCGGTCCCTGAGAAATCGGTTGTCCTAACATTCGATGATGGCTACCTGGACAACTGGGTCTATGCTTTCCCCATCCTCAGGAAATATGGTAATCATGCCGTGATATGGCTAACTACGGATTTCGTCGACCCGCGAACGGACCTTCGCCCAACCATCGAGGATGTATGGTCCGGGAAGATCAGTGAGGATGCGCTCGATCCGCGGGGATACCTTTCCTGGGCCGAGATGCGGGAGATGGTACGCAGCGGGGTAGTCGAGATCCAGAGCCATGCCAAGACCCACACTTGGTATTTCAGCGGCCCGGCGATTCTGGATTTTCACCGTCCGAGGGGAGTCGAGGGCTACCAGCTTCCTCCCTGGTTGGCATGGAACCTTTTTCCCGAGGAGAAGCCGCAGAGTTTGGTCAAGAGGTTTGATGACCGAATTCG
Source organism: uncultured bacterium (assembly GCA_964356335.1). Classification (GTDB taxonomy): domain Bacteria; phylum Arandabacterota; class Arandabacteria; order Arandabacterales; family Arandabacteraceae; genus CAYHHI01. The sequence goes on from CAYHHI010000012.1 coordinate 69,915, forward strand.
CTATGGAACACCCATCTACCAACATGAGAAGTCCATGATAGTGCGCCGCTACTTTGAAGATCAGGAACTGGATGTCCGTCTCGTGAGAATGGTCGACGAGGGCGGCAGTCCGGCGTTTTTCAATAAGCGAGGATGGCGAGAGATTCTCTTTGGAGTTGTCAAGGCACACAAACCCACAAATGCCAGATTCGAGACCGAGGAGGAGTATACGCAGAGAGTGCGATCTGAACTGATCGAGTCCCGCGACGAAATCAGTAGAAGCCTTGGGACTCGGGTGGACTTCCTGTGCTGGCCCGGAGGCGCCTACAATCCGGTGACGCTTGAAATCGCTAAAGAGGTGGGGTATCTTGCGACGACAACACACCATGAGGATCCCCAGAGGCGTAACGTGTTCGGGCAGGATCCGAGTGAGATCAATAGAGTGGGAAGCGGTTCGCCATGTGTGTGCCGGGGAAGGATTCTCCGCCGCACAGAGCCGGAATTCTTTATCGAAACCTTGGAGTATTTCGCGGGAAACAAGAAATCGCTATGGACACTGCGAAGGCTTAAGTTGAAGTACTTGGCGCAATGTCGTTTTGGGAAAAGGGAAGAAGACAGCTCGAGAATGTGAATCATGCTGCCACCACTTTCGCAATCCGTCGTCAGGAATTACATCTACCCCATATACAGGGGACTGCGCCGTGACAGGCTGATGGCCATTCTCAGCGACCTTGAGAAGAGCCAGCGGTTGTCTCCTGAGGAATTCGAGAATCGACGGTGGCGGCGAATGAGGGACTTTCTTAAAGAGATCACCACCCATGTACCCTACTACAACGATCTGTTCCGGAAGGCGGGGCTTCGTGCCGAAGACATCCGTACTCCAGCGGACTTCCTGAATATTCCTCTCTTGACTAAAGAAGATATTCGTCGCGCCCGAGATCAGATCATCACCCAAGACCGATCGATAAGGGGTTTCTACTCCAACACAAGTGGCTCGACCGGCGAACCTCTCTTCTTCTACTGCGATGCGTCATCGGGGCCGATCAGGCGAGCATCTAGTGTGCTCGGTTACAGATGGGCTGGGATCGATGTCGGAGACAGGATCGCTCGCATGTGGGGCTTCCACCTGGACAAACCCCTGCACGAGCGCATGCTCCTGAGAGCCAAGGACTACTTCAACAATAAAATGAGCCTCTCATCGTTTGACTTCTCCGAGGGCACCATGCAGGAATATGCCAGAAGGCTCACCACGTTCAAGCCTGATGCAATAGACAGCTATCCCTCGGCGTTGACGGTTTTCGCAGAATTCTGTAAGAGCCATCGGATTGTCAACATCAAGCCTCGTGTGATCTTCTTGAGTGGCGAGAAGATCTACCCTCATCAGCGGGAAGTGATACGAGAGGTCTTCGATTGTCCTCTGTTCGACAGATACGGGAGCAATGAGTTCTCGATAATTGCTCAAGAGTGCGAACAACACGAAGGGCTGCATTTTCTGAGGCAATTCCTATACGTGGAAGTAATCCATGAAAGCGGCCGACCTGCCGAGAGCGGCGAGCTAGGGGAAGTTGTCATAACTGACCTTACCAATCTCTATATGCCTTTCGTGCGTTTCAGGACCGAGGACCTCGCTGTTCCGACAATAAGGAAATGCGCCTGCGGAAGGGGATCCCCCCTTCTGGATCGGATCGAGGGGCGCATCTTCAACGTAATTGTCTCGGCCGATGGCCGGACCACCGGCGGAGCTTTCTGGACCTATCTCTCGAGATTCGTGCCGGGAATCAAGCGGTTCCAGGTGGAGCAGAGGGACAGAAATGGCGTGATCTTCAGGCTTGTTCGTGGCCCCGAATGGAGAGACGAGAATCTGCTGCGGCTTGAGGCGAAGATCAAGGAAAATATGGGCGCGCAGTTCAATGTGAGCTTTGAGATGGTTGACGAGATACCGCTTACCCCTGCCGGGAAGTTCAGATTTGTGTGGTCGAAAATCGAGGACCGCCTGGTGGTCAAGTCCAAGATTCACAAGGCAAGGGTGACGGGGGAGTCACCCGAGGGCACAGATGGTATCGTGATTGACGAGGAACTGCTTGAACGCAGCAATCTGACTCCTTTCGAGAAGGTGCTGGCTGTGGACAACGTCAATGGCGCGCGAGTTGAGACTTTCGTCGTCAAGGGCAAGAGGGGAAGTGGCGAGATAGTGATATCCGGAGCTGCCACCCATCACATTCATACCGGTGACGAGATAATAGTAATG
>CAYHHI010000013.1:0-69107 GCA_964356335.1 uncultured bacterium
GAGCCTCTGGGCTTCTCCACCCGAGAGCGTCGTGGCGGGCTGACCGACCGCCACATACCCCAGGCCGACCTCCTGCAGGAGATAGAGCGCCGGAAGGATGGCCGGCTCCTCCTTGAAGAAATCTATCGCATCATCAACCGTCATATCGAGTACATCGCCTATGCTCTTGTCGTGATACTTGATCTCGAGGACGCTCTTCTTGTAGCGCCTTCCACCGCACTCTTCACATGGGATGTAAATGTCTGCGAGGAAATGCATCTCGATCTTTATGGCCCCCTCCCCCTTGCATACAGGGCACCGTCCCGCAGCGAGATTGAAGGAGAAGGTGGAGCGGCTGTAACCTCGGAGCCGCGCGTCGCGCGTCGCAGCAAAGATCCCTCTTATCGCATCAAAGCCCTTGATGTAAGTTATGGGATTCGATCTTGGCGTTCGGCCTATGGGCGACTGATCGACAAGCACGACATCTCTGATCCGTTCAAGGCCTTCAATCGCATCATGAGCGCCGACTCTCTCAACAGCGGAAGTTCTCGAACTGACGGCATTAAAGAGCACGTCCTCGATCAGCGTGCTCTTGCCGGAGCCAGATACACCCGTCACGCAGACCAGGGAATAGAGCGGGATCTTGACGTCTATGCCTTTCAGATTGTGCTCCCGCGCGTTCCTGATAACGATGTGATGCTTTGTTTCCTTCATTGACCTGTGCCCGCATTCGATCTGAAATTCCCCTCTGAGATACTTGCCTGTTATGGACCGCTTGCATGTCTTTAGACCGTCGGGCTTGCCCTCATAAAGCACCGCCCCGCCCTTGGAGCCCGCTCCCGGCCCGAGGTCAATCACATGGTCACTCCCAAGTATGACCATCGGATCGTGCTCAACTACGAGCACGGTGTTGCCGTGCACGCTGAGCTTCCTCAAGACGGCAAGAAGCCTGGCAGTGTCGCGGCCGTGCAGCCCTATGGTGGGCTCATCAAGCACGTAAAGGGTTCCCGTGAGGCCGGCCCCGAGCGCGCTGGAGAGGTTGATGCGCTGAGCCTCACCGCCGGAGAGCGTTTTTGACTGCCTGTCGAGCGTGAGATAGTCAAGCCCAACATCCAGCAGATAGGTGAGGCGCGAATCAATCTCATTGAGGATATGGGCCGCAACGGATCGCTCGGTCTCACTGAGGTTGAGGCTGTCAAAGAAGCTCTTTATCTTTCCCACATCCAGCGCGGTCAACTCCGCGACGGTCAGGCCGCCGAACTTTACGTGCATCGCCTCCGGCCTCAGGCGCGAGCCGTTACACCGGGGGCAGTCGCGCAGCGACATGTAGCGCCTGGCGAAGAACCTGGCGTAGGCCTTGTAACCCTTCAAGCGCAGTTTCTCAAGGAACCCGATCACGCCGGGGAACCTGCCGTGCCCGTGGAGCACAATTTCCTTGTGCTCGTCGGCGAGCTTCTTATAGGCGACATTGGTGGGCACGCCAAGGGTGCGGCAGATCCTCAAGAGCCACTGTTTGAAGTACTGGAACTGGGGCCTCGACCAGGGCTGGATCGCATCGCCTTCGAGCGTTCTGTCATCATTGGGGATCACGAGGTTGAGATCGAACTCAAGCTTGTTCCCGAATCCCCTGCATTCGGGACAGGCACCGTACGGACTGTTGAAGGAAAAAAGGAGAGGCGAAGGGCTCTCGTAAGTCTTCCCGCATTGGGGGCAGCGAAGCCCCCTGAAGATCTTGAAGACCTTATGCTTGGCGTCCATAAGGCGGATCTCATCCGAGGTACTCATCGAAAACGAGAGCGCTATCGCTTCAGCCAGCCTTGACCTGTTCGATTCTCCCACGATGATCCGGTCGACGATAACATCGATCGTCTCACCCGGTTCAAGGTCGTCAGGCTCGAGATCCGACACTTCCTTCAGTCGGCTCCCGTGAAGGATTCGCGCAAACCCCAGAGCGATCAGCTGCGACTTAATCTCTTTGGGCAAAGCCACGACCAGCGGGAAGGCGATCATCACCATGCTTCCTGCGCCGAGGGAGAGGGCGTGATCTATGCCCTGCTGGATTCCCGCCCTCACGACAGGCACGTCACAGGCCTCACACATTATGATTCCAACGCGCGCATAAAGTAGTCTAAGAAGATCATATATCTCAGTCGCAGTGCCCACGGTCGAACGGGATGTCTTGGTGGGGTTGGCTTGCTGAACCGCCACCGCCGGCGGCAGCCCCTTGATCTCGTCAACGTCGGGACGGGCGACGCGCTCCATGAACTGCCTGGCATATGTGGAAAGCGACTCAACATACCTCCGCTGACCCTCGGCGTAGATGGTGTCGAAGGCAAGACTCGATTTTCCAGAGCCACTCACGCCAGTTATGACGGCGAGACTCCGGTGGGGAATCGTGACGTCTATGGCCTTCAGATTGTGCTGGCGCGCACCCTTTACAGTTATCCCTTCCACGAGTCAATCCTCTGCGGTCAGTCAGTCATCTCATTCGGTGTCGAGTCATTATAATGACGTTGCTGCCCCTGTGCAACCGATTACATGGCAGCAGTTGCAAACACTTAATCCGACGTCTCATAGAAATCGTCTAAGACCCTGTAGAATAATGCATTCGGTGGGTAGCCATGGCCCAGAGGTTTCCCCTAAATCCCTCGTTTTTCCCTCCCAATTTCATTTTGTTGACATAATTCCTGAGATATGATAAATATTAAGTGGTCAGGTGGCCTGTACTCTTGGTGAACTCCTGACGCCCTGAACCGATCGCACTCGTGAGCAATGTAAGAGCTCGCCCCTGGGTTCACACGAGTGAGGAGTCACCTCAGGTCGGGAGCCTGACCTTCTTTTTATTAGAGCCGCGTATTATCGGAGACACTTCCGTCTTCTCTCACCTTATAGATCATCTGGTACAGGGACTGGGGCTATCGGATGCCCTCAGCAAGGCGCTCGGCCAGGGATGAGAAGCGCTGTTCGGTCTTCACGTTCCTTACGGCGAGACTCACGGCCTTCTTGGTTCCGACGAGGACGACCAGCCTCTTAGCCCTCGTAACAGCGGTGTAGAGCAGATTCCGGTAGAGCATTATGTAATGCTGCGTTAGCATAGGTAACACGACACACGGAAACTCGCTGCCCTGGCTCTTGTGCACAGTTATGGCATAGGCAAGCGTGATTTCGTCAAGCTCGGACCTGGCGTAATCCACATCGGCATCGAAACGGACAATCACTTTGTCCTCTTCGGGATCGTAGGCCACAACTCGGCCTATGTCGCCGTTGAAAACCATCTTGTCATAGTTATTCCTCAGTTGCATCACCTTGTCCCCGACCCTGAATCGGAGATCTTCAAGTTTCGCACCCATGGGATTGAGGGCTTCCTGAAGCCTTGTGTTCAGATTGATCGCCCCGGCATCGCCCTTGTACATGGGTGCAAGCACCTGGATGTCGTTAACTGGGTCGAGACCAAATCCTGCCGGCAACTTCCTGGAGACTAGATCGACGATATTGTTGGCAACCTCAGCTGGATTCTCCTCTTCAATCAGGAAGAAATCGCCCGAGCCCTTGCTGAGAACGGGGAACTCACCCTCGTTTATTCGGTGCGCATTCTCCACAATGGTGCTTCCCGCCTCCTGCCTGAAGATGTGGGTGAGCCTGTGAACAGGAAACCGCCTCGCCTCTATGACATCTCGCAAGAAGTTGCCGGGGCCTACGGGCGGAAGCTGGTCAATGTCACCGACCATAATGACCGAAGTTGACGGCTTTATGGCCTTCAGCAGCGAGGCGGCAAGCAGGACGTCAAGCATCGAGGCCTCATCGACCACGACGAGGTCGGCTTCGATAGGGTTCTGGGCATTCCGCCTGAAGATTCCATCCTGAGGACTATACTCAAGCAGCCGGTGAATGGTCCTTGCTTCGCTTTGAGTGATCTCATTCATTCGCTTGGCAGCGCGGCCCGTGGGTGCTGCAAGGCACACTCTGAGCCCATGTGATTCATAGAGCCGGGCAAAGGCACGAACGATCGTCGTCTTCCCGGTTCCGGGTCCACCCGTGATTATTGCCAGTCTTGACTTCAGACCCTGCTTGATGGCTTCGATCTGCGACTTGCCGAATTGCATGCCCTGCTCGGATTCGATCAAGGCAAACACTTCGTCAGATGAGGGAATTGCGGGATCCTCTTCGCTTTCATGGAGGCGCTTGAGATTCGCTACGATCGCCTTCTCTGCCTCGAGCAGATGGGGCAGGTAAATCCTTCCTCGCTCGCGCCCTATCTCGCCATCACCGGCGAGATTTGAAATGGCTTCATCGAAGGCGCTCTCCTCTATACCCAGCATCGAGCCGCACTTGGCTCGCAGAAACTGCTCATCCAGAAAGACATGGCCCTCATCCGAGGCTTCAGCAAGCACGTACACTATGCCTGCCCGAACTCTCACGGGAGCATCCGGCTCGATGCCAAGCCTGTACGCTATTCTGTCAGCTGTCGCAAAGCCGATTCCCCATATATCAGAGGCCAATCTATAGGGATTCTCCCGTATCATCTCGATAGACTTGGCTCCATATTGCTTGTAGATCTTGAGGGCACTGCCTGCACGGATACCGTGGGACTCGAGGAAGACGACCAGCTCGCTGATCTCGCGCTGCTCCTTCCATGCCTTCTTGATGGCCTGCACCCGCTTCGGCCCGAGGCCATCGACTTCGAGCAGCCTTCTGGGTTCTTTATCTATTATCTCAAGGGTCCGTTCGCCAAATCGCTCGACGATCCTCGCGGCGATTCCTTCGCCTACGCCCCTCACGAGACCTGAAGAAAGGTAACGTGCGATGCCTTCAGCCGTGTGAGGCGGGACTATCTCATAGGTGTTGATGCCGAACTGGGTGCCGTACTTGGGGTGGGCTACCCACTTACCTTTAGCCCGGATACGGTCACCGGGGCCGATCCTGGCGAAATAGCCGACGCAAGTGATCTGCGTTCCGGAAGCCTCCAGCCGAAGCACGGTGTAGCCGTCTTCCGAGCGATATGTGACCCGCTTCACTTCGCCCTTGATCTCGATTTCCTTTTCCTGGAACAGATCCTCAGTCAATCTGACAATCACTCCCGGGTGAGCATCTAGAGCATGAAAACGTCTACCAGGTCATTTGCTGAGACTGATGCTTTGGCTTCCCCTATGCATATGAGGCAATCGGCTTCAGCAATATGAAGCACGTCTCCGGCACCGCGCGATTTCAGTGGTTCGACTGCCATGCCTGCCTCGGGGCGAGGCGCCTGACCCCTGGTCGTTGTCGATTCATCTGGCGTAAGATTGGCCCGACACCTGGCCGGTGCCCACCCATCCGGCTCGATATAAGCCTGCCGCACCACGCCCGGTATGAGTTTCGTGTAGCCTCTCTCCTTCTCTATCCCCGCTGTGGTTCTTGCCTTGAAGGGAGTGGGCAGAAAGTCGGCACATCCCATCATTCTCAGCAATCCCGGCTTCACCACCATCTCAAAGGAAACTATCGCAGCGCCAGGATTGCCGGGCACACCGAAAAACACAGTATTGCCTCTCCTGCCAAATACCATCCGTCTTCCTGGACTCATTCTGATCTCTCTGAGCCCTATCTCGGCGCCGATCTTCTCAAGGGCTCCAGGCACAAGGTCATACTCACCATCCGAGACACCGCCGCTCACAATCACGACATCGCAATCCCTGCAAGCCTCAATATGCCGGCCAATATCGTCCCCGCTGTCGCCGCTTATCCCCACATCAACAACGTCACACCCAAGCCGAGATGCAAGCCCTGCCAGCGTTGGCGCATTCGAACTTCTCAGGCATCCCGGTGAGGGATAAGTATCATAAGGGACTATCTCATCGCCCGTGGCAAAGACGCCGACGCGCGGCATCTTTGTAACAAGCACAGGATCTTGACCGAAGGCCGCAAGGACACCGGCAGTCCGCGGGGTGATACGCCTGCCCCTGAGATCTATCCGATCACCTTTCCTCGCGATCTCGCCCTTCTTTCGTACGAAAGTGCCCGGCGGTATGGGTTCCCGTAAGACAACCCGGGCGTCTCTTATCTCGGCATCTTCGGATTTGAGGACGGCATCACAGCCAGGAGGTAGAGTCGCTCCGGTCATGATAGAAACACATTCGCCGCGGTCAAGTCGCCGAGAAGGCATCTCGCCGGCCTTCACAACGCCGGCGATGCGAAGCAGAACAGGCTCGGCCGGGGTCGCCTCCAGCGTGGCAGAAGATTCGAAGCCGTAACCATCCATCGCCGACATGTCTGAGGGGGGGTAGTCAATGTCACTCGTGATGTCCTGTCGGATGATCCTGCCGAGAGCGTCCTTGAGAGGGGCCTTCTCAGATGCAAGGATTTTCACTGCTCCTGTCACTATAGCCTGCGCTTCTTCGAGACTCGCCGCGCGCTTTGGGTCACTGTGCATGGTAGGCTCCGAGGCTATCATCGGGTGCAAGAGGTGTCAAGCGCGGCCTAAGTCCAGACACCCGGGATCGTGGTGCCGCATTTCGAGCACTTGCCGTTGTCAAGATGCATCGAGAGAAGCGTGTAGCCGGCCCGCTTTATGACGTTCTGGCCGCATTGAGGGCAATAGGTGGACTCCCCCGGGTGACCTGTAGGCACGTTACCCACATAGACGAATTTGAGCCCCCGTGCCAGAGCGATTTCGCGAGCTCGCTCGACAGAGGAGACAGGCGTCGGAGGCAGATTGGTCAGGCGGAAGGTCGGATAGAAACGGGTGAAGTGAAGCGGAACCTGATTGCCGACATTGTCGGAAAGCCACTTGCACATCGTGTCTATCTCTCTCTCGTTATCGTTGAGGGTAGGAATCACGAGATAGACAATTTCAACCCAGGTCCCAGCCCTCTTCACAGTCACTATCGAATCCAGGACCGGCTTGAGCGTTGAATTGCACATCTTGGAGTAGAAGTCCTGTGTGAACGCCTTGAGGTCGATCTTTATGGCATCCATCTCGCGCGCAAGGAGAAGCAGGGGATCGCGGTTTATGTAGCCCGCCGATATCATGACGTTCCTGAGACGGGCGGCGCGGCCCTGCCTCGCAGTATCAAGCATGTATTCATAGTAAACAGTGGGTTCCGTGTAGGTGTACGCGATCGTCGGAGCGGCGAGTCTTCGGGTTGCCTCAACCGCCTTCTCGGGAGGCATGTTTGACGCATCCACATTCTCCGGCCTTTCCTGCGATATTTCCCAATTCTGGCAGAACTTGCATTCCATGTTGCAGCCGACAGTGGCAAGTGAGAAGGCCATGGTCCCGGGAAGAAAGTGGAAGAGGGGTTTTTTCTCTATGGGGTCAACGTGGTAGGTGCACACCCGGCCGTATACAACCGTGTAATACGTGCCCTTGAGATTCTCCCGGACTCCGCAATAGCCTCGCTCGATGTCATCAATCACACACTGTCTCGGACAGACCAGGCAGCGAATCCGTTCATCCGGAAGCTTCTCATAGAACATCGCCTCTTTGTAGAACTCATTCTGCCCGGTTGCGCTCCCTTGTGCAAGGAGCCGACCGGGAGTGAGCGGCCCGGAGACTAGCCCTCCACCCATGGCACCGCAGGCACTGGCGCACACCGTCCTCACGAATTCCCGTCGCTTCATCCCACGCACCCCAATCGCTTACAAGCCTCCCGATGCTCCCGATGAAGGGATCCCTGCCGATCCCCTTGATATCGGTCCGCAATGCTGCCAGCTCGCATCAATCTTGAATCTCCACGATTTCGATCTTCTCGAGATCACTGCACCCGACGCCTCTTCTGCCTGCAGTGAAAACATACTCCGCCCTGCGGCCTTGCTCGGCAAGAGAGGGAATCCCGGCTTCTCGCCTTTTCTTCTCGATGAGATCAAGGCATACGCGGTCAACTGCCACCGCATCAAGGCCAATGACAAGACCTTTGAATTCCCACCGGTACTTTGATTTGTAGCCTGGGCCGCCGTTGTAAGCTCCGACAAGTCCGTCGACCACAGAGAGTCTATGCCTTTCTCTGATAACAGGTGCCTGGTACAGATCGGCAACATATGGATCACAACCGTTGGGATGATACTTGTTCGGATTGTGTATGACACCGTAGAAATTCTTCATGCACCCGGAAATGCCGGCAATCCCATGGTCTTTGAGGACCGCAAGGCTTATCACGGAATCACAGTGTTCGGTGAGGACCCTGCTAAACTTGGAGCCTACGGCGCCGGACTCCCTCAGGGAGCTCTCGTAGCCCATCCCTTCCGAGTCGGTGGCAAGACACTCGATATTTCCATCACGCTTGATTTGAAAACCCGCGCTTGCCATCTCGTGCTCACTCCGATCCCAGATGGTGACCCTGGCGCTCTCGATCTTGCTGACGATAAGGTCTGCAAGCCCATAGGCCACTTCCCTCCTGGTCGCGAGCGGTCTCCCTCCAAGGCAGTTGATCTTGATCCCAATCCGGCTTGAGCCACCGAGAATGGCCTTCAAGGGTTCCGCTGGCCTTGGATCCAAGAGCTCGCGGAGACCGGTTTCAAGCAACACGGAGACTCGCTGCGGGACAGGCTCGCCATCCCTGAGAACTCCGCTGTCTCGAGCTATGACAACTCTGGATTGGCCGGGCGGTTTGGTTTCACCTGCACGAAGGACTGAACTGAGCAGGCTCGCAGACAGGGGAAGGCCGACCGAAAGAGCGCCGAGCTCTTTGATGAACCGCCTTCTGGTTTTACCCATCTTTGTGGCCTCTTCCTCAATCTAAAAGATGGGTAAAGTCAATGTCAACAAAACAAGAGGGTTGTGCCCTCGCCGCGGGGAATCACGAAGGCACAACCCGAGAGAGAAGGTCACATTCTTGTTACGAGTAGTCTCTGCATCCTCCTCTTTTTCATCAGCGTTCGCATTTTTTGAATTGCTCTCTTCTCGATCTGCCTGATTCGCTCGCGCGTTATCCCGACCATCTTACCTGTTTCGGCGAGCGACCTCAGGTTCCCGTCCTCAAGCCCGAAACGGTAGGCCAGTATCTGCCGTTCTCGCTCGGAGAGATCATTAAGAAGAGCATCAAGCCGCCTCGAATCTATCCTGCCGAGAGCGTCCTCATCGGGCGGCATGTTTGACTGGTCGGTAAGGACCTCATGGAGGCTGACCTCACCGTCAGGAGAGCATGGCGAATCAAGTGATACGGTGGACGCGGCATTCGTTATCTCGGCATATCTCACCGCAGAGATGCCTATGCGGCGGCATACCTCGGTTTCACACGGCAGGGTGTTTCTCGTCTGTATAAGACTCTGCTCCATGACCCTGACCCTGCGCATGATGTCAATCACGTTCGCGGGCAATCTCACCGTTCTCGAGTCTGTTGCCAGCGCCTTTGTTATCGCCTGTCTTATCCACTTCGAGGCATAAGTGCTGAATCTGAAGCCCTTCTCATACTTGAAACGCTCGACAGCCTTTATGAGGCCGAGGTTGCCTTCGCCTATCAAATCAGTAAGCGGCAGGCCCATGCCCCGATATCTCCGTGCAATCGCCACCACAAGCCTCAGGTTGGCTCCGATCATCTTCTCCTTGGCCATCGGGTCCCCCCTTCTCACGCGCAAAGCGACAACCTGCTCTTCGCCTTTTGTGAAGAGAGGAATCCGGCTTATGGCTTTAAGGTAAAGAGCCAAGCTCTCCGCTGCCCATTCAGCACCGACACCTGGCGATCGCGTTAGCAAGGATTCATCCTCTGCTTGATATTGCCTCAGGGAGATCTCGGGATCCTCTTCGTCGATGAAGGGTCGGTCCAACATCGCCTCATCCATCCTTCGGTGCCCACCCCTGGTTCTGGCCCCGCCTGGAGCCTCGACCTACAGGAGACGAGGGGCTCACCGTAGTCACTAAGGTAAACCGCAAGTTTTGTGCCGGAACGTAACCCTGCACTGCAATTTCGTTGCAATCTATTTGGCTCTAAATCAACAGGTTACAAATGCTGCTCTCTCGAGATCGCAGAGTATGATGTGGGAATGATTCGTCTGTGTAACCGAACTTCACACGCAGATGGGCTGAAACGTGGAGATGTAGGAAAGACGGGACTTCGCGATGGGAACAAGAGTCACAGAACAGGTGTGAACTTACTTCACGGAACGATGCGGTAGCGTTGGATTTTGTTGAGGAGCCCGCGCCTACTGAGGCCCAAGTTCCTGGCAACCTTGCTCTTGTTGCCGTTGAAACGATACAGCGCCTCCCTGATCATCTGCCTCTCGATCTGTTCAACAGCTTCGACGAGGCCATGCCTACCGTCAGAGCCGACAATGCTTCCCCAGGTGCGCAGCTCATCAGATAAGAAAGCCGGTGTGATCGCCTCTCCGTCCTCAACGAAAGTGACCGCCCTCTCGACCTCGTGCTCGAGCTGCCTGACGTTGCCCGGCCACGAGTAACTCACGAGAAGGTCCATTGCAGAGGGAGCGAACCCCGCCACCGCCTTTTCCATCTCGCCGGTGTATTTCTCGAGGAAGTACTCGGCAAGAAGCGGTATGTCATCGCGCCTATCGCGGAGAGCCGGCAGCTTCAAGGATATGACCTTCAACCTGTAGTAGAGGTCTTCAAGAAATCTCTCGCCTTCCACTTCTTTGGCAAGATCCTTATTGGTTGCACATATCAGCCTGAAATCAGCCTTCTTCGAGACCGTTGACCCCATGGGCTTGAATTCTCGTTTGTCAACGACCTGGAGCAACCTGTCCTGGAATTTTCTGGAAGTCTTGTCTATCTCATCCAGGAAAACCGTACCGCCCTCCGCGGCTTCGAAAAGACCGGTTCTGTCGGCCCTTGCATCAGTAAAGGCACCCTTCACATGACCGAAGAGCTCACTCTCCACAATCTCAGTCGATAGTGCCGAGCAGTCAATCGTCACGAAGGGCCTACTGCACCTGTCTCCGCTCAGATGAATAGCCCTTGCAAGCATCTCCTTGCCGGTCCCCGTTTCACCCTCGACCAGGACCGTGGTTGATGTCTTTGCGAGGAACCTCACAGACTCGAGAATCTCCAGCATCTTCTTGTTCTGGCTGATGATCCCCTGGACGTGACAGGATGCCTCGAGCTTGCTCCTCAAGAACCTTGCCTCTTCCATGAACCTCGCCAGCTGCGCCTCGGAGAGCACGCTCTTCAAGATGCCGACTATGGCGACAACGAACTCGACGTCACTTCGGGTGAAGAAGTGATCCGCACAGTCGGTATCGAGGTATATGCAGCCTACCGTGTCGCCTCTCAGCGTAAGGGGAACGCACATCACGGCGCCCTGGAGGACTCCTGCCGTGGCCAGGCCGGCCAGCCGTTCATCTTTACCAATGTTCGCGCTGACAAGCGGCCTGTTCAAATCCTCTGCAATCCTGAGTATCGTCTCCACGGCCGGTACGGCTTGCGTACACTGCCGGGTCTCAAGATCCTTCGACGCGAGAGGTTCGAGCTTCCCATTGCGCCTGAGAAGGATCAGCCCCCTCTCAGCCGAAGTCCTGTCCACACAGGCGTCAAGCGCCAGCTGCAACTTACTCGCCTGGTCTCCGGCACCGAGGATGCGAGCCATAATCACATTGAAGACTGACAGATCCCCGGAGTCACTCACCGACAGGCATGAAATCTGCTCATCCGCCTGCTTCTGAATGCTTTCGATATCATCAGCGAATATGCTGGGAATGTCACCGCCAAATATCTGCATCAGCTTGTCGAGATACTTGCGACACTGCTCTACGTCTCCCCGCACAGCCGCAATCCTGCCTAAGGCCACAGCGGAGAGCCCAGCTTCATAAACCATCTCAAGCTCTTCAAAAATCCCCAACGCCTCGGTAAGATAACTCGCGGCAATGTCGCCGGAAGATGATTGGGTGGAAAGCAGCTGTCCCGCTCTCAGATAGGTCAACCCCAGCTCTTTCCTCTCCCCCAGGGAATAGAGCAAGTTTATCGACTTGGCGAAGGTCTCTCTAGCTTTTTCCCACTCTCCGAGTCCAAACTCTGCACAAGCCTTTGACCGCAGGGCACAACCCTGCTCGAAGACCTCCTTGAGGTCCACTGCCAGTCTATACGCCTCTCGAGCGAGCTCAAGGGCGGCAAGGTAATTCGTGCGAGCCGACTCGACGTCCGCAAGCCTTCGCTTGACCTCCACGACAACGTCGCCCTGGGGTGCGATCTCCTCGCCGATCTCAAGCGCCTGAAGGTAATGGCGATGAGCCGAATCGATCCGGCCGCACGCCATTTCCACGTCGCCCACATATTCGAAGCTCAGCGCAGACCCGCGGGCATCACCGTTGTCGGAGCTTTCTTTCATCGCAAGCACATAGTATTGCTGGGCCCGCTCGACATCCCGGTAGGTAAGGTAGTAGTGGCCGAGAGCGAGATATACCGACACCAGCTCCCACCTGTTGCCGATCCTTGCAAGGACTTCCAAGGCCTCAGTCCAACACCTGTGGGCCTTCTTCCAGTACCCTCGCTTCGAGTAGATTATGCCGAGATTGGTGAGGCGCACACCTTTCTGAAGATGCTGCCCGACTTCCTCAGAGATCCGCAAGGCTTCCTCAAGATAGGCCTGAGACTCAGACCAAAGCCCGAGGTTCTTGCACGCAAGACCGAGGTTATTGAGGCACGTGCCTACCAGTTCCTTGTCATTGACGACCCGCGCCACCGACAAGGCGGACCGAAGGAACTCAAGGGCTCTCTCGGTGTCTCCCTTCCTGGCGTACACTCCGGCGAGGCAGTTATAAGTGTCGACCAGCTCTTTTCCCCTGCCCCCAGCAAGCATTATCTCCAGAGCTGATTCGCAATCTGCCTGGGAAAGATCGTACTCCCCTATCTTGAAATGCACCCATGCCCTCTCGCTAATTATGCGCGCGAGCTCGACCGTGTCTTCGCCCTCTGATACCAGCATGAAAGCCTTGTCCAGGAGCTCAAGGGCATGGTCGCACTTGCCAATCCGCATATAGCAGATGGCCAATCTTCTGAGCAAAGAAGCTCGTCGAGGGTTGAGATCCTTGGAGTTGCCGGTTAGAGCCAGGAGCTTCGTAAAATAATCTATTGCAGTAGAGAATTCCCCACTGGCCAGACAGAAGTCACCGAGATCTTCAATCGATGCGGCTACGCCCTTCTGGCCTTCTCGTCCTTCATCTCTCTCTGTAGGCTCACCGCCGTGTGACTTGTCCATCTCACCCTTTCCCCGCTGATAAAAGGGTGACAATCTGAGGCTACGCCATCTATCTCCGGCCAGCGATCGGCTCGGACACAGAAGGAAGCCTCTTCCCCTTAACCGTAGCGCTATTCCTGTACTCTTGCTGTCTCAAGTTCGTCTTGAATACGACGAGGTCAACCACGATTGATTTGATGGACGAGATGGTCCCCGGATTGCTCGAAAACGTGGTCGCTGGTCTTGCCCTCTCCCAGATGTCCGGATCACCACCCATAGGGTGCTTCGGCCCTGCTACCACCGCACTCGCCCAGACAAAGGCGAAGACGACAGCAAGAGATACAAGCCATATTGCCTTCATAAACCACCGCCTCCGGCTTGAATCCTCACGCTTCAACTATAATCCATGCGCCCTTTTTTGTCAATCCTCAAAAAGGTCATCGGCAGACGGAAGCACAATCTTTCCGGTTGCTTCTTCCTTGGTCTTGCATTTCACGCAAAGCCTTGCCGAAGGCATAGCTTCAAGCCGCTTCACCCCAATCGGCTTGCCGCACCGCTCACATATGCCATAGGTTCCTTCCTTCAACTTCTCGAGAGCCGTAGCGATTTCCCTGAGAGCGTTGACACCGGCTTCACTATACTCAAAAGCCTTCTCTTTCTCGACGGAGGCCGAGACAAGATCGCCGACTTCGGCAAAGCTGGTACGGTCGATTTCCAAGCTATCAGCACGGGCACGCTTGATCTTCTCCAGAACCTCTGCTCCCTTGGTCTCAAGCATAGCCTTCAGCTTCTGTACTCTGGGTGAAACCACCCTGGCCCGGACCCGTGGCCTTCTGCTTGCGGCAGGGCCCACCCTCTTGGTTGGCGCCCCCCCTTTCCGCACAGTGGCGATCGCGGGCTTACGAGGCTTACGTCGCGCACCAGTCTTCGCCCCCGGTCTTCTGGGAGCTTTCCTAACGGCTTTCCGGGTAGGCTTCTTAGCCGCTTTCTTGCTGATTTTCTTAGGAGTCTTCTTCCTGGCTTTCATCTTAGGTTTTCTCTCGCGCTTACCGGCCGGTCTACGAGTGCGTCCTCGCCGCCTTGCCTTGAGTGTCGTCCCAGAAGCCATATCCTCCTCAGCCTGTTACTGATCCCTAACTAGGATAGGCATAAGAGGCCTCTACCGCCCTCTGCCCCGCCGCCAACCCGGGGGTAAGCGGCCAATCCTCCTGCCAAAAACATTGTTAGGATTATCACCATCTTGCTCGGCCCAGTCAAGTGCATTGTCAAGCCCATGGAAATCTCGGCTGTCCCAACTGCCGAGACCCGGTGGAGAAGAACAACCGGGGAGGCCGTCGCGAGAATCGCTGCCCCACGAGCAATCTGCCGAGCAGCCGCCGAACCGCTTCCATCATAGGGTGCGATCTCGGGTCATTGACGCCCCGTTAGAGAACCAAGACCGCCGCGGCGACAACCGTAGTCCAGAGCCCCCTCTTGTCGCCTATTGCGGACTGGGTGATGTTGGTTGTTCGGACGATCTTCCCGGAGATCTTCCAGAGCTCCTTCTTGGTATCGTAACTGGCGTCGGGATCGAATTCGACACCGAGAATAGTCGCAAGCATCGACGCAGCCAGGTCCTCAGCATAATCTCCCGATTTTTGGTCGGTCTCGCCGAAGCTGCTGTACTCCGACAGATAACCATGCTGGTTGGGATCTTTGGGAATAGCCATCCCCACCGATGCGGCTATGAGCCTGTGGGGCTCGTTGGTTGCGTTCTCACTAAGGACCACATACGTGATCTCGCCGGCGGAAAGCTGCTCCAGCCCCTGCTCCCTGGATATCATCTTGCACTTAGGCGGGAAGATGCTCGAGACTCTTACGATATTCAGGCAAGCGATCCCAGCATTGCGCAGGGCAAGCTCGAAGCTGGTGAGCTTGTCCTTGTGCCTTCCCACACCCTTCGTGAGAAATATCCTTCGAGGAGTCATCTTGTCCGCCTCCTGATCTTAGGGATTGCCACCGGGGAGACTCCGCCGGGCAGCAAACTCAAAGACCCCACGCCACATGGCCACCGGCAGTTTTTTCACCGAGCCAAGATGATTATTTACTGCAACCCTTTTGTCAAGACATTATTCTGCGCCCCTAAATCCCGCATGCCATTGGGGCAGCGGGTTTGCCGAAGCTCGAGTCCAAGAAGGCCAAGGAGATCCCGATTCGGGTCTCCTGATGAGACTGGGGGAGGCGTCGCCACCTCCCCCAAGACCTCTGCCCTTTGCGTTTCAGGCGTGACCGCTGACCGCGAACCTCTAGCCCGCCTTCCTGCTACGCCGACTGCCGTTCACGGATATACCCTGTACATCAGCCGTGGAAACGGGATCGTTTCCCTGATGTGCTTTATTCCGCATATCCACGCCACTGTCCTCTCAATGCCGAGGCCGAAACCCGCGTGAGGCACCGAGCCGTATCTCCTGAGATCCAGGTACCACTCAAATGCCTCTCTCGGCAGATCGAACTGCCTGAGCCTTTCCTCGAGAAGCGCAAGGTCGCAAATCCTCTCACTGCCACCGATGATCTCACCATAACCTTCGGGCGCGATGAGATCGGTGCAGAGCGCTAGCTCCGTATTCTCTGGATCAGGCTGCATGTAAAATGCCTTGGCTCTAGCCGGGTACCTGTGGACGAACACGGGTGTATCGAACTCGAGGGAAAGTGCAGTCTCTTCATCACCGCCAAGATCCGCCCCTCGCTCGATCGTATACCCTTTACCCTGGAGGATCCCCAGCGCCTTGTCATAAGTGATCCGAGGAAACGGTTTTCGAACTCTTTCGAGGAATGACGGATCCCGCTCGAGATTTGCCAGATCGTCTCGCCTCTTTTCCAGGACCCTTTCCAGAACGTAGACAACGAGTCCCTCGGCCAGTTCAAACACAGTCTCAAGATCGCCAAAGGCAACCTCGGGTTCAAGCATCCAGAATTCGGTCAGGTGTCTTCTTGTCTTGGACTTCTCCGCCCGGAAGGTCGGGCCGAAGCAGTACACTCGGCCAAAGGCCATGCATGTGGCTTCGTTATAGAGCTGCCCGCTCTGAGACAGGTACGCCTTGGAGCCGAAGTATTCTGTTTCGAAAAGCGTGGTGGTTCCTTCGGCCGCCGATGGTGTGAGGATGGGCGCATCAACCTCGATGAAACCTCGTCCATCAAGGTAGTCCCGGCAGGCCTTCATAACCTCGGCCCTGATTCTTATCGCTGAGTGCTGTCTTGAAGAACGCAACCACAGGTGCCGATTCTCCATCAGGAAGGCAACGCCGTGCTCCTTTGGGGTTATGGGATAGGGAAGTGCCTTACTGACGATCTCAAGGTCGTTCACCAGCAGCTCGTACCCGCCAGGGGCCCGACTATCATCCCTCACGGTTCCCGTCACTGTGCAGGAGGTTTCCTGAGTAAGCTCGTCGAACCTCCCGAGAGCCGCACCCGAGTCCTTTCCAGTAAAGACGCATTGGATCATGCCGGTCCCGTCCCGCACCATGGCAAACTTGATCTTCCCGCTTGGCCTCAAATGCGACACCCAACCCTTGATCGCTACTTCCTTTCCGCCGTACCCGCCCACGTCACATATATAGACCCACTTCATGTTGCTCTCCATCCAGTCCATGGCTCCTTTTCAGGCTTATAACCCGCTCGCCATCTTCTCAGTATCCTTCCAAGAAAACCCTCACCTCAGAGCCTACCGAGGACCGCATAAGCTATACCCGAAGCATACGAATTGATTCGCTTGAGATCGCTGATCACGTCAAGATAGACAGTGCTTGTCTCAACCACTTCTTCCCTGCTTCCCCTGAGAAGCGACAGATGCTCCTTGTGGAGCTGCCGCTCGAGAATATTCATCTCTGACTTGCGCTCGACAACTTCCTCGGCAAGTTTCCTGTCCTGGGAAGCAAACGAGTCGATCGCCATCTGGAATGTCTTTTCGATCTCGCCGTGGTATTCCCTGATGCGCTGAAGCGCTTCCTTTGAGAATCGCGGCGATACCATTATCTTCTTCAGGGCCAGATCCATCAGGCTTTTCGAGACTATGTCGCCGATCAGCTCGAGATTCTTTACAGTGAAGAGAAGAGAAACTGCCCGCTGGGCCTCTTCCTCAGACATCTCCTTGCCCGAAACCTCAGTGAGATAGGGAGTGATAGATTCCTCGAGCATGTCAATCTTGTCATCCTCCTCGATCAGTCTCTCTCTAAGAACCTCATTATCATTGAGGAAGACATCGATGGACTTTGAGAAGACACCATAGGTGATGTCAGCCATCCTGAGGGTCTCGCGAGTCGCTTGGCCTAAGGCGAGTGATGGAGTGTCGAGCACGCGCTGGTCCAGGTATGCGGGCTTGAAGACCTCGACGTCCACCTCCTCCTCTTTGACCAGGAACCTGAAAAGGCGCCCCCAAGGGGTCATGAACGGAATGAAGAAGAGAGCAGCACCGATGTTGAAAAGGCTGTGGGCATTGGCGATCTGGCGCGTCAAGCTCGGGGCGGTCGAGGCAACGAAGTTTGTGAATGGCTTAAGGAAAGGAAAGATCAGGATCACTCCGACGATCTTGAAGAAGGTGTGTGCCCACGCGATTCTTTTTCCCTCGGCATTGCTGTTCACGCTTGCCATCAGCGCAGTCGCGCATGTGCCTAGGTTCGCCCCGAGCACGAGTGGTATGGCGCTCTTCAGGCTTATCACGCCCTCAAACGCCAGAATCAGCACGAGTCCTATGGTTGCAGCGCTTCCATGGATCAGCGCCGTGAACAATGCTGAGATCACTATGGCAAGCACCGGATTACGCTCGACGCCAAGCATGAAGTGGACGAAAGCGGGATGGTCCTTGGCGGGTTCGACGGCTGATGACATGATCGTCATGCCGAAGAAAAGCAGGCCGAAGCCCATGATTATCTGGCCGAACCTTGAATAGCGTTCGATCTTCGATGAGAAGAGAACAAAACCAAGGGCAACGACCAGGAGTGCATAATCGAAGAGCCTGAAGGCAATCAGCTGAACTGTCAGAGTTGTGCCGATGTCCGCGCCGAGGATCACGCCGAGCGCCTGCTTAAGCCCGATGATGCCGGCGTTGGCGAAACTTACGAGCATTGCGGTTGTCGCACTGCTGCTCTGGATTATGACAGTGATGATCACTCCAGTTACGAGTCCCATGAACCTGTTTGAGGTAAGTCTGATCACCGTGTCCCGCAGTTTCTTACCCGCAGCCTTCTGGAGACCGCGCCCTCCAAATCTGATTCCAAACAGGAAGATGGCAAGCCCGCCGCTTATACCCACGAGCATGAAGACGAGCCAGTGCTGCCTGTAGGCCTTGACGGTGAAAACCAGAGGGTTCCCCTGGTGAGATTGCGGCGAGCAGACGACATGGAACACTCCGTTGCGCGAGCCGAAGACGAGCGAAGTGGAGGCGTTGCCGTCGGAACCTGTCACAACAAGGGGCGTGTCAAGCGTTGGGAAACCCGAGACCATCTCAAGCCTCGTGCTGGCCTCAATCACCCTGAATTCGACTGTAACGCCGCTCGCGCTCTGGCCCTGCTCGTCCGTAACGTGGACTCTCAAGGGCCGGTGGAGATACTCCCCCGCCAGGCCGATCTGGCCGTTATTCGAGATGTCTTCCCCATCCATCCCCTTGGCAAAATCGATATGAACCAGGGCTGCGGGAAGGCATGGCGCCGCAGGAAGCCCGAGGAGTACGAAAACCAAGAGGCCCTGCAAAACCTGTTTTGTCAGTTTCATACGGATCCGCCTCAGTAGTAGCTAGCCCCTAAGGTTAAGTTCCCTGTTTCCAATATGTCAACACAAAAGCGCCTCCAGCGCCAATCTTAATAAGTCTCTGCAAACTTAGTGCCGAACCCGCTAAAGACGGACAATCAATCTGCCGAACAGGTAGGTAGATATCGTGTATTGGGGTCGTAGCCATAGACTTAACGAAAGACTCAGAGAGGATCTAGTTTGCTCAAGAAAGGCATATTAGCCTATCTGTCGATAGTGTTGCTGTCGCTTGCCATCTGCGAGGCTGCCGGCGAGGTAGCTGATCAGACCGGCGACTCGATACTCCTCTCAAACACATATCTTTGGAAAGGTCACCAATATTTCAAGCAAGGCCGGACAGATCTTGCGGCGGAGGCTTTCAGGACAGCGTCCGGACATATGCGGGCGTCACCCTATCCCCATTTCATGCTGGCAAGGCTGTATCTCAAACGATCACCGATGGATGCAGTCTTGGAGTTTGGGACCGGAGTCAAGCTCTTGACGGGAGGCTTCTTTTATCAGTCGATTCTGGTCTCCAACCTCCTGCTCACGGCTTTACTGGCAGTGGCCATCGCGGCTTATGTTGCTGTGCTTGTCGTACTTGTGAGGCACGGCAAGACCGTTTGGTTCTCCATTCTCTTGACCTTCTCCCCCGTCGTCGGCGAAAAGTATCTGGGTATACTCGTTGCAGGCTGCCTTGTCTCATTCCTGACAATGCTTTCGGGGCTGAGCATCGTTGCCATGGTGACATGGGCAATAGTGATTGGCTGTGGGCTCGCCTGGCGGCACGCCAGCGGCTCCGAAAGAAGGACGATGGCAGGTTTCGTCGTTTTCCTCATAGCCTTCGTGCCTCTCTTCGATCTGACTGTGCAGGTTGTGTCAACCCAACACCCGGACTCCCCAACGCGGATTGCCGCCCTCGCTGGCGAGACAACCGAGGCTGAAATCGCAAAGGTAGCGGAGACCAACAAGGTCCTCTCTGAGAATGATCCCATAGGCGAATTCATGCGCGGCCTCCTCTATCTAAAGAATGGAGAGTACGTTGCCGCAATCGAACACTTTAACCTCGCATCGAAGTTTACCCGTAATAATGCAGCCATACTCAACAACATCGCGGTGGCATTTCATAATCTGGGAAGATACAAGGAAGCCCAGGCTAAGTTCGAGGATGCCCTGAAGTTCGGACCCAGAGAAGCCTTGATTCACTACAACTACTCTCAGACCCTTAATGCTCTTCTGTACTACGACCTTGCCCAGGGGGAACTCACCAAGGCCTCGGGCCTGGATTTCGACCTCACGAGATCCCTGGTTACGGGAAAGGAGAGGCCCACGCTGATCCCCATGAATCTTGAAACAGGAGTACTCTGGGAATTGGCGATGAACCCGTCGAACAAGATGTTGAAGTCGGCGTATCATCCGACGGAAGCAGGCTGGCCCGGAATACTGCTGCTAGTATTGCTCACGGCTTCTGCGTTTGTCCTGATGAAGAACGCTAAACTGCCAGCAAGATGCGATATCTGCGAGTGCGTGGTCAAGGCACAGGTGATCAAGCGAAAGCGGCGCGAAGTGCTTTGTCCGGCCTGCAAAGCCATAAAGCAGCAAAACGCAGATGACAACGACGCCCTCGAGAAGCAACTCGAGCAAAGGGTCACAAATTTGGAAACCCATCATGGCATCTTCCATCTGGTGCTCGGGCTTGTTCTACCCGGTAGCACGTACCATCTCCTTGGCTCGAAAATGAAGGGATTCCTCCTGTCGGTCGTAGTCTTCATGCTCCTTATCATTATGGTGACCAGCGGGGGACCGGTCAAGCAGGTACCCGAGCTCGACCTCGGCCATAACTATGGGTGGGCGGTCGTTCTTTTCATCGCGGTTTACGCTCTCTATGCATGGAGATCGGTGATGCTGGTACTGAGGACGCAGGGAGAAGAATAGAAAAATGACCATGAGAGGCGAACTGGGCACTTTCAGCGCGGCCGAGATCTTGCAGCTGATAGGCTCACAGGAGAAATCGGGCGTGCTCCAGGTGAGGAACAAAGGCCGGACGGCTGTCATCTTTTTCGATTCGGGCAAGATAATCTCGGCAAGAGACAGAAGACAAAGTGCAAGTGATCCCTTCCTGACCTACCTCCTTGAGAACGGCGAGATCAGTATCCAGGATTTGCACAAGGTGCTCGAGGCCAAGAAGAATGAGGGCGGGGACGCAATCGAGATAATGCTCAGGGACAAGATCATTGATGAGAATAAGCTCGGTGACTGGTTATCGCGGTACACCCTCCAGATAGTCACGAATATAGTGAAGTGGGAGGCCGGGACTTATGAATTCGCTGCCTCATGCGATGGCATGCCAGACAAGATCATCGGAACACCCCTGAGGCTTGAGCCCATCCTGATGGAAGCTTTGAGGCGCAAGGATGAGACTGAGGAGATAAGGCGGTTCCTGCCGGGACTTGATGCAAGGCTTGAGATAGCCGAGCCCAATTACGAGACCCTTCCGCTTGAGCAAGAGGATCTGACGGTATTGAGGCTCGTCAATGGTGACAGAACCCTTGACGAGATCATTGAAGAAAGCGGTGTGGACGAAGTCGAGACTTTGGATATTCTCGAGAAGCTGTTTGCTCTTGGAATAATATCGATAGCTGCCACAACCACACAGACCACTAGCACTAAGAAAATCTCTGCAAAGAAAACATTGGTCATGACAGGTGTGATGATCGCGGCCTCAGTCGGTCTGAGATTCGGTCTGATCGCGCCCGGGCACACCCGTTATGCGCCCGCAGTCGAAATGAGGATGGCGGTTGCAGATTTTGTGGAAGTCAGAGAGATCAGAAACGTCCGCCTTGCCCTTGAAGCCTACAAGACCACCGAGGGGACCTACCCGGACAATCTACAAAGACTCGTAACGGCCAGATTGCTCACCGCTGATGAGATAAGGGACAGATACAGACGCCCCTACCCATACAGACATCTTGTTTCCAACGACTCGTACTTGCTGTCCCAATAGTTATTGCACGCATGCTCTCGATCTCAATGCCCTACTCGATCTTGCTTCCGTCTATATTTGCACCTGTGAGCCTCGGATAGCCCACCCCGAAGCGCCTGGCGTAATAAATCCTTGCGAGGACATAAGTGACAACACCCATGCCCGCGAGAATCGGGGCTGCCGCGCATACGAGGACGAAAAGCACCCGTGCTGTGAGCTGGCTTGCGACCACTGAGTTGGCCGATGTTGGTTCGACGGCCACAGCGGCAAAGGCTGGGACCGCACCCATGGCTGCTATCACACAGACAGGCTCATCCAGCATGATTCCGGCCGGAACCGCCGAACACATAAGAACCAGCGCTGCGATGCTCACAATCTTCTTCCCAAAGGCAACACAGGCCGTGCAGTCACCCGCTGCCCTGTCGCCTTCTTCATCGGGGATGCACGTATTGAGGAAGATCGCTCCCATGGCGATCGCATAGGGCGCGGATCGTACGAGGGATTCTCTTCCGAAGTCCGAGAAGCCAAGCCAGCCCATCAAGAATCCAATCCAGCCAAAGCCTGCCACGTTCGCGAGAAGGTCGGCAACAGGCCTACCTTTAAGCCTCACGGGCGGTGTGGAATAGCAGACACCGAGCGCAAGTCCGCCACACACCAGGAGTATCATGAGCCTATCCCTCCCATGAAGGAGGACCGCCACTGCAGCACACAGCAGGCCCAGAAAAACTATGCTTTCGACCCTAGTGACAGCATTGAGAGGCAATATGAAGTTCTTCTTATTGATGGCGTCGCTCTTGATGTCGAAAATCTGGTTCACCACAAAGGCGACGGATACGACCAGAACGAAGAGCGCGAGGTTGGGCATCGCCTGGGGCATCAGACTGATCCTGTATGAACCGGACACCGCCCGAAGTGATGAGATGGCGCCCGCGAAAAAGAAGGTCGAAGATGCGCAGACCAGCGGCGGCCGCGCCAGAAAGAGGAGATCAGCAAGTTTCACGAGCGGTGAAGATCGCCTGGTCACGGACCCGATCACCTCTTGACCAGCGTAGTTCCATGTGACAGCCGTGCTACGATTCTGCACTTCAAGGCCTCAAAGCGGTAACCCCGGACCACACCCAGTTTTCTCAGCAGGCTTCGTGAGTCATCGATGCAATATACTGACATTCTGCCGATTGCCATCTTCGCCCCCATCTCCCCACCTGCCTCTCCATCTAGGGGCACCTCGCCTCCTCGATCCATCATACCCATCCTCTTCCCTCCTGGAGTGCCTTCTTGCGCCTTGGAGCACGTTCTTGCGGGCGCGCTGAGGAAGCCGCACTTATAACCTGCCGCACGCGCCGCTTCAAGGACCCTTTGATTGACCTTTCCGAACGGATAGGCTATGGCCCTTACGTCAATCCCTATATGATCCTCGAGCGACAATCGAGACGTTCTCAGTTCTTCCTTGAGATCGGGTTCCGCCAGTCGAGTGAGATCACGGTGAGACATAGTGTGCGAGCCCAATTCGAAACCGTGTCTCACGAGCTCTCCGATCTGCGACCACGAAAGATGTCTGAAGGGCTTGAACGAGAGTCTCACGTCCCAGCTGTTGTCTCTCCCTATGGCGCCGACCACAGGAAATATCGTACCGGCCATTCCTCTCGCCGCCATCTCCGGAAAGGCATTTGTATAAACTGTCTCGTAGCCATCATCGAACGTAAGCGCAATCTTGCCTTCATGGTTGCCAGGCATCACACCGTCGCTTGCCATGACAAGGTCCTTACCCGTGCTCAGTATCACATCCAGATGCTGCGCGAAGCGCCGTCTCGTCACGGATGTGATACCGACCTCAAATTGGTGACCGATCTTGTGATAGGTGAGTATCTGCGTCAGGCTTACTATCTGATGCCTAGTCGCTCCCGCTGCCTTACTATCAATCAACCGGCTTCCGGTCAAACCTCTCTCCCCGTGTCACATGCCCGTGTGACCGAAGCCTCCTTCCCCTCTGGTGCTATCCTCGAGGCGGTCAACATCCTCGAATACAGGCTGGCAGACTCGAGCGAATACCAGCTGCGCTATCCTGTCCCCTCGCTTTACGGTGAAAGGCGTCTTGCCAAAGTTGATCAGCACGACTCCGACTTCGCCCCTGTAATCAGAGTCAATCGTGCCCGGTGTGTTGAGGACAGTGATGCCGCTCCGGAAGGCCAGGCCTGACCGAGGCCTGACCTGAGCTTCATATCCTTCGGGGATCTCCAGGCAGAAACCCGTTGGAACCAAGATCACTTCTCCCGGCGCGAGATCGACTTCGCTGTCTACACAGGCCAGAAGGTCAAAGCCAGACGAACCGCTGCTGGCTCTTGCCGGCAGACCGAGGCCTTCGGTCTTGGGGAGTCTTCTGATCCTGACTTTGATCTTGTTCACATTCAAAGGAAATGGGAAAAGGGAAATGGCTTATCTCGTGCCCGGCAAGCGGAGCCGGTACTCGCACTCATAATCGGACCGGTAAAGATACCTGATGGGACCCATGCACCTAATATCAACGAAATCAGGGCAATACACCACGGGAATGAAGTGCGATTCCATCGGAACGCAATGCGCCTTGCACATCGTGCAGAGCTTCTGGCATGCGCAGCATCTGCAATGCTCGCAGGGATGCTTCGGGCACACGCCTCGCAATCGAAAATATGAAACGAGATCGCCCCCTCGCCGCTCCTCTGCCAGCGAAGAAAGCACCACCAATTTCGGCCTTATCACTCCCATAGCAATATTGAAAGTATCTAACCCGAACGCGCTTTGTCAAACTAATTCTGCCTGGACTCTGGCGAACGAGCGCCGGAACTCAGAATGACGACCCCATGGTACTCGGCGGGGCCGCCCCAGACTGGCACAAGATCAGATCAAAAACAGAGGTCTTCTTTTGAAGGGAAGTCCGTCGTGGATGGACCTACGGTGATAAGTGAGAAAGTGGAAGGCTCGAGCAAGAGGTGAGCCTCCTCCATAATATCATCTTCACGCACTCGGCTGATCCGTTTCAGAGACTCCTCAATAGGATGATAACCGTCGAGATAGAATTCGTGCCTCACGAGCCTGTTCATCCTTGCGGCACTGCTTTCGAGGCCAAGAAGAATGCCACCCTTCAGCTGCCGTTTGACACTGCGGAGCTCACCCGGAGCAAGCCCGTTCCTCTTGAGCCGTCTGAGCTCCTTCACAACTCGATCGACGGCTTTTCTGGCTCTCTTGGGGTCGACGGCAAGAAAAACAAGGAAAATGCCTGTGCTTCTGTAGAACTCGCATGAACTGTAAACGGTATAGGCAAGGCCTTCCCGTTCTCTCACCTGCTGGAAGAGCCTCGATGTCATTCCACCGCCGATAATCATGGAAAGCAGCATGTTGGCGTATCTTCGGCGGTT
Organism: uncultured bacterium; assembly: GCA_964356335.1. Classification (GTDB taxonomy): domain Bacteria; phylum Arandabacterota; class Arandabacteria; order Arandabacterales; family Arandabacteraceae; genus CAYHHI01. The sequence continues at coordinate 25,212 of CAYHHI010000013.1, forward strand.
CGCATACGGCGGTGCCTCTGTACCCAGACAGATATAACACTGAGAGACCTTCCGCGTTTCGTTGCGAATCTTGGCTATTCCGCTCGCGAAGGTCTGGGGTGCAGCCGGAGGGCACTTGGTCGCAACCTTGAGCATCCTGCCGACGCTGTCCACCATCTTCCGGTGATCAAGCCGTCCGCTTGCCGCAACGATTGTGTCGGGCGATACATAATAGGATTTGAAAAACGGAAGAATGCTTTTCCGTGAGAGTCCTCCGACCGTATCTATGGTCCCCAGCACCGACTTGCCGACGGGGTTTGAATTCCATACAGACCCCGCCAGGAGCTCATGGGCGACATCCTCAGGCGTATCCTCAAGATTCCTGATTTCCTCGAATATCACTCTCTTCTCAAGCTCGATATCCTTCTCCCTCATGGCTGGCCGGCACAACATGTCACTTATCACGTCAACTGCTCTTCCCATGTGCTCGGACAGGCATCTCGCTACAAAAGCCGTGGCTTCCCTGCCCACAAAAGCATCGATGCTTCCGCCGACTGACTCAAGGGCATTGGCGATGTCAAATGCGGACCGCTTCAGAGTTCCCTTGAATAGAATGTGCTCGATGAAGTGGGAAACACCCGCGAGCTCCGGAGGCTCAAGGCTGGCGCCAACACCAAGCCAGAAACCGAGGGAAACCGAACCCGTGTCCTTGCTGGATTCGGTGACGATCCTTATGCCATTGGGCAGGACATCTTTGCGGTAGGAAAACCTCATTGAGGGCGTTCTCGAGCGCCCAGGAGCGCCTTTCTGCTCAACCTGATCTTGCCGTCTCTCTCCAAGCCTATCACTTTGACGAGAACCTCATCGCCTTCCTTGAGAACATCGGTCACCTTGTTGACCCGCCCGTGTTCGATCTCGGAGATGTGAAGCAGACCGTCCTTGCCGGGAAGAATCTCGACAAATGCACCGAACTCGACGATGCGCTTGACCGTGCCGCTGTAAGTCTTCCCGATCTCAGGATCCTCGATTATGGCTTTGATCATGTCGAGCGCCTTCGTGCAGGCAGCGGAGTCAGGGGATGCAATCTTCACTTCGCCGGTATCCTCAATGTCAATCACTGTGCCGGTCTCCTCAATGATCTTTCTGATGGTCTTGCCGCCGGGGCCGATTACCTCCCTGATCTTGTCTCTGTCAATCATGATGGCGATGATCCTTGGCGCATATGCGGAAAGTTCGGGCCTGGGAGCCGCGATCGTGCGCTCCATCAGGCTGAGTATGTCGAGTCTATTCTGAGTCGACTGGGTGACGATTTCCCTCACCAAGTCAAACCCGATTCCGGACATCTTCAGGTCCATCTGGACAGCGGTGAGACCCTGGCGGGTACCCGTGATCTTGAAATCCATGTCGCCGTGGTGATCCTCAAGCCCGAGAATGTCCGTGAGGATACGGTAGTCATTCCCTTCCTTGACAAGGCCCATCGCAACTCCGGCGACTGGTGCTTTTATGGGCACGCCCGCATCCATGAGGGACAGCGTTCCACTGCATACAGTTGCCATCGAAGAAGAGCCATTGGACTCGAGTATGTCAGAGACTATTCTTATGGTGTACGGGAAAACCTCTGCCAGCGGGATCATGGGCTGAATCGCCCGTTCAGCCAACGCGCCATGCCCGATTTCACGTCTTGCTGGGGACCTCAAGGGTCTTATCTCACCCACACTGAAGGGCGGGAAGTTGTAGTGCAGCATATAAGCTTTTGTGGTCTCGCCTTCAAGGTCCTCCACGCGTTGTTCATCCATCGAGGTGCCAAGGGTTGTGACGGCAAGCGCCTGGGTCTGGCCTCGCGTAAAAAGGGCTGACCCATGCGTCCTGGGAAGCACGCCGATTTCACAGGTGATCTGTCTAAGGTCATGCATTCCTCGCCCGTCTACGCGCCTGCCCTCCTCAAGGATCATCCTTCTTACAATGGTGCGCTCAATCTTTGCGAGCGCCTCGGAAATCTCAGTCTCATGCTCGGGGAATCTCTCCCTAAAAGATTCAAGCGCTTCACCCCGAAGTCTATCCAGTTCATCCTGCCTGTTGGTCTTCTCCGACGTGCGAAGGGCCTCAGCAATCTGACTCTCGAACTGGCCCTTCACCGCATCGAAAATCTCAGCATTTGGCGCCTTGGGGGTAAACTCGATGGGAGCACAGCCACACTTGGCCATCAGGGCCTGCTGTACTTCGATGGTCTTGGGCAGGACATCCGTGGCGAACTTTATGCTTTCAAGAAACGCATCCTCACTCACCTCTTTCATCCCACCTTCAAGCATAACCACCCGGTCGCCCACTCCCACCACAACGACGTCAATGTCCCCTTCCTCCCTATCGCTGAAAGTCGGGTTGACCATGTATTGACCGTTCTTCCTTCCGATTCTCACAGCACCCAGGGGGGCACAGAAAGTTGCACCTGCCAGGCCGAGTGCAGCAGACGCACCGATCAGCGCGAGCACGTCGGAATCGTTCTGTTGATCGGATGAAAGCACACTGGCGATGATCTGGATCTCGTTTGTGAAGCCATCGGGAACAAGAGATCGAATAGGCCTGTCGATCAATCTGGCACTCAGGATCTCTTTCTCAGTAGGCCTCCCCTCCCGTTTGAAAAAACCACCGGGAATCTTACCGGCGGCATATGATTTTTCCCGGTACTCAACAAGAAGGGGGAGAAAACCTGCACCTTCCAGCGGCTCTTTCGCAACCACCGCCGTTACTAAGACAACCGTATCACCGTAGCGGACAAGTACGGCTCCGTCAGCCTGCTTCGCAACTCTGCCCGTTTCAATTGAGAGGGTCCTTCCACCTATTTCAATCTTTTCCTCATGGATCATAACAGCTTCCTTAATACTCCTTTACCTCGCGGACCCGCTACTTGCGCAGACCCAACTCCTTCACTATCTGTCGGTACTTATCTGCCTTGCGGGACTTGAGATAATCAAGAAGCCTCCTGCGCTGGCCGACCAGCTTGAGAAGGCCTCGCCTAGAATGGTAATCCTTCTTATGAACCTGGAAATGCCCGGTAAGCTGGTTGATGCGCTCGGTCAGGAGCGCGATCTGAACCTCGGGCGAACCGGAGTCATTCTCATGAACCTGGTACTTCCTGATCACTTCCTGCTTCTTGTCCTTGTCTAAACTCACTTCTCTGTCACCCCCTCTGAACATAATTAATTAGACATTTTTCGCTAACAAATCAAGAGCTAATTCTCAAGGAGGCTACGGGCCCGTGTCACATCCGCCGCGATGGCCCGCTTCAAAGCCTTGTCATCCTTGAATTCCCGCTCGTCTCTTATTCTATCGACAAAGTGGACTTCAATCTCCTGCCCATAAAGCCCGGCCTCGAATCCGATCAAATGGACCTCAATGGTGGTCGCTTCACCCCCGTAGGTCGGCTTGGTCCCGATGTAGAGCACGCCGGGGTAGAGAGCCTTTCCCACCATCACTCGCACGGCATAAATCCCGAGGCGGGGCAACATTTTTGTCGCATCTCCTATCTCAAGATTGGCAGTAGGATATGTGAGGAGCCTTCCCCTGCCTTCTCCCCGTACAACCCACCCGGCCAGGCTGTATGATCTGCCGAGCATCTTCGATGCGGACTTGACATCCCCCCTTGCAAGCGATGTTCTCACCCGCGTTGAGCTCACAGGGTGAGCACCGAACTTGACGGGCGGCACGATGTCAACGCCGAAGCCCATATTTTCACCCAGAGCCTCCAGGTACTGCGCGTCGCCCTCGCGGCCTTTTCCGAAACGAAAATCATAGCCGATCACAAGCCTCGCCATGTTGAATTTCGCCATGAGGACGTTCCTCACAAACCATTCGGCCCGCCGGCGGGCGAAGTTAGAAGTAAATCTCAATACGACGGTCTCGTCAAGACCCATCTCTTCAATCAGTGCCAGCTTTTCCGCCAGGGTTGTGAGCATCATGGGAGCTTCGTCGGGTGTGAACACCGAGATGGGGTGAGGCTCAAACGTTATGACCACGCCTCGCACGCGAAGCCCCCGCGCGAGCAACGCCACCTCATCGAGGATCCGCCTGTGCCCCATGTGTATCCCGTCAAACGCGCCGATCGTCACAACGGACTTCGCGGACCTTCCGGCCAATCCCGCCAAGCTTCTTGTTATTCGCAGATTCGGCCCCCTCAGATTATCCGCTCGGTCTTGAGACCGGCCGCCGGCTCTTCCGACCGCGCCGCAATGCCGATTATGGTGCCCGCCTCGTCGGTCAGCGCCACGTACTTGCCTTTGAAATCGAAATCCGTCCTCCCGAGATCGGCCGACGATGGCTGCCGACCTGATCTTATGCCTTGGACGCTGCTTCCCTTGAGGCCTATCTTCGGCAGATGCCCAAGGGCTTTCTCTATCGAGAGCATGATCTCCTCAGGTCTTTTCCGGCTCTCGACGAGATCACTCAAGGGCGTGGCACTATCTATATTGAAGCTGCCGATCCTCACTCGCCTGAGGCTCGATACGGTCGCGCCGCAGCCCAGATGCCTTCCCATGTCCCGCGCAAGCGACCTCACGTAAGTCCCAGATGAACATACCACGCGGATGGCGACACAAGGCATAGATATGTTGAGCACCTCGAACTCTCTTATCTCGACAACCCTGGTCTTGAGCGGAGTCGCAAGGCCCCGCCTGGCCAGCTTATAGAGGGGCGTACCTTGATGTTTGATCGCCGAAAGGGATGGGGCTATTTGCTGATATCTGCCCCTGAATCTTGACGCCGAATCAAGTATGCGTTCCGAGTCCACTCCCGATGTGCTCCCGACACTCAGGACTTTGCCCCACCTGTCAAGCGTGTCCGTTTCAATCCCCAACTCGATCGAGAATAGGTACTCCTTCTCCAGGCTCATAAGGAACCTTGAGATCTTGGTGGCCTTGCCCACTAGACCGATCAAGACCCCGGTGGCATTGGGATCGAGGGTCCCTGCATGGCCGACTCTGGCCCCGGGAAGCAGGCGGCGAAGCTCGACCACCACATCGTGGGAAGTCATCCCGCCTGGTTTGTCGAGTATAAGGATACCGTCCATAGATTCAGCTATTGGCGGACAGGTCGCGATGCTTGAGGTGGGAATAGATGCTCTGGCGCACCTTGGCCTTGACGCTCTCGAGATCTCCCTCTATTCGGAAGCCTGCGGCGGCCGCGTGTCCTCCGCCCCCAAAGACCTTCGCCACCGCGTCAACGTCATAACCCTCAGCCGCCCTCAGGCTTACTCTGAAGCAACCCTCGCTGGTTTCCCTCAAAAACACTCCAACTGCGACACCATTGATTGACCGCGGGTAGTTTGCAAGGCCTTCGGTATCCACAGCCGACGCTCCGGCAGCACGGTACATGTCGCGCGTTACCTGCATCATCGCAATCTTGCCGTCATCCGTCACCTCGATAGAGGAAAGCGTATTGCCGAGTATCTTCAATGACGCGAGAGACTTCTTCCAGTAGATCTCCGACGCCGCGTGATACGGCCTCACGCCCAGGTCAAGCAGGTGAGCCGCGATCTTCAAGGTGCCAGCGGTCGTACTCGGGAACCGGAAACAGCCCGTATCACTCAAGATTGCCACATAGAGCGCCTCGGCCTCGCTCTTCACCAACCCGGCCCCGAGCTCATCCAAGACCTTGTAAACGATCTCGCCGCAAGCCCCGGCCGACATATCGACGATGTTGATGTCTCCGAAATAGGTGTTTGACATATGGTGATCTATGTTCACAACCGTCCGACACTGCTTCACGACCTCGCCAACCCAGCCCGTCCGATCAAGCCCACCCGAATCCACGACGACCGCCACGTCACAGGGGTCGGCACGCGAGGTAAGGACTTCGCTCGCTCCTTCAAGAAAAGTGTACGATGGCGGGACGCCATCTTCGGATAACACTTTAACTGTTTTGTTTAACCTCTTTAGAACAGAGAACATAGCAAGCGCACACCCGATCGCATCACCGTCAGGATCGATGTGTGAAGTCACTATGAAAGATTGCGAATTCCTGATGAGATCAGATAGGGTCTTGTAGGCCTGGGTCATCCCTGCTTTCCTTGAGGTGTTTCAATATCGAATCGATCCGCGCACCTTTTGTGCATGAGTCATCATGATGGAATCTTATCTCGGGGATATGTCTTATTTGAAGCCTCTTCGCAAGCTCAGATCTTATGAAGCTCGCGGCACCACCGAGGCATGCGATGCTCCTCTCAATATCCTCGGGGCTTCCCATAACACTGACATATATGCTTGCATAACTGAGATCTGCACTCACCTTCACGCCGGTCAGAGTGACGAAGCCGATCCTGGGATCTCGGAGCTTGCGCGATATGATCTCGCTGACTTCTTCCTGTATCTGGGCGCACAGTCTGTCCAGTCTTCTCGTCTGCAAGATCACCTGACCTCGAAGTCTGTCTCCACATCGATCACACTTATGTCCCTGTCAGACTCGATCAGCCCGACAACATTCGATATCACTTGGTTGGCGAACTTGCTGTCCTTCGAGACCGTCGCTATGCCAAGCGTAGAGCGCTGCCACAGATCACAATCGTCCACCTCGGCTATCGCGACATTGAATTTGTTCTTCACCTTGTCCTTGAGCCTTCGCAGGACAAGCCTTTTAGCTTTGAGTGATCCGCCATCGGGAATATGCAGCGTGATCCTGCAGGTTCCTACGACCAACTCGCGCTCCTACGTCCTCTTCACCTCTTCGAGGACGTACGCCTGAAGGATGTCACCCTCTCTCATATCGGTGAAGCCTTCAAGCCCAATGCCGCACTCGTATCCCTGAGTGACCTGCCTGGCGTCGTCCTTAAAGCGCTTGAGTGAGGAGATCTTGCCTTCGAAGACCTTCTCGCCAACCCTCAACACTCTGACGAAGCAGTTCCTCGTCATCGTGCCTTCAGTCACATATGTGCCTGCTATCGTACCTACACGCTTTATCGCGAAGACCTTCCTGACTTCCGCGCTGCCCATTACCTTCTCTTCGATCACGGGACCGAGCAGTCCCTCCATGGCAGCCTGGATGTCTTTGGTGACTTCGTAAATGATGTCGTAGTTTCTCACATCGACCTGTTCACGTTTCGCTATCTCCCGGGCCTTCGGGAGTATGCCCACGTGGAAGCCGATGACGATTGCATCTGATGCCGCAGCCAGAAGAACGTCCGACTCGTTCACCGGGCCCACGCCCCTGTGAATCGTCTTGATCGTCACCTTATCCGAGCCGAGCTTCTGGAGCGCATCGCTCAAGGCCTCGACCGATCCATCCACATCTCCCTTGGTGACCACTCTCAATTCCTTGATCTCGCCGGTCTGGATCCTGGCATAAAGCTCCTGGAGGCTTATGTGTACCGTCTTGCGTAGATCTTTCTCGCGCTGGAGAAGCTGTCTCTTTGTCGCAATCTCTCGTGCCTCTCTATCGTCCCGTGTAACCATGAAGGAATCACCGGCCTGGGGAACACCCTGACACCCAAGGACTTCCACTGGCGACGAAGGATGAGCAAGATTCACGATCTTGCGGCGCTCGTTGAACATGGCCCGCACCTTCCCCGCCCATATGCCTCCGACGAAGGGGTCACCGAGGTTGAGCTCGCCCTTCTGGCTCAACATGGTTATCACTATGCCCCGGCCCTGTTCCACTCTTGACTCGATCACCACGCCGCTTGCTCTGCCTTCCTGCGGTGCCTTGAGATCCAGCATCTCAGCCTGCAAAAGGATCATCTCGAGCAAACGCTGGACCCCGTCACCCCTCTTGGCGGAGACAGGCACCATCAAGACATTTCCACCCCATTCGTCGGGTGTGAGGCCATTGGATGCCAACTCATGCTTTATCCTGTCCACATTTGCATCGGGGAGATCAATCTTGTTGATGGCGACAATGATGGGGACCTCGGCAGCTTTTGCATGGTCAATCGCCTCAACGGTCTGAGGCATGACGCGTTCGTTTGCAGCGACCACAAGCACCACGATATCTGTGGCCTGGGCGCCTCGCGCCCTCATCGCCGTGAAGGCCTCGTGGCCCGGCGTATCGAGAAAGGTTATCTTCCCTCCGGTGGTCTCGACCTCGTAAGCTCCAATGTGCTGGGTTATGCCGCCTGACTCGCCGGCCACAACGTTGCTTCTCCTGACATAATCGAGGAGCGAGGTCTTGCCATGGTCAACATGGCCCATTATGGTCACAACGGGATGCCTCCGGGTCTCAGGTACTTCCTCCTCTTCCCCGATTTCTGCCCCGTATTCCTTTATGAACTCGACCCCATAGTCAAACTCGTCCGCAATGGCCTCTATGGTATCGGCATCAAGCCTCTGGTTTATGGTTGCCATCACTCCCATTCTCATGCAGCAAGTGACAACCTCAGCGGACTTGACCCCCAGCACCGAAGCGAGCTCCCCCACGGAGATGAATTCTGTGACTCTGATCACCTTTGCTTCTTCTTCCGCAAGTTCCTCTTCTTGCGCAGATTTCCTCTTCCGCCGCTTCGCTCTCTTGCCTTCGATCTCCGCAAGGGTCTTCCTCACGCTTTCCTTAACCGATTTTTCATTTACGCGACGCCTGAGACCCACACGTTTGGGAGGTTCAACCACCTTCTCTTGAGGCTTCGGCTTGACTTCGACTTCTTCGACAATCAGTTTCTTCCGTGCCTCTTCCCTCTTGACTTCCTCTTTCTTGAGTCTGAGCTTCTCGCGCAGGGCTACTATCGTCTCATCCTCGATGGCGCTCATGTGGCTCTTTACCTTGAGGCCCATACCTCTCAGCATTTCAAGGAGAGCTTCACTTGAGAGGTTGAAATCTCGTGCAATTTGATAGATTCGCTTCCTAGCCAATGGCACCACCTCCGCTCACTCGATCGGATACGTGCCTCTCGCCCGTTCCACCACCACCGCCCTCTGTTTCCATTATCACTTGCCTGAGCGCGGCAAACGCCGAATCACACGGTCGCATTGCCACAAGCCCTTTAAGGTTCCTCCGTTTAAGTGCCTTCTCGAGACAAGCCGCACTCCTACAGAGATAGAGGCCGCGTCCGCTCGCATTGCCGAGCCCGATGCCCTTGTCGCTTATGACGAAGCGCACAAGGCGACCCTTGGGAAACCTCTCAAAACAACCCACGCATGTTCTTATGGCAATGTGCTCGCCCCTCAAGATGCTTCTCCCTTCGACTCCGTCCCCTTTGCCTCGGCCTCCCCGGGCGCGGCCTTGCCCGCCTCACCCTCCTCGGCCGGCTTCGCGGCTCTGAACTTCTCCCTGATCTCCGCGATCCTCGACTTGGCAACCTCAATCACTGCCCTGGCCTTCTCCTCGCCAACGCCCTCAAGGCCCGCGAGCTCACCCACATCGGCCTTGCTGACATCCTCAGCGGTCTCATATCCGGCCCCGACAAGCTTAGCGCGGACTTCATCATCCAGACCGCCGAGCTCCGAAACAGGTATCCTCGCCATCTTCCGAAACTCCAGCCGCTCGGCATACTGGGACTCGTTTATCAGGTCTATCCTGAGATTGGTCAGTTTGGCAGCAAGTCTCGCATTCTGCCCACCCTTACCGATAGCAAGCGAAAGCTGATCATCAGATACCACGACTGTGGCCCTGTTATCTTTATCATCCATCTCAGCATGCACAACCTTCGCAGGGCTCAGGGCTCTTGTGACGAACACCATCGAATCGTCGTTCCAGAGAACCACGTCGATCCGCTCCCCACCCAGCTCGCGCACCACTGACTGGACTCTCGATCCTTTCATGCCCACGCAGGCCCCTACTGCATCAACCTTATCATCCTTTGAGAAGACCGCGATCTTGGATCTTGAGCCGGGCTCCCTGGCAACAGCCTTTATCTCGACGATGCCGCTATCGATCTCCGGCACTTCCATCGTGAAGAGCTTCTTCATGAAATCGCTGTGGCTTCGCGAGAGCACGATCTGCGGACCCTTTGCGGCCCTGGAAACTTCTATGATATAGGCCTTGATGCTATTGCCTTGCCTGAATTGCTCTCTCGGTATCTGTTCTCGCTGGAGCAGAATGGCTTCGGTCTTGCCGACATTGACGATTATGTTGCCCCTGTCAATCTGCTGGACGCCCCCGGTTACAACCTCCCCTATTCGCTTCTCATACTCCCTGAAGACTCTGTCTCGCTCCGCCTCCCGGATTCTCTGGATCACGACCTGCTTGGCAGCCTGGATTGCGTTTCGCCCGAAGTGTTCGGGTGGAATCTCGATCCTTACTTCCTGGCCGACTGCCGCATCCGGCGAGATCTCAAGGGCTTCGGCGAGGCAGATCTGCGTCTGAGGGTCTTCGACCTTCTCAACCACGTTCTTGGAACAGTACACCTGAAGACGCCCAAGATTCTCGTCTATCTCGGCCACAATGTTGCTCGAGGCCCCGTACTTCTTTCTTGCAGCGCTGACCAAAGCAGCCTGAAGCGTCTCGATGATGAGGTTCTCATCAACATCCTTTTCCCTAGCAATCTGCTTCAGTGCCTGGATGATTTCGAAGCTCATGTCCATACGTACAGCCTTCTCTCAGATCGAAAGGTTAGCGCCCAGGATATCGGCAAACCGGACGCTTACTTCGGCTCTACCCTCCGGCTCAAGCACAAGCACATCGTCCTTGAAGCTTCCTATCGTGCCAACCAGATCCGCCACATACCCACCACCTTCTCTGAACCTGATCTTGGCTTTCCTCCCTACGAAACACTGAAAATCCTCTCTGGTCCTAAGTTTCCTCTCGGCACCGGGAGAGGAGACCTCCAAATAGTACTTGCACGCGAGGAGATCATGCTGGTCGAGCTCGGCGCTGAGGGCTTTACTCGCCCTTGCGCAATCATCAAGCGTGACGCCACCCCTTCGGTCAATGAACACCCTTAAGGTCCGCCTCCCATGCGACCCCACCAGAACCACTTCCACCACGTGATAGCCGAGCCGATCCAATACAGGCAAAACGATATTTCTGATTTTTTCCAGTAACTCGGCCCCGCCCACCGGAGAGCCTCCCTGCACATAGAAACTTTAAGAGTGGGCTTTGCCCACTCATGGACAAACTTACAATAGGGCCGATTGGAATGCAAGCAAAAACATTAGAAGCGGATGAGGACGGAAACGCTCAGACCAATGGTTCTCCAGGTCTGTTCGAGCTTGCGGTCGGTGGTCTGCTCGAAGCGTGCATCGGCGGAGCCTGTGACGCTGGTGCTGAAGCTATAGCTTGCTTTGGGACTGATGGTAAATGTCCTCGTGCTGCTGTCTATCCTGTTCTTGAACGAAGGTGTGGTGCCCACACGTGACTCGAAGGACAAGTCCAGAGATACTGTGAGGCTGCTCTTGAACTTCAATGTCCTGCCAGCGAGCGGGATGTACATGCCTTCCGGAGCGCTGAAGGAATGTCTCAGCGAGAAGTTAGCGGAATTTGAGACGAACTTCTTCTCGCTTCCAGTACCCTTAGTGTCCTCAGTGGTGTTACTGCTACGCCGGAGATTGAAGGTCGTCCGCACACCGTTCTTCCACGTTGCATCCCAGCCGATGACCGGCAGCCACTCCGACCGGTGCCCGCGATTGGTCTCTGTGGCACCCACGCCACTCGCCTGCCTCGACCGCTTGTAGCCCACCGTGATCGAGGAAGTCTTTACGGCTCCCCTGAAAAGCGGCAGATAGACCGTCGAAGAGATGTTGCCGGCAACATCAGGCCAGACGGTTTGCCTGTCAAAGGTTGTCGCACCGGCATAGGTCCTCGTTTTCTTGTCATGCTTGTACTTGGTGGTCAGGGAAACTGTCTCGACAGGCTTGAATTCCGTGGAAACGTCGTAGCCGTCATTCCTCGTGATCTCATCAGTGGGCAGTCCGGCTCCGCCTGACGTTCCTGCGCCCGAGGGCCTCAGGATAGCGTCCTTATCCACCTGAGGATCTATTCCGAGTTGAAACCTCAAACCCGGCCGTTTCATAAGCTTGTTGTATCTGGAGCTTCTGTCAACGAAGTAGCCGACATCGATATCTGGAATCATGGCAAGGACTCGCCTGTAAATGGGCACTCCGGTTGTATCGGCTCCCTTTTGCGGGGCAGACAAGAACGAAGAAGGCTGAAGCAGGAGATCAATGCTCGACCTGCTTGAGACGGATGCTCGTCTGACCCCTGGCGGATCATTCGCCGAGCGCACGGAAGGATCGGAATTCTCATCATAGTTGACGTCATAACTCACGGATGGTTTGAGTATCTTGCCTATGGTAGGCCTCAGGGTGGCACCCGCTCTCTGGTTCCGATTGAGTTCCCATCCCAGACCGACGCTTGACAGTATCGGCACCTGCTTGTTTTGATCGAGGTCCCGCATGGTCTTCAGGCTGTAGTCAGTCTCCAGCGAAGGACCGGTGAGAGGTTTGACCGAAATGGCAAAGTTACCTCTGATCTCCCTCGTGTACTGGTTTTTCTTCATAATCTTCTGGCGCTTGTCGAACTCCTTTTCGGTCTTTGTCCAACCGGAAACGGCGAAATCCATACCTTCAGGAAAATAGGATATTGCATAGCCCCTGTAGATTCTCAGTGAATGGTTCCACCAGGGCTTGAAGGCGTAAGCAAGATTCCCATTGTAGCCGTTTGAGGCGGCATCCGACTCGGGTGACTTTCCCTGCCTGCGTGCAAAGGACACCCTTCCGGAAAGGGCGTCGAAGGTAAGCTTCATGAGCAGGTTGTTCGATTTCTGCCTCCGAGAGAAGGCCAGACTGTAGTTGTTATCGACCGACGTTCGCTCCTCTTTTTTTCGCTGCTGCGGCGTCGTAAGAGCGACATCGGACCGGCTGCTCAGAGTGGGCAACGACCGGGCAGTGTGATAACCCACCGAGAACGGCAGGGACATCCCGAGTGGGGGAAGGAATCTGTCAAGTGAGGTGGATCCTGATAGGGAGAGATCGGTATCATCAGATCCTCTTCTGGTGCCCCCGAGGTTCTGAAATTCGGTGTCGGTCTGCTTGAGATCGGCACTGACGCTCATCACATCCGACAAGGCCGCCCCCACCGAGATTCGCTTTGCAACCCCCATCTCACGGCGCACATCAGTCAGTCTCAGATCATCAAACCAGACTTCAACCGCAGTGTCGCTCGTTGGAGCTGTCCCGCGGTTCACCACACCCGCGCCGATCCGCGATACCCTCGTTATGGAAGGCTCACCATAGACTGCGATCCAGGTGGCTTCAGTCAGGGGCCTCTCCCTCCTCAAAACCGGCTTGCCATAGAGGGTGACCGTCGTCGTATCCATGCTTGTCTTGAGGTTGGTTATCTCATCAAGCTTCAACCGGACGTCACTCCAGCCAGGGGTCACCTTCATGCCGTATTCGTAGAAGTTGATACTGTCCGCACCTATCCTCAGGAAGAAGCTCAGATCTTCAGCGGATGCATTCGGGTCGCCATGGACATAAAACGCGAGGGTATGGTAGAGGGTGTAGTCACCGGCATTTCCCGGCAAGGTCTTGTAAACCGACCCGCAGTTTCCCGCTTCGAGGTTCCGGAGGCCGAATACCAGCGACTGCTCCCGCTTCTTGTAGCCCTCAGGATCTGTACCGGGATCATAGGGTGGATCATAACTCGGGTCATCTCGCGTGTTCTTGGCTGATATTTCAAAGGACTCTCGGGGAAGCCGCTCGACGCGGGCCATGTCTTCCTTCCTGCGTATTCCCTCCTCGAGCCAACTCGCGCCCGAGATTTGCAGGTAGGCTAGCTGGAAGACTGAAGGTGTATCGACGCCGGTGAAGAAGAAGCGGACATATCTTATTGATTTCCAGCTGGGCGAGCCGCCGAGCGCGTCCGCATCGGCCAAAGGAATCATGTAGTGGCACCAATCCCCCGAACGCCCCACAATGTAAGTGGTGTCGGAGAGGTCAAAACCTAGTCTAAAGAGGACCTCGTCTTTGTCGAGGTTCCCATTACCGTCAATGTCTTCGGTATCGGGTACCAAATTGGGGTCGCCCTCGGTGCCGTTTATGTGGGAGTAGTCTCCTTCACTGTAAGACCAGTTGTCCTCATACTCCACCTGGTCGTCGCCTGGCTGGCCATCGGGTATGCCGTCAAGTCCCGTGTTCTCGTCTTCACTCAGCTTGCCGTCACTATCCTTGTCCTCGGTGTTAAGCGTGTCGGCCCAGGGATGGTAGAAGTTCTCGCTCACGGCACCAAGGTCAACGTACATCTTCCCCCTGTGGCCCTCCTTCTTCCTGAGCCAGACTTCGAGAAACCTGAGATCCGAGTAATCGCTTCCGGTCTTTGACACAAGCCGCTCAAGCCCCGACCACTGCTTGGCTGTGTCAGGATCCGGAGCAACCCAGCCATATGCGAACTTCCTGAAGTTGATTTCAAGAACCGGAATGAAGGCTTCCCCTGGACGGGACTCCGCCTCTGGGAAGAGATCCTGCTCCTTGACTTCCCTGTCCTTGACGTACCACCAGATCTTGCGGTTGTCCCTGTAGTAGAAATCTGTCGGGGGACTTGCGGGCACCCAGGCTTCCCGGATCAGCGAAAAAGACCTCAAGTCCCTCACTCCTTCCATATCATCTATGTAGACATCACGCTTGGTATTGGGATTGGGAAAACTTGCCGCCACTTCGGCTGAGATTGACAGTCTTGAGGGGCTTTGTGCCTGGACCATGGGAAGCGCATTGGTGATCGCGGTCATCCACTTCGGCTGGAATTCCAGCCGCGTATTGACGTCGCCGACCATGATCTGAGAAGGTTCCTGGCCCAGCCTGGGCCGTTCCTCGGGGGATTTCTTGCTCTGGTAGATCCAGGCCGTACTCAAGTAGGACTGTTCCGAGAACTTGTAGGTGCCCTGGATGCCCAAAAGAGATTGCTGGGCTAAAGCGAGGAAGGGCACATATTGGTAATCTACGGTTATCTGTGCATCGGGACTCGCCGCTTCGTCGATCTTGAATCTTATCTGCCCCACGTCATAATAGATCTCATAGTCAACATTGCGCGTGAGCCGCCTTCCGTTGAGCGTTACGGTCTCGCTTCCCTCAAGGATATTGACATTGTTCAACTTGAATATGGTCTGCGGGGTGGAGAACCAGACCACCATATAGTACTTGCTGTTCTCGGGCTTGAGCTTCCTGGGATGAATGTCGTAAATATCGGGGTTTCCATCATCGAGAGTCTCCGGTCTGGCATCCATCAGCTGTATGTCGGGATCGAAGGGCCTGAGGTCTGGAAACAGGAGCAGCCCCAGCTCGCCGTTTACGGTTCCGCCGTCGGCATACCCGTCCGTGCGCCAGCCGTTTGCCGGGCTCGCTTTCACATTGCTCTCATCCTCAAGGTCTATCCCGAGAACCTTCGAATACTCATACTGCCGCTGGACGTCCTTGACATCTCCGCCCGGGTCCTTGCGGTAAATCTTCACCAAGACCTTCCCCTCGGAGACGTAGCTCGCGCCGAGCGAATAGACGTTCTTGCGCTCATACCTGAGGGTACCGCCCCAGAGTCCCTCCTTTTCTATCATGTCCGTCTCGGTCGGGCGTATCATCTTCAGCAAGCGCACGTTCTTGTCACCATACCCACCATACCCGCCCACCACCATGTCGCCCCACTTGTAAGTGACAGCCAGCGTATGCGCGGCATCGAGGGCTCTGAGGAGCGAGATCTCACCGGTACGCTGGTCTATCGCATAGTCTCTGTTACGCTCAAGGATGTCGAAGAAGCCGTGATAGGTCGAGTCCGCCCAGCCGGCGGAATCCGATGGCACCCTGTCAGGATCAAGCAAAGCATAAGCCTCGACCGCACCCTCACCGATGTTGTTATTGCCGTTGCCGTCATCCAGGTAAACTTCGACCTCGGTGACTTCAGGGCAGGGCTCGGGCGCAATCTTGCGGCAGTATTCAAGCCTCTCATAGGGATCAATCATGAAGAAGTATTTGTTCTTGACAAAGTCCATGTCTGAGAGTCTTACCGAATCTCGCTCAGCCGCTCCCACGAATCGCGCCCCGGCAGTTCTGCCTTCCTGCTTGCTGGCGATCACGGTCATATCCATGGCCCCTAGCTTAGCAAGCACCTTGGCTCCGAAAAGACCCTGGTGCTGTTCGCTGTAGCCCACAAACTGGGAACCCGGCATGGACAGGTTGGTATTACCCATTTCCACACTCTGCACGATCTCGTCGTCATCGCCCTTGTAATTGAGCTTTATGCGGTTCTCAAGGGGTGTTTCGACATCGCTATCGTGATGAACCAGTACGTTTATTTTCTCGCCCACGGTTCCCTTGAGGTCTATCCTGAGATGCTGCTTCATATTGAGCTGAGGAAACTTAGATGGTCTTCCGTATTCGGTCAAAGGTTGATTTACCCTGTATCTTGTCTGGCCGCCGAAGGTGATCTGTTCGCTGCCGGTGACGCTCAAGTTTGCTCCCTGCCCGATCACTCGGCCTATGGTCTTGGGGAACTTGACCGGTATGTCTATGCTGCTGAAGTCTCGAAGGGACATCGCATGTTCCTCAAAGACCCTGCCCGAGCCGGCTTTGATCCAATTCTCCCTGAGAGCGCCGTTGAAATCCTGCTCAAGCACCGGCTTCTGCATGAATTCGGGGAAGGCGAACCGCGGGCCGAGATTTGTACCGCTCGAAGGAAACCTGAGCGAGACTTCCGATGTGGGGCCGGCCGAGAGGCTGTCAGAGGACGTTCCGAAGCCAAGGGAGTCAGCGCCCTCGGAGACGCTTACGTATCCGAAGACCAGAAGCCCAAAGATTATGGCCCAGTAACCATCATGTGCTCTCATCGATTGAGTCTTTCAACCAATATACTAAGCCCCGCAGACCCCAGCAAGGGCAACTTTTGTGCCATGCCTGGGCTCAGAACCTCCCTCTCGTCCACACCCGCAAATAGCACAGGAATAATAGGCTTGCCCTTGCCGGACCCCTGTAGTAACTTGGCTCTGAAAGATTTGCGGTGACCCCATTTAGGTACGTTGGTGTACAAATGAAGACACTTCATAAATACATCCTCACCCAGCAGGTAGCACCTTTCCTTTTCGGCATTTTCATCATTATCTTCATTCTTGTCCTGGATTTTCTTTACAAGAACCTCGAAATGCTCATCGGCAAAGGCGTGCCGATAGCCATCTCAACAGAGCTCCTGGTCCTGAGCCTCGGCTGGATGATCGTGATGGCCGTCCCCATGGCGGTCCTGATAGGCACGCTGATCTCCTTCATGCGCCTTGCTTCCGACAACGAGATCGTGGCCATGAGGACAAGCGGGATAAGCCTGTTCGCGATTGCCAAGCCCCTCCTTGTGGCCTCCTTGCTGCTGTCCTTCGGGATGATACCCGTCCACAACTACCTCGTTCCCGAAACCAATCATAGATTAGCAAATCTGCTTGTATCAATACACAGAAAAAAGCCTGCGCTCCAGCTCAGGGACGGCGTTTTCATCAATGACATAAAGGGCATCAGTATCCTTGCTGAGAAGGTCAGGGGCAACCGGATTGAAGGAGTAACAATTTCGAAGCTGGTCGAGGACAAACCTGCACAGACCATCAGGGCCGAGCGAGGGGATGTACATTTCGCCGAAGATGGCAACACGCTTGTCCTCAAGCTTTATGACGGTGAGATCCACGATGTTGACCAGAAGGATCCAAAGCGTTACTTGAGGCTCAAGTTCGCCGAGCACACGCTTAACATCCCGGATGCAGGGGGCAAGCTCATGATGATAGAGCGGGAATACCGCGGCGAACGCGAGATGAGCATAAGTTCCCTGAGAGGTGAGGTTGCCAAGATCAAACGAAAGATGGCGGATGGGAATGGACAGGTGAGAGAGATCATCGAGAAGGCTGCCCAGGAACTCCCTGAGATCAGGAAGGCTGACTTGTCAGATGAAACGCGGCCTAAGTCGAGTGGCAAGATCGTTGCCCTCTTGACCTCGACGCAGGATAAGCTTCAGAGTCTCAAGAACCAGGAGATGGGCTACAGGAGAAGTATGAGAGCGTACTCAGTTGAGATACATAAGAAGATTGCGATTTCATTCGCCTGTGCCGTGTTTGTGCTTCTCGGAGTGCCGATAGGCGCCAGAACCAAGGAAGGCGGGACCGGTGCGGGCATGGTCGGGAGCATCTCGGTGTTTGCGATCTACTATGCTTTCCTCACTGCAGGCGAGAAACTCGCAGACCGAGGTTTCGTGCCGCCCTTCCTGTCCATGTGGGCCGCCAATATACTGCTGGGCACAATCGGTCTGTGGCTCTTCATAAGAGCCAACAGGGAGCTTCCCTTCATCCCCCATAAGATCCGCGCCCTGGTAGGGAGAACCTGATTTGAGAACCCTGGACAGGTATGTTCTCGCCGAGTTTACCAGGATGATATTGATAGGCGCGCTGGCCTTTATCGCGGTCTTTGTCACCCTGGATATGGTGGAGAACGTCGATGATTTTGTGGATAACGACGTCGGCGTCCTTACTGTGCTCAAGTACTACGCCTTCCAGATCCCTTACATTTTCACACTCACCTTACCTGTGGCGGTCCTCATATCTTCACTTTTCACGATCGGCCAGATGGCAAGGCTTAACGAACTGGTAGCGATGAAGGCGTCCGGCATTCGCTTCGCAAGATCAATCGTGCCGCTGGCTGCGGCAGGCCTCGTGGCTAGCCTGGTGGCGCTGAGTGTTGCCGAGTTTGTCGAGCCCGGTGCGGATGCTATTGTGAGGAGCATCAAGAACAATGAGATCAGGAAATCCTCGGCTAAGACCGAGCCAAGAATAAGGTCCAACGTAACCTATCGAGGCAAGGCCGGCCTTTTTTACTTCGCACCTGAGTATGATACTAGACTCAATACCATGAAGGATCTTGTCGTTGAACAATCACAAGCAGGGAAACTGATCTTCCGCCTCAACGCGACTGAGGCAGTCTGGAAGGATTCGATCTGGATACTATCGGAAGCCTGGGTGAGATGGTTCTCAGAGGATGGTGAAGTGGAACGCGAGACTTACATAACCCAGGGCTCCCTCCCGATGGTCAAGGATTACCCCAGAGACATTCTGCGAGAGCAGCGAAACCCTGAAGAGATGAGCTACAGGGAACTGGCGCGCCTGGTGCGGAAGATAGATGAGAGCGGAGGGGATTCGGCGAAGTATCGCGTAGGCCTCGCCATGAAGATGTCGTTCCCTTTTGCCAATCTTATAGTTGTGCTCATCGGCTCACCTCTTTCCGCGCGGCTCCGCAGGGGTGGCCTGGCTGTGGGCGTGGGCACAGGACTTGGGCTATGCTTTGTCTATTACGGCTTCGTGAGGGTCGGTCAGGCACTGGGCGATCATTCGGTGCTGCCGCCACTTGTCGCGGCATGGGCAGGCAACGTCTTCTTCGCCGTCTGCGGAATCGTCCTGATACTCAGGGCTGAGAAGCGCTAACTTCGAGACCGCTCCGCTCCGGGAACCGGGGTTGTTAACCTGCAAGTCAGGGAGTCACTCAGTTGCTATGTTCCTGACTTCCAGGATGCCAGGTAGATTCGCTGTTCTTCTGTGAGCGTGTCAATCTTCACCCCGATAGCAGCAAGCTTGAGGCCGGCGACCTTCCGGTCTATGTCGGCCGGGACGGGGTAGACATCCGGCACGAGCTTGGTCTTTGATCGAACCAGGTATTCCAGCGAGAGGGCCTGATTGGCGAAACTCATGTCCATCACAGATGCCGGATGCCCTTCGGCAGCAGCAAGGTTTATCAAGCGGCCCTCGCCCAAGAGATAAACACGCTTGTCACCTATCCTGTACTCATCAACCTCGCCGCGTATACGCCGCTTCGAGGTCCCCATCTTTTCCAGTGCTTCGATGTCGATCTCAACATTGAAGTGCCCCGAGTTGCAGATGACGGCTCCGTCCTTCATCGCTTCGAAATGCTCCACCCTCAAGACCCCCTTGTTGCCGGTCAGAGTGATGAAAAGATCGCCGACCTTCGCTGCATCGGCCATGGGCATAACGGCGAACCCATCCATCACGGCTTCAAGCCCCTTCAGGGGTTCGACCTCGGTCACGATCACATTGGCACCCATTCCCCTTGCCCGAGTTGCGACCCCCCTCCCACACCAACCGTAACCGCAGATTACGACTCTGGATCCGGCTAGCAGCATGTTGGTGGACCTTAAAATGCCGTCAAGAGTGCTCTGTCCCGTCCCGTACCTGTTGTCGAAAAGATGTTTGGTGAGAGCATCGTTCACGGCGATGATGGGGTATCTCAAGGCACCTTCTTTGGCCATACTCCGGAGCCTTATCACACCCGTTGTAGTCTCCTCGGTACCTCCGATCACGGAGGAAGCCAGCGCCGGCGTCTCCGAATGTATAGTGAAAACCAGGTCAGCACCATCATCCATCGTGATCTGCGGAGAGAAAGCAAGGGCTCCCCTTATGTGCTCATAGTAACCTTTGGTGTCAACCCCCCGCCTTGCAAAGACGCTTATCTTGCCATCCTCCACGAGTGATGCCGCCACATCATCCTGGGTGCTCAGGGGATTGGAAGCACAAAGCCGCACGTCTGCACCACCGGCCTTGAGCGTGGTCATCAGGTTAGCGGTCTCGGTTGTGACATGGAGGCACGCCGCTATCCTTATGCCTTCCAGCGGTTTCTCTGCTGCAAACCGCTTCCTTATGTCGTTGAGGACAGGCATGCTTGCTCCCGCCCACTCGATCCTGAGTTTGCCCTTCTGGGCGAGCCCTGGGTCATGGATATCGTGGTCCACTTGAACCTCCTCGGAGATGCTCCACGAGAGACGTTTCTATGTATGCTCTCAGAGATATTTCTTGAGATCAGCGGCCCTGTCGGTGACCTCCCAGGTGAACCCTTCCTCCTCACGTCCGAAGTGGCCGTAGGCAGCCGTCCGCCGATACACAGGGCGTCTGAGCTTAAGCTGCTCGATGATGGCCCTGGGTCTAAAGTCGAATTGCTTCAGCACGATCTTCGCCAACTCCTCGTCATCCATGACGCCCGTGCCCTGGGTGTCGACCATTACCGAGACGGGCTGGGCCACACCGATCGCATACGCGATCTGGACCTCGCACTCTCCGGCAAATCCCGCTGCCACAACGTTCTTGGCGACGTAGCGCGCCATATAGGAACCCGACCGGTCAACCTTCGTAGGATCCTTTCCCGACAGGCAACCACCGCCGTGACTGCCGAAACCACCGTAGGTGTCAACCACAATCTTCCTTCCCGTGAGACCGCAGTCCCCCTGAGGCCCTCCGATCACGAACCTGCCGGTCTCGTTTACGAAGATCTTCATTCCGGCTTTGTCAACAAGTGACTTAGGAATGACCTGGTTTATCACCTTTGCTTCAATGTTCTGCCTTATCTGTTTGTCAGAGGCATCCGGGTGGTGCTGAGCAGCAATAACCACGGATCTCACAGCGACCGGCTTGCCGTCATCGTACTCGACAGTCACCTGGGATTTGCCATCAGGTCTCAAGTAAGGTATGGTGCCGTCTTTCCTTACCTCAGCCAGCTTCCGCACCAGCCGGTGTGCCAGTAAGATGGGCAGAGGCATCAGCTCCGGAGTCTCATTGACGGCATACCCAAACATCATGCCCTGGTCGCCGGCCCCTTCCCTGTCCACTCCCATAGCAATATCGGGTGACTGCTCGTGGATTGAGGTGAGCACGGCGCAGGTCTCGAAATCGAACCCATACGTTGCATCGGTGTACCCGATATCCCTTATCACGCCCCTCACCACGCCGGGTATCTCGACATAGCAATCAGTGGTTATCTCACCTGCGACAAGAGCCAGACCCGTTGCTACAAGTGTCTCACACGCAACTCTCCCGTTAGGATCCTTCCCAATAATCTCGTCAAGGATCGCATCGGATATCTGGTCGGCTACTTTGTCCGGGTGACCCTCAGTGACTGACTCCGACGTGAACAGGTGCTTCTGCTTGTTCATATCCACCCTCCATGCTTTGCTTAAGTGAAGTCTATCTCCGATGAATCGCCAACGTTGAGGCGTTTGAAAGTGCCGCGCACTACCGCGTTATCCCCAACCAGAGATGAATCCAGGAGAGCGTCCTCAACAGAGGCACTCTCGCCTATTATGGAATTCCTTATTATGGACTTCTTAACGACTGATTTCTCGGCGATTGAAACGTAAGGTCCGACCACCGAGGCCTCAACCCGCGCATCCGGTGCGATATAGACGGGCCCGACAATTATGCTCCCGGGGATGTCCGCTGCAGGAGCCGACATCTCCAGAAGCGCTCGATTGGTCTCAAGCAGGGTCTCGGGTTTGCCGCAGTCAAACCAACCATCGATGTCAAACGCCCTGAGTTCGATCCCCTCACACATCATCATGTTGAGGGCATCCGTAAGCTGGAACTCGCCTTTGGTTCTTGTCTCCGAAGATATTATGGAATCGAGGGCACCAAAAAGAGCTGCCGTGTCTTTTATCCAGTACACGCCGACGACGGCGAGGTCGGACTCGGGTCTCTCGGGCTTTTCAACAAGGTTCACGATGCGCCCGCCCTCCACCTTCACGACTCCGAATCTCTCAGGCTCCGCCACTTTCTTCACACCGATGTAGTTGCCATCCGATTCAATCATCTTCTTGAGGTCGCCCTTGAAGATGCTGTCACCAAGCACGATAAAGACCGGATCAGTGCCAACGTACTTCCGCGTAAGATAAATAGCATGCCCCAGGCCGAGGCGCGCCTCCTGCTCCACAAAATTCACGTGAACATCGTAATTGGCCCTGACATAATCCACGATCTCCTGGCCCCGGTACCCTACGATCAAGATTATGTCGTTGATCCCGAGTTTGACTGCATCATCAAGAATGTGTCCCAGAATGGGCTTTCCTGCGACTCTGATCAGGGACTTGGGGACCGTATGGGTGTGAGGCCTAAGCCTGGTTCCTTCTCCAGCAACGGGGATTATCGCTTTCACCTAATCTTCCATTCCACCCTGTTTGAGCAAGGTCTTGATCCTGTCGATCGTTTTTATCGGGGTCGGATCAACACCCCTGGCAAGCGCAAGATAGACACTTCCATAATCACCCAGTAATATCAGTGAAAACATCCTGCTTAGCAAGCTGGATCCGCTCGTCCAGAACTCTCCGCAAAAAAAGGCATTGTCCCCGATGACGTCCTTAATCAGGGCAAGGCTCCGGGCGGCCTGCGGATGCTCATCCGAAGTCCTCAGCACGATAACTCCCGCGGTTATGCCTCGGGCTTCGACTTCCCAGCCCATGATCTCATTGTGGTTCGCCTCGGGGACGACGCTTGTAAACGCCAACGTCTTGGCATTCTCGCAGAACTGGTTCTTCCACCTGAGGCCTACGGCATCCAGGTCGGTGCCACAGTAGATTAGGGGTATGCGCGATACGAGATCCCTTGCCAGGCGCACCGCCGGATTGGCATCCGTCTCGTGTCGGACATAGACCTTGGTCAGACTCTCCAGGGTATCGGCGCATTCGCACAGCTCATCTTCAGGATGCGCGCACAGACCTGCCTTCCAGGCAAGAGCCAGCAGGGTCGCGAAGCAGTAGCCAAGACCGGCTCTCGGCGGAAACCCCATGGGGATCTTCACATACGGTATCCCTCGCAGGCGTGCTTCCTCGAGCAGGTGGCCATCAGATGTTATGCACACCACAAGGGCGTTTCTTGAAATGGCTTCGCGGAAGCATGAGAGTGCTTCCTCGGTATTGCCTGAGTAAGAGGAGATGACAACCAGCGAACCCTCGCCGACGAAGCGCGGCAGGCCGTAATCCCTTAAGACAAAGACCGGAATGCCTGAGTGCCTCGAAAGATAGATCCTCAGGAGGTCCCCGCCTATGGCAGAGGCTCCCATGCCCGCAATCGCGAGGGTTTTCGGCTCGATCCTCTCCAGGGATCGCCATGCTTCTTCGCCAAGCCTGAAGCCCAGTCGAAGCTGCTCAGGAAGGCTTCGAATCTTCCCCAACATGTCAGATGAGTCCAAGGTGAGACTCCTCATAGAAGCATTTCAGGACGGTCTTTGCCAATGATCTCCATGGCGAGCCTCCTTGTCCGGGCCGGGTCGACGGTGGTGAGGGCCTCTTCCGCAACTCTCCGGGCATCCGCATAGCTCACCGAGCGCACCATTTCCTTTACCTCGGGCACCACATAAGGGCTGGCGCTCAACTCGTCAATGCCCATTCCCAGCAACACCAACGCGCAGACGAGGTCACTGGACATCTCACCGCACAGGCCGACCCAGATGCCGGCCTCTTTTGCCTTGCAGATGGTCTCACTGATAAAGCGGAGCACGCCGAGATGTAAAGGCTCATAGAGATAGGCAACCTTCTCGTTGCCGCGGTCGGCGGCAAGCGCATACTGGATCAGGTCATTGGAACCTATGCTGAAGAAGTCAACATGCTGAGCGAGCTCCCGCGCGATCATCACTGCGGCCGGCGTCTCGATCATTATTCCGACCTCGGAGTCAGCGTCGAACTTATGGCCTTCGCCCGCAAGTTCTCGCTTTGTTTCATCGAGGACCTCGATCGCCTGAATGATCTCTTCAAGATTGGAAATCATGGGATACATTATCTTCACATTGCCGTGGACACTTGCCCTCAGGATCGCCCGCAGCTGCGTCTTGAAGATGTCCTTCCTCGCGAGACAGAACCGAATGCCGCGCCAGCCGAGATATGGGTTCATCTCTTTCGGGCTCTCGAATTCGGAAAGAAACTTATCCCCACCCAGGTCCATGGTCCTTATTATGACGGGGTCGGGTTTCACCTTTGAGGCCACGGCCTCATAAATCCTGAGCTGTTCGTCCTCGCTGGGAAGGCCTTCCCTTCCAATGTAAATGAACTCCGTTCTGTAGAGACCGATGCCATGCGCCCCGTGTTCTAGAACCGAATCGACCTCTTCATGAGACTCTATGTTAGCCGAGAGCATTATTGAATGGCCATCGATCGTGACCGCCGGCAGGTCCCTGAAACGGAGAAGCCCCGTGGTCACACTGGCGAAATGCTGAAGCTCATGGCTGTATCTGTCGATGGTTTCAGGCGAAGGCGAAACGATCACCCTTCCCCTGTTCCCGTCAACGATGACGAAGTCGTCGTCCTGCACTCTCACCGTCACGTTGTTCAAGCCAACCACGGCGGGGATCTCGAGGGACCTGGCCATTATTGCCGTGTGAGACGTCCTGCCCCCGACGTCAGTAGCAAATGCCTTCACCTTTTCTCTGCGCATCTGGGCAGTGTCAGCGGGCGAAAGGTCGTGCGCGATGACCACCACATCGGAGCCTAGATTGGACAGGTCATTGGCATCCCTGTTTGTTCCCGAAAGGTTCGAAAGCACCCTTATCCTGACGTCCCTTATGTCCGCGGCCCTGTCCTTTATGTAAACGTCCCCCTTTGCCCAGAGCAGTCTCTCATGTCTTGAGAGAACGGCGCTCAGGGCAAATTCAGCGTTGTTGCCACTGCGCACCCCCGCAATCACCTCATCGATTGACATCTTGTCTTCGAGTATCATTACGTGAGCATCGAAGATCCTTGCGTAGGACTCGCCCATCTCGTGCGCAACCTTATTTCTAACGTCCAGAAGCTGTGCCTTCGTGACCCCAAGCGCCCCCATAAGCCTCTCGATCTCACCGTCAATCTCATCGGGTGAGAGCCGCCGCCTGGGCACCCTCATGTCGGTCCGTGCAAGGACAAGCGCATTGCCCATTGCAATGCCCGGTGAGGCAGCAACGCCGTTTGCCACACCCTCCACCTTCTTGCCTGTCAAGTCTACTCCCCTTCGTTGAACTTTGCTTCGATGAGCCCAATGACGATCATCAAGGCGTCTTCTTCATCCGGTCCATCTGCTATCACGGTGAGCTCAGTCCCGATTGCAGCCTCAAGCCCAAGGACCCCCATTATGCTTTTGGCGTCAACCTTGATGTCATTCTTGCGGATGTGAACATCCGATCGAAAGGCAGACGCCGCCTGCACAAGCAAAGCAGCGGCCCTCAGGTGAAGGCCCATCTTATTTGTTATAGTCACCTTACGCTCGACCATACGTACCTCATAATGCCGAGGCCTCGCAGAAAAGTCAACCCACCATTCTCGGCCGGCCGCGACAGGCTTTCTGCGGGACCAGTTGGAACCGGGCGTTGGCTGGCGTTCGCGGGACGATCTTCGGGCCCCCCAGGGACCACCAAGCCCTCTTTTCACCCAGGGTCGAACCTGGCCCGAGGAGAGACCGAGGCGGTGTCGCTACTCGATATCTCTCGGAACGAAACCCACCTTGCCGGCCTGCTTCAGCCGCTCGACCAGCTTCTCGCGCAGACTGTCAGCGGCGTCGTAGCCATAGACACCAAGGATGTGGCTGAGAGCAACAACTTCGACTATGGCGCTCACACTCTTGCCGGCAACCAGCGGTACTGCCATCGAGGGGATTCTGACGCCGAGTATCTCCACTTGCTTGCACTCAAGCCCGGATCTGTCGTAAGAAAGCCCGTCCTCACCCCATTCCTTGAGGTTGACCTCTATTTCGATGCGCTTCTGCCTGCGCAGGGCCCTTATGCCGAAGATGCTGCCTATGTCCACGAGACCGATGCCTCTCACCTCGACATAGTTCTGAAGAGGCTCAGAGCTCCTGCCAACCAGTATACCAGGAGGCGTGGCTATCACGCGAACCAGGTCATCGGCCACGAGTCTGTGTCCGCGTTCAACAAGGTCCAGGGCGCATTCGCTCTTGCCGATACCGCTCTTGCCTCTGAGCAATATCCCGACGCCATAGACATCAACCAGAGTCCCGTTGATACGGGTCTCGGGTGCAAGCTCAACGAGCAGATAATCGCTGAGATGCTGGACCGTTTCGGTCGGTGAAAGCGGAGTGGAGAAGAACGGCACCCGTCTCTCGACTGCGATCTCGATCAAGGGTTCAGGTAAAGCCATTGCCTGCGTGACGATCACACACGGTATCTTCTTTGTCAGAAGATCACGGAACGATCTCATACGGGCCTCGGCGTCGAGCTTTCCGAGGTAGAGCACCTCAGCCTTGCCAAGAATCTGAATCAGCTCGGAGGCAAAGCCCTCGCCGAAGCCGGCGAGCATGAGCCCGGGCCGGCCCATATCGGCGTGCGTGACCGCAATGTCAAGGTCTATGCCCTCGGTGACGAGCTCGAGCTTGAGCTCCTCCCTGCAGTCAGCGAAAATCTTGGACACGAGTATATGTTTTGAGTTCACCGCTTACTCCCCTAGAACTCCTCCGCAAGGTCATCCGTGTCTTCAGGCTCAGTGCTGGCGACCGGTGCCGCTCCCGGCCGGCGGACCCTTTTGTGCCTCATCTTGTCCTTCAACTTCATCACCTGGCGCTCCATCTTATCTGCGGCACCGTCGAGGGCCGCGTAGAGGTCTTCCGCACTACTTTCCGAGAAAAAGTCGAAACCCTGTCCGTGAAGGGTTATCTCGAACCTGTATATGAAACGCTCCACCCGGAGGATAACATGGCAGTCCAGCACTCCGTCAAAGTACCTTTTGAGCTTGATGAGCCGCTTCTCGATATGGTCCCTCATGCTATCCGTCAGTTCCAATGACTTCGAAGTTACTTCTATGCGCATGTCTGCCTCCTCAGTTTAGCCTCATGGAAGGCTGGCCTGGCACGAAAGGAGCTGCGGACGCACGGTCCACACACGGGGATAAGACCCAATTGGCGTGCGTGACGGCCGAGCTCCTCAAAGATAGCGGGATGAACGTATTCCTCAACGGGCAGATGCATCTTCGATGGGCGCATGTATTGACCCATCGTGATGATGTCACAGCCAACTTCCGCGATATGGCGTACCGCCGTTCTCACCTCCTCTATCGTTTCGCCGATTCCAAGGATAAGGCCAGACTTGACTATTACGTCTTGAAAACCACGCCGGACATACTCGAGTATGCCAAGCGATCTGCGGTAGGAGGCCCGGTCCCGAACTGTACCGTAAAGCCTCTCAACCGTCTCAATGTTGTGGCCAAAAACATCGATGGAGGTAGCTGCGACCTTCCGGACGGCACTGCGGTTACCTCCGAAATCCGGGGTCAGCACCTCAACCGTCGGGACCACCTCCACCTGCCGGAGCGCCCTGATGCAAGCCTCAAAATGCCGCGCGCCGCCATCCGGAAGGTCGTCCCTCGTGACAGAGGTGATTATCACATGTTCAAGGCCCATCTCGGCGGCAGCTCGTTTCAACTTTTCGGGCTCGCCTCGGTCCAGGGGCCCGGGAGTCGCACTGGCAACATTGCAGAACCGGCAATTGCGCGTGCAATTCCTGCCCATTATTAGGAATGTGACAGCGCCTCCCTCAAAGCAATGTCTCTTGTTGGGGCATCTTGCCTCGAAGCAAACCGTGTTGAGTCCGAGATCTGAGACCCTTGATCGAACCTTGCTGAGTGAGTACGCGTCAGGGAGCCCCGACTTCAGCCACTGGGGAATCCTCCGGCCGCCGTACGTCGAAGAAACCGAATTCATCGCTAGTAGTGCTTCCTCATCCTTGCAGGGAATATTGCAAGCAGGTCTCTGTACTTGGCGACCGTGCGGCGGGCCACGTAGAAACCTTCCCGCTTGAGAATCTCGCCAATCTCCTGATCGCTCAGGGGCTTATCTTTGTCTTCCTTGTCTATCAGTTCCTGGATTATCGCTCTGATCTTTTTCGAGGAGGCCACATCCCCACTCTCTGTCCTCAAGCCTGTCGAGAAGAAGTACTTGAGTTCGAACACGCCCCTGGGCGTCTGAACGTACTTGCTGCTAGTCACTCGGCTCACAGTGGACTCATGCATCCCCACTCTTTCGGCTATCTGCTGGAGAGTGAGGGGCCTGAGGTGCTCGACCCCTTTTTCCAAGAAGTCCATCTGAACCTCAAGGATGGCTTCCATTACCTTGACCATGGTTCTTCTCCGTTGGTCGATCGTCCTTATGAGCCATCTTGCCGAATTGAGCTTGTCAACAACGTAGTCATGGTCCTGTTTGTTTCTACCACCGGAATTGGAAAGAATATCCCTATAGGCACGATTGATTCTCAAGCGAGGAACATTCCGGTCGTTAAGCTGAACCACATAGCGATCTTCAACCTTCTCGACGATGAGGTCAGGCAGGATATACCTTGGCTCCTCAGTTGCATATCTTGTGCCCGGGCGAGGATCGAACCTCGCGACAACCTCGGCAGCGGCCTGCACCTCCTTGATAGTCTTCTTGACCTTCCTTGCGATGTCCGGGTACCGCCGCTGAAGCAGATCGTCAAGATACTCTCTCACCAGGGTTGCCGCCAGCGTGTCCGCAAGACCGGCTTGCTCCAGCTGCATGAGCAAACACTCCTTGAGATCCCGTGCCCCGACGCCGGGTGGATCAAATGTCTTGATCAGGGCAACTACCTTCGCGGCGTCGTTCTCCTCAATCGAAAGCAGTTTGGCGATCTCCTCCGCCGAAACCGTGAGGAAGCCGTTTGCGTCCAGGCTGCCGATTATGAACTCGCCTATCCGACGCTCTTCCTCCGACGCGGTCGCCATTCTGAGCTGGGATAACAGGTATTCTTCCAGGGTTGGCCTCGCCGCCGGCACCTTATCCTGGAATTCCTCCTGTTCTTCCATCTCACCAGAGGAGCGTGCACCCATCTCAAAACCGTCCTTGAGGTAGCGGTCCCAGTCTATACTCTCCTCACTGGTCTTCAGCTCCCCCTCATCCTCACCCTCCGGCACCTCCTCGGCAGGCTCATCCTGGGCTTCGTCATCGACCTCGTCGACTTCTTCCAACATAGGATTGATCATCAGCTCGCACTTTAGTATCTGCTGGAGTTCAAGCGCCGGTACCTGGAGGAGCTTTATCGCTTGCTGCAGCTTGGGAGTCATCACCAGTCTCTGGCTCAACTCAGGTCTCATTTCCTGTCTCATGTCCATCGCTTAAACCCCCGAATCAAACTGATCTAATGCAATGAAAACTTCTCGCCGAGATACGCTTCTCGTGCAATAGGATCGTTTGCCAGATCTTCTGATTTGCCTGAAACCAGGACCTTCCCCTCCAGCATTATGTATGAACGATCGGTTATCGAAAGGGTCTCCCTTACGTTGTGATCCGTAATAAGGAGGCCGAGGGCCTTCTCCTTCAATCTACCTATTATCGCTTGGATGTCCTGAACCGCTATGGGATCTATCCCCGAGAAGGGCTCATCGAGCAGCATGAAGCGCGGGTTGGTGACAAGCGCCCTTGCGATCTCGAGCCTGCGCCGCTCGCCGCCCGAAAGGGTATAAGCCTTGGACCTCCTTAAGTTTTCTATGCCGAGGTCCTGCATCAGCATCATGAGTCTGGAGTTCATCTCTTGCTTGTCTATGCCAAGGGTCTCAAGAATCGCCTTGATGTTGTCTTCAACGGTCAGTTTCCGGAACACCGAAGGCTCTTGCGAGAGGTAGCCTATTCCCATCCTCGCACGAACGTGCATCGGCAGATCGGTGACATCCGCATCACCAAGAAAAATCGAGCCGCTTGCGGGTCGGACAAGACCCATGATCATATAGAAGATTGTGGTCTTCCCTGCCCCATTTTGACCAAGCAGCCCCACGATCTCTCCCTGTCTTACCTCAATCGAGATACCATCCACCACCCTGCGGCCTCTGTAAGACTTGACCAATCCTTCTGTCCGGAGCGTCTCGGTCATGATCCCGTTCCTTCCGGCCTGGCCTTGGCCGGTTTGATGGTTGCTTTCATGCTCCTGAGGATCTCGAACTTGCCGAGATCGGGGTCACCTCTGAAGCCCCAGCCCGACAAGATGTCCCCATGCTTCACGACCGTAACAGAATCCTGTGAGACTATCTGGCGCGTCCGGCTCTGCCATGTGAGACTCTCAGTGCGGAGCACCACGTCGTCCGAACCGGTCACGACCACATCATGTCTTGCTTCCATATCGTTAGTGTTGCGGTCAAGCCTTCCATCTCTGGCCGTGAGCACCGATCGTACGCTGCCCTCGTCGTCAAAAAAGGTGACCTGGATCAGCTGGGCCTCGAGCACGTTACGCTTCTCGTAAACGTAAGCTTTCTGGGCCACCATGCTCCATTCCTTCTTACCCTTGGTCGTCTCGGTTATGCTGAAGTTCGATATCACCTGGTCGGGCAGCGGTTTCTCCGTGACCTGAGAAGGGCTTCCGGCTTCCTCTTTGGCACAGGCCATAAACCCGACGGCGCATGAGACAAGAAGACCCAGAGCAAATCTCACGAATACATGTCGGAAGCAACAGATTTCCATCGCTTGTGCATCCATACCCACTGTGAGGGCTCGGCGCGAATGAAGGTCTCCACCGCCTTAGAGCACCTCTCCACATCGTTTACCAGTGAGGCTTCTTCCCCACTCACAAAAATGGGTTCCTTGACTTCGATACGGTATTCCCCGTCTTTGGTCGCGAGCATAGCAAGGGGAACTATGGCTGCTCCTGTCCGGGACGCTAGCTTAACCGGCCCGACAGCGGTTTTCGCCGGCCTGCCGAGGAAATCCACAAGCACACTGTCAACTGAGGTATCCTGATCGATCAAAACCCCGAGGATCTCACCCCGCTTGAGGCAGCGCAGGGCTCCCTTAAGGCCCCGGGAACGCTCGAGCACCGCGAGGCCAGCTTTTCGCCTCAGGTTCACAATGAGATTGTTGAGCCTCGCGTCCTTAAGCTCCGTGGCGAGCACATTGATGCGATAGCCCATCAGCGAAAGATAGGCTCCGAGAAGCTCCCAATTGCCAACATGTCCAGTCAGAGCTATGACACCCTTACCCCTTGCGAGAGCCCCGTCCAGGTTCTCAAGGCCAGCAACTGCAACTATCTTCTCGATTCCCTGGGGAGTCACGCTGTTGAGCCTTGCTACATCGAAAGCGAACTTGCCGAGGTTTGCGAAGGCCTCCCGCGCAGTGCTCCTCATCTCCTTATCGGAAAAGGCACAACCGTAAATGAGCCTTAAGTTCGCAAGCGCCACCTTCCTTGATTTCCTGAGGATAAGGTAAGCCATGACTCCAAGATTGCCGAACATGGCTCTACCCGCTCGCCTCGGAAGTATTTCAGCGACAATGAACAGCATCCTGACGGCGAGGTAGACGAAGTGGTAGGCGAAAAACCTGCGAAGGCTCTTAAGCATAGCCGTCACCGGTAGGCAAGATCGAACATTTCCTGGCTCACACCAAGATGTTAGATGAGCAGAGACCTCATGTCAAGCATGTTCTGTGCCAGATTCGCGCGATTGAGCGAGATTCGGATGTTCCGCGCGTGACGAGAACGTGTCCGCCTGAAGTCGGCCATTCTGCCTGATCACGCTATGCCAGTTCTCAGGCAATCGTGCATGTGGACTATGCCGATGGGACGATCCCCCGCATCCACGACCACGAGACAAGTGATGAGCCGCTTAGGGTCTTCCTCCATCTTCTGGATGGCCCTGGCAACAAGCGCTTCCTTTGCTATGGTTCTGGGCCGAAGGGTCATGACACTGCCGACCTTTGCTTCTCGGATATCCTTGACATCGGGGTTCCCCATGAGGATGCGCTTGATATCGCCGTCAGTGATTATCCCCGCCAGTTTCCCCTTGGCATCGACCACACCGGTCACACCCAGCTTCTTCTCGATGATCTCCACCAGAGCATCGCGCATGGTAGCATCCTCCCGCACAAGGGGAAGGCTCGGGCCACTGTGCATGATGTCTTCGACCTTGACAAGAAGCCTCTTGCCCAGCGAACCTCCAGGGTGATGAAAGGCGAAATCCTCCGGCTTTAGGCCGCGCATCACGAAGACTGCTATCGCGAGAGCATCTCCCATTGCAAGCGCACATGATGACGATGCCGTCGGAGCCAACCCAAAGGGACAGGCTTCCTGCCTGACGCTTGCGTCGAGCACGAGATCACTCTCGCGAGCAAGATCGGATGCGGGGTCTCCGGTGATCGCAATTATCTTGGTGCCAAGCCGCTTGAATGTCGGCAGGAGTACAGCAAGCTCCTCGCTCCTGCCGCTCTTCGAGATGGCTATCACGATATCCCGCGTGCCCACCATTCCCAGGTCACCGTGCGCTGCCTCGACGGGATGCATGAAGAAGGCCGTCGTGCCTGTGCTGTTCATGGTCGCAGCGACTTTCTTTGCAACCAGACCGCTCTTGCCTATGCCTGTGACGATTACCTTGCCACCGCGTTCCATGCAGGAGACTGTCAAGGAAACTGCGTCAAGGAATTCCTTGCCCAGCCTTTCTTCGAGGCGGGCAACCTCCTCAGCTTCGATCCTTATCACGCTCTTCGCAGTCTCGAGCACATCGAGACCATTCTTGCTGTTGACGCACGCCATTGCCTGGTCTTTGTGTCTAGCCACTTCTCTCTCCCGGCTCTTGACCTGACGGATGCGCAGAAATCAATGCTTCCCACTGGCCGTTAAGCCTTAAGGCCCACTCACACGCCTCTCGCACCGCCCCGTTGCCGCCACCAGACGAGGTCACGAATTTCGCCGCCCGCTTCACTTCATCCCTGGCATTGGCGACAGCTATCGGGAACCCCACGTGCAGCAAGATGTCCAGGTCAGAAAAATCATCCCCGACGTAGGCTACCTCATCCGGTGACGTGCCGTATTTTGCCGTCAGAACCTTGAGACAAGCCAACTTGTTGTCAACTCCCTGGTGAACTTCCGTGATGCCAAGCTCCAGCGCCCTTCTTATGACGGCATCGCTGCGCCGCCCAGTTATCACAAAAGGCGTCAGGCCTGCTTTCCTCACCAGGGCCACGCCCATCCCGTCCTGGGCGTGAAAGCGCTTGATCTCCAGGCCCATGTCGCCATAATATATGCCGCCGTCCGTGAGGACGCCGTCAACATCCATGCCAAACATCTTGATCTTGGTGCGGCTCTCCTGCATAGATACCTCTCCTGGACGATACCCCTATTCGAAGGTCCTTACAAGTCTATCTATTGCCGCAACCTGGGACAAGAGCCAATGAACCCGCGAGAGGGGGAGCATGCTTGAGGAATCACACATGGCACGCCTGGGTTCAGGATGGGTTTCGAGGAAAAGGCCGTCCACACCGCATGCGACCGCAGCTCTTGCAAGATACGGAACATACTGAGGCTCGCCGCCTGCCGGATCACTTGAGGGAAAACCATATACCCTCACGGCATGGGTCACATCAAAGATCACGGGGCACTCGAGCGACCTCATTATGGGAAGGGCTCTCATGTCAACCACAAGCCGCCGATAGCCAAAGCAGCTGCCTCGCTCGGTGAGGATGATGTTGGTGTTGCCCGTGCTTCTTATCTTCGAGACCACGGCCTTCATGTCCTCGGGAGCGACGAATTGCCCCTTCTTCACGTTCACGGCTCTGCCGGACCGGCCGACAACCAGGGCCAGCTCCGTCTGCTGGCTCAAATAAGCAGGTATCTGGATCACATCCAGCACTTCTCTAGCCTGCTCGACCTGCTCGCGGCAATGCACGTCCGAAAGCACGGGGATAGCGAGCCGGGATTTCACTTCGGCAAGAATGCGGAGCCCATCCTCGAGCCCCGGCCCCTTAAATCCCGATGCGCTCGACCTGTTGTCTTTCTCAAAAGACGATTTGAAAATGAAATTGAGACCGAGTTCCTGGGTCACAGACTTGAGATGGCCTGCCACCTCGAGACACGTGTCAAGATCCTCTATTACACAGGGACCTCCGATGACGGTGAATCTGTCCCCGCCGATTTCGAAATGGCCCAGTTTTACCTTAGACACCCCGGATTTCACGATATCCTTTCTGCGATCAGTCGGTTCTTGAGCTTATGGGCCTTGGCCGCACGAACGAACTCCCGGAAAAGGGGATGCGCCCTGGCGGGACGGGACCTGAGCTCGGGGTGGAACTGGCAGCCCACAAACCAGGGATGATTGGTTATCTCTACCATCTCCACCAGGCTGCCATCGGGCGAGGTGCCGCTCACCACGAGGCCTTTCTCCGTCATCACTTCCTTGAAAAGATTGTTGAACTCATATCTGTGCCTGTGCCTTTCGCTGATCACTCTGACTC
This sequence comes from uncultured bacterium, assembly GCA_964356335.1. GTDB lineage: Bacteria > Arandabacterota > Arandabacteria > Arandabacterales > Arandabacteraceae > CAYHHI01. Next base: position 60,070 of record CAYHHI010000013.1, read on the forward strand.
CATAGGCGGCATAGGCGAACGTGCCTTCTTCAAGATGACATGGACAGGCACCCAGGCGCATGCTCCCCCCCATTCGTGCGATGGAACGCTGTTCAGCCATCAGGTCAATCACGGGATAGGCCGTCGCCGAATCGAATTCCGAGCTGTTCGCACCCTTAAGCTCGCACACGTTCCTGGCAAATTCTATCACCGCGCACTGCATCCCCAAGCAGATGCCGAAGAACGGTATCCGGTTTTCGCGCGCGTACCTGACGGCTTCGAACATACCGTCAGTTCCTCTCTCACCGAAGCCGCCCGGGATCAGTATACCATCGAAGCCGCGAAAGACACCCTCGGCAACCTGGGGCGTCACCCGTTCGGAGGCAACCCAGGTGGTCTCCACTCTGACGTCATTGGCGATTCCGGCGTGAATGAAGGCCTCATTTATACTCTTGTAGGCATCCTGGAGTTCGGTGTACTTGCCGACTATGGCAACACTCACCTGGCCGCCGGGGCGCTTTATCTTTTCAACCAAGGTCTTCCAATCGGTCAAGTCGGGCTCGGGACATGTGAGCCGGAGCATCGAGACCACATGTGCATCCAGGCCTCCCTCGTGAAATATCAGGGGCACCTGATACACGGATTCCACATCTTTCGCTTCTATGACGGCGTCCGTCCTGACGTTACAGAAAAGCGCCATCTTTTGGCGGGCATCCTCGCTGATATGTCTCTCAGTACGACAGAGCAGTATATCAGCCTGGATCCCGATCTCCCTGAGCTCGCGCACGCTGTGCTGCGTGGGTTTGGTCTTGAGCTCCTTGGCCGCTTCGATGTAGGGAACGAGCGTAAGATGGACGAATACCGTGTTGTTCCGGCCCAGCTCTAACCTCATCTGCCTTATGGATTCCAGAAAAGGCAGGCTTTCTATGTCGCCGACGGTGCCGCCGATCTCACTGATGCAGACGTCAACCCCACGTGCTTCCCCGACTTTCATGATTCTCGATTTGATCTCATCGGTGACGTGCGGAATCACCTGGACCGTGCGGCCGAGATAGTCGCCCCTGCGCTCTCGCGCGATGATGGTATCGTAGATCTGTCCGGCGGTCACGTTGTGGTCGCGGGTCAAGTCTTCATCCAGAAACCTCTCATAGTGACCCAGATCAAGATCGGTCTCGGCGCCGTCATCGGTGACAAAGACCTCTCCATGTTGGAAGGGGCTCATCGTGCCGGGGTCAACATTGAGATAGGGATCGAACTTCTGAAGCGTGACCTTGAGGCCGCGTTTCTTCAATAACATCCCAAGCGAGGCCGATGCTATGCCCTTGCCCAGGGACGAGACCACACCGCCGGTGACGAACACATATTTGGCCATTATGCCGTGCCTCTAGTGCTGAGCAGATTCTCCACCTTCGCTATGTCTGCCGGGACGTCAACACAGGGGCTTCGGGAGTCGACAACCGCCACCTCTATCTTGATGCCGAGGAAGAGGGCCCTCAGCTGCTCCAGCGACTCCAATTCCTCGGTCTCGCAGGGTGGGGCCTGAGTGATCTCGAGCAATGCAGCGCGGCTGTATCCATAGGTGCCCACATGCCTGAAATACGTTGAGGCCTCAAGATCGATGTCGGCTCCCCTGTCAAGATACTTCTTCGGAAAGGGGATTGCATGTCTCGAAAAATACATGGCATGGCAATCCTTCGTCACGACCACCTTGACCACGTTCTGGTCGAAGAGCCCGCTCCTCGCCGCGATCCGTGTGACCAGTGTTGCCATGGGCGCGCCTTCAAGGAGCATCCCGGCGCACCTGTCGACCAGGCGAGGGTCTATCAGAGGCTCATCCCCCTGCACATTTATGTAATAAGGGGCTTCAAGGCGGCCCGCAACCTCAGCAACCCTGTCGGTGCCAGATCTGTGCTCCGCCGATGTCATCATCACCTCGCCCCCGAAGACCTCCACAGCCCGTCTTATCCTCTCGTCGTCGGTGGCAACGATCACTCGCGAGAGCAGGTGAGCCCTGGATGTCATCTCATGAACATGCTGGATCATGGGCTTGCCCGCAATCAGCGCAAGGGGCTTGCCGGGAAACCGCGTAGAACCGTACCTCGCGGGAATTACGCCTATGATTGGGCCCGTCTCAGGCACTTATCTTGTAAGCCTCCTTACCCTTCTGGTAGAGGTCGTCACCAAACATATCTATGGCTACGATCAGGGGTAAGTCCTTCACTTCCATGATCCTTATCGCCTCGGCACCTAGCTCCTGGTAGGCAATGACGTCAGACTTGGTTATCGACTTCGAGATCAGGGCGCCGGCGCCGCCGACCGCCGCAAAGTAAACCGCGCCGTGCTGCTTCATGGCCAGCTTCACCTGTTCGGAGCGAGGCCCCTTGCCTATCATACCTTTGAGGCCCTTGCTGATAAGAAGCGGAGCATAGGCGTCCATTCGGCCCGACGTGGTGGGCCCTGCTGAACCCACTGCATAACCCGGTTTCGCGGGCGAAGGTCCCACATAATAGATGACCGCGCCTTCGAGATCAAACGGCAGCTTCTGGTTCTTATCGATCAGATCCACTATCCTCTTATGAGCTGCATCCCGTGCCGTATATATTGCACCGGTGAGCGTCACCTTATCCCCTATCTTGAGGTCTTTGAGATCATCGTTGGTAAGCGGTGTGCTTAGGCTTTTGATCTTTGCCATGTCGATCCTCCAGTGTCCCTATATCACTCTGTGTCCGTGCCTTGATGCATGACAGTTGATGTTAACGGCAGCCGGTAGGGAAGCAATATGACATGGATAGGTCTCGATGTGCACGTCTAGCGCCGTTACTCTTCCCCCGAGCCCCTGAGGCCCTATGCCAGTGGCATTCACGCGCCTCAGCAGTTCATCTTCGATCTCGGCGTAAAAGGGATCGGGATGGCGGCTCCCCAGCGGCCGCAGAAGCGCCTTCTTGGCAAGAAAAGCGCATTTCTCAAATGTGCCTCCTATGCCCACACCAACAACGATGGGGGGACACGGGTTTCCGCCGGAGGCCTCGACCCTTTCGACAACGAAATTCTTGACACCCTCTATACCATCAGAGGGCTTGAGCATCTTCACGCCACTCATGTTTTCGCTACCGCCGCCCTTCGGAGCCACGGTCACCCTGACCTTGTCCCCGGGCACGATGCTAAAGTGGACGACGGGAGGTGTGTTGTCGCCCGTATTGACGCGCCTTATCGGATCGGAGAGAATTGACTTCCTCAAGAAACCCTCGGTATATCCTTTCCCCACACCGTCTGCGATCGCCTGATTGATGTCTCCCCCAACGAAATGCACATCTTGCCCGACGTCAAGGAAGATCACGGTGAAGCCGGTGTCCTGGCAAATCGGAATCCTCTCTTCCCGTGCGATGCGCGCATTATCGAGCAACATCGCAAGGATCTCCTTACCGGTCGGTGACTCCTCAACATCGATCATTTTCTTGATATAGGCAATCTCCTCATCGCCAAGAACCAAGTTTGTCGAAATCGAAAGATCCTTTACGGCATTGCTGACCAATTTGACGTCAACTTCCCGCACAGATTGACCTCCACTTGTTGGCCCTGGGCCTCTTGCCCCCAACTCAGAGCGCGTGTTCAAGCACGACTATCCGCTCACCGCAAAGATTCTCTTTCTTGATCTCGATCTCGGAGTTACCCGGTCTCTCATGGTTGCCTGCAAGCGACAGGAAATCCTCGACCGGCTTCACGGGAAAATTAAGGGACTCGGTTTTGAAGTGCATGGGAATCACGATGGAAGGCCGGAGCGATTTCATCACGGCAACGGCCTCCTTCGGGCCTATAGTGAAGAGCCCGCCGACAGGAATCAGCAAGACATCCACCTTGCCTATGGCGCTCACTTCTTCATCGGAAAGGGAATGCCCTAGGTCGCCCAGATGGGCAATCCTCAGCCCATCCATCTCGATCACGTGGACGATGTTCCGTCCTCTTTCCTTACCCTGTCGGGCGTCGTGGAAGGTCTTGACCCCGATCACTGAGATGCCTGCGGCGTCGTGTTTGCCCGACGTAGCGATCGTCTCGAAGCCTTCCGGGATGCCGTCAAGGCAGAAGTGATCATCGTGATCGTGGCTCACCGTCACGACGTCGACCTTCTCCTTGATGGGTCCATATCCGACTGCCCCATCGAAGCCGCCACTCTTGTAGGGATCGGTGAGAACCTTTGTTCCAGTATCAGAGGTCAAGACAAAAGACGCATGACCCAGCCATCTGATCTTCATGCTTTCACTCCCTCGAAGGACCGGAACGTCAAAAGGTAAAACTAAAAAACCGGAGACTATTCTCCGGCATCATTTATGAAAAGATAAACGAGACTCGGCTAGGCGTAAACACTCACTCTCTTTTTCGTCTTTCCTTTTCGCTCGAAAGCGACCTTGCCACTTATAAGCGCAAAAAGGGTGTTATCCTTCCCCATTCCCACGTTCTCACCGGGAAGGATCTTGGTGCCTCGCTGCCTCATGATTATGGTTCCCGCATTTATCAACTGGCCTGCATACCTCTTGACGCCCAGCCGTTGCGCATTGCTATCGCGCCCGTTGCGGGAGCTTCCAACACCCTTCTTGTGTGCCATGACCTAATGGACCTCCTCACCCAACAATCTGCGAAATCTTCACTTCGGTGAAGGGCTGTCTGTGTCCCCTCTTCCTCCGGTAGAATTTTCGCCTTCTGTACTTGAAAATGATCTCCTTGTCAGCCTTACCGTGACTCACGACCGTGCCTATTACCTTTGCACCCTCAAGCGCAGGTGCCCCGACTTTGAAATCCCCGTCGGTCCTCACCGCGAACACGCGGTCAAAGGTCACCGTCGAGCCGACCTCGGCACGGAGCCGGGGAACGCGCACGGTCTCCTCAGGCGCAACCTTGAGCTGCCTGCCACCTACATCAATCACAGCGTACATGTCTTTCTCCGATTTTCATCTCCGAGTGATGCTTTATAACCAGACTATTTAACATGCCGGAGTGCTGGTGTCAAGGCATATCTTGGCGGGCCTTGAGCGAACCTCGCTATCGGCGAAGGTGTGACAACAGCAAGCTCAGGCTTCAATCAGAGGCGACAGGTCCTCGCGCGTCCTGGATGAACGGATCACCGCGTCGGTGCGCCTCAGGCTGGCATCATCCTTGACGTCGATCTCGATCCCGAACTGCTTTTCCAGCCTCATTATGCGCCGCGATCTCTCCGAGAGCATATAGAAGGCAACTTCGGGGTTGAGGTAGACCTCAATGCGCTTCTCCGAACTCCTGGATTTGAGCCGTTTGAGCATCCTCTCTATGCGCATCTCCATCGACTCGAGTGAGAGCACCCTGCCCGAGCCGCCACAGTTGGAACAGGTTTCACTGAGGATCTGGCCGAGGCTCGGCCTCACCCGCTGGCGCGTCATTTCCACCAGGCCCATCTCGCTCACCCTGAGGGTCTTGGTGCGGGACCTGTCGCGCCTGAGGCCCGTCCTCAGCTCCTCCAAAACGCGTTTCCGGTTTTCCTCGAGCTGCATGTCTATGAAATCGATCACGATGATGCCGCCCAGGTCCCTGAGCCTCAGCTGGTGGGCAATCTCACTTGCCGCCTGGACATTGGTCCTCAGAGCGGTCTCTTCCTGGTCGCGTGCGCCCCTGTATCTTCCAGTGTTGACGTCGATGGCGACCAGGGCCTCGGTGTGGTCGATCGAGATGAACCCACCCTTCTTCAAGGGGACTATCCTGCTCAAGATCTTTTCAGTCTCTTTCTCTATCTCATAGGCATCGAAGATGGGGGTGTCTTCCTTGTAGAGATGAACCCGGGACCGCAGGTTAGGTGCGGAAGAACGAAGATAGGAAAGGATCTCTTTGAATTCGCTCTTGGAATCCACAACGATTCTCGTGACATCGTCAGTGAATATGTCACGGACAAGTCTCGTTATTATCTCGATATCTTTGTGAATCAGGCTGGGCGTCCTGGCCTTCTGGGTCCGCTTTGCGACCTTGTTCCAGAGCTTCATCAGGAACCTTATGTCGGAGGCAAATTGCTTCTTGCCCATCCCGACGCCAGCCGTCCTCACTATGAGGCCCATATCGGCAGGCTTCAGGGGCAGGACGATTTCCTTAAGCCTGTGCCTTTCCTCTCTGTCATCGATCTTGCGGGAGATGCCCATGAGGCCGGCGTTGGGTAATAGCACCACGTACCTGCCTGGAAGCGAAATCTGGCTGCTCACCCTCGGCCCCTTGGTACCAATGGGTTCCTTGGTGAGCTGGACCAGGATTTGATCACCCTTGGAGAGCATCTGCTCAATAGCCAGGCCCTTTCCCCTCGCCGCAGGCTCCTGGGCTACCTCACTTTCCACATCGAATCTCTCCTCGATGCTTTCGAAATCCTTGATCTCACCGCCCATGTCTGAGACATGCAGGAAAGCGCTCTTCTCATGTCCGATATCAAGAAAAGCCGCCTGCATGCCAGGCAGCACCGCGGTCACCCTGGCCTTGTAAAGATCGCCCACCGAGACCCTCTCGCCTGAGCGCTCGACCATGAACTCAACCAGTTCCCCATCTTCCTTGATGCCTATCCTGGTCTCATTCGGTTCGACGTTAATGACTATTTCTTTCTTCACTTTTCAACCTCTCACAACCTCACCAAAAGGAGAATAGAGGACGCCCTCTTTCTCCAGGTAAAGGCCCTTTCTTATCACCTTGAAGGGTTTAGCCGCTTGCCTCAGGACTCGCTCAATTATCTTTTCGGGCGCCCCCCCGTCAAGCTTCAATCTCGCCAAAAGCTCCAGGTAACCCTCACCACCAGCCAACCCTTGCTCGATCTTTAAGAGGCCTGCCTCAGAGAAAGCATGCCTCATGGAATCCCCAAGAGCAAGCACTGTTTGAGGGTCGCATTCCCAGACAAGGACCCTGTATTCCGCAGCATTGAGAAACGCCACCAGCGAAGGGCCCTGGGCCGGGACAATCCGGGCCTCCAGTGCTTTCAAGCCAGTTGGAAAGCCGGAATTCAATAACTCAAGCCAGCCCTCGTCTGGCTTCCTCCAGACTGATATATCCAGGTATTCAGACTCCCCGACGACGCCGAGGGGTAACGGCGGGCCGAAGGACATGCGCGGATGCGGCGAGAACCCCTGCGAATAGGACACCGGCAACCGCGCCCGCCTCAAGCCCCGCTGGATGCACCTCGTGACATCGAGGTGTGATGTGAATCTCATCTCATCCGCCTTGGCGTACTTCACTCTCACGCGCATGAGGGCATGAAATGCTCTGGATCTGCCGCCAGATGGGAACTTCTCCTGTGTCAGATTCTCGGGGGCCGCACCCCTCACTGCCTCAGGCACTCGCGCACCATCAAGCGGTCGAGCACTGGCCGGCCCCGGACACGCGCCGCAACCGCTGCAGGCACCCTCCCTGCAGTCCGGCGTGAGCTGGCCCGCGACGGCTCTCCGCGCCTCCTCAACCAAGAAAGCCGTGGAGACTCCGCCGTCAATGTAATCCCATGGAAGCGCCTCACCGACCGGCCGTCGCTGGACTGCTCCGGGAATCTCGATGGCTTCAGCCTGGAAGCACTTGACCCACAGATTGAAATCAAAGCGATCTGTCCAGCCGTCGAAACGCGCCCCAGCCTGCCATGCACTCAAGATCGAGCGGCCCGATTTGTTCGTGCCCCGGGCAAGCATCCCTTCCACCAGAGACATGTAAGGATCCCGCCATTTGAGCTTTATCCGGTCATCGGGCAGACTCTTCCTTACCAGATTGATCTTTCTCAGGACCTCCTCGGGAAGGGCCTGGGCTTCCCACTGGAAAGGCGTTCGCGGCCGGGGAACAAAGGGTGACAGGGAAACCGTGACGTGCCTGCGCTTGCCGAAGACCCTGCAGATCGAGCCGACCGATTTAGCCATCTTGACGAGCCCGTCAATATCGCCGTCGTCCTCTCCCGGCAGGCCGAGCATGAAATAGAGTTTCACCGAATCCCAGCCGCCCTTGAAAGCCGTCTCGATTGTGGCATAGAGGTCGTTCTCTTTAACATCCTTATTGACAGACCTGCGCAACCTTTCACTGCCAGCCTCAGGCGCGAAAGTGAGACCGGTCCTCCTTGTGGTGCTTATTATCCTTGCGATCTCCTGAGAAAAGGTGCCCGGGCGCATCGAAGGAAGCGAGATCGAAACGTCGCCACTGGCGAAGACTTGAGCGAGCCTCGCCACAAGGTTCTCAAGCCAACAATAGTCGGATGTGGAGAGCGAAACCAGGGAAACCTCTTCCCAACCACTTGCATTTATTCCTGACTCCGCGAGGCGCACAATGGAGTCGACGCTTCGTTCTCTCACCGGTCGCGTCAACATCCCGGCGGAGCAGAACCGGCACCCGCGCGTGCAACCGCGCATGATCTCAAGGGTGAGCCTGTCATGCGTTATGGGTATGATGGGAACTATCGGAGGCAGCGGGAAATCCTCTTCTCTCAGCACAGGCTCGAGTCGCCTTGAGATCCTGATGTCCTCGCGGCGAGTCATGTGAACCATCGGGACATAGATGCCGCTTATCTCTGCCAGCATTTCAAGTTTCCTGGCCCGCGAGACACCTCGAGTCTTGGCCCGAGCCATCTTATCCCCTATCTCGATCGAAACGGCCTCCCCATCACCCACGACGAAGGCATCGATAAAATCCGACATGGGCTCGGGATTGAAGACGCATGGGCCCCCTGCTATCACCAACGGATCGCAGTCCTGCCTGCGGGAGGCGAAAACCGGGATTCCGGCAAGGTCGAGCATGTTAAGGATATTGGTGTACTGGAGCTCATGCTGGAGCGAGAAACCCACGACGTCAAACTGCCTGGCAGGGATACCCGTGCCGATGCCATAGAGGGCTATGCCCTCGGTCCTCATGAATTCCTCCATGTCGGCCCAGGGCGCGAAGGCGAGATCAGCTTGATAGTCGGGGTGCCTATTGATCACGTGATAGAGAATCCGAAGCCCAAGATTCGACATCCCTATCTCATAAAGGTCGGGGAAGCAGAGCAGGAATTTCACGCGACCGCCTGCGTCACGGCGGAGATTTGTCTCATGGTCAAGATA
>CAYHHI010000014.1:0-62903 GCA_964356335.1 uncultured bacterium
CAGTAGATCCGGTAGTGATGGTAGTTGGCATACTTGCCATCCACCTCGTGGGCAATCTCATAGAACCTGCCTGACTTGCCAAGCGGGGTAGAACCTATCGCCAGGTGCCCGCCTCGGGAGACAACCGGAAGTGAGTCCGTGTACACATTCACTTGCCGCTCCCACGAGTAGTGTGATAGCTCGTCCAGGTCGACGTCGGCACCTCCCTCGCCTCGGGGGTCGAAGACAGCCATTATCCGGCTCCCATTCGAGAACTCGAGTTCCAGCTTGTTATCAACCACTAGCCCGAGCCGGATACTAGCGGGCAGAGTTTCCCAAGCTCTCCGGGCAAACCGTATCTTCTTGCGGCACTCCTGGAGGTTGAGGCTGATGATGAGGTGCGGCATATCATCTGCGAGATGGCACTGGGCCAGTGCCCGCAATGCCCGGCACCAGGACCAGCCTATCTGGCGTGCCTTCTCTATGCAGACAAAGGGATGCCGATCAGCGATGATCTTGGCCTGATAGTCGTAGAGCCTCGTCGGTCGGCCTCTGGTTGAGGTGAGCCCCTCTATGAACCCGGGCAGTGTTCCAAGCCACTTGTAGATGTCCTCAGTCGTCGCCTTCTTCTTCTGGACGATCAACAAAGCGCTTCCTCACCTCCTCCAAGAGTGAACCTTCTAGCCCAGACCCTCGGCCACCAGTCTCAGGCCCGCCCTCTTCCCTCAGGTACTCTTCGAGCCTCACCAATCGGTCAAGGTCCGCCATCGTCACCTTCACCTTGCCCTCTGCCACAGCCTTTGCCACTTGGATCAGTCCCATCTTCACGAGCTTCCGGTTCCGTGCGAGGCTCTCCATGTTCTCCTCAAGACTCCGGTCCGCCAAAGTCCGGACAGCCTGGGCGTCGCGCTCGCCACATCTCTCCCTCCAACGGAAGGTCTTGCCCCACATCTTGACAGTGGCAAGTGAGACACCGAACTCCTGGGCTACCAGGGTATAGCTCCTACTCTCACCCAGTCCGTAGTAGAACTCGAATGCCTTCTGTTGATGCTCCCGCTCCTTCACCTGGGAGTCACCTCGCCCACGTAAGCGCGAGCGATCTCGACCAATGATTTGCCCCTTGTAAGGCCACCGTTGCGCCTGGAGGCCTCTTCAATCGCCCTCTCGACTGTTTCCACGTCCTCGACCACGAACGAGAGAATCTGAGGCCTTTCCCGCTCCGCCTTCTTGACCTCAGCGTCGAGGTATGCCTCAAGCCCATCGGGGATCTTCATGATCTCGAGTGCATCCTTGAGGTCTGCCTCGCTATACGGCAGCTGGCTCTCCAAGTCCTCAAGCGTCAGCTCCTGGCTCAGGTCATGCACCAGCTCCGAAAGGAGCGACGACACGCTCTGACCCTTCATCTCGTTGAGGTTGATGGAGAGTATCTTCGCCCGGCGGTCGTCCAGGTTGACCACGGCGCAGGGCACGGTCTCGTAACCGAGCTCCTTCGCAATCTTCCCCCTGTGGAACCCGCCAAGAATCTCGTAGCTCTCCCCCCTGGGTCTCACCACGATCGGCTCAACTAGGCCCTCGCGTTTGATGTAAGCCTTGAGCTTGTGGTACATCTCCTCGGACATGCGGTTGGGGTTCCAGGGATTGGCCTCGAGCTTCCCAACCTCTATCTCGACCAGTTCAAACGCTCTTCTCATCATCGTCACCTCGCCACTATCAGGAGTTCACGGTTGGCATTCCTGCGCTCTTCACCCATCAGGGAGGGCAGGTGGTTGTGAAGTATCTCCTCAGCATGGACCACCTGCCTGAACTTGCTCACGAGCCCCACCAGGTCACCGAGTCCCATCGTCGCGTTTCCATACGAGATGACCCACAGGGGGAACCTCCCACTCCCATCAAAGAGCCTCTCCATGGCCTCCACCGCGCCTGCCTTGCTGAAGGCGCTCACGTCACCCCTCACCATCTTGCCCTCCAGGATGCAGTCTAAGGGCTTCAGTTGGCTCTCATACGCCAGCACGCCAGCGTAGGGCGGGTCCAAGTACAGGATGTCGCCCTCCACTCGATTCAGGAAATCGAACACATCCAGCCGATACACTTCATTCCTCAGGCCATTGGAGAAGACTCCCGCATTTATGGCCTCCACGAGATTGTCAGCCAGGGCCTTCGGGTGACCAGTGACGTTCTTCCCGATCATCTGCCGAAGGTAGTTCGGGTTCACCTGCTCCCACTCTCCATCCTCTGCCTGCTCCATGATAGTCCTAGCCCCGAAATCACAACCCATAGGGCGCACATGAAGGATATACCTGGTAAGCAGCAATAGCAGTAGCCACCCCTTGACACCTTCGACCTGGCGCGCAGCAGAAAACGCACCATCGAGGAAGCGGGCGTGCTTCGCGGTAAGGACGCCTCGGGAGAAGTTCTGCTCGATGAACCCCGGATTCTGCCCGGCTCCGGCAAAGAGTCTCGTCACATCTGGCTCGCTCAAGGTCACGTGGTCGTTCTCTATGAGCGCCTTCCCAACGATGTAGCCCCTGAGGGCGATGTCATTACACAGCACCCGGTAGCCACGAGCTTTCCCAAAGAGCGACACCGAGCCACCACCCAGGAAAGCGTCCACGAGAACCGGAGCTTCCCCGGGTTTAGGCAGGTACTTGAAGATTCTTCCCAAGAGCCTCCGCTTACCACCAATGTACGGAGGCAGTGCCTTCAATCTCGTCCACATGCCCAACCACCCCCTCCCGACAACCAGAGAAACGGAGACGCCTCCCTAAGCGCCCAGCCAGCCGTGCCCCCCAGGTCCCTAACCCCGAGATAATAGAAACTCAGGTGTGGGGTAAGTCATGGAAGGGCTGCCTCCAGCTCAAACTCAAAGGAGTGTGTATTGCGCCTCTGACATCTGGATAAGAGAGCCATCTTGCGGCATTTTGGTATATGGTGAACAGGAAAGACTCGGCGTCGGAGATTCCGTTGAAGTCCATGGCTGTCTTCGCATCACCAACGGAGGCTACTTCTTTCCAGAAACCGGCCTTGCGACCCTTGGAGATGTGGCAATTGAAAACATGGGAGTAACGCCGCACGGAATGAGTGACAGTTTCACTCCAGTCAGTGTAACGGCCGGCGAATTCTGCGCAGAGCCTGAGATCTACGGCGGCAATCTTGTGACCGTCCCCAATCTCCAGATCGTGTTTTCAGTCAGGGATGAGAATGGCGATCTCTTCCTGCGTGCCGCAAGCGGCAGCGACTCTCTCATAATCTATATTGACGGAGATATCGGAGCCTCGCCAAACCCAAGCGCCGGCACTTGTTGTACCGCGACTGGTGTGGTGGTGAGGATGAGTACGCCAGCGCCTTTCCGCTCTTGCCCCACATGGTGCATAGCCCCGAGGAGCGGAGATGACGTAATGGCGGGAGAGTGCTTCTCAGATACGCCACCGACTACGTGGGGTGGCATCAAGACTGTGTTTGGGGAAGTGCCCTCCACGAAATCGTGCGCCCAAGCCCCGCCTGACCTCAGGGAGCCATGACTTCTTCGAGGACTCCACGCAGACTCCCGGGATCGAGCTGTCTTCTCAAGTTGCCGCGAATAGCGACAGATATCCGTCCAGTCTCTCCCGACACCACGACCACGATGGCGTCAGTCTCCTCGGTGAGACCCAGTGCCGCCCTGTGACGCATCCCGACCGTAGCAGGTAGCACCGGATTGTCAGACAGAGGGAGTATGCAGCCCGCAGCCACGATCTCCTCTCTTTCAATGATGCATGCACCGTCATGCAGAGGGGTCTGGGGAGTGAAGATAGTGCAGATCAGCTCAGAAGTCACCTTCGCATTTATGCGCGTGCCCGTTTCTATGTATTGCCTCAGGCTGGCCTCTCTTGCGATTACCACGAGGGCGCCGATCTTCTTGCGCGACAGTTCCCCTGCCGCCCTGACCACATCGTCCAGTACTGCAAGATGCTCGGACCTCACGAAGTACCTTGCGAATCTGCTCTGGCCGAGCTGGGCGAGTATGCGTCGTAGCTCCGGCTGGAATATGATGACGAAAGCCACAACCCAAACTGTCTTGAGACTTGAGATAAGCCAGTTCAGCGCGTCAAATCTCAGCCACTCGGCAAGAAAGGACGCCGCTATGATGATCACCAGCCCTAGAAACATCTGGGCGGCTCTCGTCCCTCTTATGATCTGGAAGAGCTTGTAGAAGATGAAAGTGACTATTGCAATGTCGAGGACATCAAACCACCAGCCGGTCGCCAGTTCCATCAGCCATTCACCTTCTGAGTCTCAGGCCGCTTCATCTTTCTTATCTCATCAAACATGGCTAGCGCCTTCGAGACACCTGCAACATCGTGCACCCTGACTATGCTCGCCCCGTTGGCGACGGCGACAACGCAACAGGCAATCGTGGCCTCAAGCCGATCCTCAGGCTCGAGCCCAATGGTCTTGCCGATGAAAGACTTCATCGATGGCCCTATGAGAATAGGTTTACCTATCCCGACAAATTCATCAAGTCTTGCGACCAGCTCGACATTCTGCTGTGCTGTCTTGGCAAATCCGATTCCTGGATCGATGATCAGGTTTTGTGGCTTTATCCCACTTTCTTCAGCGAACCGGACTCTTTCGATGAGCTCCTGTCGCACCTCGGCGACGACATTCTCATAGTCCGTTAGGCTTTGCATATCCTGCGGGAGGCCGCGCATGTGCATGACGACCACGGGGACGTCGAATTCCTTCACGACATCAACCATCGCCGGGTCGAACGAGAGGCCACTCACATCGTTGATCATGTGCGCCCCTAACGAAAGCATCTCCCTCGCCACGCTTGCCTTTCTGGTGTCAACCGAGATGGGAACGGGTAGGCTCCGGACAAGATCCTTAACAACTGGGCCGATCCTTCCAATTTCGTCACGAGCCTCTATGGGGGCAGCGCCCGGCCTCGTCGATTCGCCGCCCACATCAATCAGATCCGCGCCCTGGGCAACCATCTCGCGAGCTCGTGCGACCGCCTGCTCGCGAGCCTGATACTTGCCGCCATCCCAAAAAGAATCGGGCGTGACGTTGAGTATCCCCATGACGCATGACTTTCGAGCCAGGTCAAGCGTGTAGTTCCTGAGTGCCAACTGCATTAGGGGGCTGACTCCATTCTCAGTTCTGAGTTTGTGATCTGGGGCTTCGTCCGACCTGCAAAATGGGCGCTGTCCCCTTTTCCGGTGGCGTCTATGATCTTGAGAATGAGGAGATCACGAAGGCCTGCCTCTCGGGCTGCTTGAGAACTCCCCTTGCCTCGGTGGTGACAATCAGAGCCCCCGGCTTCCTCACGCCTCTTACAGTCATACAGAGATGTTCGGCTTCCACGATCACAAAGACGCCAGCAGGCTTAAGCTCCCTGTCGATCACATTTGCGATCTCGCTGGTCATCCGCTCTTGTATCTGCAGTCGCCTCGCGACTGCCTCCAAAGCCCTCACGATCTTGCTGATTCCGACGATGCGTCCGCCCTTGGGGATATAGGCCACTCCCACAGTTCCGATGAAGGGCAGGAGATGATGCTCACATATAGAGGTGAACCTTATGTTCTTAACAATCACCAAGTCATGATCATATTCGGTCTTTATGAGCTCAAGATGCCCGGCGGCATCCTCCCACATGCCCGATAGCAGCTCCTGGTAGAAGTCGCAGACGCGTCTCGGGGTCTCCTTGAGGCCTTCTCTTGATATGTCCTCGCCGATGCCATTGAGAATGAGCGCCACGCCCCGCTCGACCTTGGATCTGTCGAACCTGGACCGCTTGGTCTGCGTCTTGCGCCGCCCGGTCTGCGCCTTGGTCTGTGTATGCGCCTGTCGCTTGGGCGCCTTTTGTGCCGCCCTCTTCTGGCTTTGCGTTTTTCTCATCGCTCCCTATTTTTCTTGTTGAGGAGAATCCTGCACGCCCGGCGTCTGGCTGCCTGTAGCCTGTGCGTCCACGACCTCGGCGCCCGTGGCCTCTCTACCTGTGCCCTGCGCACCAGCCGTCTCGCCGGCTCTGCCCTGGACACCTGTTTCCTGCGGACCCCTCGTTTCTGCTTGTGGAGTGTCTCCCGCTGGCGACGTCTCTTTCGCTGCCTCAGGCTCAGTTCTGCCCGAGTTAGATGCCTGTCCCCTCAATGGCGTGGTCAGCTTCTCGCCCCTCAAGATCGTATCGATCTCGTCCCTGTCCAGTATCTCCCGTTCCAACAGGGCATTGGCAATGTCCTTCAGTTTCTCCACGTGCTCAGACACATACTTCTCCGCGCGCTCGGTCCCCCCATCAACAATTTTTCTCACTTCCTTGTCGATGAGGACTGCAGTCTGTTCACTGTAGTCCCTGTGCTGTGCAATCTCTCTGCCGAGGAATATCTGTTCTTCCTTTGCGCCGAAAGCCAAAGGCCCTATTGCATCGCTCATGCCCCACTCACAGACCATTCGCCTCGCAATCGCAGTAGCCTTCTCAATGTCTTCCTTGGCGCCGGTCGTAAGATCATTGAATATGATTTTCTCAGCCACCCGTCCTCCCAGGAAGACCGCGATCTCGGCAAGCAACATGTGCCTCGAGAAGTTGTGCCTGTCATCAAGTGGTATCTGGGCGGTCATGCCGAGCGCCCTCCCGCGAGGAACTATCGTAACCTTGTGGAGGGGATCAGCACCCGGGATCAAGCTTGCCACCAGCGCATGCCCCGCTTCGTGATACGCGATTCGCTGCTTCTCGTCTTCGCTGATAAGGAGGCTCTTCCGCTCAGGCCCCATCATGACCTTATCCTTGGCCTCCTCCAGATCATTCATAGTCACATTCTTCTGGTCTCTGCGAGCGGCAAGCAGCGCGGCTTCGTTCACTATGTTCGCGAGGTCTGCACCCGAAAGCCCCGGTGTGCTTCGCGCGATCGTTCTCAGGCTAACGTCATCATTAAGCGGAATCTTCCGAGTATGGACTTTGAGGATGCCCTCGCGCCCGTTCAGATCCGGCATGTCCACGATAATCTGTCTGTCGAATCTGCCAGGCCTCAAGAGCGCCGGATCAAGCACGTCAGGTCTGTTGGTAGCTGCAAGCAAGATCACGCCCTCGTTGGACTCAAAGCCGTCCATCTCTACCAGGAGTTGGTTCAGGGTCTGCTCACGTTCATCATGGCCGCCGCCCAGGCCCGCACCCCTCTGCCGCCCGACCGCATCTATCTCATCTATGAATATGATGCACGGAGCATGTTTCTTGCCCTGATCGAAGAGGTCACGCACCCGCGATGCCCCGACACCAACAAACATCTCGACAAAATCCGATCCGCTTATGCTGAAGAAGGGAACGTCTGCCTCCCCGGCAACTGCCCTGGCAAGCAGCGTCTTCCCTGTGCCAGGAGCGCCCAGCAGGAGCGCGCCTTTGGGAATCCGCCCGCCCAACTTCTGGAACCTGCGCGCGTCCCGCAAGAATTCTATGACTTCCTGGAGTTCCTCTTTGGCTTCATCAGCGCCCGCGACATCTTCGAAAGTCACCTTTGGTCTGTCGCCCATAATCAGCTTTGCCCTGCTCCGCCCAAAGGAAAATGCCCTGTTGCCTCCCGCCTCCATCTGCCTCATGAGCAGGATCATGATGCCGACGAGAAAAAGCACCGGCACCAGGGTCGAGATCAGAAAACCGCCCCAGTTGCTCTTCTGGCCTTTTGATCTTACTTCCACACCGGGGTTCTTCTCCCATATCTTGTCGGGCAGCGTGGAATCCTCAGCCGGCAGCCACACCTTGAAGCGCTTTACCTGCCGCGCCTGGCCCTTATCGGTGACCGAAACCTCCTGCTTCAATTCGCCGCGAACCTCTTTGCCATCTATCACGACTGAGGCGATGTTGCCGCTGCCAATCTCTTGCCTCAAGAGAGTGTAAGAGATCTCCACCTGACCCACATCGCGGTTCCAGAGAAAGGAAACAGCAAAAAGCGTTATCAGGAAAAGGATGATCCAGACGAGACCGCCCTTAAGGCCTCGCCTGTATTGCCCCCTTCCGTCGTCCCCGATGTAGCCGCGTTTACGGCCATCCCGGGGCAGCTCCAGCTTATCCTTTCCGCTCTTCTTCTGGCTGGTATCTTCCTCCATCGTCCTTCCCTAACCTCTCTCCATCTTCCCTATCCCCGCATCTGACCTCTTATCCCCAGGCATCTCCGCAGCGTTCTCAGTCAGCACCTTCAATTCCACATCCTCCAAACTGTCCGGCCTCAACCCGCAGCCGCCGCGAACTCCATCCCTGATTGCCCCCCCGGCGGCCCCTTGATTCCCACTTCGTCTCCCAGTAATCTACTCGTTAAGAACCAACTCTGCAACGTATGGCAGGTTCCGGTATTTCTCCTGGTAATCGAGCCCATAGCCGATCACGAATTCATTGGGGATCTCAAACCCAACATAATCAATGGGTACCTCAACCCTCCTCTTGGCTTTCTTATCGAGCAGCGTACAGATTTTCAGGCTCCTGGGACGCCTCGCAAGCAAAATATGCCTTATGTAGTCGAGAGTCAAGCCCGAGTCAACGATGTCCTCCACGATGAGAACGTCCTTCCCTTCGATGTTCCTGCTGAGGTCGGCAAGGATGCGCACCACCCCTGAAGTCTCCGTGTTGCTGTCGTAGCTTGAGACCGACATGAAATCGACCTCATGGAGAACGGTGATCTCTCTCATGAGATCGGTGAGGAATACGATGCCCCCCTTGAGAACGCTCACGAGCGTGGGGACCTTGCCCGTGTAGGCGCGGCTTATCTCCTCGGCCAACTCCTTCACCCGCTGCTTTATCTGGGCCTCGCTAATCAGCGTCTTGCCTATCTTGCCTATTTTGCCCATCTCGGCTTCCAAGATCCTGCCCGTCCTTCCTGTAGGCCACCCTGATGATGGTCTTGGTCTCGTCCGTGATCCTGGCCCTCTCCGCGCGTCTCACCCCGGCGACCCAAATGATGTCATCTCTATCACACACGATCGGAATTCTCGCTCGCTCGCTTATCGGCACCTTCTCGTCAATGAAAATATCGTGAACTTTCTTCGAACCCGAAAGCCCGAAGGGGACGAACTTATCGCCTTCGCGCCAATTTCTTGCATGCAGGGGAAGCGCGAGTTTGTCAAAATCAAAATAGGCTGCCTCGCCGCTTGTGTAGAGGCCGGCAGAGGCGGGTTTCTCATGCAGAATGCCGATCTCGAAAGCGCATCTCGCCTGCTCGATGCGCGTCACCCCCGGGATGCTCAGCGGAAGTTCATAGGGCTCCGAGAGCGCGATGTCGCGACCCACGACAAGGTTGTCATATTCCTTCACGGCCACGATGCCCGAGCCTATATCAACGCGCGACCCCGACCGCGACCTCGCAGCGATGTTAAGAAGCGCGCTCAGAGTGTCAAAGGACACAACCTGATCGTCGCCTTCAAGGGACCGCAGAACCGAATACAGGGTGAAGAGCTTGACAATGTGAGGGACCGCGGCGAATAGCCCCAGATTTACGATAACCCTGCCGTCATCGCGGCGGCAGCAAGTCTTCATCACTTCACCAACCTGCCCTTCAAAGTACTCGGCAACAAGCGAGAAAACGCTGGCTGTCCTCACGAGTGAATCGACGATTCTGGGATTGAAATCTTTTTCGACGAGCGGGATGAGTCTCCGCCTCACCCTGTTCCTGTCGAATGAATCGTCCTCGTTGGTGGTATCCGTTCTGAAGTCAAGGCCCTTTTCCTTAAGGTAGAAAAGAATCTCTTCTCGCTTTGCTTCGATCAGGGGCCTTATGATTTTGCCCTCGATGGCAGGTCTTATGCCACACAGCCCGGCGATTCCGCTTCCCCGCAAAAGATTAAGCAGGAGCGTCTCGGCCTGATCGTTTGCATTGTGGCCCGTGGCGATCTTACTTGCGCCGGTCTCCTCCAGAACCTCGTCAAGGAAGGCGTATCTCACTTGCCTTGCCACGGCTTCAAGCGAGAGGCTGCTCGCGGCGGCACGTTGGCTGACATTCTCCCTCCTTGTGGTCACAGGGATGCCGAGATCCTTCGACAGCACTTCCGCGAATCTCATGTCTTCAAGCGACTCCTCACCGCGTAGGCCGTGCTCCAGGTGTGCCGCGTGCAGGTCTATTCGATAGGTTGCCTTAAGCGAGTTCAAGGTATGAAGAAGTGCAACCGAATCGGGTCCGCCGGAGAGAGCGACAACCACCAACTCACCTCCCGAAAGCATATTATACTTCTCGATGGTGGTCCGTACCGTTCTCAAGAGCATATGGTAAGGTGCTGCCTCTTCAGGCCGGCTAGCTTTGTCAGTGGACAACCTCTTGGATGAATTCCTGGTGGCGGTGCAGGGATTCGAACCCCGGACACAGAGATTATGATTCTCCTGCTCTGGCCAACTGAGCTACACCGCCAGCAAAAAGCAGGAAACTCGATGCTTCTTGAGCATTCCCTGGCTTCGTCATCATACTACTTGAGCTATCACGATCTGTCAAGTATCTGGTGCTCCGGACCTGGCGCGCCTCCACGCCCCGTACCCGCGGAGGTACTCACAGGAGGTGCCTGGACGCCTGAGATACGCGGAGGCGTAGGTTCCTGCAGATGACCGTCGACGACTGCCGGCTGACTGACCCCCTACAAGTCCTAATGCGCTTGACAGTTGGGTAGATCTGTCGTAAGTTGGGGATACTCGTAAGCACGAGGGTGAAGCAAAGGAGACTCAGGGGTGTTTCGCACAGGGTCAGGGATGACATCGAGGGTTCTCGTTGTCTTGCTCGGTCTTGGCATGCTGCTGGGCTTCAGCATCGGCTGCAGCCAGAAGGAATCCTTCACGCCTTACCTCAACGGCGGACTCCAAACAGACACCCTCTTCGTCTATGGAACGGTTGCCAATCCCTCTGAGACCTCAGCAAGCCTTGGCAAGAGTGCGGGTGGCATGTGGAAGTCGGGACAACTCATAGTCTGCAATTGGCGCGGCTACCACTCAAGGTGCTTCCTCGGATTCTCCGGGCTTCCGGATACCTCCGTACAGGTGACGGATGCAACCCTCTTCCTCTATGCGACACGCATTGAGGGCGCGGCCGAGACCGGCTCCTTCGGAGTTTACGCCCTTGCCGACACTCTCGATGAAGATAATGTGACCTGGAATAACATGCCTGATCTTGGAGCGCGCGTCGCAACCTTTTCTCCGCATCGCCTGGGCGAAGATTCGGTCACCGTAGACGTCAAGGACATAGTTTCCGCATGGGTAAAAGGGAAGATCGTGAACATGGGCTTCGCCATAAAACTCGAGGATGAACTCACTTCCGAGCAGGCCATCGTCGAGTTCGGATCGCGCGAGGATGCTTCGACCCGCATAACGGACGAGGGAGATACCGTCCATGTGTGGCCAACCTTGCGAATCGCTTATATCGCTTATGTTGACACGGCCGGCGAGGCCAAGTTCACCGAGGTCACCGCCGCGGAGGACACATTCGCAGATACCCTTACAGTGCCGCTTTCCGACACGCTTCTCGCCGTCGCGAACGGATTTCCTACAAGAACATTCCTTAAGTTCGATGTGTCGGGCCTGCCGCCCGCAGCGACTATCACAAGAGCCATGCTGAGGCTCACAGCCGCTATGGGCGCTTCCTCCTTCGAGGAGATGACTCTGGTTTGTCATGCTGTGGTCGATTCTGTCATCTCCGGTTTTGACATAGGGTATGGAACCAAGGGCTCGGAAGCCACGGTGCTCACGAAGGATGAGCTCGCCAGCGATTCCTCATTCGCCTTGCTGGTAACGCCCCTTGTCCAGCCACTTGTCTCGGGGCTGGTTGCGCACAACTATGGCTTGGTTATCAAATCGTCTGATGAGACCGTCGATCTCGATTTCATAGTATTGGTCCCGGCAAGAGACGGCAACCCCGAGTTCGCGCCGAGGCTCGAGGTTGAATATTTGAAGCCTCCTCTTCCCTGGTACTGGAGGGATTGACAACGTGACGAAGTTGGCCGTGAGAGCTTTGGTGCTCACCTTCCTCATCGCTCTTTTCTGTGCCGCCGTTGGCCGCTGTGACTCTATATTCGATTCGAGATGCATCGGAAGAGATATCGTCCCCGCTGTGGGAGCGACAAGATCGCTTGGCGGCGCCGTGGCGGCAAATCCTGATCCCGCGTCCTCGTCGATCACTAACCCCTGTGCATCTGCCCGGGCGAAGCATCTTACGTTCACGGTTGGGATCGCACATACCGGCACCACCTCGAACAACTTCGGGGAGGAAAAGAAGACTATTACTACTCTCTTTCCATCGCTGGCACTGGTCGTGCCCCTGAAAAGGTTCTCGATCCTTACGGGCTTGTTTCTAGAAAAGGAGGGAAGGATAAGGCTGGCCGAGGCGGACACCTTATATCCAACCAACCTCGACGAAGATGACGCCGTTTACGATGCATCCTACAGGCGCGAATCATCATTCAACTCGGTGCCGATCTTCGTCTCCACGTCTGTCAACCAGAGGCTCATCCTTTCGGCGGGCATCCTATTCTCGTTTTGTGACATGCGGGAAGAGATGATCCTTAATTTTCGTCCCACCCAGTATACAGATACCGATGACATCATGGACACCTTCGCCATGGGACACGGCTTCGCCACGGCTTTTTTGCTTGATCTTGACCGCTTCAGGTTAAGGGTCGGCGGCCTTTTCCGGACCGCGGCAGATCTGGATGGCAAGCTTGAGCGGCGGAACAGACCCAAGGACCTCTGGTCAACACAGGACATAACGATTTCATCCCACGAAGCTTTCAGGCTCGGGCTCCGTGCGGAACCGATACCGTCATTGGCGGTCGAGGTTGACTTTGACCGAAATCCGTGGTCCAGGCTTAAGCTGAACGATCATGTCATTTCTGACAGGCTTGTGGAAAGATGGTCCGCCGGCATCCAGTATCGAGGTGACTACATCTGGAAGGCTTCGAAATATCCCCTGAATCTGGGTTACTACAGCCAGCCCCTGGACTGGGGGGGCACACGTGCCGGCAGAATCACTGAAGAGGTTTTCTCCTTCGGAACATCCATCCCTACAGGGACGGACAGGGCGGCCATCACGCTCACGTTCGAGATCGGCACGAGAAGAGCCGAAACCAGTGGCGACTTCAAGGAGAAGACTTACGGGCTTTCCTTATCCATATCTTCGATTGAGCCCTGGCAAAGGGAGATCAAACGACAATAAGGGCGATGAGATTGGGGCACCTGGATAAGGCGGATGGCATCCGAAACACGTGAAGGAGACTCAATCATGAAGACATTCTCGACGGCAACTTGCATTTTCGCAATCACCACGTTCGCAGTGCTTTTGCCGCAGTTCTCCTACGCGGCGCCGGCCGAGCCTTTCAAGTGGTATGGACTCGGGGGGGAACTCACCGGAGAATCCAATGAGCCACGGAGATGGCTGGGTAGGTTAGGAATCAGTGAAGACCTCGGGCTCGAGGGCATATTTGCGATGCAGCATCGTTCCCACGAGTGCGGGGCTGCCTCAGAGGGCAACTGTGATCTGTCAAGGCTTGACTTCGGAGCTGGTGTGATTTACGACGTGGCACCCTCAGCCGCTATCACACCGTACTTCGCCGGCAGGCTTATCGTTACCTGGACAGGTGAGGACGGCCATCATGACGACACCTCGGCAACGGCGGAGACTGCTTGCGGTGCCGAGTACGTGATAATGAAGCGGCTTGGCATCAGCGGGGAACTCAACTTCAGATTCCATACTGATCCGACCGAGATAGTCACTTCGACCCGAGTGAGAGCGTACTTCTATTTCTAAGACCGGCTGCCTGGACAGCATTGAATCCCTCCATGCCAGCCGCCATCATTCGGCAGTCCCCGATTAGGCGCTGACTTTCATCTGTAACGTATGGCCAATGTCCTCAAGCCAGCTCCCAGCCTTGCCGATAAAGCCTAAAGAAGTACGACATTTTGTGGCCCTTATCCTGAACCGGTCAAGCATGGCAAAAGACGCAGAGAATAAACCGCGAATGAAGAAGCTGTCTTTGTGGCTCGCCCTTCTTGCACGAACCAGCCTTGGCATACAGGGTAAGTTTCTCCTTCTCGTCACCGCTGTCATCGTCGCCGCGGTCTTCGGCTTCTCCTGGTTCTTCATTCACCACGAGCGGACCGTGGTGACAGAGGCACTCCTCAAGCGCGCGAAGAGCTTGGCCACCAATCTCGCATATAACAGCCAGTACGGCGTGCTCGCAAGGGACTCTCGCGGCTTGAGCAAATTGGCTTCCGGTATTGCGATGGAGGAGGACATGGTCTATGCAATGGTGATCGACAAGGACGACACCATTATCGGGCATAGTCTCTCGGGCAGCCTCGGCAAGAAGACCAGAATCCCTCCTAACATGTCGGGCATCGTCGATGATACCAAATGCGCCCGCTGCCACAGGCAACCCAAGAACGATCTGATCCACATCATCATGCCGGTTGAAACCGTAAAGCACAAGATCTCAAGAGAGGACCTTCTCCTCCCGGACGAAGAGCTTTCAGATGCTCGCGATACCGGTGGGCTAAAGGGAAGTGTGAAGGTGGAGAAGATTGGCAAGGCCATTGTCGGCGTCTCCCTCCTCAGCGTGGACCGAATGATGGCAAGGGCCAAAGCGGTAGTAGCCATGCTTGCCATCGCGATCGGATGCGGCGCTGTCTTCGCGGTCTATGCAATGACCAGAGCGTTCGTCATCCCGATTCAGAGGCTTGTCCAGGCAACTGAGAAGATCGCATCAGGTGACCTGAGCCACACGGTGGAGGTCCACGGCAACGACGAACTCGCTGAACTCGCGAGGTCATTCAACAGCATGGTGATCGATCTTCGGAGATACCACGAAGAGGTTGAAAACTACAGCCGCACGCTTGAAGAGAAAGTCCAGGAGCGAACCGCTGACCTCGAGGAAGCAAACAAGACCTTGAGAGATACCCAGGCCCAGCTGATACAGGCAAGCAAGATGGCAGCCATGGGGCAGTTCGGTGCGGGCGTAGCCCATGAGCTCAACCAGCCACTTGCAGGCATAAGCGGCTACACTGATCTCCTACTTCTCAAACTCGATAAGGACACGGCGGAGCACCGTTATGCCAAGAAGATTGAGGATCAGTGTGCCAGGATGACCAAGATCGTGAGCAATCTCCGAACATTCGCGCGGCAATCCAAGTTCGAATACTCGGAGACCGACATAAATCAGCCCATAGACGACGCCCTGATGCTTCTGGGCGAGCAACTCCGGTCGCACAACATAAAGCTCAAGCGACAACTCGTCCCGGAGCTTCCCGGCGTGCTTGCCGATGCAAATCAGCTGGAGCAGGTGTTCCTCAATCTCATTTCCAATGCCAAGGATGCCATGGAAGCCAAGGGCGGCGGGACACTCACCATCATCTCGCGCGGGGACGAGACCACCAATTTCGTCCAGGTTCTCGTGGCCGATACAGGGACCGGAATGGATAGCGCCACGATGAGCGATATTTTCAACCCCTTCTTCACAACCAAGGATATTGGCAAGGGAACCGGGCTTGGCCTCTCCATAAGCCTCGGAATAGTCGAAGACCACGGCGGCAGAATAGAAGTGCACAGCGCCAAGGGAGCGGGAACGGTCTTCAGAATCTCCTTGCCTACGCGCAACGAGGCGCCGTGCTGGGAGCTTGTTGATTGTGTCAAGGTCTGCGGCTTCAAGATGGAAGAGTGTCCTACCTTCAGGAACAAAAAGGGACACTCGTGCTGGGAGGAAATCGCAAAGAGGCTCAGAAGAAAGGGCGATCCACTGCCGCCCAATTGCCGAAACTGCACTGTCTATAAGAGGAAATTGATCCCTCCCCTTCACGAGTGCTGGAAGTTCGACGAGGTCACAGTCTGATGAGTGGAGATGTTCTTGTAGTTGATGATGAGAGCATAGTCCGAGAGTTCTTCAAGGATGTCGCACGGTCCCTCGGCGGACATGTCGAGACCGCTGAAGACGGCGACGTGGCAGTGGAGAAATACCGAAGCAGACACTATGACATAGTCTTTATGGACATGCGCATGCCCCACATGAACGGCCTGGAGGCCTGCAAATCCATTCTGAACATGGATCCCTCGGCGAAGATCGTCATGATGAGCGGCTTCTCAGAGGACAGGATGATGGACGAGGCGATAAGCTGCGGGGCTCTTTGCAAGATCTCGAAGCCATTTGAATTGAGGTCGATCCTCAAACTCATAGCATCGGCTATCCCGAGTTCGCTTGGCAGCGGCGGCGGTCCCAAAGACGGCCCGCTTTGCCTGTTTCTCACCCTGTAGTCCACCGCCTCAACCCGACGCAGGATCGGCGGATCGTAAGTGCTGCCGCGCTATCACTCGCCACCTGAATCAACGTCATTCTTCCTGCTGGTAATCCACGCCAGAATGGCCGAAGTCACGCTTACCTTTGGAGTTCAATCATGAGGAGGCAGGCCAGCGGTCGCGAGCCTGTGCTTTCTTCAGTAAGGAAATGGCTGAGGTTTGGATTTCCCCTTCATCTTCTTCATTTCGTCTTCGAGCTTTGAGATCTTCTCCTTCTTTCTCTTTTCAATCTCGTCCAGACTCAGCATCTTCTCGGTCTCTTCGACTTCTCTTTTCTTTCGCTTGATGAAACTATCGAGTTCGGCCTTTATGGAGGGGGCCTCAGATCCCTTGGGGAGACTCTCAAGCAGTGTGTGATCACCGATTTCCACTCTTATCTCAAACGGGTTCTCCATTACGTGAAGAATGCCGAGATCGCCGAGAGAAACGACAAGGCTCCGCACGAATTCCTTTGGCAGCCCAACGAGTTCCGCGATGGCTTCGGGGGTCGGCGGCTTGGGATCCCGATGGCAGAGTACTCTCACGGCTGCGACCACGAGATGCCCATCTTCGTACAATGGTTTCGATGCCATCCGTCCCTCCTCGGCGACGCCGTGATATCCGAATATCACATCGCGCCCCTCCGGTCAAGCAGAAGCAGACCAAACCAGATCAAACAAAACCCTAATATGATTTGAAAGTGCAGCCCTTCGCCCTTAGGATGTGGGCACGGGAGGAAACCTTGCGCAGAACTCCACTGACAATCCTTGGCGCTCTTGCCTCGTTTGGGCTTTACCTGCTGATAAAGGAACTTGGACATCTTGTCGCCCTTTCTCTCCTTCGCCTTCCGATCTCTGCAGTTCTGAAATACGGGTGCTTACCGGCATTCGAGGTGGGCGGCGAGACCCTCGCCCTCAGTGTAAAATCCGCGGCTTGGGTAGTAGCCTCAGGCCCCATGGCAGTATTGGCCGCCGGCTACATACTCCTGGCTGCGATTGCGGGGGGCAGGTTAAAGACCATGCCGTTTCTTCGCTTGCTCGGAGGCCTGACTTGCTACCTCGCCCTCGTCCTCGACCCCATTTACTACACTGTCATCCCGCTCTTCAACATGGGCGGAGAGCCTGAAATGCTTGCTTATCTCCTTGGCGTATCACTTGCCAGGATTGAGATAGGTGCGCTCGCTCTGCTGGTGGTGAACGCCATCCTCACGCGCAGGATAGTGGTGCCCTTCTTGAGGGAAGCGGATAGAGCGAAGTCAGAGTAACGTCCTATCTCAGGTTGAGGGCATTGCTCAGGGGATGCTTCAGGGGCTCGTCCGGAAGCCGCCTCCGGAATTGCTCTGGATGCTGTTCCGGGCGCCGCTCTCTGAGGCTCGTCAGTGCGCCGCTTGCAGGGCCATCTAACTGCCAGTGCAGACCCTGACGCAGATGCCGCAGATTCTGGAGCCTATGTTTTCCTTCCGCCTGAGTTCGTCAATAGTGCGGATGCACTTCTCAAGATCGAAGGTTTTCCTGTCTTCGCCGATGGCACCGCCGGGACAGGCAACGATACAGCGCTTGCACGCGCCGCAATCATCCTCAATTGGCTTGTCGTACGGCAAGACGAGATCGGTGAGCACCGTGGCATATCTCACCCTTGCACCAAGTACTGAATTGACGAGCAGACTGCTCCGCCCGATCCAACCCAATCCAGCGAGCCTGCCGACAGCTTTATGCGAGACATGGCCTTTGTAGCTAGTCCAGTCCACAATCTGCGACGATGGCACGGGAAAGGCTTTGTGCCCAAGATTCTGGATATGCGACGCTACGAGGAGGCCTATGTGGTCCAGAAGGAGATTCACCTGTCTGTAGTGATATTGATAAGTGCGCGTCGGATGATCAACGATCCCCTCTACGACGGCATCACTCAGCCTGTAGCCGAAACTTATCGCACTCGACAGGCCGGCGAGCGAGACCTCATCGGAAACAGCCGAGATCTTTTCAAGATCGACACCACCGAGGTCTGCGATGCCAAAAAGCGCAGCCCCATTCCGGAGTGCAAGAGCCTCAATCTTTTCTCTTTCTCCAAGATTCAAAGGCAACCTCCGAACGCCGACCGACCCCCGCTCTGGGTTCTGAACCTTTCGCCATGCACCCTGAGGTGGCTCTCACCCGCCCGTGGCCTTGCTGTGAGCCGGCCCATGGGATGCCGCAGAGTTGGCGCGAGAGCAGCCGCTACGTCACGCCAGGGGGCCGGTAGTTCGGTGCCTCTTTGGTGACGGTAACATCATGAGGATGGCTTTCGACGAGTCCGGCATGCGTGATCCGCACAAATCGAGTCTTTGTTCTCATCTCCTCGACATCCTTGGCTCCGCAGTAGCCCATTCCGGCCCGGAGGCCGCCGCACAGTTGGAAGACCGTCGCTCGAAGCGAACCGCGGTATGGGACCCTGCCCTCGATGCCCTCCGGCACGAGCTTGTGAGGCTCCACATCTTCCTGGAAGTACCGATCCCTCGAGCCGTGTCTCATTGCACCCAGTGAGCCCATGGCACGGTAAACCTTGTAGCTCCGGCCCTCATAGAGCACGTGCTCGCCGGGGCTCTCTTCCGTGCCGGCAAAGAGGCTCCCGATCATCACCGAATGGGCGCCCGCAGCAATCGCTTTCGCCACATCTCCCGAATACTTCACTCCTCCGTCTGCAATGATGGGCACACCTTCCTCATCGCACACGTTCCTGCATTCCATAATTGCTGTGATCTGCGGCACTCCCACTCCTGCAATCACGCGGGTGGTGCAAATCGATCCCGGGCCCACTCCCACCTTCACACCATCCGCACCCGCCTTTATTAGAGACCTGGCCCCATCGGCTGTGACCACGTTGCCTGCAATGAGATCGCGGTCAGGAAAGCGCGTCCTGATTCGCTCGACCGTATCCAGTACACCCTTCGAATGGCCGTGAGCGCTGTCGACCACTATCGTGTCAGCGCCCGCATCAACGAGCGCCTGCACCCTGTCCTTGGTATCCTTGGCGACCCCTACAGCCGCAGCCACCCTCAGGCGCCCCATGTCATCCTTGCAGGCGTCCGGATAATCCATCCGCTTCTTGATGTCTTTTACAGTTATGAGGCCCTTGAGTTTGAAATCCCCGTCAACCACCGGCAACTTCTCGATGCGATTCTTGTGGAGCACTCGCTTGGCATCATCGAGGGTCGTTCCCTCGGGAACGGTTATCAGCCGTTCAGAAGTCATCACTGTGCTCACGGGAACGTCCGTGCGTTCGAGGAACCGCAGGTCCCGATTGGTGAGGATCCCAACCAGCCTGCCCTCTTCATCTGTTATCGGCACGCCGGAGATCTTGAACCTCGCCATGAGATTCAACGCCTCCGCCACGCTCGCGCCAGGCCGCAGGGTTATGGGATTTGAAATCATACCGCTCTCAGACCGCTTGACCTTGTCAACCTCGGCTGCTTGCTCATCGATGGTCATGTTCCGGTGGATCACCCCGATACCACCCTCGCGCGCAAGGGCAATCGCAAGATTGGCATCAGTGACCGTATCCATGGCGGCGCTCACAATCGGGATATTGAGCGTGATTCTTCTAGTGAGGCGCGTCCGCACATTCACCTGAGATGGCAGGACATCAGATCTCATAGGCACTAAGAGCACATCGTCAAACGTTAGAGCTTCGCCCTTGATTCGTTCACTCAATTTTGACCTCCGGACTTGCTCCTTAGCCTCCCCGTCCAAACTCCCCCAACTGCCCACCCTCCCGCAGCTGCCCGAGCTTCATCTCGCATCATCTGCCTCGCCGCCGCCCCGGGCTCCCACCTCACCTGCCAAACCGTGAACTCACCTGGCATGGGGACCCGTAAGGGGTACAAACGTCACAGGGATAACGCTTTCGGTCTCAACAGCACCCAAATGCTTCTTCACTCGATAAAGATATTGTGAGCCGGCCGACCCGACCGGAATCACCATCAACCCGCCTTCTTTCAATTGATCCACCAGGAGCTCGGGTATCTCAGTCGGAGCGCACGTCACGATTATCTTGTCGAAGGGAGCATACTCAGGCCAACCTTCATAACCGTCACCGATCCTGACCTTCACATTGGCATATCCGAGTGAGTTGAGAGTTTCCTCTGCACGCTTCCCCAGCAGATCTACGATCTCAATCGTGTAAACCTCTTTGACCATCTCTGCGAGAATAGCTGCCTGGTAGCCCGATCCAGTCCCGACCTCTAGCACCTTGTCGGTGGGCTCAAGATTGAGCTCGGCACTCATCAGAGCGACAATATAGGGTTGACTTATGGTCTGGCCTTCACCGATGGGAACAGGGGAATCAGAGTAAGCAAGGTGTCGATAGCGCGCCGGCACAAAAAGATGTCTCGGCACCTCGAACATGGCCTTGATCACTCTACTGTCCTCAACCCCCCGGCTCACTATCTGCTGTTCGACCATTATTTTCCGGAGACTGTCGTAGCCTTCCGCCTGCTGCCGGCAGGATGACGCCAGGACAAGGCCAAGCACAAGGAGCCAGAAGGCGCAACGCATAACGATATTCGAATATATGAATATGACTCCCGGCGTGCCCCTAATCCACATGCGTTACCTCGGTCTTCTTTATTTCTCTGAGGCTAATGAGATGACCTGTGTCATTGAAGGTCACAATCTTGTGGATACCCGCCCCCATCTCCACGATGGTCAGGGACGCATTCTTCACTGCAAGGCACCAGACGTCGTCGGGTGGGAGATGGAGTATCTGGGTTATATAGGTTGAGATCACGCCGCCGTGGCATACGACGAGCACGTTTCCCTCGGAATGCTTCTTCTCGATGGCACGAAGCGTGTTCTTTACCCTGGCCACAAAATCCTTGAAGTCCTCACCGCCGGGAATTGCGACTCGTGACGGTCTGACGGCCCATTTGTGAAACGCATCCCCGTAGGTCTTCTTGATCTGGGATACCGTTCTGCCTTGCCAGTCACCCAGACCAATCTCTTTGAGTCCATCTTCGCAGATTATCTTTGCCTTCTTGCCGCAAATGATTTCTGCGGTTTCATATGCACGCTTTAGGGGACTCGAATAGGCTGCAGCGAACTTCAAACCCTTGAAGCGCTTGGCAAGACGCATTGCCTCCTGCCGTCCGTAAAGACTCAGTTGAGGATCTTTCTGTCCCTGGATTTTCTTCTGCCGGTTCCAGGTGGATTCGGCGTGCCTTACGAGAAAAATCAGCATTTTCGGGCCTCCGCGAGACTAACGAATAGTTCTGCCATGGTGAGTACATCCATGAGATTGTGCCTTAGCACATGCTTTAGTTTCCTTGCGTCCTTAGTATGCACATACTCGTGATAAATGCAAGGAACTTCCCAGCCCCCGACGTCCCCGATTCGCCTCCGCCCAAGGATATGCCATTCGAGGGTGAGAAGCCTGCAATCAGGCAGGCGGTGCTTCCATCGCCGTCTCGCGTGGTGCAGGAGATCGAACTGCTCCGGGGATGCCTTGAGCAGGAGTCTATGATACTTCGCACGCTCCCTCAGATAAGGAAGATCAAAGGATTTGCCGTTGAAAGTGATGCAGACCTGGAAATCGCCGAGAAGCGCGTCGAGCATGCCGATGACGCATTGCTCCTCGGAATAATCGCGGGCCAGAAGCTGGACCACCTTGACCTTCCCTTGGCGCTTGAGAAGCATCCCCGCCAGGAAAAGCGGAGTCGCCGAAAGCCCCGTAGTCTCAAGATCGAGAAAAACGAGATCTTCAATCTTTCGCTCAGTCTTCGTACCCACCTTGAGGTCTCGAAGCATGCCGTAAGCCTGGGCCAGCCTCTCGGGGCTGGGGCAATCCCCCAGATCCTTCTCGATAAGAAGGCACTTGCCGTGATCAGAAACCACTTCCTCTGCATTCCTGATTCCATCAATACAACTTCCCGACTTTCCTCCCCGCACACCCCCTTCAGAATCCACTCCCTCCATACCAGATTGATATGTCCCTCCGGCGGTACCCGCTTCGGAATCCACCACCTCCATGCCGGTGGGGAAAGAAAGGCGGGGCGAAAGGTGGGAGGAAAAGTGGGGGGAGGACGTATAGGGCCCGGTTTGCTTCAGGAGAACCAATCTCAGGCTCTCTATCTTCCGTCTGATTTCTTCGTTATCAGCCGGTTTCGGGTCTTCCTTCTGTGCTCGCGCCGGGTCCTCGCCACGCGCTCGATTCAAGTCGCGGTCATGTGATTCCAAGGATATGCCTCAGGAGGATCTTCGAAGCCTCCTTGTCAGGTATGGGATAGCCGTGCCCGGGATCGGGATCCTGGTGCTGCGCGGGTCTTAAGATGGGAAGCCCAACGCATGAAGGACAACCTTCAACGCACGGACACTCCTCGATCAACTCGAGAGCACCCCGCAATATCTCGGGAAGCAGCGCATAGGCCTTCTCACAGAATCCCAACCCGCCCTTGAACCTGTCATAAAGGAAGATCGTGGGCCGCCCCGTGTTGCTCGATTCAACGATGCCGCCCATGTCCTGCCTGTCGCACATCACAAAGAGCGGGAGAATGT
Source organism: uncultured bacterium (assembly GCA_964356335.1). Classification (GTDB taxonomy): domain Bacteria; phylum Arandabacterota; class Arandabacteria; order Arandabacterales; family Arandabacteraceae; genus CAYHHI01. The sequence goes on from CAYHHI010000014.1 coordinate 22,754, forward strand.
TGATAAGAACATTCCTGAGTCCCACGAGTCCCTCGACTGGGTTCTTGCCTTGCCGCTTGATCTGAGACACGACCATATCATCGGGGTACATCCAGAGCGAAACCGTCTCAAGGTGCTGCGGCGGCAGATCCAGCTTGCCATAGCCGATCGAATCAAGGCTGTAGAACTTGATTTTCTTAAAGGCCGTCGTCATCCAGCTCACGGTGGCATCGCCGTAGCAAACGCTCAAGTTTTGCCAGTTGGCGGTCTTTCTCGCGGTACCCGCGCGGATGGATGAATCGAGGATGGGCTGGGTATAGTAGTCCACTTCCTGCCGCTCAACGTAGGCGACCTTACCTTCGAGATCGAGAGCCCTCACCAGGTAGGTGCTGCCATCATGGATGTAAACCCCTCCCGGATACACAAGCTCAGGAGCGCTGATGGCATCGACAACGCCTATCACTTTCTCGGTGTCGGCCCTGTCAACGATCGTGAAGGTGTCAGCGGAGATAGTCCTCAGGCCAACGGCCGCCGCAGGGAACTCGGTTGTCGCCCAGTAGGCCTGCCCCTCGATGGTCTTGACCTTCTTGACTTCCTCAAGAACCGAGATAACAGGTTTCGTGAGGCTGCCAAAGATTTTCTCATCTTCCTCCGAGAGCGGCAGTTCGAAGGCGGCGGCACTCAAGTGCCCCGCGAGGATGTAGGGATTCACAGGATCTATCACCGCATTCTCAGGCGTCTGGCCGAAGAAATAGGAAGGATGGCGCATGAGGTACTGATCAATGGGGTCGTTATAGGCAATGAAGATCACAAGGGCCTCGTCGGTCTTTCGGCCGGCACGCCCCGCCTGCTGCCAGGTTGACGCGATCGTACCCGGGAAGCCAACAATTATCGAGGCATCGAGGCTCCCCACATCTATCCCCAGCTCGAGGGCATTGGTGCTCGCAACACCCAGGAGTTCACCCGAGAAGAGCGCCTTTTCGATTTTTCTTCGCTCCTCCGGAAGATAGCCGGCGCGGTAGGCGCTCACCTTGTTGACAAGGTGCGGATTCCGCCTCGAGAGTGACTCTCGCACATAGCGGAGAATAAGCTCGGCCACGACCCTTGCCTTCGTGAAGGTAATGGTCTGAATGCCTGACTCGATGAGCCCCACCATTAGCTCGTGGGCCTCCACATTGGAGCTCTTCCTTTCCATCCGGTAGGTATCCAGCAAGGTTGGATTCCACAGGACAAAGAGCTTCGGGCCCCGGGGCGAGCCATCTTCGGAAACCACCTCGCAACTGTCGCCAATCAAGCCCTCGGCGAGGTCTTTGGGGTTAGCTATGGTTGCCGAACAGAGAATAAAGACCGGCTGGCCCCCGTAGTGGCTCACGATGCGCCTGAGCCTGCGCAGGACATTGGCAACGTTGGAACCAAAGATGCCGCGATAGGTGTGCATCTCATCCACCACAACGTAGCGGAGTCTGGCGAGGAAATGGCTCCATCTCGAGTGATATGGAAGAATCGCCTGGTGGAGCATGTCCGGATTGGTGAGGATGATGTTTGCTTCATGCCTGAGTTTCCTTCTTGTCTCTGCCGGCGTGTCGCCGTCATAGGTGCCTGCGCGGACCAGATCCTTGAACGATGGCTCCGAGAGACAGAAGTTTCCGAGCACTCTCAATTGATCCTGTGCAAGCGCCTTCGTGGGGAAAATGAAAAGCGCAGTGGCCTTCGGATCCTCGAGGAGGGCTTCGAGCACAGGTATGTTATAACAGATGGTCTTCCCGCTCGCGGTTGACGTGACGATCGCCGCATTCTTGCCGCTTGATATGTGGTTAATTGCCTGGGCCTGATGAGAGTACAATGATGTTATCCCCATCGAGGCAAGCGCAGCCTCGATAGCGGGCGAAAGCGGCGTCTTCGGAGTCATGAAAACGGGCTCCCGCGAAGGCATCTCCTCCACGTGGACCATCTGGCCCCTGTATCCGGGGGAGGCGATGATGCCGTCAAGGAAACTGGAAATGCGCAAGGCCTTTGAAAGCTTCGAACTATCCGGTTTGTCCGGAGGAGGTTTTCGCACGGGGGATCCTTTCGCAGGAAGATTCCGCAAGGGGTTCACAAATCAAGACAAATCAAAATGTAGGCCACGAAATCCTTATGCTGCCACCCCTCTTTATTGAATCATCCCCGAACTTATCTCTTATCGAATCGACGACCCGGGTGAAGATCTTATGTCTTCTGTCATCTTCAAAAATAGGATCGGCCTGGACCTCTTCGTTCCTGACCAGCCCAGAGGCACTCACCCCCATGAGTCTAATCTTATCTCCGTTATAGTTGGTCTCAAAGAGTTTCCTGGCAACTTCAAACATTATGTCATCTCTTTCGAAGCGGGCATCAAGCTTTTTCTGTCTTGTTATAGTCTTGAAATCCTTGTAACGAATCTTAAGGGTTACGGTGTCGCAAAGATAGCCCTCCTTGCGCATCCGTCTCCCGACTTGCTCTGAAAGCCTCAAGAGGGTGGAAAGGATGAATTGCTTATCAGAAGTGTCTTGGCTAAGGGTGTACTCATGCCCAATTGATTTGGGCTCGACCTCCTTGTAATAAGGAATTACTGGCGAGTCATCTATCCCATTCGCGGCCATCTTTAGATATGAACCATAGACTCCGAATACCTTTGTCAAAGTTGTTTCGGGGAAATATGCCAATTCTCTCACCTTGGAGATTCCAAGTGATTTGAGTTTCTGCGATGTCTTCTCGCCAACACCCCATAGGTCTCTTACCTCTATATCTCCGAACTGTTCAAGAAACTCATCAGGCTTGATTACCGTGAGGCCATCGGGCTTCCCAAGGCCTGACGCCATTTTCGCAACATACTTATTCAGGCCGATGCCAATCGAGCATGTAAGATTGAAGCTCTGTCGAATTCTCTCCTTTATATCCTCTGCAACTGCGACCGCCTCTTCAAAACTCAAACCGTCGAATTCAAGGAAAGCCTCATCGATGCTGAAGGGCTCGACAAGAGGAGTGAACTCCTTCAGAGTCTGGAGAATTTTGATCGAGGTATAGACATATTTTTGCGGATTGCCAATTACATACTCCCCCTGGGGGCAGAGTTGCCTCGCGCGGCCAATCGGCATTCCTGATTTCAATCCGAACTTCCTGGCCTCATAGGAAGCAGTCGAGACAACGCTTCTTCTATAAGGATCTCCGCATACAATCACCGGCTTTCCCACAAGGGCGGGGTTGGAGGTCTGTTCAACTGATGAGAAGAAGGCATCCATATCGAGATGGAAGATCACTCGATGCATTTTCAGGTTCTCGCGCTTTGATATCACTTGAGATCACCTCCATCTCTTTAGGGCGGTCGCTTGCCTTATGTTCAGGGCCTTGCGTATTGAGCAACAGGATCTGGACCTGCCAGCTTCTGGTCCAAAGGCTCCTGGTTCCATCAGTACTGCCTCACGATCGCAATTACCGTGCCCAGGATTCTGATTTCTTTGTTATCGAGCGCAGAGAGCATGATCTCCGGGTAGTTTTCATTTTCGGGCTTGAGTACAATGCTCTTCCCGCGCTTAAGAAATCTTTTGAGCGTAACCTCATCATCGATGAGAGCAACGGCAAGGTCGCCTGTTTGGGGACTCATGTTCCTTTTTACTACAGCGATGTCTCCATCGTTGATGCCTGCCCCAATCATGCTGTCGCCCTTCACCTTGACAGCGAAGACCTCGTATCCTCGTGCAATTCTTTCATCGAGGAGGATACTTCCTTCAACGTACTCTTCAGTGAAGACGGGTTTCCCCGCAGGTACCCTTCCTAAAATGGGGACACTTCTGATTCCACCGAAAGTATCAGCTTCAATGGATCCGACAATGGAAGGGGTCGATCTCCGGGAGCGTGCCTGAGCAATGCTTATTCCCCGTGCGGTCCTGTTCTGTCTCTTGATAAGCCCTTCATCTTCGAGCCTCCCCAGGAAATACCTCACCCCATTGGTGGAAGAAATATCGAATCTCTTTCCTATCTCCCTTATGGTAGGAGGGAGGCCTCGCTTCGAAATTTCAGATTGAATGAATTGGTAGATCTGACTTTTCTTATCCATTTTCCTCACCCACCTTCCTCACCTGCTTCAATATAACTCTACTGCACATTTGTGCAGTAGTCAAGCTAAAAATGCAGCCTACCAACTCAATTAGGGGAGGCCCCGATAGCGCAACCGTAAGTGCGCAGAATTGAATTTGGCTGATATGGCATGGGGCGGTGACGTCTCCTTTCTGAGTTGATCCTTCAACCTTTGACAGGAGTGACCTCTCAGGTTAGACTAAGAAGGTTAATGATCCAGGGCTTCTCGCTGGAGAGCCTTGGGCTTCCGAAAAGGAGAGTATATGGCTATTGCTCGCATTTCCAAGCGCGCAGGGCAGATGCCGGCTTCACCTATAAGGAAACTGGTCCCTCTCTCGGATCAAGCCAAAGCCAGAGGCATCAAGGTATATCACCTCAATATCGGCCAACCCGACATTCCCACTCCTCCTGAGTTCATGGATGCGGTGCGAAACTATAACAAGGTGGTGCTGGCATACGGGAATTCCAAGGGCGACGGCGACTACATCAAGGGCTTGGTCGAGTACTACAGGCGCCGAGGGATTGAGGTCGAGGCCAAGGACATCCAAGTCACCACCGGGGGCAGCGAGGCCATTATCTTCGCCATGATCTCCGTTGCCGACGTGGGCGAAGAGGTCATCGTCTTCGAACCCTTCTATACGAATTACAACGGCTTCGCGATGATGGCGGATGTGAAGCTCGTGCCCATAACTCTCAAGGCAGAGAATGGATTTCATCTCCCGCCCCGCGGGAAGATAGAGGCGAGGATCACTCCCAAGACGCGTGCCATCCTCATCTGTAGTCCCAACAATCCCACGGGCACGGTCTATACACGTGAAGAGATGGAGATGATTGCAGGCATATGTCGGGAGAAGGACCTTTTTGTGATGTCGGATGAGGTCTATCGCGAGTTCGTCTATGAGGGCGAACATACGAGCATCATGAATATCGGAGTCATCTCTGAGCGGGCAATCCTCCTGGACTCAATCTCAAAGAGATATAGCGCCTGTGGAGCTCGCATCGGCTGCCTTGTCTCTAAGAACGAACGGGTGATGGATTCCGTGCTGAAGATGGGGCAAGCGAGGCTATGCTCTCCATCGATCGAGCAATTCGCAGCGGCCCAGGCCTTGAAGATCAAGGACGCTTACTTCGAGGGCGTGGCCGAGGAGTACCGGCGAAGGCGCGATACCGTATATGATGAACTGATGAAAATCCCCGGGGTGGTGTGTCTCAAGCCTCACGGCGCCTTCTACATCATGGCGAAGCTGCCGATAGAAGACATTGAGGATTTCGCCCGATGGATGCTCACCGATTTCAGCCTGGATGGCGAGACCACCATGATCGCGCCCGGTCCCGGCTTCTATGCCACCCCCAACCAGGGACGCGATGAGGCTCGAATTGCCTACGTTCTGAACGTAGATGACCTCAAGAGGGCGATGCAGATTTTGGCCAAGGGCATCGAGACCTATAATAATAAGTGAACGGCGAAGTGGCCGCGGGGCCAACTCAATCAACCTTCGGGAGCGCCTTTAGATCCGCCATCGCCTTCTTTATCTCCCTCTCAGGCAATTCGTAGTCACCGAGATCTCCCCTGAGAAAGGCTTCATAGGCCGTGAGATCAAAGTGTCCGTGGCCGCTCAGATTAAAGAGTATTACCTTCTGCTCCCCCGTTTGCTTGGCTTCGAGCGCCTCATCAATGACAGCTTTGATCGCATGAGCCGTCTCAGGTGCCGGAATGATGCCCTCGGTTCTTGCAAACGTGATGGCGGCCTTGAAGACCTCGACCTGCCCGTATGCTCTGGCTTCCACCAACTTCCTCCTCACGAGCTCGGAAAGCAGAGGACTGTCCCCGTGGTACCTGAGTCCACCCGCGTGTATCCGTGCCGGCACAAACTTGTGCCCCAGGGTGAACATCGGGAGCAAAGGCGTGAGTTCGGCAGTGTCCCCAAAGTCATAGGCAAAGATTCCCCTCGTGAGTGTCGGGCAGGCAATCGGCTCAACGGCCATTGCCCGCAGGCTTCTGCCTTCCAGCTTGTCCTTCAGGAAAGGATTCGCCAGGCCCGAGAAGTTCGAGCCGCCCCCCACGCAACCTATGACAACGTCAGGATAGTCTCCTGTCATCGCCATCTGCTTCTTGGCTTCGAGTCCTATTATGGTCTGATGAAGCAGCACGTGATTGAGCACGCTGCCCAGCGAATACTTCGTTGTCTCATGCGAGGCCGCATCCTCTACGGCCTCGCTGATCGCGATACCGAGGCTGCCGGGCGTGTCCGGATCCTCGGCGAGCACCTTTCTCCCTGCAATTGTATCCTGAGTGGGGCTGGGAACAACCTTAGCTCCCCAGGTCTCCATCATTATTCTTCTATAGGGCTTCTGCTCATAACTCACCTTGACCATGTAAACCTTGCACTCAAGGCCGAAGAGATTGCAGGCGAAGCTGAGGGCGCTCCCCCACTGACCCGCGCCGGTCTCGGTGGTGAGCCGCTCCACACCTGCCCGTTTGTTGTAGTAAGCCTGAGCGACAGCCGTGTTGGGCTTGTGGCTACCTGCCGGGCTCACCCCTTCATGCTTGTAATAGATCCTGGCCGGCGTACCCAGTACCTTCTCCAGCCGTCGTGCTCTGCAAAGAGGTGTAGGCCGCCAGAGAAGATAGGCCTCGAGCACTTCTTCGGGTATTTCTATGTACCTTTCACGCGAGACCTCCTGCTCGATCAGCGCCATCGGGAATATTGGCGAAAGGTCATCTGGACCTACGGGCTTTCCCGTTCCCGGATGAAGAATGGGAAGCAGGGGCCCGCCCATGTCGGCAACGATGTTGTACCACTTCCTCGGAATGTCTTTCTCCTCCAGCAGGAATTTGGTCGTTTCCATGTCATCTCCCCCTCTCTCGTCCAGGTTTCGAACCACCATCTCTCGTCATCCCTAGTCATCGAAGTAAAACGTTGGTTCCTCGTAGAACCTAATCCGCTTGGCCTCGATTGCGCTTCTTATCATTTCCTGCAATTCAGTCTGTTTCTGTTCCAGGGAATTCCGTCGCTTCAAGAAGCGAAGTGGCACACGCAACGACAGGGCTCGCTTGGGAACACTGAATCTCGTGACACCACTCGGAAACCTTGTGCCGGCGAGGGCAAGCCTCAGCACTTCCTGCTTGGAGAATCCCTTGTAGCAGATCAGGGCGGAGAAGTGCGGGTAGTTGCCTGCGAGATCGCGCATGTTGGTGTAGCTCACCCTGTCTCTGTTTGAGGCAGCTCGGGTGATGGCAACTACTCGCTGCGCCACCTCGACTTGCCGTCCCGCCGGACTCGCACCCAGGACGGCACGGGTGCGCCTGTCGGGAAGTACGATGCAACAAGCCACATCATCGGCAAACTCCGGAACAAAATCACCATCAGGTGTGAACCGGCCCTTGAAAGTCTTGACCTTTGTGAATGATGCCAGCTTCTTCACGATTTCTTCGCCCGGGAGTCCCTCAACCGCGTGGTGCCATGTGGAGAGCACGAGATGCTCATCCGAGAGATCCACTTCCTGGATGAGGACAAATCTGGCCCCGAGGTGCCTCAGGGCCTCAACTCTGTTGGCGCCATCGAGGAGGATGTGAGAAGCGGACCCATGGTCCCTGGCTGCAATAGGTGGATTCCGAAGACAATCATCAGATGCCATCCTCCTGGTCAAGGATTTCTGTCTCTGTGGGTCGGGGTCCTCGTGAAGCAGAAGGGAATCCATCTCGATTACCCGCATTGTCGGAAGCTTCCCGATCTCAAGGCTAAGGTGATCTGAAGATGCTGCGAGACCGGGTTTCCTGAGTGCAGGTTTCATCTTACTTCCTTGCTTCATACTTCCTTTCTTCGACACCTTAGCGTTCAAGCTGAAGTTACCTCTTTGGCCCGATTTACATAGCAAGAAGGGGTCGCTGCGTTTCCGCGACCCCAAATAAAATGAAGAAGCGGGAAACGCCTCGGCGTCCCCGCCTCTTCGATATCTACCTTGTGGCGGGCACACCTACGAAGAGGTGCGCCACCAGTTGCCTATGCTCGGTAATCTTTTCATCGCGTCTAGCTTACCAGAGATGATCAGGACTTTCAAGCGAAAACTCATCCTTCACAGGAATCTTCACACGACCATGCGGCAAGATCAGGCCTTGAGCGAAATCTCTTGGACTGACATCCGGTAGGTCTTGAACCAGCGGTCTATTTCGGCGCCGGCGACCTTCCTGAGCTTCATCATCTTGCGGCGTTCGCGGCACACACGGGGCATGCCGGCGAAGGCAGACACGTAGGCTTTGAGAACAGCGGCTACGAGCATTCCGGCTGGATACTGCTGAGTGAATTTCCCGGCGGCCCCCTTCTTTGAGAAGGCGCCGTATGCCTGGTAACAATACCTTAGGAAGCTGTAGAACGGGGCTGTGATGAGATGCTTCATCGGAAAGTACTTCCATACTATCCAGATGCGGTTTCGCTCGACGAGGAAGACCTTGGCCGGCGAATATTCGCCGGTCGTCGCTGAATACCGGTGATATACGATCGCGCCGGGTACGAATAGGCACCCCCAGCCTGCGAGCCTTCCCCTCATCCCGATGTCGGTATCGTCGCCATAGGCAAAATGATGCTCGTCGAAGAGCCCGACCTCACCAAGCATCTTCCTCCGGTATAGGGCTGCGCAGCCGCTCGGGAAGAAGACATCGGTCTTGTCGTCGTACTGGCCGCGATCAACTTCGAGCCTTCCCCTGCCGCGATTGAGGCCGTCGGGATACATAAGATGGCCGGCGGTGTCTATGACATCACGCTCGTCGAAGAAGAGGGTCTTCGTGGCAAACATACCGGCGCCGGGGTTTTCGTCCGCCACGCGCACGAGTTCGCTAAGCCAGGCAGGATGGGCTTCGGTGTCGTTGTTGAGAAGCACGATGTAATCTCCGCCCGAGGCTTCTATGCCTTGATTGCAGGCCTTCGGAAAGCCGAGATTGGACCGGTTCTCGATTATGCTGTCAACCCATGGGAATTTCGCTTTGACATACGCGACCGAGCCGTCGCTACTTCCGTTATCAACAAGGATGACTTCGAAGTCTTTGAAGGTCTGGCGCTCAAGCGAGGACAGACAGGCTTCGAGGAGACTCATGCCATTCAGATTCGGGACTATGACAGAGACGCGGGGTTTTTTGTTGGACTCCACAAGAGACCTCGTTTAGGCTCGTATGAGCACAATGAGGTAGTATAAGGCTCAGCAAGCGATTGGCAAGGCATAAAGCTGGTGACGCGCCGAAACGGACGTTCAGGAACCGGACGGGCCACAGAACGGGATAGCCGGAACCCGACGGAACCCGGCGGAAGGAATCGAAACACAAGTGCTATGAATCTCAGACTCAAAGTCAAAGACCTCGACTGCGCAGATTGTGCGAGGACCCTCGAGCATGTCGCCAAGCGGATTGATGGCGTCGAAGATGCCAGGGTCAATGTGGCCCTCTCCGCGATAGAGATGAGTCTCAAGCCCGGCGTTGAAAGAAAGGCCATAGTGCGGGCGCTCAGAAGGAAAGGTTATGAGACCCTTCCCTTTGAGGCAGGGTCCGCGAAGATACCGTCGCTCAAAGGCGTTGTCTCAACAAGACGGCTGGTTCTCACAACTGCCTGCGGCATCCTGGTTATCACGGCGCTGGTGGCGTGGCTTGCCGGCGCCCCATGGAGCATAACTCGCATCATTCTGATTGCCGCCGCAGTGACAGGCCTACCCTTAAGCCTCCTTAAGGCAATCAATGCCATCCGCAGCCTCACGATCGACATGAACGTGCTCATGACTGTGGCAATCGCAGCCGCTGCCGCAATCGGCGATTGGGAGGAGGCGGCAGTCATAGCATTTCTCTTCTCGATAGCCAACATCCTTGAGGCACTAGCCCTGGCAAGGACCAGGAAGGCCATAGAATCGCTTGTCGATCTCTCGCCTGAGACAGCCATTCTGAAAAAGGATGGGGAGTATCTAACGATTGATGCGTCCGAGGTCATGCCGGGGCAGGTGATCATAGTGAAGCCGGGAGAGAGAATTCCTCTCGAGGGCAAGGTTGTCTCCGGAGCAACGTCGGTCGATGAGTCCCCTATCACAGGCGAATCGGTGCCCGTCCCCAAGCAGGCAGGGTCAGAGGTTTTCGCAGGCACGCTCAACGAGGAGGGCCTGATTGAGATCGCCGTGACCAAACCCAGGGAAGAGAGCACGCTTGCCAGAATCATTCATCTGGTCGAACACATAGCCGAAACCAAGGCCCCCATCGAGCGCTTCGTGGATCGCTTCGCGTCAATCTATACGCCCGTCGTCGTAGGCGGAGCCGTCCTGCTTGCGGTTATCCCCTCCCTCATGGGTCTTAAAGATGGCTGGCTCTACAGATCAATCGTCCTTCTGATTATCGCATGTCCATGTGCCCTCGTGATAGCGACACCTGTAGCGATCGTATCGGGGCTCACCTGGGCCGCGAAGAAGGGCATCCTGATAAAGGGTGGAGTGCACCTCGAAGAAGCCGCGCGCATCCGAGCCATCGCACTTGACAAGACAGGTACCGTGACGCAGGGCAGGCCGACGGTATCAGCCATCAAGCCGATCGCGGGGCTCGCGGAAAATGATCTCCTGCGCATTGCGGCAGGCGTCGAATCGGGTTCGGCGCATCCGCTTGCAGGTGCGGTCTTGTCGGAAGCAAGGAGACGCGGACTCCACTGGGACGATCCCCAGGACGTGACATCAATAACAGGCAGCGGCATCTCGGCGACTCTTGCAGGCACCAAGTACTATGCCGCCAAGCCCGAGTTCTTCATGGGGCGCTTCAAAACGGGAGCCGAAGTCCTCAAGGGCCTCAGCAATAGAACCAGCATAGCAGTTGGCACCGAGAGCGAGGTGCTCGGGGGAATCGAATTTGTTGATGCGGTCAGGCAAGGCACGCGCGAAACGCTTTCCTTGCTTAAGCAACTGGGTATCAAGAAAACCATCATGGTGACGGGTGACAGGGAAGAGGTTGCGAAGGAGGTCGCAGGAACGATTGGGGTCGATGAGTATCATGCCAATCTCTTGCCCGAGGACAAGGTCGATCTTGTCCAGAACCTCAAGTCGAATTACGGGCGGGTCGCGATGGTCGGCGATGGCGTCAATGATGCTCCGGCCCTTGCTGCTTCCAACCTTGGGATCGCAATGGGGGCGGCAGGTTCAGACACGGCGATTGAGACAGCGGATGTCGCCCTGATGTCTGATGACATTAGGAATCTCTCGCCTCTGTTCGGGATCTCGAGAAAAGTGAAGCGCATCACGCAGGAGAACATCGCGTTCGCAATTGGCGTTAAGGCGGCCTTTCTCGCGCTTGCAGCGACTGGGCATGCCACCATGTGGATGGCGGTCTTCGCCGACATGGGTGCGTCACTGATTGTAATAGCTAATGCTTTGAGACTTCTCTCCGACAAAGCGATGGGTCTCCGCGGAAACTGAGAGGCAAATGCGCGCAACCATGAACCAGAAAGAAGCAAGACACCTGCTCGGCCAGATCTTTGCTTTGAGATTTCCGCGCTCCTGGGACCAGATCGACCTCAACCGTTTCCCCGTCGCGAATTACATCATCTTCAGGGACGCGTTCGAACCTTCCTTCGAGGCTTCGCGCAGACGAATTCACGAAGCCAGAGATCTTCTGAGAGGCCACGACATCGGAGCCCTCTTCATGATGGACGAGGAGGGTGGGAGAGTAACCCAGATATCCGAGTTTTTCCCGTCCGCACCGAGCCCAAGGGCAATCGCGAGATCTTTGACACCCATGGAGGCAGGCGCCTTCTACGCTCAACTGGCAGCGTACCTTGCGTACCTCGGCATAAACATCAACCTCGCCCCTTGCCTCGATGTCAACACAGAAGTCTTGAATCCGGTGATCGGCACGCGATCCCTGGGTACCTACCCTGAGCAAGTAGCGGCTTTCGCGCATTTCATCATACCTGCCATGCAGAAGAGTGTCGCATGCGTGGCAAAACACTTCCCGGGGCACGGCATGACCAGGCTCGACTCTCATGTTGCGCTACCGACTGTCGACGAGCCACGCCAAACACTTGAAGCAGCACATGTGGCACCCTTCAGGGAAGCCATCAAGGCAAGAGTTGATGGAATCATGGTGAGTCATTGCGTTTATACCTGCCTTCAGACGGACAATCTCCCGGCTTCGCTTTCCAGGCAGGTCGTGATTGGCTATCTGAGAGAGTCACTTGGGTTCCAGGGTGCCGTGTTCACGGATTCTCTAGATATGCGAGCCGTCACTGAGACCGTGCCTCCGGAAAAGGCCGCCAGGTTGGCATTCGAGGCTGGCTGTGACATCCTCCTTTACACGGAGTTCTCCGAACGGTTTGCCGCAGCCTTTGACGCATTGGTTGAAATGCTCGCCACGGGCCGGCTGAGCGAGCAGCTTGTGTGGCTGGCCGTAAACAGAAGATCGCGTATACCCATGCGGTTGGTGGCGGAGACCGCCGAGAACGCCTTGAGCCCGTCCGGCAAACGGCACCAGGCATTCGACGAAGATATATATCGGGATCTTTTGGATAGAGCAAGAATCGGATCAGTAAGAATAGACAAGGGGCAGGATAAGATCCCGCTGTCATTCAAGGATGCCATTCTAGTGGCCACGCCCCCGGCGGTGACGGCAAGACTGAGAACCCATATTCCCAGCCTCAGAGAGATCTCAGAGGGAGAGAATCCTGCCGGCAAAACCCTCTTGCTATGGCTGATGGAGCCGCTGGTCCTCAGGCAATCCTTAGGAGACTTGCGGCAACTGATAAGCAGGGCCCAGACTTCTATCCTCGTCACAACATACGATGCCATAGCAGATGAGCTTCAAGATGCGGATGTCAGGATCATCTCAGACGATTCTGGTCCCTTCGCGGAAGATATATTAGTCAGGTTGGTTTTCAAGAGCGAATCCGGTCAAACGTAGAGTCGGGCAAGGGCCGAGCCACGGCCACAACCAAATCGGGCCAGGGCACAACCTGCCGCTCTAATCTACCCTCGCCGCCTGGACCTGGGAGGCCGTGATCTGCTGAGAGGTCTAGCCTTAGGGGCCCGGCTGACCTTGGGGCGCGGTTTTGACTTCCTGCGTTGTGCCATCTTGGCGGCCAGGGCTTTAGCGCGCGGCTCCGGCTTGATGCGTGGCGCCGCCTGGATGCCATGGGCCTTAGCGCCCCCACCCTTACTATACACAGGTGTGCACCAATCCCTGTACTTCGCGACGCTCCCCCTCGCTATATCAAAGTAGAGTTTCCTTAGCTTCTCAGTTACCGGCCCGATCTTGCCGCTTCCCACATCCCTTCCGTCAACCTCTATTACCGCCGCGATCTGACAGCCGGTGCCGCAGAAGAAGAGCTCATCAGCGACATAGAGTTCGCTCCTATCGATCTGACGTTCGATCGTGCCAATGCCCAGCTCGGCCTTCGCAATCTCCATTATGGTCGAGCGAGTTATCCCCTCGAGGATATTCTCAGTGGCCGCCGGCGTGACAAGGCTACCATCCCTGACCAGAAATATGTTCTCGGCGCTTCCCTCGGAGACGTGCCCATCTTGAGTCAGCACAATCGCCTCATCAAATCCCCTCTCCACAGCTTCCGTCTTGGAAAGAGCCGAGTTCACGTAGATGCCCGTGACCTTCGCCCTCGCGGGGACAGCATTATCGTCGACTCGCCGCCAAGAAGAAACAGCCGCTCGAGCGCCTTCCTCCTTATCGATGTATTTCCCGAAGACGACTGCAAAGACGGTGAATCCGTCCTTGAGGTCGTGAAGCCTTACGCCGATGCCCTCCGACGCTTTATAGGCAATCGGCCTTACGTAGCTGTCTTCTCTGTAGCCCTCCAGCCGCAGGAGGTCGAGGGTGATATCGCAGAGTCCCTTGGTAGTATACGGCAACCCAATTTTCAAGATGCGGCAGGACTTCCGAAATCTGTCGTAATGCTCGCCAAGCTTGAATACGAAAAGCTGCTGCTTTTCTTTGTTCCAGTAGGCTCTTATCCCTTCGAACACCCCGGTTCCATAGTTGAAAGCGTGGGTCATTATGCTGATCTTGGCTTCGTCGATCGGGACGATCTTTCCATCAAAGAACGCAAACTTAGCCATCCTATCCTCCTCGGTATATTCTCGGAATGGCGAGACCGCCAAACCCAAATATCTTAACAAACTGGAGGGGGTGTTTCAATAGGTATTGACGCAGAGTGGGTCTTTACGATCTCAATAGACTCCACAAGTTCTCAGGTAGAGTGCCCGATGGTTCTAATCCGCATTACCTCCGGCATGATCTTAGAATCCCAACCCCACAGCCAATGAGATTGCATCATTCTTGACGTCGCCGCCGGAGTCGTCGATTGAAACTAAACCATAGTTATAGCGGGCTTCGACGGATATGGTCACGATCCCCATAGGCAGTCCTGCACCACTCCCCACAGTCAACCCGAAATCCATGCCCTTCACATTCTCGAGCGTGCCCTCAGCGCTCGACCCCGGTTGGTCAACGCTCATCTTCGCGCTTGACTTGAAAGCAAGCGCCGGCCCCGCCAGGAGATAGGGCCTCACCTTACCTTCTTGCACCAGATTGACTCTCAAGAGAGCCGGAATCTCGATATATGCCAGTTTGACAGTCTCGCCGCGCTCGACGGGATCCCTTTTACTCCACTGTGATTCACTGCCGTGCCCGCCCTTGGTTGTGTATAGAACCTCGCCCTGCAATGATAGTAGCGGGCTCAATGGATACTCGAGAAAGCCACCCATGCAAAAGCCCCCGCGCATGTAAGTAGTCTGGCCATTATCACCATGAAACCCTGTTATGTTGACACCAGCTTTCACACCCACCGTTGGTCTGCCTAGGACGTCCCCGGTCTGAGCTGAAAGCACCATCACGCCCAAGACAAGAATAACGACTACCCTCTTCATAGTGTCCCCCTTGTTCCCATGGCAATATCTGCAAGGCGATGCTTCTACGGTTTCTGTCGCACCAACACAGAGCCGGCGTCAGCGCTTGGTGCAAAGACCCGTGGCTCTTTGTAACATTTCTCACTCATCTGCGCAAGCCAAAACTCGCGGGCCTTCAGGTGGAACGGAACCGGTATTCAGATCTCCTCGTTTTACCGGGCCAATACGACCTTTGCTGTGTGCTCGGCGCTACCGGCCTCGAGTCGTACGAAGTAGATACCGGGTGACACGCTGTTGCCAGAAGATGACGTGCCGTCCCAGACTACGGAATGATAGCCGGGACCAGTTGCGCCACTCAGGAGCTCGCGCGTAAGCCGCCCTGTTGCATCGTAAATGGCAATCCGGACATCGATGCGCTCGGGCAGGCCGAAGAAAATGTGAGTGAAGCCCGTGAATGGATTCCGCTCGCTGCCGAAAAACACCACGCGATCAGGGACACCTTCCTTTGGCACTTCACTGACGCTCGCGGCCTCTCTCACAATCGAGAACAGAGCGTCGCTCTCATCGAAGCCCTTGTTGTATCCCCTGTCCTCGGCCCCAACTCTGATCTTCGATGAAAGATGCTCTCCCGAAGGCACATGCCACACAAGAACCGTATCAGTCGGGCCTGGAACGCCAAGAGTATCGGGAAAAGTCAATCCCCCATCGTAAGATGCAAGCACGCTAAACCGCCTGACCCCATAGTCGTCGCTACCATGCCATTTTACCTGATAGTCCGCATTCTCGGTGATCTGCTCACCGCCGTTCGGAGCCACCACCGTGACAGCCGGCGGCGTACTATCCACCCAATAGGGACACGCTGTGACCTCGATGTCGTCAACGCCGGCTTCGACCGTGGACTCGTCGCCAAGGTCGCTCGCAATGAACCGCACGCGCACCTTGTCACCGAGCGCGCTGTAATCACCGAGATTGAACTCTCTAGCAACCCACTCGCGCTGGCTTAGAGGATCCATTTCTAGATTGACCCAGGTCGCACCCGAGTCGCCAGAGACGTCCACTTTCCAGACGTCATCCGGAGGGTTCTGCCCTGTATCGTTGGTGTACCATCTCCAGTAGCAGAGCCGGGCCGAAGCGTACATTGAGAGGTCTATGACCGGGCTCGTTATCGTAATCTTGCCGCCATCCACATCGCCGACTTCAGGTGAGTATTGCCTCGGCACATTTGCTGTCACGTAACACCTGACGCCACTTCCCGGCGTATGGTCGAGTTCGCACTGAACGAGCATGCTATCGAGAAGACTCCCGTTGGGATTCTTCCTCGCAAATCTGCCTGAAGTTGCACCATCGTCGGGCACCGAGAGGCTCCAGCCCAAATCATTCTCACAGTCGTCGGCGAAGACGGTCTCGGCATCGCCAACAAGCACGTTGAATCTATCTGTGAAGATCCCTTGGTTGCAGGTTATCGAGACGATGAAATCAATCCTCATTCCGCATGGACATGATGAATCGACCGAGAAAGAGAAGTGCGGCGGATCGGATTGCTCGGTCTCACCTTCACTTACGTCAGGGAAGGAAGCCGATCCAGTTATGACATGCACGCCTGGCGTGGACGTCACTATTGCCGCGCTCGCATCCGTTGCTGTGAGCCATCGCTTGTTCTTGATGCTCACCGGGAGCACTATTGTCTCTCCAGGGTCGGGCCTGCCGTCGCTGTCGCCTGAGGAATCGCTTATCACGTGTGAAGCGTAAACCAGTCTCGCCCGCTGCCTGGGGGTGTAATGAATGATGACGGCCCCTTCACCGATCCTGCATGTTCCGTACTTGAGCCATGCGTAGCCTTCCTCACCCCAATACGTTCCCCAGCTATTCTTTATGTGCCATGCTCCCTGGCCGCCGCACTTGGAATCATCCCAGCCAACAATGAGGACACCGTGGTTCACCTCGGCGGTTCCCGCGCGCTCGTAGCACCCTTCCGTATAGTAACCGAAATCGCCGTAGACCGTCATGCCGACTGCAATGGGCCCATCTGTCATGAGGTGGGTCTTGATGCTCTCGACTGTTGTGTCTATATAGTCCCAGCCATCTACCCGCGTGACGATCTCACAGGTATCCTCGGCGCAGGTTCCATTGGCCCCAACGTAAGGGTATGAGGTCTCCCTCACGGCACCAACGACCCTGTACAGATCGTAGGTGTGCTCCCACCAACCGCCGTTGCAATCGGAGTTGCCGTAATTGCAGTCGATTACCTGTTGAACCGAGAGCTGGGTATCGTCATCATCAAGGATGAGGATCTGGGACTCCAATGCCGCGACAGAACACTGCGCCCAACAGTCCCCGCAAAGCTGGTTCCTTACGGGGGAGACCGCAGCGGAGTCCGTCCAGTCGAATCGGGAAGGCGGGTTGAACATCCAACGGATCGGCTCTTTCGCCCTGATCTGCTCAAGTCGGTCGTAATAATCCTCAGGCAGTCTCGTGCCCAGAAGCTTTTGCGCTTCCTCGGGCGGGAGATCGGAGATCTGAGTATGGCCTGCTGTCCAGGAGTAGCCGTTTTCCTCTATGTACTTCCTCACTTCCTCCAATTTGGCATCGCGCGCAGGATCCGCTGCGGCGACCTTGCCTGCTCCGGCAAGACTGAGGATTGATACAATAAGCAAACCCGACAGGACCAGAGAACTTGAAAGCAGCGAACTTGAGCGATATCTCAAGCGTGTCGTCATGCAGTCTCCCTCCGTGTTGGTTGACTACCGCTCCAGCCCATAACCCCACGGCTCCATTGTACCACTATGCCAGCGGCATCGCTACTTCTATGAGTCAAGGTTCCGTCGGCGGCACAAGCGTTAAGAGGTAGGCGTGTGGACTGCTGGGCGAGGATAACCTCGGGGACCAGTGATGCGGTCTCGGAGATGGTCTCAATGGTCTCAAGTGAAACAGGATGGTGGAGAAGGTCTCTGTGGCGCGCGGAGGTCTGAGGAGAAGGCTATTTGAGGTTCTGATCATCGAACAAGTCATCTGCCCTTCTGGCCTTTCGGATGACCAACGCCTTGCCGCCGTCAACCATGATCTCCGGAGGCCAGCCGAGGCTCATGAAGTTAAGCATGCTCATGCTGTAGCCGTAAGCTCCGGCGTTGAAGAAGCCAATGATATCGCCGATCTCGGGTGCGGGGAGCGGCACGGCTGTGCCGCTCGTGTCAAGCGGGGTGCAGATGGGGCCGCAAACATTGAATATACCCGCGCTCTCTGCGCTGATCTTGTTGAGTATCCTCATGGGGTGGTTCAGATGCTGGAAGACCGGCCTTGAGAAATGATTCATGCCCGCATCGGTTATGATGAAACTCTCGCCGCGTGATTCCTTGAGCCTTACGACCTTTGTCAAAAATACGCCGGCCTCTGCGATAAGAAAGCGGCCAACCTCGAAGGCAAGCCGGCACTGAGGGTGGGTCTGAAGCACCTTCTCGCTCGCAGCTTCTCCAGCATGGGATATTTGCGTGAAATCGAGATCACGATCGCTATCCGTGTAAGGCACCCCAAAGCCTCCGCCGAAATCGATGCATTTGAGTTCGAAGCCAATCTCCTTCGAGAGCCTGAGGGCGAGATCCGCAACATAGGTGATGTGCTTCGCGATCGCCTGAGAGTCCAGGACCTGGCTTGCCGCGTAAGTGTGGATCCCGATTATGCTTGAATGTTTGAGTTTGATGGTGCGTGTCTCCGCCACCGCCACTTCTTCATCGATGCCAAACTTGCTCGGTCCCCCGACCATGATCTCGGGCGCTGTCGGCTTCTCCAGCGTGTTGATCCTGAGCATCACACTGGCGTGCTTCTTGAGTTTGCCTGCAATCTCGTCAATTAGCCGCAGTTCGTACGGCGTCTCGGCGACTACCGCGAAAATGCCATTGGCGATCGCATAGCGCAATTCCTCTTCGGTCTTCGCCGGACCAACGAAGAGCGTGTTCGCAGGCTTGAATCCAACCTTGAAGGCTCCCTTGAGCTCCCCCAAAGAGCTCACGTCGGCACCGGCGCCCAGCCCAAGAAGCATCTTCGAGATCGCGAGATTGGGATTTGCCTTGAAGGAAAAGAAGATGTCGAATGCCGGGAAGTGCTGCTTGAGTATGCCGTATTTGCCCCTGATCACACTCGCCGAATAGACATAGCATGGCGTGGGGTGCGTGGCCAGCAGGCCCGGAAGGTCCAGCCCATCTATTGAGAATCTTCCGTCCTTCACAAAACACTGGTCTATCAAGCCCGTTCCCTCCTGTAGATTTCGATCCTGGTCACTCCCTGAAAGATATAGAAGGGGAAAGGCTCGGAAACGACGACATCCACTCCGATCGTGCGGCAGTACTCCTCCCCGAAATTGGCGCCCGTCTCGGCAAACATCACGAGCCGCGTGTCGTTTTCCTGGCAAATGTGAACGATGTCGTTGAGGGCATCCGTGGTGAGGGTCATCCCCGTGATCACCGCAAGGTCTGCATCCCTCACGGTCTGAAACGTCTTGGTCCCGTCCTCCACCGTGACTCCGTGAACGGAAGTTCCAATGATCTTATCATCAAGGTCGGTGGCACGAACGTTGTAGCCCTTGTCCTTCAAGGCCTTCACAAGGTTGCCGACCACGCCGACATTGACAACGCTTACCTTCTCGGGGGAATCCGTGATGCGGCTGAGCAGGCGTTCAACTTCATCCACGATGATGGCCCCACGCTTGACGGCCTTCTCAACCGAATTACCTCTCAGTTCATAGACTTCCTGAGGTGTGCGGGGAATTGAGGCATAGATGGAATCCAGAAGCGCAATTTCGTAGCAGCTCATCTCCGATATGATGTCGCGCGCGTCGCGCCCCAGAAGACCCTCGTTGATTTCGAGCTGCTTGTCACAGTAGCACGAACCCTGCCCCATGGTCTGGGCGACCAGGAAGTTATAGCGGAAGGTCCGCTCATCAGGATTCGGCTTGAAAGCCAGATCGACTTTCCACAGCCCCCTGATCGTGAAATCCTCGTCTTTGAAATGCGCGGTCTTCCCCAGCGCCTGCTCTTTCAGGATTTCGAAGATGTCGATCATCGCTCACGCTTCCTTTGGGGCTCCGTGTCACGGCGAGCCCCACCCGCTAATCAAGCCCTGAGCCGAGCGTTTAGCCATTCTCCTATGCGCTGCCCGACTTCTGCCTCGTACCCGAGGTAATTGTGCGGGGCCTCTTTGATAACGTGCCCCGTGAAATCCTTCGTACTCTTGAAGCGCCGCTTGAGGTCGACAATGAACTCGTCGGGGCGGCCAATAAACGCTTCTTCCACCGACCCGACGATCACGAGCACCGGAAGCCTGACGCTCTCAATCTCGGGGAAGGTGTGGGTATCAGTCATAGAAATATTGAAGATCTTGAGCCGCGAGTCGGGGCGAAATGTGTCGAGATAGGTCATCGCAGAAATGAGGTAGTGGAAGTAATCGAGGGACATGAACTCGTTTCCGCGGCCCTCGGCGACCATCTTTCCGGCGATATCCACGATCTCATCGAACCTCTTGCCCATACGGTAGCGCTGAAGTCCGAAGTCGTCGGAGGGAGAAAGCAGAACAAGCCCCCCGATCGCGGGGTCACTGATTGCAGGGTCGGCGACCTGGCTCAAATAGTAGGTCGCCTTTATGGCCCCGTGGCTGTGCCCCTGGAGGATTATGCGCTTGGTCCCTCTGGTCTTGAGGAAATCTAGCCAGGCGTGGATATCCTTGACACAATCCTCGAAGATCTCGAAGGCGCCGCCGATCTGCCTCGATGCTATCGTCCCATCGGGGGCCTGACAGATGAAATCTGAGACGTACTCATGGCCCCTGGTGTTGAAAGTGACGAAGTTGATGCCGCAGCTCGCGCAGGCACAAGCGACATGATCCACGAAACGGTTCTCGTAGAAATTGCCCGCAAGCCCATGAACATGGAGAAGTGTGGTCTCGGCCGGCCCGCCCTCGGGGCTCACAAAGAGCCCCTGGAGCTCCAGGCCATCACAAGTCATGACTCTACAGAATTCGCCTATCATGATGCTTGCTCCCTGGGTGTGATCTCCGCGTCTCGTCCTCGCGCTCGATCCCTTTGTGGTCACCCTACGCCCGCATAACCTCCCCTATCATAATGGGAGGTCATATCAAACGCAACTGACAGAGTAGCGCAGCCCAGGGAGCGACACTGCAGAGGGCCACTACCGTCTTGAGTCTGGACATAACTCGCACTACACAGGCGAATCCCATAAGTGGGGGGGGCCAATTGGGCAACATCTTGTCCCACAGGCTGTGGGACGTTCCGCGCGCAGAGGACTCCGTTGTCTCCGGCCTCCATGGCCACTTGGTGTCGCAAATTGCGACATCAAGATCTTGAAGAGGAAGGTGGCCGAAGCGCAGCTATGTAAATATCCCGCCGATCCAGCGGATGAGGAAATCTATCCTACCGGTCAAGAGCGAGATTCGCGCCATTACGGTGTAGCCGAAGGTCGCGCCGAAGGCCGCCATCAGGACCCAGATACCGAGCCTGGCGGCCCGCCCGAACACGCCCTTGTGCTCCTTTGAGAAGTAGAAGTAGATGAGGGCGCTCAAAAGCCCCACTATTATTATGATCTTCGAGAAGACATCCCCGATGGTGCCCATCACAGACATCCCGGGCTGGTAGATGGGCTCGATCGAGCTGTGGATCTGGCTCACGAAGTCCGACTGGAGGTAGCGCGTGAAATTTGTGCCTGCCGCGAACCCTATTACGAACGCCATCGCCCAGCGGGAAAGCCAGGTAACCTTTGGCACAAGCCGCGTCAGCATCAAGAGCCCAAAGATAAGAGGTATCACGTACATCAACTCGGGCTTATTGCCCGTCGCTGAAGGCAGCACCCCACCCATGTAAGATGGCCAGAGTCTCGCTATGAGATTGGGAACCAGGGTCGTCCAGAAGCCCACAACCATCCAGTAGGCCGCCGAGACTCCCACAAAAAGATGCTCGGCAAACTTATAGAAAGGATTGTCTTTGTAAAGGAAACTGAGAATCATGAGAGTGAGAAGCCCGCCGATCCACATGCCAAGAGATGCGGCAAAGGGTGATGTCAGAATCGGATGTGCCTCCACAACTGCCTCCTAATGCTTCTTCTGGCGTCTGCGCTCTATGAGATATGTGATGTTGCCGAGCACGATGAAGGCCACAATCACAAGGTGCGCCGACACCTGCGGGCCCATGGTCGTGCTTGCGACTCGCGAGAGACTCTTGTACTTGGGATACTTTGCGATCAGCGCCGCCTCGTACTCCGCTGCTCCCTGGAGCCCACCCAGGAGCCCGACGGTCTGCTTCGGGTAATAAGGATAAAGCTGCGGGGCCATGACGGCAGTTGTGCCGCCGCCCACAGGAATGCGGCCGGGATCGCCCGCAAACTGGATCCATTCCTTGTTTCCAGGCTGGCCCGACCCCACACAGTAAATGAGATCGAAGTCCTTCAGAGACTTAATACCGTTCATCATCGGGAAATCGCCCACTGCCCGGCCATTGACATCCGTGGTGTACATGGCCGTAAAATCTGAAAGCAGCGTATTGATCAAGCCCTGGCCGCCCGCTTTGAAGCCCAGGTGAATCCAATCCTCACCCTGCTTCTTGTTGGGGAATTCCGGGGTGATCACGTCATCAATGAGTTCCATCGCCTGCCGAGGTCCCGTTGCCCAAAGCGATATCATGTAGATCCTGTGGCCTTTTTCGAAGCAATGCCGTGTGAACGAGGTCGCCATGGGCTGATTCTCAGGCGCCGTGGCCGGGCCGTAGTCGAAGCTGAAGAGTATCTTGGAGCCCGCAGGCAGCTCTTCAACTTTGTCGAAAAGCCTCTGCACGATGGGGCTTGCAGGGATCGTGGTGGTGTAGTGAACAAGAAGCGGAATAAGAACAGCAACACCCATCAGGAGGAAGACAATTCTCCTATCGACGCTGCCGAGCTTCTCTACCAGGGTTAACTTTACCTGTTCGTCTGCCACCTCAAATGCCCCCAGCTCCTATCACGCCTGACACCCTTATCTGCTCAGACTCCACCCTCAGCCCCCTCGCCCCGGCGCCAACAACTCTCCTGCTCCTCATAGGCTAGCTCTCCCCACCCAAATAGCCCCGCTCTATTCCAAGTATCAGCCTCAATGAAGTCGAGACGATACCAAGTGCAATCCCGATCATGATTGCTCGCTGCCCGACCATGTTAGGCACCGCGAGTATCCATGTGCTCAAGTTCGAAATGGTCAGGAACTTCAGCGGGTCCGGCAGCCAGAAGGTCAAGTAATATCCCAGCGGCGTCGGTCTTACCAGGATCACGAAGGCTGCCACAAGAAGTATCGTTGCCTCAAGCGTCTTAGCCCTGAACGCCCGGTACGATGCCGATGCAACAAAGAAAGCAAGCAGCGAGAACATCGTGGACTGCAACGGCTGGAAGGTGCAATCGTAGAGATACTTGAATAGGCTTCCCGTCCCCTGGAAGTCTCCCGACCAGCCGCCCTGCACACCGATCTTCCAGAGCCCCGCGAAAAGCATGAGGAAGAAGCCTGTCACGGTCACGGCGCTGAATTTCCAGTCCCTGCGCCTCTGATAGATTTTGTCGAGATGAACCCGCAGGAGATTGCCACCGCCGAGGATGAAAGCGAAGACGGCGATCACGTCATAGAAGATTGAGAAATTCCGGTCCATATCGAAGAAGGGGTCGTGGGGGATGAACATTGCGATGATGAGAATCAGGCCCACGAAGAACGTGATCAAAAGCGGTACTGTTCGCTTCACTTGACTCTCCCGGTCACATCTCAGGCCGCAGCCTGAACCGTCATACCTTCAGATCCCAGCTTGTCCGCCACCTTACCAACCGTCACATCCTCATCGCAAAGAGATTCTTCAGCCATGCCCCTGCCTGGCTGAGGACATGGTTTCCTGTGATCGTTGCAAGCGTCACAAGCACAACTCCGACAATGATGAAGACCATGGCAACAGCCTTCCCTGCATCCTGTCCCTTTATGCTGCCGAGCATCTTCTTGTCTTTGGAAAGGTATGCGCTAGCGGCAAAGAGCTCCTCGCCGATCAGGGTATAGTCGCAGGCCGCCACGAAGAAAGGTATCTGGGTGGGCATGGCCGTGCCTGCAACCTGGATCGCACCGATCGAGCTGCCCGTTTCGGCAAGGATCAGCGATTCAGCGAAGAAGGCCCCCAGGTAGAAGCAGGCTGCCGGTCTCTCTCGCACCATTATGCCGTCAACGGCGGCGACGTAGCCAAACTGCTCGTCGGTTATATAGTGCACGATGTCATCGCTATAGAGGTCGGGTCGCCCTGCCTCGAGATAAGCCTGCCTCACGGTCTCACGGGCAGTACTCATCACGATCGATCGCGATACGGGGACTTCCAGCTTAGTCTCGTACTGGGCGGTCATCTTGGCGATCTCGCCGAGTATGGTGATGCCCGCGACCGTCTGGACGTTATCCATGTCCTGGATGCCGGGGATGAAGAGCACGGGCCGGCCCATCTCGGTCGCCCGGCCCACGGCCTCACCAACGGCCTCGAGCCCGGCAATCCGTCGGATATAAAGCTCGCGGCCTTTGGCGCCAAGGTAGATGTAATAGACGATGGCGACAACCAGTATGCATGCCACGACAAGGAGATTGGCGCGCCTTTTGTTGAACCACTGCTGGCTCGCGATGGCCGGGCCGGCACCTATCTCGCCACTGGTACCCGCCGCCGACAATGCGATGACCCTGTAGTAGTACTTGCTGCCGTCGGTCACACCTTTGTCAGAATAAGAAGTTATGCCCTTGAGGGCGCTGCCCACCGGTTTGAATTCGCCGGCCGGATCTTCCGACCGCAGGATCTCGTAGCCCGTGACATCGTTCCTGCCCGCGCCATCATCGGGCGATTTCTGCCACCTCAGGTCTATGCCGCCGCCGTGATCGCTTGGGCTGTCGAAGGCCCTCAAGTCAGAGGGAGGTAAGGGAGGTAGCGGCGTGACAGAAGCCGTTAGCGTCCCTGTTACGGGGGTAACAGGAGGCGCAGAGGGTGTCGCCCCCGCTGGAGATGCTTCACCAAGAAGCGATGTGGGGACCACCATGGCGAATATCAAAGCGATGAGAAGGCTTGCGTATCTTTGCACTATCGCCGTCCCGTCAGAAGAGGTCAAAATGCGTGCGGGAGCATCATGCCCCCGCTTACAACATAGAGCATTCTAGCCATAATGCCGCGCGCCCTGTCAAGCACAAAGAGATGGAGGTCTCCTTATGTTATAATCTGACAGCCTTGCTCACGCGGATGGGAGACGCCAATGAAGTATGTATGCAAGGTTTGCGGCTATGTCTATGATCCGGATCTTGGGGATCCTGACAACGGCTACCCGGCGGGAATGCTTTTCGATGAATTGCCTCGCAACTGGGTATGCCCGTCGTGCGGGGCACCCAAGGACATGTTCGAGCCGATGGCCGCAGCCTGAGATTTGACCCGGCCCTCACAGACCTGCTTCAGGCCCAGGCGCCCCCGGGATTCGGCGCGCAGCCAGGCGTGGCGGCCACAGGCCGCCATCAGGTGATCTTGACCTGCACCAAGCCGGCCTCTTCAAGCACGTCGAAGTAGAACTTGAGGAAGTCAGGATTGGTCGAGCCCAGCTCGGCAGCGACCAGGTTGGATATCTCCCGCAAGCTTCTCCTGCCGTTTGCCCAATAGAGAGCAAGCACCTGCATAATGGATGCTTGCTTTTCTTTTCGGGTCCATCTCTGGTACTGAGCTCTTCGTGCGCTCGTGAGCCTGCCCATGAGCGATCTCATGTCCACCGTGCCCGGAAGCAGCCGCTTCACCGTCACATTCGCGTAACTCTCGCCCCGAGGGTGACGGTGCGCTTTGCGTCCGCCGGCGAGGCTTGCAAAGGATGCGGATACCCCAGCCTCTCTCCTCACGGTCTGGGCAAGCGCCTTCTCTTCGGCTTTGACGTAGAGCTTCAGGCTTCTCGACTCAGGCGCAAGCTTCCTCACGGACCTCAGCGCCTGGTCACCAGCCGCAGCGAGAAAGCGTGCTTTAAACTCCGGGGTAATCCAGTTGCGTGCCTCCGAAACAGGATACCTACCCATCTCGTCGGCGACCTTCTTCCTCAAGCCGCGGCCCGTGAGAGCAGCAATCCATACGAGATCCTTCTCCGATGCAAGCGCACAGGTGTATGCATAGGCGCTGGCAGCAATCACTATGCGCCGCAGAACATCAGGCGATACCTTGTCGGGAGTATCTCCGCTCGTATGGTAGTACTTATCCGGCCACTGCATGAGCATTGGTGTAGGAATGCCGACTTTCGGGTCGGAGAAGATCATGTGATCGCTTCCACCCGAAAAGGGAGTGAGCTCAAGTTTCGCAGAGGGCAGTTCACTCGTGCCGGCAGGATTCGGACTGCCCTTGAATGCGCGCCTCACGACTTCCTCGAGCAGGTAAGGAGTGAAAGAAGAGGCGGCAAACGGAGGCGCCTCTATACAAAGGGTGGATCCCGTCTTCTCCTGATTCTGTCCCACCATGTCGAGATTGAGTCCAAAGAGAAGCTGCCTGCGTATGCCTCGCGATCTGGAGAGAAACGCAAACGTGCCTGTCATCTCAGGCATGAGCAGGAATCTTATTCCATATTTAGGCTTGGGTAGGTCGCCCTTCTGGATGAGATGGCTCAGTACCCGATGGGTCTCAAGGAGTGCTCCAACTCCGGAGGCATTGTCACCCGCCGAAGGCTGCGGATGACAGAGATGCGCCATAACAATAATCTCTCTTGATTCCTGACCAGGGATGAGCGCTGTAACGACTTCCAGCGTCCCGGGGTACCGGCTGCTTTCCACGTGCGCCCAGACCTTGAGCGGCTTCTTCTCGGCCTCGGGAGATGTGATATACGAGATGATCCTCTGCCCATCCTCGGGTGTGAGCACGAAGCCGAAAAGGTCTTTCTCTTCCCACCAGAAGGAGTTGTATTGCCTTATGCCATGGACACCGAAACCCTTGCGCAAGGGCTCAAGCGGCCGCTGCCTGTAAATCACTACCCCGGCAACACCGGCTTTCGCGGCGGCCTCATAAACATCATGCGGACAGTGAGCGTCACAGATCGCGATCTTGCCCTTAGCGCCGCGGTAGTCCTTGATATTCTTGCCGTCGCCCACATAAACCATCTCGGCTGTTATCCCCTCGGGCGGGGTCGCGGTACTTCGCTGAATGAGCGATATCGGGCATTCCTCAAAATCCGCGATCTTGGCGGCAAGGGCATCGGGACTCACGATCTTGAGAATCCCTTTCCTGCCATGCCATTCCTCGAAAGATGGATAGTGCCAGAACGTCACTCCGGTCTCTGCTGGGTAGTGAACCACCTGGGCATCTGGGGATTTCTCGAGCATCGAATCAACACAGTATTCGGCGGCCTTACGGAAACCGGGACTCGCCTGTATCCTGTGAAATTGCGAGATCGATACTACGTGCCCAAACGATCTCTCGCCAGATGCTTCAACGGAGACCTTCGCGAATATCTCGTCGAACATAGATACTCCTTTTCTGAATACTCCTTTCTGGCCACCTTGCCCGACGAGCCCGCCGCCTGCGCGAGTAAACTCAGGCGGGCCCCGCACAACAGTGGTCGCCAGAATGTGCTTAACGGCTCCATGCTACCACTGCCTACCAGCGCTGGTCAACGAGAGAATGGAACTCGGAATAGCCTTGACTTTCGGCACAACCTATGGCAGAATAGTGCACGTTATGGGGGGAGCGCGGGTGTTCGTTACCCACAATGAGATATCGGAGTTCTTGACAATACCGCGTGAATTGTGGTATGCTTTATAAGTAGGTATATCACAAGAATCTTTTAGGGTCTAAGTGTTTGATCGGAAGGAGGTGCTGCGTAATTTGAACTGGCTTTGGGGGAATAAGGTCAAAAAAACGGAGGTAAAGAAGATGAGACTGCTCGGTGTAATTGGAGTTCTGATTTTGACATTCTCGGTTGCAGGTGTAGCACTGGCTGGTGTCCCGAGTGCAACCACATCGACGGTAGAGAGGGCCGGGCAGGGTACTCCGGCGTGCAATCCCAATACCGCCGTAGTTTGCCCGAGGGGCCATTGGGGCTCAGTTCTGGTCACAGTCACAGTGCGAAACGTTTACGGAGACCCTCTTGCCAACAAGGTCGTCAACTGTCAGGCAACGCCGGTGACAGGCACTTTCTGCTTCTGCGCCGGGCAGAACCCGCAGGCGGACACAACGGATGTGAACGGACAGGCATTCTTCACATTCATAAAGTTCGGCGGCTGCGGTAATCTCCAATTTGGCGCCGACTGCGAAGGCGTCATATTCAATCCGTCACCGACGATCTATATCGCAAGCCCCGACAACAACGGGACCTGCAATGTCGACGGGTCAGACCTGTTAGCCTTCGCTGGCGCCTATGGCAAGCCAGGTTTCCCTTGCCATGACTACAATTGCAGCGGCAATACTGATGGGATCGACCTGCTAGGCTTCGCACAGCATTACGGGCACTCGTGTACGAATCCATAACAGATGTAGGAACTGGGGTTTAGATAGGCTAGGGATTTTCGATTAAGCAATACAATCGGGGATCTTAGGATCCCCGATTTTTGTGTCCTATTCCTATGTGGCGGGCCCGGGAGAAAAACCGCGGGCTACAACGGAAGCCTCAAAAGCTCCTTCATGAGATTGGCATTGCGCGCGGCCTGGCCTGCATGGCAGTTATTGAAGAACACGTACGTCTTGGTCGCCAGCTGGGACATGGACCTTATCTTCGCTACCCACTCCTTGAGTTCATCCTCACTGTAAAGATAGTCATACCTGTCACCGCTGCCGCCACTCCCACCCCTGCTGCCCCGGTCGGTGCTCTTTAGACCATCACGATCACCACTTCCGGCACCACTCCCACCCCTGCTGCCACTTCCTCCCCACCAGTTCTTGGCATTTCTGCCGTGGAGTCTCACGTATCCGATGTCGGCGGTGACTCTGGCTATCGGCGGCACCAGCCCCTTGAGGCGCGGCTCATCCACCGAGCAGTACCCTATGGCGCGCGCCTTTAGACTCTCAAACAGGTCTTCATTTATCCAGTCGGCGTTCCTGAATTCCACGAAAAGGGGACAGCGCCCGACCTCACTCCCTTTTTCCCCAACCTCATCGAATTTCTCTCTCAAAAACTCAAGATGCTCCCTCGCCTCCGGCGTTGGCTTGAAACCCCAGGGAAACTGTGCGATAACGCCTCCGAACTTGCCTGCGTCAATCACCGGCTTGAGAGCATCCTTGAAACTCGCGTAAAGCGCACCATCTCTTGAGGTCTTATGCGTCATCTCCTGGTTGGCCTTGATGACGAACTCGAACCCCACCGGTGTCTTCTCCTCCATGCGCGCCAGCACGGCGGCATGTGGGATGCGATAGTAGGTCGAGTTTACCTCCACCACGGTGAAGTGCTTGCAGTACTCCTTGAGCATGTCACCCTTGCGGATGTGTGCGGGGTAGAAGTTGCCCACCCAATCCTCGAAGCTGTAGCCGGAGGTGCCAACGACGATGTTGCTCCCGACGCGGTTCGTAGCGGGTTCTTCGGCAGATTGCCCGGCGGACCTGTCGGCAGTGCTCTCACCGGTTCTTTCAGTCGGTCTCTCTGCTCGCTTCTCGGCCTTCCCGGGTTCGTCTAGGAGCTTTCCCTGCTCATCCATCTAAGCACCTCTCCTCCCACCGCGAGCCCCAGGCCAACAGCAAGCCCGAGCGAGAATCCCCATGAACTCCCAACGGCCAACTCCCTTGAAAACGTCATCTGTGCATGCCCAAAGTAGGCTACAAGGCCATAGTATACGAACCCTGCCGCACAGCACAGAAGTGCCGGCAGGAGAGCTCCGGCAAGAACCCTCAGCCAGCCCCTGGAGCCCAGCCAGGCGCGGTCGCCGAGAAGCACGCCAAGCGTTATGAGGGAAGCGAAAACCAGGAAGCGAATCATACCGAGCAGCTGGCGTGCCTCGACGAAGGTCACCCATATTATAGTGGCTGCGAGCAAGAGGATGACCGTGTCCCTCTTGCGCATGACCTTCGAGGCTGATGCGATCAGCGAGATGGCAAGCCCGTAGATCACAAAGAAGACAAAGTGGGTTTCGCCTGCCACAACTAGATGCTTAAAGACAGGCACACGCCTCACCAGGTAACTGATGCCCACGGTGGAGAGCACACCGCAAACAGTGAGTATACTCACCGCGAGTTCTTTGTGGATAGTTCGAGCCAGGGTGGATCCTCCTATTTGTGCGACACCCCCTGATGTTCCCACTGTAGGACAAACTAGTCAAGCAGATTGAAGGAGATTCAGAGCTGCGGGGCCAGCAGCATTTAAAGAGCATATAAGGCTTGAAATCGCTGACTCAGCGAGTTAGTGTTAAGTGGGGAGGTGATTACAGATGCGAGCAACGATAATACTTGCGGTTGGCTTGTCCATTGGCTGCGGCTTAGCACTCCCGTGTGCAGTCCGAGCCGATCAGGCAGCAGGGAGTTCTGCACAGGTGATCACGGACCAGGTGAGTTCAGACCAGGCACCTGCCGGCCAGGCGATATCAGGTACGCAAACCGCCGTCACGGGCACGGGGGAGGACGCGACCAATCTACTCCGCCACAGACTCGTTCAGAGCGAGAGTGAAAAGAGAGTCTTCAGGATGAGGTTGTGGGCATCGCTTCTCCAGGGTGATATGAAAGAGATTCACAGGATTTATGGCTATCCCTCGACGCGCTACCGTGAGGAGGTCCTGGGAAGGCTGACTGAAAGGTGGACCTACTTCGCAAATGGGAAGCAATTCATCTTCGAGAATTCGAAACTAGTCAAGACGCTTGAACTCAATCCCGGTTCACCCTGGATCGACGAAGCGCACCGGAGCTCGCTTATACTTTCCCCGTGACAGCGGCCTTCTTGCCTTCGATGGAAAGCTGCTTGTCCCTTCTGTCGTCGATCTTCAGCGTTGTCAGCACACGCACTGCGCCTTCGTCAAGGCAGGCATCGTGGACTTTTTTCGTAAGCTCGAGGATGCTTGCCACCTCACCTTCGACGTTGGTGCCCATTGATGAAAGCTCATACTTGAGCCCACTCGCCTTGACGATCTTGACAGCGCGCACCACATAATCGCTGATGCTTGCGCTGCCGGTCCCGATGGGCACAACACTGATTTCAGCAACAGCCATATGACCCCTCCTGAGTTAGAACTTCTCCCAGTGGAGCACTTCCTGGAGACCGCGCTTGTCGTGCGCTTCGGCCTTGACCGACGGAAAGCCCAACGATATAAGGCTTACA
Organism: uncultured bacterium; assembly: GCA_964356335.1. GTDB lineage: Bacteria > Arandabacterota > Arandabacteria > Arandabacterales > Arandabacteraceae > CAYHHI01. The sequence goes on from CAYHHI010000014.1 coordinate 53,959, forward strand.
AGATTGTGGCCGTCCGGAACACCGAGGAGTTTTCGCACCGGCTCCGCATAGGCTTTCTTGAAGCCGGCAATCCAGCACGTCCCAAGCCCGAGGGCATGTGCAGCAACGAGGATGTTCTCGGTTGCAGCCGAGCCATCCTCAAGATAGTGCTTCACGTCCTTACAGAATACGGCAACACAGGCTCCGGACTGAGCGATGAATTTGCCGTAGTCGGTGAGATCTGCAATCGTCTTCCGCGTGGCCTTGTCAGTCACGACAACGAATTCCCAGGGCTGAATGTTGTTTGCCGAGGGGGCAAGGCGCGCCGCATCAATGATCTCTTCTACAGCGTTTTTCGGTACGGGTTTTTCTTCGTAAACCCTGACGCTCCTTCTGCCCTTGAGGGCTTCGAGTGCCTCCAATTGCGTTCACCTCCCGTAAAGTGCGCCACGTGCGTATACTCGATCTCTCCGCATGCTTTCTGCGCGTGCTTCTTGCTCGATTCCTTCCCACGCTAATCATAGCGCCGCCACACCCAGACTCAAGGGAAAAGGGAGGGCAGCAAGCCCTCCCCTAGCCGTTCCCCTAACCCAAGCCTGCGAGGGCAGAACCTGGGACACCCGGCTACGGTTCCGGTATGCGGAGCTCCGCCGTAGCTGCGTGTGCCGTCAGGCTTCCGCTCGCGAGGACGTTACTTGAAAAGCCCCTTGATGCTCCCCCAGGTTGTTGGCGCGACCGGACTGCCGCCATTGTTCGCTGCCTGAGGCGTGAAGGCAACTGTGAGCCCGGCCTCGGAGGCAAGCATCCAATCCCCCGTGCAGTCAGGATATCTCATCATGGCCTGATCTTTGCCTCCTTCACCGCCAAAGGACTGAATATCGACGAGGGCCCCACTGCGATCAAGAAGTGATACAACGTCGCCGGCGTTCGTGAGCGACAATCCGCCCGTAGATGCAGTAAAGACCTTGCCGTCGAAACCCGTGGGAGCCCCACCGCCAAAGACTGTCACAAACTCCCCGGGCGCGAGGACCATGCCCGTATCAGGGAAGGTATGCCTCATGGATGTGGCGTCAGCCAGCTTCCAGCCCGCGATATCAACCGGATTTGAACCGCAGTTGACAATCTCCACGAACTCATCATCTGATGAATCCCTTATGCCATCCCTATTGGCGTCACCGGCCATGTCGTTGGGCGGGTCCGCGAGTATCTCGTTCAGCTTGACGCTGATGCCGCCGCTTCTCACCCTGTAACCCATCCAGGGTATGACGGTCGATGTCTGGGGATCGTAGAGAGATACCATGTACCGCACCGTGTCCTCGGCCGCGCACGGCAGTATTGTGTACGACCAGGCCCCCATATCGGACGTACCCGAAACCAATGCCATCTCCGGCTCCTCACCATTCTCGAGGTTTATCTGATAAGCAAGCAGTACTCTCGAGACACCCGAGGCATCTCCCGCCTCCACGGTTATCTTCATACTGTCATCTTGCGTCGGATAGAGAGGATCCCTCGTGATTGCGAAAACGTGCGGAGGCGGGTCAGACGAATTGGCCTGGCCGGGCGTGGGATCCCCCCCACATCCGCCCATCGGCAGAAAGTGATCGAAGGCCGCGATGGGCCCCGACCCATCAGGCAGTCGCCCCAGGGAGACATCGTAGCCGACATCGGAAGACCCATAAGATAAGGAATCAACCACCGTCGTGTCGGCTCCCGAGACCGCAACAAGCCAGACGATGTCCCCGGAATTGTTGAGGCTCAAGCCTATCGCGGAATGTCCGTTCTCGCCTTCCCATCTTGATGCATCTTCTCCATAGACTACCGTGTGTGCCCCCGCGAGCATGGTGCCCGAGAAGCCATAAACCGGCGCCCGGCTCTCCCCGTTAAGGAGAATGGTCCCTGCGAGGTCTATGCTCCCAGGCCCATTGTTCACAATCTCAACCCACTCGTCTTTCTTGGAGTCGGCCTGGAGATCACCGTCCCAGTCACTTCCCGGCGCGGGCAACACTTCGTTGATTCTCAAGGAGGCAAGCGCAGACAGAGGTAAAACCGCGGAGGTCACAACGAACATCAGCAACCAAAAGCCACCAAAATAAAAACGCAAAGCGCACCGCATCTTCCACAACCTCCCCTCACCGGCTTTGCTCAGAAAGCCCTGTTCCTATGCCTTACTAATTCCTATCTCCGCACTCTACAATGTGCGACTTCCCGCTTTCGTACACCCCCTTCAATCAACATCGCCTTCCCAATTACCCGCCTTCTCCGAACCCATCCTTCCCGAACCACCACCCCCTTTCCACAGGGTTCTTGGCAAAGCCTATCGGAGTAGCGTCTCGAAGTCAAGCCAAAACCTCCGAAGCCCGGGGCTCGGCTGGAGCGGAGTGTAGTTCCGACGCGAAAGCCAGCCCCAGGCGAGGTCGCAGGCAGCGCTCTCACGAAGCGCTCCATCTCCTCATGCGTATTGTAGAAGTGCGGGGAGACTCTGATCTTGCCCCGGCGTGAGACCGTGAGAAATCCTCGCCTCAAGAGGCTCGCGCAGACCTTATCGGCATCGTGCTTGCCAGGGTAGAAAGAGACGATTCCCGATTTTTCTCCCTCACCCCTCGGGCTGTACACTCTGAAGCCGCGACCTTCCAGGAGTCGACAAAGATGATCGGTGATGTCGATTATGCGTTTCTCGATCGCCTCGATCCCAAGGCCGTTGATCATCTTCAGGGCCTCATTGAGACCTGCGATGCCAAGGAGATTCTTCTGGGCGGATTCATAGCGGCGGCTATCGGGGAAGAGCGTGTAGTCAAACTCGTAGTAATTGTTCCAGCCGACCACCGAGAGCCAGCCCGGTGTAGGATGGATAAGCTCATTGATCACTCGATGTGAGCAGTAGAATATGCCCGTGCCCTGCGGAGCAAGCAGCCACTTATGGCCTCCAGCAGACAGTCCATCGATGAGACACTTCTTGACATCAAGTTTCAAGGCGCCCAGACCCTGGATGCCATCGACCACGAAGTAGACGCCGCGCTTCCTGCAGATCTTCCCGATTCTAGCGAGATCGTTCCGGTATCCGCTCGAGAACTCCACGAAGCTTATCGCGACGATACGCGTCCGCGCATCAATCGCCTTCTCGATATCCTCAACAAGAATTCTGCCCTCCCGGTCCGGCACGAACTTGATGCGAACACCTCGTTTCTTGAGCGAAAGCCAGGGATACACATTTGCCGGAAACTCGATGCGGGGCAACACAACGTTGTCCCCCTTTCGCCAGTCAATTCCGCGCGCGAAGTAGTTGAGCCCCTGGGTGGTATTGTCTACAAAGGCAGTCTCTTCGGGCTCCGCGTTGATGAGGCGCGCAGCCTGCCTTCGCGCTTCCTCGACCCGCTTGGTCCAGCGAGGCTCCACAGTGCCACCGTACATAGTCTGCTCCAGGACATGCCTGGCGAGCGCAGCAGCCACTGTGGTTGAAAAAGGGGAGACTCCCGCGTGATTGAAATAACCGATCTTCTTGGTGATTGGAAATGCCTTTCTGATTTCAAGGAACTTGTCTCTCAATCTTCTCCTCCAGATGGTATGCTCTTACCAGTCTCGTGGCCCTATCGTGTTTGGCAACCTGGCCAACAGGAGATTTTAAGCCTTGCGAAGGCCGACAGGCAAGCGCTTTGAGGTACGCAACAGCAAGAGATGGACATATCCTGCCCAACGGTGATAAGACAGTGGCCAATATGGCCCTGGACAGGATGGCTCGCAACCGGTAGCCTCGAATCAGACAAGCACAGTAGAAGGGGGAACAAACCATGCAGGATGAAAGGATGCGGATCCTCAGGATGCTGGAGGAGAAGAAGATCTCGGCCGAAGATGCAGCGAAACTCCTCGATGCGGTGCCTGGTGGACGCCCCGGCGAAGACGAAGGGCTGGGCAAGAAGAAACTGCGCATACGAGTCACCGATCCAAAATCGGGCAAGCAGAAGGTCAATTTGACCATTCCGATCGGGCTTGCGAGGTTGGCAGCCAAGTTCATCCCCGCCAAGAAGAAGGAACAGCTCCTGACCGAAGGGTTCGACATCGACGCGATCATGTCGCAGGTCATGTCCGAGAACATCGGCAAGATAGCTGACGTGGAATCCGATGAGGGTTATATCCAGATATCTATAGAATGAATATAGAGTGATGGGGCCTCACGATGACCGGTAGGCGTCGCTTAAGGCCGTACATTTACGGATCCGCCGGCCGGCTTTGCTTGATTCGCTCCAGGCCTTCGACGACACGGCAGGGGAAAAAGCCTGCTCGACTCCTGAATTTGCTCGTGCTGAGCGTGGAGTCGAGCGGTCGCTCGGCAAGATAGGCGAACTCGTCCATCCTCACGGGAACAAGCAATGACTTGTCGCAGCCGAAGACCTCGCACACCTTCTGACCAAAATCGTAGCGGCTCACGATCTCGGCCCCACCGACGTGATAGAGCCCGGACAGGTCTTTCTCAGCCGCGCTGACTATCGCCTCGGCAAGATCATTAACCAGAATCGGATTTCGTTTCTGATCGGTGAAGACTTGCATTGGCTCTCCCCGTGCCAGCCTCTCGAGTAGTCGGACAAGGAAGGTTTTGCTCACGGGGCTTCCGAATCCGTAGATGAGAGAACTCCTCAAGATGAGGGCATCGCTGCATGTACCAAGTGCGGCTTCCTCAGCCCGGAGCTTCGACACGCCGTAGATGCTGAGGGGACGGGGGGTGTCTTCCTCCGTGTAGAGGCCCTTTGTGCCGTCGAAGACGAGATCGGTCGAGACGAATACAAAGCGCGCGCCTAGCCTCTGGGCAAGGGAGGCAAGCTCATGAGTCGCTTCGAAGTTCACTCTGAAGGCCAGATCCGGTTCCTGCTCACACCTATCAGGATCAGTGAGAGCTGCAAGATGGATGATGACGTCCGGTTTGACATGATCGAGAAGATCCGATATCGAAGGCACGTCGCCGAGATCTAGCTTCGTGCCAAATGTTGCTTCGGGTGCGCATGGATGGGAAAAATAGGTCACCGTAACCTGACAGCGTCCTGCAAGGACCGTGGCAACGGTCCAGCCCAATGAGCCGCTTCCACCTGTCACGAGCACCTTGGTCTGCGCGGCAATCTTCAGGGCTCTACCTCTGGTGCCCCCCCGCGATCAGGCCGTGCCGCGGGCTGCCGGGCGGATTCGATGTAGGCCTCGAGGGGCTTGAGATACCGTTCATCTATCCTGACGTGCAGTCTCAGGTTGCCGTCGAGGGATTCGCTGCCAAGGACTCGTCCGTACCGATGGATGTAAGAAAGTGTTCCAGCATCCTCCCCGGGGAGGTTCACGAAGACTTCTGCTTTCTCTCGCACCACAAACCCGAGCAGCCGCTCCCTGAGGGCTTCCGTTCCCCACCCGTGAAGAGCGCTCACGAGTATGGCGTCATCGTGCGTGCGGCGCGCCGTCTTAAGCTCCGTCTCATCGCCCACAAGATCAACCTTATTGAACACCAGCGCCTCCGGCTTGCCACCCGCGCCGATCTCATCAAGCACGCTGCGTACGGTTGCGATCTGCGATTCATGGTTGTGGTGACTGACGTCCGCCACGTGAATAATCAGGTCCGCTTCAATCACACACTCGAGAGTGGCATGAAAGGACGCCACCAGGTGATGAGGCAGCTTCTTTATGAAGCCGACGGTATCGCTCAAGAGCATTGTTTCCTTTGAAGGAAGTCTCAGGATTCGCGTGGTCGTATCCAGGGTTTCAAAGAGCCTGTCCCCGGTTGAGACATTCGCCCTGGTAAGATGATTGAAGAGTGTGGACTTGCCTGTATTGGTATAGCCCACGAGGCTTGCCTTGGCGAAATCTTTCCTTCCCGCGGTGCTGACAACCCTGTCCTGCTCAACCTTCTTCAAGGTTTTCTTGAGGGTGAAGATTCTTCGTCTTATCCTCCGTCTGTCAACTTCGAGCTGAGTCTCACCAGGCCCCCTTGTGCCGATGCCGCTGCCTGTCCTGGACAGATGTTCCCACATGCGCGTAAGCCTCGGCAGGGTGTACTCGAGCTGGGCGAGTTCAACCTGGGCCTTGGCAACATTGGTTCGTGCGCCGAGTGCGAAGATGTCAAGGATCAGCTGGCTTCGGTCGATCACGCGCACACCGGCCAGTTCCTCGAGGTTCCCCGCCTGGGCCGGGCTAAGGTCCTCATCGAAGACGATGAGATCGACATCCTTATCGCGGCAGAGGATGCCGATTTCTTCGGCTTTGCCCTTGCCGATGAAAGTCGCTGAGTCAATTGTTCGCTTCTCCTGAAGGACCCTGGAGACGACCTCGCCCCCGGCCGTCCTTGTAAGAAGGGCGAGCTCATCCATCGACTCACGGGCCTCGCCGTGGCCTTGACGGCCCCTGAAAGACCCCGCGAGCAGAACCTTCTCTCTCTTCACCAATTTTCACTCTCTCCCATGTGCGTTGCTTCCCATGTCCGATGTCCTATTTGTTGAATCGGTATCGGTCTGCGTGTGCCCGCATCCTCCCACCCGCGCCCTCTTGCTTGATCCTCTTGCTGCTCGCCTCGAAAACAAAAGCCCGGCCCCCGATTCGAGCCGGACTCAAAGCTTACATGATCCGCAGTTCAATCAAAAGCCGCTACTCGACCTCCCTCACTTGTAGCTTACTCCTGGACAGATCTGTTGTCAATCGGCGATCCGATAGACTCCGCCTTGCGGGGCTGGTCTCCGGCTCAGAACTACATTCGCCTCCGACCCAGACCCCGCTGCGGCTTCTCGCGAAGGTTCCACCTGCGCTGAGATCGCCATGCCGAGCCGACGGATGGCCCGGAGGGCATGGGGTTCTAACCGAAGGGCATCCGACGGCGAGGCACAGGACACTCGGCCTCGTGGCGGTGATGCGGGCTCGCTTGAACCCATCGTGCCACGTGTTACCTGTGTCCCGCGCTGCCAGCGTTTTAGGTTGACCCCATGCGCTCCCGCTGCTATGCTCTCGCCTTGCTGTGGATCTGTTGATTTGTCCATGTTCACTCGCTTGATGTCTTGCTCTATTGTTGTTTGTTTCGCTGAAGGATTATGTGGCTTCAAAGCAGAGGCTCTACTTCTGTGACACACCGTTCCATTGGGCGTAGGTTTCCCCGGGGCACATCCTGGGCGCCGCCCGATCCGGTGCATACGGCAGGGCTTGGGTTCGAGCGGGAGGTTATCGCCTCGGCACCGTCAGGTCTATCCTCAACGCGCTCTCTCCTCGTAGGTCTGGTCTTGATTTGCTCATCCTTTGGATGTGCTTATCATCCCATGCTTATGACCGACGCGCGCCTGCTAATGGCGAAGCAGCAATATGCGGAAGCTCTTGAGGAAGTCAACAAGGTATGCAAGTCCCGGGATGACGTCCTTTGTCTCCTTGAAAGGGGCCTCCTTCTTCACTACGCAGGCAAGTATGATGAAAGTAACCAGGTCTTTGACAAGGCCGAGATTCTGACCGAGGGATTATATACAAAGAGCGTCTCGCGCGAGGCAGCCGCTTTTGTCACAAGCGATCTTGCGCTCGCTTACGCGCCCAAGTCCTTTGAGCAGGTGCTCGTCAACTATTTTCGCGCTCTCAACTACATGTTTCTTGGTTCAAGCGAAGACGCCCTGGTGGAATGCAGGAAGGCCAGTGACAAACTTGCGCACTACTCCGAGGAGCAGCAGAGACCGTACAGGCATGATGCCTTCATTGAATATCTGACCGGGATTCTTTACGAGTGGGGCGGGGAGACCAACAACGCCTTCATATCCTACAGAAACGCGTGTGACGCCTACCGGACTTACGGCGAGATCTTCGGCATCAAGGCCCCGCAGGATCTCACCTGCGACCTCCTCCGCACAGCCTATGCCATGGGCTTTGTTGAAGAAGCAGAGGAGATCCCAGCGGAAGAGCGAGAGGGATGCAGAACCTCTTTACCAGAACCTCAATCGGAGCTTGCTAAGGTCGTTATATTCATAGAGCAAGGCTTCGTGCCTGCACTGCAGGAATGGAGTATCAATATGCCTATCCTGAAGTCAGAAGCCAAGGCGGCAAGCGACGACCCCGCCAACTTCTCTCTCGGAATGACATCGAGAATGTATGGCTATACCTACGATGCTGGTGACGTCAAGTACTTCCTGCGAGTGGCACTTCCAAGCTACCGTGCCACTCCAATAGCCTCGCAGGCTCCAAGTCTCGTTCTCGACAACCGCGCCGTTGCACCGGCGGAGTGTGAGGACATCTTTGCAATAGCCAAGGCTGAACTGGATCATGACATGCCGAGAATATTCGTGAAGACCATCGCGAGAGCCATCGTCAAATACAAGGTGAGCGATGCAGCAGGGAACAAATGGGGGGATATTCTTGGCAAGCTCGTCAACGCGGCAACTGCTGCCACTGAGCAGGCCGACCTTCGGGCATGGCTATCGCTGCCACGGGCTATCTACATGGTGACCGTGTATGTGGAACCGGGTACTCATACGTTGGCGCTCGCCGGAGGATTGCAGGCATCCGGATCGGTGGCGTCCCCCTCGCCGGACACGAGCACGACCTATCCCACCCAGACAGTTCGTCTGGACGCCCAACCAGGTACAACCAACTTCGTGCGTTTCAGACAGTATTGAGATCCGTGGCGAGACCCCGATAGCTCGGCCTTGCAGGGCTGGTCTTCGGCTCAGAACTACATTCGCCTCCGACCCAGCCCCTGCGCCGGTGCTTTGCTGGAGCTGCCGAGCCGACGGATGGCCCGCAGGGCATGGGGTTCTAACCGAAGGGCCACCGGCGGCGAGGAACCAGAGACTCCGCCTTCGCGGGCCAGTGCTTTGCTGGAGCTGCCGAGCCGACGGATGGCCCGCAGGGCATGTAGTTCTAACCGAAGGGCCACCGGCGACGAGGAACCAGAGACTCCGCCTTCGCGGGCCAGTGCTTTGCCGGAGCTGCCGAGCCGACGGATGGCCCGCAGGGCATGTAGTTCTAACCGAAGGGCC
>CAYHHI010000014.1:63003-67679 GCA_964356335.1 uncultured bacterium
ACCGGCGGCGAGGTTTCATGGGGCGCCCGGAGAGTCCGTCTGGACCTGGCCCTTCGTCCAGATTCTTGTGTTGAGGTTCAAGTCTTCCACGATTCCGACGGCAAGATGGAGGTCCTCGAAATATGTCTCGACGCTCTTGAAATCGGTTATGCTTGTGAAGACCTTGGGTTCGAAGAGAGCTTTCCTGTACGAGATTGCAACGAAGACCTGGGAACCGACAAATGAGAGATATACCTGGCGTCCGGTCTTCTTGCGGAAGTTGACGATACGCTCCATAAGGCTTGTGGAGAGCACGTATCTTGACTCGATTTGATCGTCACCGTAAACCGCGAACAACTTTTCGAATTCCGGATCCTCGAGCTTTATGAGTTCGCCGCGGGATTTGTTCAATGACTGGAAGAATGTGCCTGCACTACCAAAGAGTTTTTCTGCCGTGTCAGGTAAAACCACGGTCTTCCCATAGAACTTCTTGTTGAAATCGCCGATGAAGAACAGACCCTTGAAGATGGTGTGCCAATGCCTCCGTCGCCCTCGCCGCGAGTCGTATGTGTCTTCTTTGTATTGAGCGTGCAGCTCGGAGAATTCGATGCTGGTCTCACCGATCTTGCCCCGGATGTGGTCGTCACCCCTGAGCCTGTCCGGGTTCCGCTCGAAGATCCTGCTTGAGACAAACTTCCACTGTTCGATGCTGCCCTTGGGCGAGTACTCGAGACTCGGCTCGATGAACGCAACGATCTTGCTTATGACCCCGAGCTTGAACCGGTAAGCGTATTCGCTCGTGAGATACCTATAGAGGAATGTGCCGATGCTCACCGACATGGCAATCGTGATGAAGATGAGCCAGCCCGTAAGCTTATAGAGAAGGTCCAACGCGCCCGCGATTGCCACGATCCCGCCGCTCGCAACAAAGAGGATGATCACCCTGCCGAGAACGGCCTTTCTCACCACTTCGAGCCGCTTGAGCTCCCCAACGAGATCAGTCGCATAGAAATGGGCGAAATCGGAAAGCGTTCTCTGGGTCATTCTCTCTTGAACAGCTTTTGCACGTCCACGGGTTCTCGCTCCCCGGGAGTGATTTCAAAGACGCCTCTCCGCTTATAGTTCATTATCTGGGCCATCATGTTTGTCGGGAACATCTCAACCGCATTATTGTAGTCGGTCACCGTAGCGTTATAGGCCCGCCTTCCCGCAGAAATCTGCTCCTCCACTTCGTTCAGTGTCGCCTGAAGCTGGAGGAAACTCTGATTGGCTTTGAGGTCGGGATAATTCTCAACAGCGACCATGATGCCGCGAAGTGCCGTGGAGATCTCACGATCGATCTCGATCTTCTCATCGTCGGTGGGCTTGCCCGAGATAGCCCTTGCCCTGAGCTCCGTGACCTTGGTCAGCACTTCTTTCTCATACTGCATGTAGGTCTGGGCCGTCGCCACAAGGTTGGGAATGAGATCATACCTCTTCTTCAGCAGGGCGTCGACCGTGGCGAAAACATTGATGACTTGATTCTTCTTCCCGACGAGACTGTTGTAAAGCCCGACGATCACGATGGCAATGATGGCGATAATCGCAATCCCGATTCCAAACACCAGCATAGTCACGGTCCTCCTTTCAAACAGGACACCTGAAACCTATCGCCCCCTAATCTGGAAGTACCTTAGAGCATTCCCTCGCAGACGTCTACGAAATTACCACTCTGGGCAACAGGCCGTACGCGCGGCCGGATCGGAGGCGAATGTAGTTCTGAGCCGGAGACCGGCCCGCGAGGCCGAGCCTTTCGGGCGTCGTCGCCGGATCGAAGGCGCAAGCCGATCGCTCCTACTTGGCCTCCCGAGCTAGTCTAATGAAGAGACCGACATCCGTCAGAGCTCTGTCCACCGCGTCCTTCCAGAATTCGGGCCTGGTGAGATCAACACCAAGGTGTTTCTTGGCGACCTGTTCGGTTGTCATCGAACCGGTGTCGAGAAGGAGCGCCTTGTAAGCCTTCGCGAAGGCCGGACCCTCTTTCTTCACGCGATCGTAGATTCCTCCTGCGAAAAGATGCCCGAAGGTATAGGGGAAATTGTAGAAGGGCACCTGGGTTTCAGAGAAATGCAACTTGGAAGCCCAGAAGAGGGGATGGAAGCCATCCTCCGCGAGGATGTCGCCAAAGGCTGTTTTCTGGGCCTCTACCATCAGCTCGCTAAGGCGCTCCTTGGGCACCGGGCCCTTCTTTCTCTCATCGTAGAACATGGTGTCAAAAATGTACCGGCAGCGGATATCGCAGAGCATGCTCACCTGGTCCTGCAGCTTCTTGTCGAGAAGCGAGAGGCGCTCGGTTTTATCGCTGGTGGCACTCAATGCCGCATCAGTGACAAGCATCTCGTTAAAGGTCGACGCCGTCTCGGCAAGATTCATCGGGTACTGGCGGGCGAAGTAACCTCGATTGCTCAACACCCAACTGTGGTAGGCATGCCCGAGTTCATGCGCGAGCGTCATCATCTCATTGTAGTTGCCCGAGTAGGTCATGAAGATGCGCGATTGCTTTGCAACGGGGAGGCCTGTGCAGAAACCGCCGCCCGATTTTCCCGGTCTATCCTCGGCCTCGATCCACCTCCCGTCAATGGCCATCCGAGCGAAGCTGCCGAGATCCTGGGAGAACGATGCCAGGTGCTCCACGACAAAGCTGCAGGCCTCGTCATAGGCGTAGGTCTTCTCGACATCACCAAGTGGCGCCATCATGTCATACCAGCGGAACCTGTCGATACCGAGAAGACTCTTCTTAGTGGCAATGTAGGCAGCGATGCGCTTTCGGCCTTGGGCGACCGCGTCCCACATGGCATCTATGGTCTCCTTCTTCACCCGGCCCATGAGAAGCGCCTCAAAAACCGGCGGTTCCCAGCCGCGCCCCTCGTAGAGACTCAATCGAAAACCGGCCATCGAATTGAGTTCCATGGCAACCAGTGACTCCATTGATTTCCAGGCGCCCATTATCTTTTCGAAAGCCTGCCTGCGAATCTCGCGGCGGGGCGAGCTGAGTTTGTTCGCGAGCTGCCCCATAGAGAGCATCTGCTTCTTGCCATCCTGCACGAATTCCGCTCTCAGATCGCCGTAGATCTTGGTGTAGAGGCGGTTCCAGGCGTGGTAGCCATTGACTGCAAGCTCAGCAGCGAGCTTTTCCAGGCCGGGTTCCATCTTGAGCCTGGCATTGTCGCGCATCTCATCAAGGTAGAACCGGATCCCTTCCATCTTCTTGTCACTCACGAGCCGCTTCCAGCTGCGGTCATCGACGCTCATTGCAAATTCCTCGATGCCAGTTTTGATGGTTTCCCATGTAGCCGCCATCGATGAGAGTCCCTCGTAAATCGTCATCGCCTTCGTATCATTGACGTTCTGAGAGACAAGGCAGTAGGCGAAGCTATCGGCATGAGCCAGCCGCTCGCCAACATCTTGGAAGAAAAGGATGAAACTCGCCCACCGGCCAAGAGCTTTCTGATCAGGCTTCGGTGGGAGTTTCGCGAGTGTTGCCTTCGCCTTCTCGAGATCACCGGAGATTTCGGCGCGGAAAGCCTCAAATTGCTTGGACGCTGAGCCGCCTGCAAAAATCGATTCCAGGTCCCACGTCAACTTGCCAGCCTGCCTGCTCGGTGCAATTCGCTCGGGCTTACTCGCTGTCTTCTTACCGTGTTTGCCCTTGAGAGTATTCGATTCTCTCCGGGGCTTACTTCCCTTGCGTCCGCTTTGGCTCTTGCTCATACTTCACCCCTTTCATGTAGGTTGTCCTATGTTCCTTTGCAGCAGTATACACTTCCAGCGTGCCCGTGAAAAGCACCAGATTTCACCTATCCGCGTCATACACATCCTGCCATTGGTGATGAGCGGAGTTGCCGCAACCGCCTGCTCGGCAGCACATCAAAAAGAAAGTGCAGATCTTCTCAGAAATACGAAATGTGGTTATAGTACGTCCACCATCAGTCTCAACTGAGATTGTCAGGCACCCTTGCCGCAGTTGAGGCCATACGAGGTCGGCTTTTGCTGAGACAGGTTATGTAGAGCCCCTAGCTGACCTCATACATAGGGCTGGGCCGGGCAAAATGCTCCGAGCCCAGCCTTCGGATTTTGAGGGCTGACGGCCCCTAGAAGTTGACGACCCTGTCTGATTCCGCGACCCACTTCACGAGGTCCCGCATCGAGCCGATCTCGGCTCCTTCAAGGACTTCGCTCTCGGCGAGCGCACGCTCGGATGCGCACACGGCGCACAGCTTCACTTTGGCACCGTGCGCGATCACGCTCTTGAGGAGTTCCTCGCAATTCGGCATCCTACCATCAAGGAGCCCTTGAATCTCTGCGGGTTTCTGGCCTTTCTTGGCCGCAAGTATTGCATCCTCAAAGAGGAAAAGGTTCACCGAATGTCCTTCATAGAGGGCAGCAAGCCCAAATCTCAGGGCAGTATAAAGCCTCTCGCTGCTATATGGAGCCTCGCCCGTCACAACTGCTATCGTTGCCATTTGCCCTCCACTGAATGCCAGAGTGTCTCGGGCATCGATCCCGATTCGCCCATAGACTCTCGCCCGTATCGTTTTTCCCGTGCCATTAGGCTCCTATCTTAATAAATACGTCACGCGCCCGCCACAGTCTTGGCGAAGTAGCTAGTGTTGCGTCTCGCAAATATGTTGACAAAGTCTTTTGACCTTTTCCAGTAT
>CAYHHI010000015.1:0-44358 GCA_964356335.1 uncultured bacterium
AAAAGGAAGTGCAGGAAAGGAAAACGCGATGACTGAGAATCTCGCAAAGCAAATTGGGCGGATCGCTCGGGAAGAACGGGAGTATGTTGCGGATCTTCTCCAGAGGCTCGTAAGGATACCGAGTCCGAGCTGTGAGGAAGATGCTGTGGTGGAACTCCTGAAGCATGAGATGGAGGACATGGGGCTGCCCGAGATTTTCACGGACTCGATTGGCAACGTGGTCGGAAGGTTGGGCAGCGGCCGGAGAGTGCTTCTCTACGATTCCCATGTTGACACTGTCGGCGTGGGCGATCCTGCGTGCTGGACGACCGATCCCTTCGCCGCGGCGAGGCACAGCGACATCATATACGGCAGAGGTGCGTCGGACAACAAGGCTGGAATCGCCTGTATGGTTGCGGGCATGAAGATTCTCACAAGGCTTGCCGAGGAAGGCGATTTCACACTCTACGTCGTTGGTATCGTTCAGGAAGAGGACTGTGAGGGCTTGGCCTTGAACGTTCTCCTCGAGGAGAAGGAAATCACACCCGAGTGCGTGGTGCTGGGCGAGTGCACGAACCTGGCGATCAACCGCGGCCACAGGGGCCGTGCCGAGATTGAAGTGGTGACGCGAGGAAAATCATGCCATGCGAGTGCGCCCGAACGCGGCGAGAACGCCATCTACAAGATGACACCTGTGATCGAGGGCATCAAATGGCTCTCTGAGAAGCTCAACGCCGACCCCTTCCTGGGTAAAGGCTCGATCGCTGTCACAAGTGTCGAATGCCAAACTCCATCCCTGAACGCGGTCCCCGATCTATGCAGGATCTACATAGATCGGCGGGTTGTCCCTGCGGACACGCGCGAGTCGATCGCGCGCGAGATTGATGAGATAGCACGCTTTACCAAGGGTGAGGTGGGGATCACTCGCTATGCAAGGCCAAGCTACAAGGGCTTCAAGAAGGAGCGCGAGAAGTTCTTCCCGGCCTGGACTGTCCCCGAGGACTCGCCTGCGGTCACGAAGGCCGCCGAGACTTACCAGGCACTCTTCGCGAGCCGCCCCAGCATTGGGAAATGGGTCTTCTCGACCGATGGCAACTATTCGATGGGCATGAAGTCAATCCCGACCATCGGGTTCGGACCTGCCGAAGAGAAACATGCCCATTCAGCGGACGATCAGGTAAGAGTTGACGATCTCTGGAAGTCAGCTGCTTTCTATGCGCTTTTCCCGTTTGTATATTCAGCCTGAGAGGAGCAACTTATCATAAGGAGACAGAGATGAATCTCAAGGGACGGCATTTCATTTCAGATATGGATTGGAGCAACGATGAGTTGGAGGAACTTCTCAGCTACGCGGCGATCCTCAAGGCCAAGACGAAGAAGGGCGTTCCCCACAAATACCTCGACGGTAAGACCCTGTTCATGATTTTCTTCGAACAGTCCACGCGGACGCGGAACGCCTTCGAGACGGGAATGACGCAGATGGGCGGCCACGCCAACGACCTCCTTGCAAGCTCGATACAGATCGCGCACGGCGAGAATGCCTACGATACGGCGAAGGTTCTGAGCCGGTACGGCCACGGCATTGCGATTAGGAACTGCGACTGGAAGATTGGCAACAAGTTCATAAACGAGGTCGCCCGTAATGCCTCGATCCCGGTGATCAACATGCAGTGTGACTACTATCATCCGACCCAGGCGATAGCCGACCTCTTGACCATAAGGGAACAGTTCGGTAAGAATCTTTCAGGACTCAGGTTCACATGCTCGTGGGTCTATGCTCCCAAGTATGTGAGGCCCATATCGGTGCCGCAGTCGCTGGTCCTCCTCATGACGAGGTTCGGAATGAAGGTCACGCTCGCTCATCCGCCCGAATTCAAAGTGAGGCCTGAGATACTCGAACAGGCGAAGACAAATGCTCAGGAAAACGGCGGGAGCTTTGAGATAGTTCATGACATGGACCAGGCTTTCAAAGGCGCCGACGTGGTCTATCCCAAGTCGTGGGGCTGCTACCTTACGACGGAGGACAAGCCCGAGGCCGCCAGAATTGCCGAGAACTACAAGACCTGGAAATGCGATACACGAAGAATGGATCTTACCTCCGCGAAGGGCATCTACATGCACTGTCTGCCCGCTGACCGCGGTCACGAGGTAACCGATGACGTCATAGACGGGCCGCGATCGGTGGTTTTCGACGAGGCGGAGAATAGGCTGCACACGGCGAAGGCTATCATGGGCCTCACGATGTGATGCGTGTGATTCAGGCCCGGCGGCCCATCCAGGTGTCGACAGGGCCCAAGGGCCGCCGGCTTCTGCAGAAATGGCAGGGTGAGGATGGAAGGCGATCTTTTCACAAAGCGCTCCGGCGAGAGGATCGAGAAGCGGCCTCTTGCCGACAGGATGAGGCCGCGAACGTTTGATGAGTTCGTCGGTCAGGAGCACATACTTGGAAAAGACTCGGTCCTGAGGAAGGCCATTGAGCAGGGCGAGATTCAATCCTTGATCTTCTGGGGCCCTCCTGGGACCGGCAAGACAACGCTTGCCTATCTCATCTCAAAGGTAACGGGCGCGACCTTCATATCTTTCAGTGCCGTGACCTCGGGGGTCAAAGAGATACGCGAAGTCGTGGCATCTGCCGAAATGAACCTGGCAGTTCACGGCAGGAAAACCATCCTTTTCGTTGACGAGATCCACCGCTTCAACAAGGCTCAGCAGGATGCCTTCCTCCCGCACGTCGAAAACGGGACTATAATCCTCATCGGTGCGACAACCGAGAATCCGTCTTTCGAAGTGATCTCGGCGCTGCTTTCGCGCTCGAGGGTTGTGATGCTGAAGAAGCTTACAAATGAGAATCTCATGGAAATCGTTCGACGGGCCCTCGAGGACAAGGAGCGCGGCCTGGGACATCCCGAGATCGAGATCAGCGAGGATGCGCTCGAGCATGTCACGAGCCAGGCCGATGGCGACGCAAGGGTGGCGCTCAATGCTATCGAGCTCGCTGTGGCCGCAACAAGGCCGGGCAAAGATGGGGTACGAAGAATAGACCTCAGGACAGTCGAAGATGCCATGCAGCGAAAGGCTCTCCTTTATGACAAGTCGGGAGAGGAGCACTACAACATCATATCGGCTCTTCATAAGAGCCTGCGCGGAAGCGATCCTGACGCAGCCCTCTACTGGCTTGCACGGATGCTCGAGGCCGGCGAGGATCCGCTTTTCATAGCGCGGCGGATGGTGAGATTCGCATCTGAGGATATCGGCAATGCCGATCCCCAGGCCCTCATGGTGGCAGTCGCAGCCAAGGATGCCGTTGACTTCATCGGGATGCCGGAGGGCGATCTTGCACTCGCCCAGGCAGCAATCTACCTGGCCACCGCACCCAAGAGTAATTCCGTCTACAGGGCATACCGGAAAGCCAAGGATGATGTGATCTCAAAAGGGGCTCCTCCGGTGCCTTTCCACATAAGAAACGCACCCACGCGACTGATGACGGAGCTCGGATTCGGCAAGGGCTACCAGTACCCGCATGATGATCCGGAAGCAATTGTTGAAGCGGATTACTTGCCCGATGCGCTCAGAGGCACCAAATACTATGAGCCGGCCGACCGCGGTTATGAAGCGACCATAAAAGCAAGACTCGATAAATGGAGACAAATCCTGGCGGCGAGAAAGGGGAAGAAAGCGTGACCGATGGAATCAGGGGCAAGAAAACCATTGTGATAGCGCTGGGAGGTAACTCGATCATACCCGCTGCCAAGCATGGCACCATCCAGGAGCAGATCGATCTGACCAAGGCAACCATGGTTCACGTGGCAAGCCTGATTGAGAAGGGGCATCTTGTAGTACTGACTCACGGCAACGGCCCTGTGGTCGGCAATATAGTAATGAGGAATGAAATTGCAAAGGATGTGATCTCGCCCATGCCGCTGGATGTCTGCGGCGCAGACTCCGAAGGCGGGATCGGCTACATGATTCAGCAGACCCTCCAGAATCAACTCAGAAAGATGGGTGTCGAAAAGGATGTCTTCACGATCATCACCCAGGTTATGGTCGACGAGAATGACCCTGCTTTCAAGCATCCCACGAAGCCCATCGGGCCGTTTTACAAGCGCCAAGAGGCTGAAGAGATGGCTGGGAATAAGGGCTGGACGATCGTTGAGGACAGCGGACGTGGCTACAGAAGGGTGGTGCCGTCACCGCAGCCGCTTGAAATCGTTGAGTGGAAAGCGATCGAGCGAGCAATCTACTCGGGCGCCATCGTGATTGCCGTTGGTGGCGGAGGAATCCCGGTGGTTCGCGGTCCGGATGGGATCTTGAGAGGTGTGGAGGCCGTGATTGACAAGGACAGGGCCTCGAGCGTTCTCGCAGCAGAACTCAGGGCCCACATTCTCATCATTCTTACCGAGGTAGAGAAGGTCGCCACCAACTACGGCAAGGCCAATCAGAAGGATCTTGATGTGATGACGGTGGCCGAGGCCAGGAAATGTGCTGCCGAGGGTGAGTTCCCGCCGGGCAGCATGGGTCCCAAGATGGAGGCAGCTATAGAATTCCTTGAGGCCGGCGGAGAAGAAGTGATAATAACCAGACCGGAGCTTCTCTCGGAGGCAGTGAAAGGCAAGCGCTGTACGAGAATCGTACCGTGAGGCCAAACAGAAGAGCAGAGTGCATGGATCATGGTGAGTACAGCCGTTTCGTGAGACAAAGGGGGCAGGAATGGCCGGGCTAGGCGACATCATAAGGGTTGCGAAGGGTGAGGTTCCGTGCGACCTCGTACTCAAAGGAGGCAACCTCATAAATGTTCTTTCCGGCGAGATATACGAAGCCGACGTGGGGATCTTCGACGGTTTGGTGATCGGGATCGGCAAGTACGCTGGTCGGGAGGAGATGAACGTCAGAGGCAAGTACCTCTGTCCCGGCTTCATCGATGGCCACGTCCATATCGAAAGCTCCATGGTCGAAGTGAGGGAGTTTGCGAAAGCTGTTGTCCCCCTTGGCACCACTTCTGTGGTGATCGATCCTCACGAGGTCGCGAATGTCTTTGGGCTCGAAGGCATCCAGTACATGCTCAAGTCGAGCAAATTCAATCCCCTCAATGTTTTTCTGATGCTTCCGTCGTGTGTGCCCGCCACCGAATTCGAGACAAGTGGCTCGAGCCTCAAGGGTTTTGATCTTTATCCCCTGCTCACTGAGAAGTGGGTCCTTGGGATCGGCGAAGTGATGAACTACCCGGGCGTCCTCAGGCGCGATCAGGACATCCTGGACAAGATCACCATGGCCGATGTGAAACGCGTTGACGGTCATGCTCCCAATTTGACCGGGATGGATCTCTGTGCTTATGTGGCCGCAGGCGTGCGGTCGGATCACGAGGGTACGTCAGTTGAGGAGGTCAAGGAGAAACTCCGGCTTGGGCTTCACATCATGATAAGGGAGGGCTCGCTTACCAAGAACTTGAGGGGTCTGCTTCCCGTCCTCACGGCCCACAACATCAGTCGCTGTTTCTTCGTCACCGACGACAGACACCCGAAGGACATAATCGAGGAGGGCCATATAGATTTCATGGTGCGGACAGCGATTGCCATGGGTGTTGAGCCTGCATCTGCCATAAAGCTGGCCACAATAAACGGGGCCGAGTACTTCAAGCTGGATAAGCTCGGAGCCATCGCCCCGGGCTACATTGCGGACTTGCTTGTCCTTGACTCACTCGAAAAGGTGGGAGTGGAGAAGGTTTTCAAACGGGGTCTGCTTGTTGCCGAGAATGGCAAGCTGCTTGATCTTGAATTCACACCACCCAGAGTCGCCCTCAGAAGCTCCATAAACATCAAGTTCCTCACACTCGACGACTTCAAGATCCCCGCGCGTGGCAAGCGGATCAGGGCAATCGAACTCTATCCCGGGGACATAAAAACAGGCGAGTACATCACTGAAGCCAAGATTGAGGGTGGCTTGGCGGTGAGCGATCCGGGCAGGGATGTTATCAAACTCATGGTGATCGAGAGGCACCACGCCTCAGAGAATATCGCCAGAGCGTTCCTCAAGGGCCTCGGGCTTAAGAGGGGAGCTGTTGCATCGAGTGTGGCCCATGACTCCCACAACATAGTCGTCGCAGGTGTGAATGATGAGGACATGCTGGAGGCTGTGATCGAGATCTGCAGGATGAAAGGTGGCCTTGCTGTAGTCGCCGATGGCAAAGTGCTGGGTAGGCTGCCGCTGCCGGTAGCCGGCCTCATGTCGGATCAATCGATGCCCAAGGTCAGAGATGATCTCGATATGCTCGAGAAGGTTACGAGATCCGTCGGCATTGAGATTAAAGAACCTTTCATGGCACTTTCATTTGTCACGCTTGCCGTGATGCCTGACCTGAAACTGACAGACCTCGGCCTTCTGGATGTCCGGAAGTCTCAATTTGTGGATGTCTTTGCTGACTGATTGAAAGCTCCGGTGCTTCTTCGATGTCAGGGAGTTCGGATCTGCGGAGGTTGTTCTTACTGAGTGGAGGCTTCAAGGCTTTGGACTCGAGTCGGATGGTTGAGATTTCCGTGAGGAACTACTGGAGGGTCTGATGAAGAGGATAGTGCTTCTCGTTCACATTGCTCTGATGGTTTCAGCCGTTCTGATCGTGCTCGCGGGTTGCGGGGAGAAGAAATCGGCGCGGGATGCCACCCCTGAGACGGTTGGCGCCAAGGCCGCCGCCAAGGCGGCTGCACCTGGGGCGGAGCCGGGCCGCAAGATTCGGGTTGGTCTTGTTCTCTCTGTCGGAGGCCTTGGCGATAAGTCCTTCAATGACTCTGCTTACCAGGGGCTCATGAAGGCCAGGGACGAGCTCGGCAGCGAACCCATCTACGGCCAGCCGGAGCAAATGGCCGAGGACGAAAAGTATCTGAGGCAATATGCCGAGCAGGGCCTCGATCTCGTGATTGCCGTCGGCTTCTTGATGAAGGATGCTCTTGAGAAAGTGTCGCCCGAGTTTCCTGAGACCCGCTTTGCCATTATTGACGCCATGGTTGACCAGCCGAATGTGGCCTCGCTGGTATTCAGGGAGCATGAAGGTTCTTTTCTTGTCGGAGCCATTGCCGGCCTCGTGACCAAGACAGACAAGGTGGGATTTGTTGGCGGCATGGACATACCTCTGATTCACAAGTTCGAAGTTGGCTACGCCGAAGGTGTGAAGTACGTGAATCTCAAGGCTGACGTTCTGATTGCCTACGCGGGTTCAGGACCCGAGGCCTTCCATGATCCCGTGAAGGGGAAGAGCCTGGCGCTGAGTCAGTTCGATCGAGGCGCGGATGTGATCTTTCAGGCGGCTGGCTCGACAGGCAACGGGGTGATAGATGGAGCCAAGGAGCGCGGTCTCTTCGCGATCGGCGTGGACGCAAATCAGAACTACATGGCTCCTGGCAGTGTTCTCACGAGCATGATGAAGCGGGTGGACGTTGCAGTCTTTCAGATCGTGAAGGATGTTGTCGAAAATAGATTCAAAGGCGGCCCGCACGTCTATGGCCTCGAGGTCGACGGTGTCGGCTATGCCCTCGACCAGTACAACAAGGATCTGATTGGTACCGATGTGCTCGAAAAAGTCGAGGCCATCAAGCAGGATATCATATCCGGTAAGATCAAGGTGACTGATTATACAGCGATTCACTAGAATTGGCCATCGAAGCGATATTTCCCCTGTGTGGTAAGGAGGGAGTTCATGCGTTCAGGCAAGGAGGGGGCGGGCCTCACTGTGATCGTTTGTTTGACTACTATAATCGTTTTGACTCTCGTGGCACTCTTCATCCCTGTCGTCTCCGTCGCAGCCGAAGGTTATCTCGGATTCCCCACGATCAGGGGCAACACAATCGTCTTTTCGTGTGAGGGCGACCTGTGGAGTGTTTCCACCGATGGCGGCACGGCGCGCAGGCTCACGCAGGGGGAAGGGAGTGAGATCCTGCCGCAACTCTCCCCCGATGGAACCATGATCGCATTCACGGGCGAGTACGATGGCAACGATGATGTCTATGTCATTCCTTCGGTCGGGGGTGAGCCCAAGAGACTCACCTATCATCCTTATTCGGATCAAGTGATAGCCTGGTCGCCGGACGGCAAGAATGTCATTTTCCGGTCAATGCGGTACTCGCCCCATGCCATTTACAAGGCCTTCCTCGTTCCCGCCGAAGGCGGCTTCCCGAAGGCGCTGCCTCTGGACAAAGTCTCGTTCATATCATTTGCCCCCGACGACAAGCGTATCGCCTTTACCCGCACGGCAACAGAATTCAGAACGTGGAAGCGTTACAAGGGTGGTGAGGCCCAGGATGTGTGGGTCGGTGATCTGGATAAGGTGGAATTCAAGAAGATAACCGACTTTGAAGGTACGGATGGTTTCCCCCTGTGGGTCGAGGACCGCATCTACTTCGTTTCGGACCGCGACGGCGTGATGAACGTATACTCGATGACGCCTGATGGTACGGACATAGAGCAGCATACCTTTCACACCGATTATGACGTGCGCTGGCCGGCCTATGCCTCAGGCAGAATAGGCTATGATTGCGGGGGTGACCTGTGGCTGCTTGACCTTGCCTCAAACAGAGACACCAAGTTGCGGATCGACATCCCCTCTGACAGGGTTGAGATGAGACCGAGGTATGTTGATCCTGCAAAATATGTGACCGATTTCGAGATCTCCCCCGAGGGCAGGCGGGTCGCTTTCGGGTCCCGTGGCGACCTGGAGCTGGTCCCGGTGAGGGAAGGGCGCCTGATTGATCTCGCATCTGGTTCAGATGTAAGACAGAAGTTTCCGAGATGGTCCCATGACGGAGAATGGGTGGCATACGTTTCTGATGGCACGGGCGAAGAAGAGATCTATGTTGTTGACGCCGAGCACAAGAAGGAGCCCGAGCAGATCACCAAGAATACCAACATCTGGAAGTTCCCGCCAATCCCCTCCCCCGACGGTAAGAAGTTGGCTTATGCTGATGCAACCTTCACCCTCTTCGTGGTTGACCGCGAGACAGGCAAAGCAACCCGTGTTGACACCAGCGACGTCTGGGAAATCGCGCGATACTCCTGGTCTCCTGACAGCAGATGGCTCGCTTATGCTAAGCCTGAGGATGAGAGGTTCAATTCAATATTCATTTATGACACCCAGACCTCAAAGATCACGCGCGTAACAGACCGCTTCACAAACGACACCGAGCCGACGTGGGATCCCGAAGGCAAGTATCTCTATTTCTTCTCGGACCGGACGCTCAATCCTTTTCTCAGTAAGCGCGGCCTCGAAATGATCCTCGACAAGATGACCAAGCCTTACCTCGCGATGCTCAGGGCGGGTGAGAAATCGCCATTCTTCCCGAAGGAGCCCGCCGAGCAGGAGGAAGAGAGCGATTTTGACGACAAGCAGGATGACAAGGCGAGTAAGTCCGACCAGAAGGCCGGCGAGGCCAAGGCAGTCAAATCCAAGGCAGGCTCCGAGGCCAGGGAGCAGGTTGAGGTCAAGATCGATCTTGATGGCATAATGGATAGGGTGGTTGAATTCCCAGTCCCTGCCGGCGATGATTCCAACCTCTGGGCGGGAGCGGGCAAGATCTTCTATCTTTCGGGGCCTTCCCTGGGAATGGTTGGTGAAGCAGGGGACGAAGCCGAGTCCGTGAACGACCTCCATGTCTTTGATCTCACGAAGAAAGAAGACAAAGTGATCGAGGAGGGCATTGATTCGTACCGCCTCTCCTACGATGGCAAGAAGATTCTCTTCAAGCGCGGGGAGCAATTCTGCGTTGTCGATTCCGATAAGAGCGGGGAATCCGACGACGACAAGAAGTGCCAGGTTGATCTCTCGAAGTGGCATCTGAAGATAGATCCCCGGCTGGAGTTCAAGCAGATGTTCGAAGAAGGCTGGCGGCTCCAGCGTGATTTCTACTGGGCACCAAACATGGCCAACATCGATTGGCCGGCAGTCAAGGCCAAGTATGAGAAGCTCCTTCCCAGGATTGCCACGCGAACCGATCTCAATGACCTGATCGGTAACCTAATCGGGGAACTCTCGACTTCACATACCTATATCGGGGGCGGTGATATCAAACGGCCTGAGCGCGTACCCGTGGGTCTTCTCGGCGTGGATGTTGCTATCGACGAAGCAAGCGGCTGTTACAAGCTTACCAAGATCTATCCGCCTGAGGCCTCAAGCCCGGATGCGGTCTCGCCGCTCACCCTATCGCATGCGGGCGTGAAGGTCGGCGATTACATCCTTGCAGTGAACGGCCAGCCGCTCAGGGCGCCGACCAATTTCTACTCTATGTTCGTCAATCTCGCCAATGATGAGGTCTTGCTTACCGTTAACGATAAGCCCAAGCCGGATGATGCGAGAGATGTCATAGTCAAGACCATAGGCGATGAGCACAAGGTGCGCTATCTCGACTGGGTCAGATCGATGCGGGAGTATGTCGATAAGGCAACAGGCGGGCGCTGCGGCTATTTCCACATTCCCGACATGGACACAGGCGGTCTGGTTGAGTTCTCACGGACTTTCTTTCCTCAGATGGAAAAGCCGGGTTTAATAATTGACGCTCGCTACAATGCAGGTGGTTTCGTTTCTGAGATCATAATTGAAAAGATCGGGCGGGAGCTCCTCGCCCTTGGCCAGTCCCGCAGAGGCAAGATATATCGATATCCCATGGATGCAGTCTATGCCCATCGTGTGCTGCTGACCAATGAGCAAGCAGGCTCGGACGGCGACATCTTCCCCCAGGCCTTCAAGCTGGCGAATCTCGGCCCGGTGGTTGGGACGCGCACATGGGGTGGCGTGGTCGGAGAAAGGGCGGACAAGCCCTTTGTGGACGGCGGCATGATGACCATCCCGGAGTTCGCATGGTGGGAGAAGGATGGGGGCTGGACGCTTGAGAATCGAGGAGCAGAACCCGACATCGAACTCGACAATCTCCCTGAGGATGAAATCCGCGGCCAGGACCGCCAGCTCGACAAGGCGATTGAACTGATCAACGAGATGCTCAAGAAGGATCCGATGACGCTGCCGGCCTATCCGCCTTATCCAGACAAGAGCAAGAGATAGGCAAGTCTATTTCTGCGAAAGCACGATGTGGGGTACATAGGATTCAGTTTGACCGGCAGGGGCATTCTCACGGGAGCGATCAAGGGCAGACAAGGCTTTGAGAAGGGCGATCTCCGCAACATGGATGCTCTCTTCGCGGGGGCCAAGCTCCAGTCTGCCTTGAGAATAGAGGAGAGGCTGGCAGAAGTCGGCGCGAGAGGTCAGATCTAGTGGATTTCGCAGTCCGGATAAACGGTATCACCAAGGCCTTCCCGAGAGTTGTCGCAAGTGACAACGTGAGCCTAGACATACGACAGGGTGAGGTACATGCCCTAGTGGGCGAGAATGGTGCCGGCAAGACCACGCTCATGAACATCCTCTATGGTCTTGTGAGGCCGGATGCAGGCGAGATCACGATGGACGGCATCTCGCTTCCTGTTGCCGCAGGCTTCCTCGGTCTTACCTATCGCATAGGAATGATCCACCAGCATTTCATGTTGATCGGCCAATTCACGGTGCTCGAAAACATAGTCCTCGGGGCGGAGCCAAGAAGGGGATTGCTTCTCGACAAGCGGAGCGCGAGAGCCAAGGTCGAGCGACTCATGAAGGAGTACGGAATCGAGGTCGATCCTGACAGGCGGGTTGATGATCTCTCGGTAGGGGAGGAGCAGCGAGTCGAGATCCTGAAGGTCCTTTACAGAGATGCCCGGATCATAATAATGGACGAACCGACTTCAGTACTCACGCCTCAGGAGGCTGCCAACCTCTTCTCAACGATGAGGACTCTCACCAAGGCGGGAAAGACTGTCATCTTCATAACCCATAAGCTTGAAGAAGTGATGGAGGTGGCGGACACCGTGACCGTGATGAGGGCGGGCCACGTGATTGGCACGATGCCTATCCGACAAACCGATATCCCGACCCTTGCCGAGATGATGGTGGGCCACAGGATGGAAGCGATGCGAGCAAAGAAGACAAGGCCGACCGAACAGGTGCTCCTCGAAATCAAGGGCGCGTCGCTGGTTTCGCGCAAAGGCCAACGGCTTCTCAACGATGTGTCTTTCACCGTGCACAGGGGTGAGATCTTTGGAATATGTGGTGTGGAGGGCAATGGCCAGGATGAGCTCTTCGAAGTCCTTGTCGGGCTCCGAGAGCCCACCGAGGGGACCCTAACCTTGGAAGGCACAGACTTGACCTTCATGTCTGTCGCCGGAAGGCTTCGTGCGGGTCTTGCTCACATTCCTCCGGACAGGATCAGGATGGGCCTCGTGAGTGAAATGAGTCTCAGAGAAAATCTCATTCTCGGAAGGCAGAATGATCCCCAGTTCGCAGGGACGGTCTTCCTGAGGCAGGATGCGATCAACGAGGCCACCGGCCGCCTGGTTCGCCAATTCGGGATTGAGCCGCCGGATGTCGCGATGAGGGCAGGGCTTCTCTCCGGAGGCAACCAGCAGAAGGCGATCGCAGCGAGAGAATTCAGCCGTCGTCCCGAATTCCTGATTGCCTCTCAGCCTACAAGGGGCCTCGATATCGGAGCTGCCCGGCTGATACATGAGCTCCTGATAAAACACGCCGAAGAGGGAAAGGGCGTGCTTCTCATCTCAGCCGATCTTGCAGAAGTGATGAGCTTTTCTGACAGGATCGGCGTGATGTACCGAGGGACGATCGTAGGTATCGTCGAACAGGTTCGCGCGACCAAGGAAAAATTGGGGCTGATGATGGCGGGAGCTAAAGTGGCTATTGACCAGGCCAGGTGTTAGGGTATGAAGCGTCTTCGCACGAGTACGCGTCTCCGCTCCGCGCTATCGGATGCCATTCCGCCGCTCGTGTCCCTCATGCTTGCCGCCATCGTGTCTTCAATCATTTTGCTCGCGCTCGGCCAGAATCCTCTTCATATCGCCTCCGTTATGCTCCATGGCTCAATCGGGAGCATGCGGAGTTTCTCGAACACCCTTGAGGAGGCGACCCCGCTCATCTTCACCGGGCTTTGCGTGGCGATTGCCATGCACTGCGGCCTCTTCAATATCGGGGGTGAAGGGCAGCTGGTTCTTGGAGCATTTGCGGCAGCATGGGTCGGGGTCAGGGTTGCGGGCCTGAGCCCCCTTGCCCACGTGACCCTCTGCATCGCAGTCGCCGGACTCGCGGGTGCTGCCTGGGCTTTGGTTGCCGGCGTCTTGAAGGCCAGGTTCGGGGCGCACGAGGTCATAAACACCATCATGCTTAACTATGTCGCCTTCATCGTCACTAACTACCTCGTGAGCATGCCCTACTTCAAGAAGCCGGGTCAGATCCCTCAGACCGAAGACGTGCTCGCGAGTGCGCTCCTGCCGAGGATGACCTTCATCTACAAGTACACGAGGCTGAATCTTGGATTCATCGTTGCGATCCTTGCGGTCATATTGATCTACATTCTTCTTGAAAGGACCAAGCTCGGCTATGAGATAAAAGCGGTCGGGCTGAATCCCGTCGCCAGCCGCGCCTCAGGGATTTCCGTGATGCGAAACATCATCATCGCCATGGCGATAAGCGGCTTCCTTGGCGGATTGGCCGGGGCAGAGCGCGTGCTCGGAGTTCACAAGCACTTCATCAGCCCCTTCCCATTCGGATACGGGTTTGCGGGGATAGCCGTGGCTCTTCTAGGTAGAAACAAACCCTTAGGCGTGCTGATTGCTGCAATCTTCTTTGGCGCACTGGCAAGCGGGGGTGCCCAGGTTGATATGGAGACCACGGTGCCACGCGAGCTTGTGACAGTGATTCAGGCGATCGTGATCATCTTCGTTGCCTGCGAATATCTGGTGAGAAAGTTCGGATTGGCACCCAAGGGAGCTGCTGCCAATGAATGACTTCCTCAGCGTTCTAAATGTCACGCTCCTCCTGGCAACAATAAGGAAGTCTGTTCCACTGGTCTTCGCCAGCATAGGCGGCTTCTTCAGCGAGCGCTCGGGTGTCATAAACATCGGGCTCGAGGGCATGATGCTGTTCGGAGCCTTCAGCGGTGCCCTGATCGCCTACTCCACCCATAATCCATGGCTCGGGGTCCTCGGAGCGGCCGTGACCGGAGGCCTGGTCGGCTATCTCCACGCGGTCGCTACGATATCCTTGAGGGCAAACCAGATCATATCGGGTGTTGCCATCAACATGCTTGCTGTCGGGGGTACGCTTTTCCTCTCCCAGGTATTCGTCGGAGGCGAAAGGTCGTTCTCGCTTGGTCCAGCCGATAGGCTTCCCATGTGGGGACCCTTCATCCCCCTCGCCTACATGAGTTTCCTGGCCGTCGGCCTCGCCTACGCATTCTCCTATTTCACAGTCCCCGGTTTGAGGATGCGTGCAGTTGGTGAGCATCCCAGGGCAGCCGATACTCAGGGCATAAACGTGATCAGGATGCGGTTCTTCGGTGTGGTGACCAGTGGTGTCTGTGCGGGCCTGGGGGGCGCCTATCTCCCCTTCTTCTCGGGCTCATTCGCGAAGAACATGACCTCGGGCCAGGGCTACATTGCGCTTGCCGCTCTGATCTTCGGCAAATGGAACCCAATCGGTGCGATGGCGGCATCGATCCTCTTCGGCTTTGCGGATGCTCTTCAGGAATCGCTCCAGGGTAGGGCAGGGCTTCCTTCGCAGCTCTTCCAGGTGATTCCCTATCTACTCACCATAGTAGCGCTGGCGGGCGTGATCGGCAGGTCTGTGGCTCCAGCGGCAGTCGGGAAGCACTATCAAAGGGAAGAAAAGGCCTGAACCATCATGCTTCTGCCTTGAGCAGCGCGAGGACTTCCAAGGCGTCTCGTGCCCTCAGGATTCGCTTGCGGAAGGCTTCGTCCCTGAAGAGTTGCACCAGTTTCGCGAGCACCTTCAGGAAATCGTCCTTCTGTCTATCAGATGAAGCGATCAGAAGAACAATCCGCACGGGCTTGCCATCCAGCGCCTCGAAATCGATGCCCTTCCTGCTCCTGCCAAGGGCCATCACAAAGTTGCTGACAGACGGGATCTTGACATGAGGGATGGCTATCTCGAAGCCAATTCCTGTGCTGAGAATCTTTTCCCTCTCAAGGACGGACTCTTCAAAATCATTCCCGTTTGTGATCTCAGGGGAGCTCTCCACCACGGTGAAGAGCTCCTTAAGAGCCTCGTTCTTGGTTGTGGCCTTGAGGTCTACGATTCTTTCAGGGGTAATGAGGCTGGAAATTCTTAACATAGGGTACGGAGTCACTCCTCAGGTTTGACGATGGGGATGACGCAGATGAATTTTAGCGGCTTATCCCCAGCGTTTACGAACTGATGCTCTTCATCTGGGGCGACGAGCACAAAGGAATCCTTCTCGATTGGGTGGTCTTTGCCCTTCTGCCTCACGTTGCCCCTGCCTTCCAGCACATAGACCTCATGTTCCCAAGGATGGGTATGGTACAGCGTATGTCCTCCGGGCTCAATCTCGAAGATCCTCATGATGAAGTTGGGCGCCGCGTCCTTCTCCGACAGGAGCACCCGCATCTTGACTCCCTTGGCTTCCTTTTCCTTCACCGGGCCTGCCGGCACGTTAAGGGCTTTGTCTATTTTCACATGTGCCTCCAAACCAGAAGCTCACAAATGACCATCTTACTTCAAAATGCAGCCAAAGTCAATGGCCTGGCAGCACAAAGGGGAGGTGGGGGTAGGGTGTACCTGGATCGGCAAGGCCAAGCGGCTCTTCATATACCTTCACTTCTGGTAAACGCTCTTTGGGAGTTCCACCGAGAACTCTCGGAGATTGGAAATCAACGCCTCCTTCTCTGACGGCTCAACGGCACAAAATGTCACAGTTGCACCACCGGCGATCACGTTGTTCTGAATTCGCCATCGTTGGAGTTCAATCCACTCCTCGGGCAAGCCTCCAAATCGTACAAACCACTTGGTATAAAGTATTGCAAGCCGTGTGTCCGCAGCCTTTGCCATTTCATAGATTCTGCGACTATCGTAAGTCCCATCTCTTTTGGCAGAGGCCACTTCCAAGTTTGCCAATCCCATCAGGTCCAGGCACTTTATGTCAGCGAGAAAGTTGACTGCGCCGATGTCATTCAAGGCCACGCACTTGTCCTGGTAGAATCTCTTCACAAAAAGACCCATCTGATATTGCTGCTCATAGATGTTCGTGGTCGCCAGGGGTGCCCTTGTGAGCAACTCCCTTCCCCTGGGAACCAGCGTGGAGACAGTCGCGATAGTCACAAGGGCTGGGAATACGTACTTCGCGATTGAGGCCGCAAGCGTCTTGGGCCGCCCAGGCGGGGTCATGTATGCGGCCAGTGAAACAGCAACCACAAATAACCCGAGGCCCACGAGGTAAGCCTCGTATCTATGGAGAGAGCCTATCTTGGCGAATTGCACGTGAAGGAAGGCAGTCACGACAAACAGGATGGCCATGATGGTCGAGGCTTTCCAGAGTCTCCTGTCTCGGACATACTGAAGCAGCACGAATGACAGATTCCCCAGGAACAGCACCAGTAGGTAAGGATGCTTCGTCATTCTCTGGAAACTGGTGAACCCGACGGAGTCGACCACCCCTTCTGCGGAGGATGTGTCGGGAAACCTGCCTTTGGCAAGTACCGACTCCGGCAGTAGGTGCCACCCGTGCGAGATCGAGATGATCCCGAAGATAGCAACTGGAAGGAGAGCGATTGCGCCAAGCGCCACGGCATTCAGGAATCTCCTCTGTGCCAGGAATAAGCAGCTTGCTGCGAAAACCAGGAAGAGACCTTCGTACCGGCACATCACAACCAGCGCGGCGAAGAGACAGACAGGAATCAGGCTGCGAGACCCGGCCTGGCGGTCGGCAAGCACTTTGGAAGCGAAGTAGGCGAAACACATGCTGAAGAGCATGTGCATTATGTGTTCGTGGCCGGTGAGCACGAGGGCGGGCAGGGGGGTGAAGCATATGATAGAAGCCAACACCGCAAAGACGAAGACAGCATTCCTCGCATATCTTCTCAGGAAGAAATACGAGCACGCGATCAAGAGCCCGGCAAAGATAAGGTTCAGGATCAACGGACTGAGTTCGTTTACGCCAAAGACGGCATACGTACCCGACAGCAGGAGGGGCCACAGTATTGACGACGATGAAGAAGTGAAGCCATACCTGGTTATTCCCCAGACGCCATGCTGGGCAAGATTCTTTGCGATTGCCATCATTATGTAGGGATCATCGAGGGCATAGACCACATGCCCCTCATTGCGCTGGATGCAAACTGCCAAAGATGCTGACGTGATCGCGTAGAGCAGGGCAAGCGATACGATCAACGGCCAATGCCGCTTAATCAAGCTCATGTTGATGGCTCACCTGACTTCACGCCTGCAACCTGCGCCGCTTCGCTGCTTCACTGCGGCCGCGATTCGCAAGAACCGGAGTTTACTCTCAGTCAACCCAGTTTTCAAGCACAGGTACGGCAAGAGTGAACGTCGCCGAGCTCGAGCCAACCTTGGTGCCTGCGCCTATCTGGTACCACCTCGCTTGAAGGTCGGTTTCAAGGCCTCCAGGTTCTGGTCGATGGGGCCCACTATGACGAGGTATGAATTGTCCGGCGTAAGATAGGCTCTTGCCGCCTCCAGCACATCCTGCTTGGTGACCTTGTCGATTCTTGCACCGTAGGTATCGTAGTAGTCTTGGGGCAGACCGAAGAATTTGAGGTTCAGGAGCTCATCTGAAATCTGGGAATAGGTCTGCATCTGGAAGGGAAGCAGAGCCTTCAAGAAGCCCTTGGTAGCTTCCATCTCCTCATCGGTGACTCCGTCGGCGGTGATTCTGCCGATCTCCTCCCTCACGGCGTTGATCGCGGATTTGACGTTCTTTGGCCTCGTTCCAAGGTAGACGTAAAGTGCCCCGGGCTGGCTCGTGAGATCCATGTTGGTGCTGACGACATAAGCAAGCGATTCCTTTTCCCTTATCCTGTCGAAGAGTCTTGAACCGAAGGCCTGGCCCCCGAATATGAAATTCATTACCTGGAAAGGATCAAATTGGGCATCCTTGATGCCTGGCGCCCTCATGCCCCAGAAAATCTTGGCCTGTTTCTTCTCGGGAAGCGTCTCGATATACTGCGAGTAGCCGGGTTTGGTCTGGAGTTCGGGAAGCTCGGAGACAGCCTTACCTTTGCTCTTCCATCCGGAGAGGAGACCGGTCAGGGTCTGCATCATTTCATCGGGGCTGAAATCCCCAACAACCGCTATCACCGCCTTCTGCGGGAGCCAGGCATTATCGTAGAAGGCTCTTACATCTTTCAGAGAGAGTTTCCGCACAACGTCTGCATCGCCCGCCACGGGCCTCGAAAAGGGATGGCCCGCGTAGTAGAGATCTCTGAACCTGTTGATTCCGACCTTTGTGGCATCCTCTTCGATCTGGCTTATTTCGGAGAGGACTTCCCGTTTGGCTCGCTTGAAGTCATCTGCGCGGAATGACGGCGACGCGAGGAGATCACAGATCATCTGGCAGGCTTCCCTGCCGTGCGAGGCAAGAACCGATGTGGAGAGGTATGCTCTTTCCATGTCGGTCTCGACGGAGATGTCGCTTCCAAGGCCCTCGATCCAGTCATAAAGCAACTTGTATGGGTGGGCGGCAGACCCCATTGCAACGGTCTTGGCCGTCAGCCGGGCGAGCCCCGATTTTCCCTCCGGCTCGTATGCCGATCCCGCTTGGACGTAAATGCTCATGGCGACAATGGGCAGGGAATGATCTTGCTTCATGATGATGGTGACACCATTGGGAAGCTCCTCAAACTTGGCATC
The DNA here is from genome assembly GCA_964356335.1 of uncultured bacterium. Taxonomy (GTDB): domain Bacteria; phylum Arandabacterota; class Arandabacteria; order Arandabacterales; family Arandabacteraceae; genus CAYHHI01. The sequence continues at coordinate 18,734 of CAYHHI010000015.1, forward strand.
TGCGAAGGTGAGCGCAATGGAACCCTGAGCCTCGGCCTGCGAGATTGCCAGCGGTCCGGGCAAAGCCAACCTCTCGTCGGCGGCTCCGATGCCCTCGCCCGGAGACATTCCGCTCCCGATAAGTTCCTCATTGCCCGGTCCTGCGCCTTCTGGAATGAGCCAGCCGATGGTTGCCCTGTCCCAGTCGAGATAGGTCCGGGCAACCTGCATCATCTCATCCGGAGTCACCGACCTGATGTTCTCGATGAATTGGTCGGCGTACTCCCAATTGCCTCTCGCCCCAGATGTCCCGAGTTCAAATGCCCTGGCCCTGACGGTCTCCCTGCCCAGGACGGTGAGGCCTTCGGTCCTCGTTTTCGTCCTTGTGATCAGGTCTTCCGATTGCGGCTTTGCCTTGAAATCCTCCAGGGCGCCATATATTGCCCTTTCACATGCCCTGATGTCGCCGTCCTTCGCAACTGAGGCCATGAGCAGGAAGCCGAACGGGTCTATCGTCGGGAAAATCTCAAGGGCGATGTCGGTCGCGATGCCCTTATCTACAATCTTCTGCCTCAAGATGCTCGATCTTCCGCTTCCCAAGAGAACGGCAAGCACGCTTCCGACTTCAAAGTCCCTGGAGGCGTAAGCCGGACCCTTGAAGAAAATCATTAGGCGGCTCTCGGTCGCGGTTCCACGCACCGTGACTCTTCTTAGGCCCTTCTGCTCAGGTTCCTCGGGTAGAGCCTCCGGCGGCCTGGCGCCGCCCCCAATCACCTCAAAATACTGTCTAACCTTCTCTATGGCTTCGTCCTCGTTGATGTTGCCAACTACAGCAACGACAGCGTTGGCGGGATTGTAGTGCTCCTTGTAGAAGGTCTGGACATATTCGGGTTCCATGTTGAGGACGTCGCCGAAGTAGCCACCCGGAAACCAGTGGTGGTACGGATGAACCTTGAAGGCGGTGGCAAAGAGATCTTCTATCAAGACCACAATTGGCGCCTCGCCCCGCATCGCAAGTTCTTCGAGTATGATGTCTCTCTCATCTTTGACAGCCTGCGAGTCCACGGTGGCATTAGCCATGCGGTCAGCTTCGATGTCGAGGGCAAGGTCGATCTTGTCGCTGGGCAGGACGGCACCGAAATGGGTATAGTCCCACCAGGTCTCGCCGATCGGGATGCCTCCATTCTTGAGGATCTCCTTGGTCGCTTTGTCCGCGGGGTATTTCTGCGTGCCGTTGAAAAGCATGTGTTCCACAAAGTGAGAGGCACCCGTATGGCCTGAGACCTCGCTTCTCGATCCAACCCTGTAGAGCACCGACACTGCGACCAGTGGAGAGACGCGCATTTCTTCGGCGATCACCTGAAGGCCGTTGGCCAGCGTGACCGACTTTGCCGCATAAGAGGCGGGGCAAAGAGACATGACTGAGGCCCAGACTGCAACCCAGACCGCGATGAAGCATGCCGCCGCGCGAATGCGGCGCACGGATCTCGGACACCGCCTGCAGAATCCATTCGACAGTAGGGCCGCTCCCAAGTGCCTTGCCGAATAACCTCCGACCGATGCGTCGTGTTTCGCCTTCATCACAACCTCCTTCAGGGTGCGAGCAAGTTTTCGATTGATTTTAAGGGTGGATTACCACATAGTCAAGAGGATGGCACGGGGAAGACCCTGCGGCCGACTCAAGACGGGAATGGCATCCGACATGGGATGTGGGATGGACGTCGAGACGAGGGCGGGAAAAGAGGATGGGAGACGGGATCATGCTACAGCATGAAGTGAAACTACGACTGGCGTTTCTGGCCTTGCTGTCCGGGCTTCTTGTTCTGACGAGTTGCGCCGAGAGGAACACCGCCATCTACGCCCCGGACGTAATGGCGCCGGTGGCGTTGGCCATAGCCGAGAACGAGGGAACGGTCACCTGGCAAACCGACGAGGACTGCCTCTGTGTGCTGGTGTACGGCGCGCGAAGAGGCGTCTATGATCATTACGGGTACAACGTTGCTGACGGCGGCCGCGTTCACCACGTCGATCTCATAGATGTCGCAGCGGGCCAATACTACTTCAGGGTCATGGCAACCGACCCTGCAGGTAACGTCTCAACCAGCCCCGAGACCTCTTTCACGCTCACGGTCGTCCCCGAGGCCGAGAAATTCGTATATACGATGGTTGACATCGGCTGGGGCGACTGTCACTTCCTCGAGTTCCCGGGTGGCACCACGGTAATGATTGACGCGGGCCAGAGTGGCTCAAAGTATAAGCTTGCCGTAAGCACATTCCTGAACGCCAAGAACGTGATTCCACCGGATGGAATCACTTATATGATTGGAACCCATGCCCATGCCGACCATTTGGGAGGGTTTCCCAATGCCATGGGCCTTTATAACCACACCACCTTTCTTGCTCCCGAGCCGGCCTCGATCAGCGTCCTTCAGTATCTCAAGAGACCTCTTGACGAGGCGAATATTGAACGCCACGGTCTGACGGAAGGGCAAACTAGCGAGAACACTGATTTCCTCAACTGGGACGAAGAGCATGAGGTCAAGGTGAAGGTGATGAGTGCAGGCGCGGGTCTCCTTTTCAGTCCCGATAACCTGGGTGACAGCATCAACTGCGACTCGGCCGTTCTCAAGGTTTCCTACGGTCAGGTGGATTTTCTCCTCACCGGGGATGCGGAGGAATTCACCGAGGACTGGATGATCAAGAATCACAGCGCCGAGCTCGCCTGCGAGGTCCTTAAGGTCGGACACCATGGAAACGATGACGCCACTTCCAAGCTCTTCCTCGAGTGGGTACGGCCCAGGGTGGGCCTCATATCGAACTCCCTCGCAGACAATGATGGTGTCTTCAAACAAAGCGTGATCAACCTGCTGCGAAGCTTCGGCGTTGACTACTACGTCACCGATAGGGTCTACATGAATACGGCCAGGAATGCCGCGCCTCAGTACGGTAATGTGACCGTCACTACTGACGGTGAGACCTTCGTCGTGAGTTCGTGGGAATAGGAGCCAATGGGTTCTGTCGGGAATCCCCAGGCGAAAGCAAGACCCTCTAAGCGCAGGAAGCAGCTCAATGAGCTCTTGAGGGGACTTGCCTATATTGCCCCGGCGGGCTTGGTGATAGTCATCTTTCGCGTCATCCCCATAATCGCCGCCTTCGGCGTCAGTTTCTACTATGTCATGATGGGGAAGATAGTTGGGTTCGCGGGGCTCTCCCAGTACAAGATGCTGTTCTCGGATGGGGAATTCTGGAACTCGCTGGTCAACACCTCCTACTTCGTGATCGGAACAGTTCCGGTAAGTCTCTTTCTCTCCCTGTTCATCGCGATCCTCCTGAACCAGAAGATCAAGGCCCTCGGCGCTTACCGCACCATCTATTTTCTGCCCGTGGTGACGTCCATGGTTGCCATCGCGATGGTGTGGAAATGGCTCTATCATCCCCGGCTCGGCCTATTCAACTACTTACTCCAAACGATCGGGTTCAATCCACTTCTCTGGCTTGAAGAGCCGCGGGGCATCTTCAGCATGATGGCTGGAGGCATAGGCATCTCGCTGCCTTCGTGGCTTGCGGGTCCGAGCCTTGCTCTGGTGGCCATAACCTTGACCAATCTGTGGAGAGGAATCGGCTACAATGTTGTGATCTTCCTCGCGGGGCTTCAGAACATTCCCGGCGAGTACTATGAAGCTGCCAGGATAGATGGTGCGGGGCGGATGCAGACCTTCTGGAAAGTGACCTGGCCCTTGATCTCCCCGACGACCTTTTACGTGCTGATCATGACTACAATCGTATCCTTCCAGGTCTTCACACTGGTATATCTGATGACCGGCCCGCCGGTGGGAGGGCCCCTTGGGACGACCAAGGTTCTGGTGTACTACATTTTCGAGAAAGGCTTTGAGTCGGGCGGCGACATGGGCTATGCGAGCTGTGTGGCGCTGGTGCTGTTTATCATCGTGTTTTCGCTTACACTGATTCAGCGAAGGATCATTGAGCGACGGGTACATTATTACTAGATTACTTAGGAGTGCGATATTGCAGGGGGCGCAGGTGGTGGTATGCGGTATGATGAGATCGAACAGCATTAGGTCTGCCGGCGACAGGCGAGTGCTTAGGGTCAGGAGCTACATGTGCGGATCCTGAGAAAACTCCCCATCCACGTGATCCTCATCATCGGGGCGGTGTCCATGATCCTACCTTTCTTCTGGATGGTTTCGACTTCGCTCAAGACCCCTCAAGAGATCTTCAAGTTCCCGCCCACGTGGATACCGCATAAGGCGATTCTTGCCAACTACGTTCAGGCTTGGCACGAGGTGCCCTTCCCGAGGTATTTCGTGAACACCATCTTCATAGCCTTTTGCTGCCTCGTCGGAGACGTAGTCACGGGCTGCCTTGCGGCATACGCCTTCGCCAAGTTCGAGTTCCCGGGGAGGGAACTCCTCTTCGTCTTCTTCCTGAGCATGATGATAGTTCCCGAGGCGGTCTACCTGGTGCCTTCATTCATAATTCTATCGAAACTCGGCTGGGTTGATACTTACATGGCGCTGATCGTCCCATGGCTTGCCCAGATCTTCAGCATCTTCCTACTCAGGCAGCAATTCCGGACGGTCCCCAACGATTTCTATGATGCGGCAGTTATAGACGGCTGTGGCCGCATGGGATTTCTCTGGAAGATCCTGGTTCCCCTTTCCAAGCCGACAGTCATAACAATCGGGCTTTTTTCAGTGCTGGGCTCATGGAATAGCTTTATCTGGCCTCTGATCATGACAAACAGCGACAAGCTGCGGCCCATTCAGGTTGGGCTTTCCTATTTCGCCCAGGAACAGGCGACGGAGCACGGCTTGATGATGGCGGCGGCCACATTCTGTATTGCTCCGGTGATCATAATCTACTTCATTGCCCAGAAGCAGGTGATTGAGAGCTATGCCAAGAGCGGTCTCAAAGGGTAAGCCCGCGGACCGGCCGGCGCGAAGCGTGAGTTTTGGGCGCTTCGCCGGTGGTGGCCCTTCGGTTAGAACTACATGCCCTTCGGGCCAGCCACCGGCTCAGCACCTAACTGCGACTGTCTCGCCGCCCGATGCCCTTCGGTTAGAACCCCATGCCCTTCGGGCGATCCGTCGGCTCGGCATGGCGATCACAGCGCCTGCGGAGCGTTCGCGGAGACGAGCCGCAGCGGGGTCTGGATCGGAGGCGAATGTAGTTCTGAGCCGGAGACCAGCCCCGCGAGGCGGAGCCCTGTGCGCTTCGCTGGCGGTGGCCCTTCGGTTAGAACTACATGCCCTTCGGGCCAGCCGCCAGCTCCGCGTGCGGAGCAAGGGACTGCCGCTGCCCCCGCGAGGCGGAGCGGGCAGCCGACTTCGGCAGGCCCTCGTTCTTGCAGCCTGCGTCTTGCTGGGCCTCGCAACCTGTTCGCCCCACGTGGGCGACGGGAAGGCCGTCCAGATCACCTTCTGGCATGGCATGGGCGGGCCACTGGGGCGTGTCCTGGAAAGCCTGATCCAGGAGTTCAATGCGACGCATCCCGACATAAAAGTGATCTCAGTCTCGATGGGAACTTATAACGCCTTGAGCCAGAAGATAATGGCAGCGGTTGCCGCCGGTAAGCCCCCTGTGATTGCCCAGGCCTATGAGAACTGGACGGTGGAGCTCATCATCAGCAAGAGCATCATCCCCATCCAGAAATTCATCGATGGCCCAACGGGCTTGAGTCCTGAGAACTTCTCCGATATCCTGCCCGTCTTCATAGAAAACAACAAATGGGACAATACCATCTGGTCTTTCCCTTTTAACAAGAGTGTGCGGGCGCTCTACTATAATAAGAGACTCTTCGGCGAGTCCGGCCTCGATCCCGAGAAGCCGCCTGCGACCTGGGACGACTACTTGAACTACGCGCGCAAGATCACCCGCGATACAAATGGCGACGGCCATCCTGAAATCTGGGGTACCGCCGGCCAGATAAACGCCTGGACCTTCGGCAATCTGCTTATCGAGAACGGCGGGAGGTTCCTTGATCCCAAGACCGATCTTGTGGCCTTCAATGGGCCCGAAGGCATCGGGGCCCTCAAGTTCATGAAGAAGCTTCTTGCCGACAGCGTCGGTTTCGTTGCCTCAGGCTTCGAATACCAGAACGATTTCCTTGCGGGCAAGGTTGGGATGATCGAAGGCTCAACCGTTTCGATCGCTTTCATGAAAGGCAAGTATGACTTCCCCCTGGGAGTCGCCCCCATGCCGGCCGGCAAGGTCAAAGGCATGACCATCGCAGGCACCAATGTGGTGATCTTCTCAAAGGCGACTGCCGAGCAGCAGGAAGCTGCATGGGAATTCGTCAAGTGGTTCACCGACACGGAGCAGACAGCGAAGTGGGCGGCGGGCACCTACTACGTGCCTGTGCGGCGAAGTGCCTTCGATACGGATATTCTCAAGGAGAGGTTTATAGCTTACCCCGGCCTCAGAGAAACTTTCGCTCAGCTTGACTATGCGAGCTTCGAACCCAAGATCGCAGGCTGGTATGCTGGGCGGAGGTATCTTGACGAACGGGCGATTGAGGCCGTCCTCAAGGGAGATGCGGACGTAGCAACGGCGCTCGACAAAGCCGCCGCGAGAGCCAATGCCGAAATTCGGAGGCTCAAGCGCCTTCAGGAAAAGCTCGGGCTCGGTTACGAGAGTTGACGTAAGAGCAGCATTCTGTTACAATACGTTGCCCTAATTTCAGGAGTAAGACCTTGAGGAAGAATGCAGTCGGTGTTGTTGCTGTATTGGCTCTTGTTGCGGCGGCGAGCGGTCAGGCACGCGCCACAACCGTCTGTGACGTCCAGGCCTATGATCCTGCGACCGGGCTCTCGCCCATGAATGGTGCTACGGTCACGGTCACAGGCCTTGCGACAGTTCCGATCGGCATCTTCCAGCCCCTCCGTACGTCTATCTATATCCGGGGGTTGGGCGAGGACGGCTGCGGGATCAATGTCTTTTCCAGCACTCGGGTCGAGGAGATTGGGCTTGGGGACACGGTCACGGTGACGGGGCAGGTTCAGGAGTATATTTCCACAGCCGGCAACGGTGCGACGACGGAGATCACTTTTGCCTCTGCCTCTGCGGTCACGGTGAGGCGTGGCACCACCATTCCGGAGCCGGTGGTCATGGCGACCGGGCAGGTGGGGAGGGAAAGTAACGAAGGTAAATTTGTACGCGTCACGGGGAAACTGGTCACCGGCCAGCTCGGCAGGAGTTTCTCCATAGATGATGGCACGGGCGAACTGGAGATCTTCGATCTTGGCCAGAGTTTTTCCGCAGATTCAACCTGGAGAGTCTTGAGGTACGGCGATGAAGTGACTGTCACGGGAGTCGTGTCACAATCAGACCCTGACCTTCCGTACCTGAGTGATTACAGCCTGATCCCGAGGAGTCCGCGCCTTGGGGATGTTGGGCCGCCTTACTGCAGCCCGGGCTGTATACCGGACACCACCAAAGCGCCTTTCTACATCAAAGGCAGAGTCTTCTGCCCGACTCTGGGTGAGAAGGCTACTATAGTCTATGAGGGCCCCAATACGGTGAGAGTAATGTTCAGGGTTTTCGATGCTTATGGAAGGAACGTAGCTACCTTTGATGACCCCGTTAGCCTGTGCGGTGGCCACCTCGGCTGCACGATCACCTGGGATGGCCGCAATGAGCTTCGGGAAGAGCTTCCCGTAGGACTCTATCGGATGGAGATTACGATTATCGACAACAAGACAAGGGCCAAGATTCAAAAGGTCGAGCCCGTGGTGATAGGGAGAAGGCTCAGATGAGGCTCAAGGGTTACGTGCTCGGGTTGGCACTTGTCGCGGTGGCCGCCTCGGCATACGGCGACGTAATCCCTATTGCAGATGCAAAGCGGGATACCACGGGTTGCACTCTGATCAACGAGGGTAAACAGGTGACTGTAACCGGGTTGGTGACGGTTGAGAACGCCATTTTCAGCAGGACCAACCTGGACCTCTATATTCAAGACCATACTGGAGGCCTGAACATATATCAGACCAATGCAGCCTATTACAGATTGAGACTTGGGGATAGCGTCATAGTGACGGGTAGGATTGACCAAGTAGGAGCCGCTCCCTATCGAGGAAACACGAGACTCTCGGTGGAAAGTCTCCAGGACATCAGCATAGTTGGCAAGGGCGCGCTTCCCAGGCCTACAACCATCACTGCGGCCGAGCTCAACAGGAGTTGCGAGCCGCCGATGGAGCCCTACGAAGGGCTGCTGGTCAGACTTGCGGACGTTAGCTTCAATCCTGCTGACTGGCCGTCTGCGGGAGTGGACAAGGTGATAACGGCTCAGACGCCCCGAGGTAGCTTCAAAATAAGAATAGCCCGCGATACCAACATCGGCGGCAGTGCGGTGCCACTCCAGCCCTTGATCCTCATAGGTGTTGTGATCCAGGACGGCGCGTATCCCTATCTTTCCGGTTATACGGTTTGGCCGAGATCGAGACAGACGGACTTTCTCGTGATGGGCAGCGGCAGCGGCATCGCCGAAGTGGCGCCGCCGGTCGTCGGCATAGGCACAACATCGTTCGATCTTGACGTGACCCTCGACGGCAATCTCAGCGACACGATCAGGGCATTTTCGGTTGATCTGCCGCTGTCCGACGGTTGGAGCTGGTCTGGAGGCGGAGTGGATCTCTCGGGTCCGGGTCTGGCGGATGCAACCTACGAAGTCACGCCGACCGGTGTCATAGTTCGTTCGGCCGCCGTCTTCGATGATTTGGCAAGCTACAGTGTCGTAACCCTCAGGCGAGTATCCGCTCCGGCAAGTATCGTTTCGTCCCGCGTGGTCCTTAAGACCTCGGTGGATGGAACCACCTTCAGCGATATAGCCTATCAGCCTTCGCTGGGGACTGTCCGTCCCAAGCCATCGGTCGTCATAAATGAGGTCTTCCCGAACGATGGTCGGACCGCAGCCAGCGATGCCTTCATCGAGCTTTGCAACAAGGGCACAACTACAGCTTATCTCCAGGGCCTGGTCCTATGTGAAGTCAGGTCCGTGCCATATTGCGACATCGAGGTGCGCCATGCCTTTGCGGTGAAAGACACGATTCCCGGCGGCGGCTACCTGGTGGTAGCCGAGACATCCCAAGGTTTCACCGCACGCTTTGGCTCCGTGCCCTTCATCCAGGCCGCCATAAGTCCCCTGGGAAGAGTGAGCGGGGACGGTGGCATATGCGGCGACGGCCAGACTTACGAGGCCATGTCGCTGTGGCGGGACGCCTCGCTTACCGAGATGGTTGACTACGTGGAGTACAGGGATGGAATCGCCTGCGCAGCCGACTTGTGTGAAGGCTTTGGCACTGACGACGATGCGCTTCCCTGGGTGCCGCCGCGCGGCTATGCGATCATAAGCAAGGTGTGGTCGCCATGTTGCCCCTGGGAGGCGTTGAGTGCCGATCCAACCCCGGGGACCGAGAACCGCGTGTCCTATTCAAATCCGACTATCCGGAGCGTTTCCTCGAAGAGCCAGAACATCCTTGAAGTCTCCTTCAGCGAGCCGATCGATACCGCCGCCAAGTCCAATTTCCACATCAGTCGCGGGGAAGCGATAGCGGTGTATCCGTCGCTCTCCCGCGAGAAAGTCCTCCTGCTCTTCGACGATTTGCCTTTGGGTGCCGGCGTGGGGCTTGAGGTCACGGGCCTCATGAGTTTGGCCGGAAACTCAATGCATGATACGGTCTTCAGCTTCACGACGACCCTCAGCCCGTCAACCAAGCCATGTGACATTCAAGCCTGCGATGCGAACGGCCTCTCACTCTACAACGGCAAGAGTGTCACCATGTTCGGTTTCATGACGGTGCCGCCGGGAGTCTTCCAGCCTTCTTATCAATCAATATATGTCCAGGGTCTCGACGGCTGCGGGATCAACGTTTTCTCTTACGCCAGATCTTCGCCGGCTCCGCGCATCGGGGATTTCGTCTCCGTGAGCGGCGCGGTCACGGAATACATATCTGCCAAGGCAGGAGCGACGACCGAGATCTCCATGGCCGGACCGGAGGGCCTCAGAATTGACTCCAGGGGCTATCCCGAACCCGTTGCGCTGGTCCTCTCGACGGGGGCTGTCGGCAGGGAGGAAAACGAAGGCCGGCTTGTCGAGACCGAAGGCGCCGTCGTCAACGCCTCGGAGTACAGCTTTTACATCAGCGACGGCTCCGGTGGCGTCCAGGTCTACCAGAACTATACCCCGATTGATTTCACGAGATTCCGCACCGGCATGTATGCAAGGGTGAAGGGCGTGATACTTCAGTACGACTTTACCATGCCTTTCCTGGAAGGTTATGAATTGGTGCCTCGCTATGACAGCGACATCGAAATAATCACGGATGCCTTTCCCAAGAAGCCTACTCTCGGAGTTGATGCGCGTGTCTTCTGTCCATCATGCGGCGAAGACGGCTTCCCAATAAGGTTCGGCGCGCCGGCCTCGAGCGACGTTACCATAAGGATCTTCGACGCAGCCGGCAGGCTGGTTTCGACGCTTTACAACGGTGCAAGCGTCGGCGAGCGTAGCATTGCCTGGACCGGCCGGGATGCTCTTGGAAAACCCTTGCCGCCCGGGCTCTACGTCTGTCACATCAAAGTGGTCGAATCGGTCACGGGCACGACGAGCACCGAGAGCGCGCCTATCGTAATCGGTACGCAGCTTAAGTAGGAGGAGACTCAAGTGCGGGTCAAGTGTTTTACACTCTGGCTGATGATGCTATGCCTGGCGGAGGGTGCGGCGCATGCCTACGTCTTCGATGCGGTGGATGTGAGCAGTAAGGCACGAGGCATGGGTGGAGCGTGGGTTGCCGGCGCTGACGATGCCACCGCGATCTTCTACAATCCGGCGGCGCTTCTTGTATCCGGGCGCGCAAATCTATCGGCATCCTACTTCAGACCCAACTCCCAGGATTTTGAATCGCTGGCCTTACTCGCTGTGGCCACACCCATCGGGCAATCACAAGGTATCGCGGTAAGCTACCGCAAATTCGGTGTGGAGTACGATGGCGCGAATCTCCTGGATGAGTCAACCCTGAGCTTCGCTCACGCCCTGATGCTGATGAAGGACATCCATTCCTCGATAGGCTTTGGCTGGTGCCTCAATGCATACGTGCTGGAGTTCGGTCGTACTGAAAACTTCGACCTGGGTAGGGAGACGGCCTATGGCCTCGACCTTGGTTTCATGGGTACCCTGAGGGATCGCGCCCGGATCGGCTTCATGCTGAAGAACATAAACGAACCCTCGATCGGCAAGGTGATCAAGGAGCCGCTCCCCCAGTGGATAACTGCAGGGGTCTCATATTCACCTTACTACGGGGTCTTGACGGAACTCGATCTCAGAGCCTTGAGAGGTGAAGACGTCGAGGCCCACATGGGCATGCAGTTTGCACTCACCCAGTTCCTCGACATGAGATTCGGTTTCCAGACTGGCCCTAACTCCTTGACCGGTGGGTTCACGGCGAAGGTCAATTTCGTGGAGATCGACTATTCCTACTCGACTCACTCGGTGTTGCCGGGTACCCATCACGTGTCGGTACGCGGTTTCTTTGTGGGGAATAAGGGGAACAAGACGAAATGAAGATAAGCCGGCTCGTTTGGATCCACCTGGCCCTGGCTTGGCTCATGCTTGGGGTCTGCCTGGCCGAAGAGACTCCACCGGAGTCACCCATGGACCTTAATTCTGCGACCCTGGAAGAGATATCTGATCTTCCGATCTCGCCTGAGATGGCCCGCGCCATCTATGAATACAGGGAGTATCGGGGCTACTTCAAGAGCGTCTATGACCTCATGAAGATATCCGGCATGGATTCCAAAACGCTTGAGGAGCTCAAGCCTCTGGTGAGAACCGAGCCTGTCGAGGCCGACCAGTTGGCCCGGGACATAAGTGAGGCTCAGCGCAACATAAGGAGCTGGGGTTCCTCTGAGGGCTCGAACGAAGGCCTGATTGACCTGTGGATAGACATCGCCAAGGACCGCCCCAACATTAATACCGCCGGCATCTATGATCTCATGAACCTCCAGAACGTTTCGCCGGTTGACGCCGTGGCGATCTTCAACCACAGGAAGGCGATTGAGAGCTACCGCTCACGGAGCGACCTTCGCTACACCCCCAACCTTTCGGGCTGGGGCTATATGAATGCGCGGTCGGTTGTCAGGTATGTCGATACCGAGAAGAAGGGTGATCTGCACGGCCGCTATCAACTGCGGGCGAGAAGCTCGGTCTTCGACACGGACATAGCCGATCTCTTCCAGGAAGACTTGCTTCCGGCCCAGGGCGTCTATGATTCCTGGTACGACAGGCTTGGTCTGGCGAAGACCAGGCCCGAGCTCAGCCAGAAGCTCTTCCTCAAGTACTACGTCGGCCAGAGAACCACGCTGCACGGTGGCCTCCAGGCTTGGAGGAAGGGCGGGGAGACGGAGATTGCGCAGCACCGCAAGGGCTTCGCTGGAATAGAGGGCGTAACACTCGGCCCGATCAGCCTGGACAAGCTCTATGTCGGCGACTACCTGGTCTCATTCGGCCAGGGCCTCGTCATGGAGAACAGCGACTACTTCAAGTCCCGGAAGTCTGGCTATTCCTTCGACACCCGGTACTACGGCATCATTGGGGACATGTCGCGCACCGATGAATATAAGCTCTCCGGCGTGGCGGTCGAGGCCTCCTGGAAGAGATTCAAAGGGATCGGTTTCTATTCGGATGACAAGAAGGATGCCGTTCTCAACAAGGACGGCTCGGTCGCTTCTTACATAATCCTGGATCCGCAAATATCTAACGGCACCCTAAAACGGTATGGCCTTCTCCCGATGCGAGATGTGGTGCGCGAGCGCACGATCGGCGGCAACTTGAGATACGTCTTCCTGCCGGGCACGCATCTGGGTGTATCGGGTTACCAGTCCACCTACAATCGCAGGTTCGATCCCATGGGCGGCGAGACCATGATCGAACGGTTCGATAAGGTCACCAAGCCGGACAACGAGATCTTCAATTCCTACAAGAGCCCCGGCAAGTTCAGGCGCGTCTACGGGCTTGAGATGATGAGCGTGTACAAGAACTATTGCCTCCAGGGGGAGTATGCCGAGATGGACCTGGCCGGCAGCGTGGTCAAGTTCGGAGATGATCCGCACGCCTTCGTAGGTTCGCTGTGGTCCCAGTACAACAACCTCACGCTGCTTGCGCTTTACAGGGACTACAGCCTTGGCTTTGATAACCCATACAACAGGGGCTTCGCCAACTACAGCAGGTTCAAGGGCAGCATCCTCGAGGACCAATACTATCTCACTGATCCGCTTTACGGTCTGCTCTATGACAGGCCGGTGAATCCTCAGGCCGAGCGCGGCCTTTACCTGTCATCGCGGTACAGGATATCGCGCGACATAATTCCGCGCTTCGAGTACGACCGTTGGACGCGAGTCGCGGATGGCGCATCATACAGTAGATTTGTCGCCAACCTCGAGGTGAGGCTGGTGTATCCGCTCAGGCTCAAGCTCCGGCAGCAGTTCCAGGGTAGGAACCAGGACAACTCGCTCACGCCGACCAGTTTCGATCTCAACGAGACAAGGGTTGAATTGGAGATGCGACTTTCCGCTTACGACATGATCGAATTCATGTACTTATACGGCGGCACCAAATGGCCGCCCAGGCCGAGGCTTACGGGCGATGTGGAGCCCAATGGTGATTACCCGGCAGTTGGACAGGCCTTCGAGCCGGCACGGGCATTGCTGCTGCATGCGGTCCACAATTTCAACGACGCCTTCAGCGTGAGCGCTGGGGCGATCTCTTATAGCGGCTTCGTATGGTTCTTTGAGGAAAGCGACTTCAAGGCCCTGTCGAGGCAGAACTCGGTGCGGTTCTGGTTTTCGGTGGAGGACAGGCTTTCCAGCCAGCTCTGGATCGAAGCCAAGGCGGCCTTCGACCGGGGGCTTCCCGTGACCAACACGGATATCAGGCGTTACAATCAGCCTTACGGCAGCGCCATCGACGCCGACTACGTGGTGAACAAGGAAAAATACTTCAGAATCCAGCTGGATTACATGTGGTAGAAGGGGGTAAGGCAACATGAGAAGCGCCGGGATCGGAGCGATACTAGGGCTTGCGATGGTATCGTCTGCATGGGGGTATGGCTATATGGGGCTTGGACTCGGGTCGGGGGTTTTCCAGGCGTCTGCGAGGTGTGGAGGTATGGGTGAGGTTGCCCTCCTCTGTGAAGAAAGCCCGCTTGCCGCCGCTCTAAATCCTGCGATGCTTGCGGGTCTGGAAAAGCCACAGGCGACCTTAACCTACCGTGCCGCCTCTCTCAACGAGCAGTGGGCGTTTCCCGTCTATGACAGCTTTGACGCTGTCCTGGGCTACAATACTTACTCGGCAAATTCTAATCTCTATCATGATTTCTCGATCGGGTTTGCTTCAGGGTCCTTGGAACAGGTCTTTGGCACCTCGTTCGCAGTGGCTCTGGTGCCTGCATATGATTTCAGGTACGATTACGAGGAAGAGCTCCTTGACCGGAACTCCACCGCCCAGCCCCCTGACCGCGTGATCGCGCGTGACTTCATTCGGGGCGACGGTGAGATAAGATCGCTCTCATGCGGTCTGGGTATGACCCTGGTCGAGAGCCTCGCCGTCGGTTTCGGGCTGGATTACCTTTTCGGGAAACACGATCTCGATGCCGGCATCGTGTTCCTTGATGAAAGCAGGATCCCGTGGCCGAGCAAGCGCCCTGACACGTCAGAGACTTACTCGGCGTCCGGCTTGAGTGGAAAGAGATTCACGGTTGCTGCCATGTATGCCCTCGGTGAGAGACTGGATTTCGCAGCCGTCTACAAGAGCGGGGTCGAGCTCGACGGCCACTTCTCCGGCACCGCCACGGATGAGTTCGGGTTCGGAGGCAACCTGGCAGCGTATGGATCAAGTACTAAGATCGAGTACCCGGCCTCGTATGCCTTCGGCGTAAGCCTGCGGCCGAGAAACACGCTCCTCACAGTGATAGAGGCCGACGTTGTTTTTTCCAGGTGGAGCCAGGTCGAGGATACGGCGGGTGTCGGCCGTACCACCCTCGACGATACCTATGAATGGCACATAGGAGTGGAGCATGTTTTCTATAACCAGAGGCCCCTTAGATTCGGGTTCCTTTATAGGCCCTCTCCTGATGACAAGGAGACAAGTGAGGCGGCCATGACTGCCGGGACGGGGTTCAATGTTGCCGGCTTCGATATCGACCTTGCCGCCAAGGTGGGATGGCGCGAGTACCGGGAGCCGGATCTCTTCAGGGACGATATCTTCGGCGCCGAGCTCAGAGGCTCGACCGATCTTGTCAAAGACACTGCCTTTGGCGGGCTGGTGACCATAACAAGAAGATTCTGATGGCAAAGTTAAGGTGGTGGGATCAATCGTGAAATACGTGATGATTGCTGTTTGCGGTCTCGCGATTAGTGCAATCTGTTCTCTGGGAGCGCCGGTTCTAGCCCAGACAGTGCCCGTCGAGATAACAATAATGCACACTAACGATGTTCATGGAGGCATAGATCCCACAGGTGCGACCTTCATGGATGAGGAGTTTCCGCCCCTACTGGGCGGCGGCGCCTCGCTTGCCACCCTTGCAGCCGATTTGCGCGGAAAGGCTGAGGCCGAGGGCGGTGGGTTTCTCCTGCTCGATACGGGAGATATCTGGCAGGGCACGCCGGTCGGCAATTACAGGGGCGGTGAGGTTGTGATCGAGTTCATGAACCGGGTCGGCTACGATGCCTGGGTCCCGGGCAATCACGAGTTCGATGCCGGCCTGGATAATGCATTCAAGCTTTTCAAGATGGCTAAGTTCCCTATCCTCGGCGCGAACGTGGTCGACAAGACCACGGGGCAGATCCCGTCCCCGCTTGTGCCTTACATCATAAAGGAGGTTGCCGGTGTTAAGATCGGTATCATCGGCATCATAACCGAAGAAACCGAATTCTATTCCACCGAGCAGAACCTGGGCAACTTCGACCTTATCCCCGTGAAGCCTGTTGTACAGAAGTACATAGAGGAGCTTAAGTCCAGGGTAGATCTCATATTTGTCCAGGGCCACATAGGCGTACCTTACGGTGTGTGGTCGGCCTATCGGGAGATGATCGAGACGGGGTCAGAGCAGAAAATCCGGTACGGCATGAACGCGATGGAGCTTGCCCACTACACCCATGGAATAGACGTGATGATCTGCGGGCATATACACGTAGGTTACGAGGGAGGTTGGGAGGACCCGGTCACCCATACAATATGCTTACAGACCTACGGCCGGGGCACGGGGGTGGGTATCTATAACCTGAAGATAGACCCCCAGACCAGTAAGATCATCGGCTATTCGCTGCCCGAGGCCGACGGCTCGATCGTCACGCTCTATGAGGACGAGTACTGGCCCCAGCCTGAAATCAGCAAGTTCCTTTCCGAGAAACGAGACAGCGCCGAGGTCGGCATGGATCAGCCGATCGGCAGGACCCTCGTGGATCTTACCAGAGTGGGTGTGGGTGAGTCGGTGCTCGGCGACCTCGTTACTGACGCGATGCGGGAAGCCGTCAATGCCGACGTTGCTTTCACCAACCTGGGCGGCATCCGGTCAAACATCCGTATGGGCGTGATCACCGCTCGTGATGTCTTCGCTGCCGTTCCGTTTGATAATCGCGTAGTTTACTACGACATGACGGGATCCTTCTTGAAGCTCGTGCTCGAATGGAGAGTCAAAGGCATGAGGCAGGGTGCGTATGTCTCGGGAGTCAAAATCGTCTATAGCAGGGCCCTACCTGATTTCGATCGCATTACATTGCTCACGGTCGGGGGAAAGCCCTGGGATCCCGACAGCACTTACCGGGTGGCGACCACGGATTTCATTGCCGCCGGCAACATCGGGCTTGAGATTCTGACTCAGATAGGCCCCCAGTATGTTCACTCGACGGACATCCCGGTGAAGGATGCCATGGTTGATTACATCAGGCGTCATTCGCCCCTTGACCGTCGTCTCGAACACCGTTTTGTGAGGGATGATCTGGCCCAATACTCACCTGAAATCCTCGAAGCGATGCCCAGAGCGAAGGACATCAAGGAACTCAGCCACTAAAGGGCTCTCCGGCTTCTTCCAGGCCGCATCGATCCCGATGTCGGCAGCCACCGGCTCCAATCCCTTATACTCTTGACCGACACCCCCATAATCAACCCGCCCAACAACCCTGAGCAATTCCCTCCACAGATCCTCCCCAAGACAGACCAGATTCCTGAGTCCTACCCCAGGGTTATGATGTCTGTTCCCAACCCCACATAGGGCGCATAATTTTGTTGAAATCCTGGAGCGCCTGTGATATAGTATATGTAGGCCAGAAATCGCACATTAGGAACACCGGGGGTCGAGTGCCCCCAAAGGGAGGTTGACATGCGTAAGGTCAACGGAGTAGGACTTTTGTACCTTCTGGTATTGGCTGTATTATCGACTGTGGCACTTGCCGCCAGTCCCGGGGATGTAGTGATAAATGAGGTGTGGGTAAATGATCCGCACTACTTTGATGGCGCGGAGTACGTAGAACTCTACAACGCGACGGCCTCGCCCATAGATTTGGCAGGCTGGGTCTTAAGCGGCGTTGAGTATGATCAAATATGTGGCGAGCATCATCATCAGATTCCAAGTGGCATAACCATAGGTGCTCATGGGTACATTGTGATCACGCGGGATGCTATCACCAATGCCGAGGGTGGGGCTGATCCCAGTCCCGGTTTCAAGAGCACATGGGGTTTCGCTCCAGATCTTGAGATGTATGACAACTCCCAAACCTATGAGGTCGATGATCCTACTGTCCCAAACACCATCTGCCAGAATCCGGATTCCTATGATGACCAGATCAGGTTGTTTCCGGGCACTAGCGATTACGGCAAGAAATGCGGCACAACCACCCATTATGAAGTGCTTTATCTTTACGATACCGCGGCAAGAACCAATCTGATCGACGCGATGGAATATCTGGACCCTGTCTATTGCGCTTCCGACCAGTGCCTCGGGGTCAATGGTTCCAACAACGACGCCTTTCAGGGGATTCCCGACGTGGCCATCAGCTTGGGCAGGGATCAGAATGGCACTGACACCAACAACTCCAACGCCGACTTCCATTATGAGGGTCCCACGCCGCGTGTGCAGAATGTGATGAACACACCTCCGGAGATATGGACGCTGCGGTACAGCCCCTGCACGCCTACTTCAAGCACCAGCGTTACCATCTCTTGCTACGTCAAGGACTCGAACGGCATTTCCTCAGTGAAGTGTTACTATAACGTCAACGGTGGCCTCTATTCGAATGTGGCGATGTCGGCGGCGCCGGGGGACAGCCTCTATTCCTGCGTCCTGCCTGCACAGAGCGATCAGAGCCAGGTCACCTTCTACGTTGAAGCCACTGACGCCTTTGCCACTCCGGGGACCAGCCGGTATCCTGCCGACGCGCCCGCAGGCGCCTATAGGTACATGGTCGGCATAGTGGCAATCTCGACGGTTCAGTACGTGGGTATCGGCTCGGACTCCTCGAGCTATGCAGGCAAGGCCGTAAACGTCACGGGTATTGTGACGGCAGGACGCGGCCTCTATGGTGGCAACCTGTTTGCCGTCCAGGACGGCAGCGGTCCCTGGAACGGGATCTGGATCTTTGATGCCACGGCGTCGGTCCCGGCTGAAGAGGGCGACAGTGTCATCATTTCCGGCAAAGTCCAGGAATTCTACCTGCGCACCGAAGTCTACATGTTTGTGGGCTGCTACAACGAAATCAGCTCCGGGCATGCTCTTCCGGCTCCGGTGGCTGTCTCCACCAGTACCCTTGCGACCACATCGAACCTTGCCGAACGCTATGAAGGCGTGCTGACCAAGGTTCAGAATGCGACTGTCACCAATGACAGCGCCGACGCTTACGGCGAATGGGAGGTCAATGACGGCACGGGCGCTTGCCGAATCGGTCATGCCGGCAGTTATCTCTATGTGCCTAACACCGGCGATCTTCTTGATGGCGTTCAGGGTGTCGTCGATTACTCTTTTAGCAACTACAAGATCGAGCCCAGGTGGAGTGAGGACATAATTGGCCCGCCGATCATCTACAATCTTGTGTATTCACCTCACGCCCCACGGACTGGGAATCTGATTACGTTTAGCGTAACCGTCACGGGTGCGCACCCCATAACTTCGGTTAAGTTGTTCTGCAGCACCAACGGTGGTGCCAGTTTCGACAGCACGAGTATGACATCTCCCGACAGCGTATATACGGCCGTCAAGGGACCTTTCGTTGATGACATTACAGTCGACTACTATGTCAGAGCCACGGACAACCAGCCCATGTCCTCGCGCAAGCCTGCCGCTGGAACGTATGCTTTCTACGTAGGCATGGTGACGATCTACCAGGTGCAGTACGTTGCTCCGGGGGGCGACAGCTCAAGCTATACCAACAAGCCCGTCAACGTTGCAGGTATAGTAACAGCCGGTAGTGGGGAATTTGGTGTCAACTACTTCTATATTCAGAACCACTCTGGATCACCGGACTTCACCGGCGTGAAGGTCTACGACAGAACAGGCACGGTCAGTGTCGCTCGAGGCGACACGGTCACTGTTTCGGGAGAGGTTCAGGAGTACCAGTCTCCGGGGTACTCTGGTAGTGACACCGAGATTGCGATGTTCTTCCCGCAAGCGATAACTGTTCACTACCACGGCGGGACCGGCAATGTCCCGGCTCCTGTCTCGGTGACTACGGCGGCTGTGGCCACCTCCGAGAAGTACGAGGGAGTGCTCGTTCAGGCGATCGCGGCTGTGGTTAAGACCACCAAGGACCAGTACGGCGAGTGGCACATAAGTAATGGTGGGCCTGCCGATACTTGTGAGGTGGGCGATTACGGCACCTACACGTACGTGCCTGCGGTCAATGATGTCCTCAATGTGACTGGTGTTGACGGCTACTCTTATGGCCAGTACAAGATACAACCGAGGACTGAGGCTGATATCTGCTACGCGACCAAGGCCGGTATTCCCGACGGTCCGGCCAGGCCCTCGCGCCTCATGATGATGGTGCAGCCTAACCCGATGCTCGATGGCGGGACAGTTAGATACGCACTGCCTCTCGCAGGGGATGTGGGGCTCAAGATTTACAACGTGAAAGGCGAGTTGGTGAGGACCCTGATCGAGGGCAATTCCCCGGCAGGCGAATACAAGATAGATTGGAACGGAACTAACTCAAGAGGTGCCAGAGTGACCTCGGGAATCTACTTCCTGAGGCTTGAGACAAGAAGTGGATCGGCTGTAAGTAAGGTCGTTGTTTCGAGGTAATCTTTTGGAAAAGGAGACGTGATCTCCAGTCGAGAAGGGGGTGGTTCGAGACAAGCTTGATTCAGGGGTGTGGTTGGGAAGTTGAGGCAATTCGGCGAGTCAGGTTCGAGAGCGAGCAGCCTGATAGAGAGCCGAAAGTGGAAGCAGGAATTCTGGGAAAGCAAACCCAGAAAGGGAGGTTGAGGAAAATGAAGAAGTTGTTCTTGGTTCTCGCGGTTGTTTGTTTTGTGGCGTCCTCGGCCTGGGCGGGTACCATTACCCGCTGCTATAGCTGGGAAGACGGCCAGACGGTGCTGGGCACATATCCCACCACCGGTATTACTTGCACAAACGTGTTGAGCCCTGTCCACACGGGCCTGCGTGCGCTGGAGATTGTGCGCACCAGCTCTACTACCACCCAGGCATACGTGGCTTGGGTGAAGAACTTGACCACCGGTGACGTCGTCACAGGCATTTTCTGGGCCTATGACGTGACCACGGGCGGCAACCCTTCGGCCCGCATTTGGGCCCACTATGGGAGCTCGGCCGATGTCACGCTGGCCAAGGGCAGTGCAAGCGGTCCCGCGGACTACAGTGGTGTCCCGCCAGGCTGGGGTACGGTGCCCAATACACCGCCTACGCCAATCCCGTACGTTTGGACCTTCGCGCCCACAGATGTGACTGCGGATGCTTTGATTATTGAGGTCCGTAGCTATGGCACCGCTGCGGGTGCCAATACGGTTTGGGTCGATGACGTCACAGTCACCGCGCCCGATCGTGCCGGCGTCGATATTGTGTTCCCGGGCATCGGCGGCCCTTCGGCTGTCGAGCAGACCACCTGGGGCGGCATCAAGGCGCTGTATCAGTAGGATTCTGGTTTAAGTAAGGACTGAATGCCCCGTCTCTCTGAGACGGGGCTTTCTTTTTCCGAGCGCCGCTCTGGGCAGTAGGTCCATTCCCTCGTGTTGCCCACCTACTGCCTGGCTCTGACCCAGTCTCCGGATCTACCCCATTCCTGGGTCCTCGGGCAAGTGTCCCAGGGCGCGGTATTGTGGGATTCAGCCAGCAGGGTCTCTCGATAGGCGTGATAGCAGGAGGCTCCTAGTTTGGGGGCAGGTCATAACCCCAACCTCGATGGGTGACATGGCTCCGGACTCGCTGCGACTCGGATCAAGGGTGTCTTTCCCCGGTGCACTATAGTGTAGACCGTTAATTATACTTGACTTACACCACAATTAGGTGTACCATTACGCCGTCTTTGCAAATCTGATTCTGATTCAAGCAACTACGAGTTCATCTGCGGCTCTAACGGAGGCAGGCCGTCTGGCACGAGACGCTGGCCACGGGCAAAGAGATAGAACCCCTTCCATATCTTTCGCAGGTTCACAGTCGATTGCCTGTAGCGGGCTTGTAAGGAAAACGTCAACCCGCGTGCCTTCCTCTAGCAAGGGTGTTCCCGTTTCTACACAGGTTTCGCCATATCCCTCAAGTCGCATCGATCTTCCTGTAGGCTCTTCGAACTCCGTGCCCTTGGAATCACGAGGGCCAGTTCTGGTGCAGAATCTTTTTTCATAGGAGGTGTTTCATGTCAACTGCTCGTGTTGTGGTCTTCGTAGCCCTAGCTCATCTATGTCTTAGTGTCGGCTCTTCGTATGCCATACCATATCCTTTCTCCGACGACATGGAGAATACGGGGTCCGGCAATTGGTGTTTCACCTCGCCCTGGGGTTACTCCCAAGAGGCAGCTCACAGCGACAGTACGTGCATAACAGATAGCCCCGGGACCAGCTATGCTGACAACGTGAACATATCGGTCGCCACGTGTAGCGGCATTGATTTGACGTTGGCACAGATGCCGGTGTTGAGTTATTGGCAGCGATACTTTTTAGAGACGAATGCTGACTACGGATGGGTTGATGTATCGGGGGATGGTGGGTCCAACTGGACTACGGTGTGTTTTGTTACTGGGTTTAGTTCGGAGTGGAAGGAGGAGCGGATAGATCTATCACCATGGATAGGTTTATCGGACGTGCGGGTGAGGTTCAGGCTCTCGACGAATGGATCGATTCGGTATGATGGGTGGTACATAGATGATGTGTGCATAGGTGAGACCTCAAAGCCCACGATAAGTTATCCGTTCTTCGATGACATGGAGAGCGGCGGTGACAATTGGCTGTCATCGTCGTGGGAGTTGATAAGCACAGACTATCACAGTGCTACGCATAGTTGGACGGACAGTCCGGAGGGCACTTATCCTGCAGTTTATAGTTACAGTTTACTCACTTTGGCGGGGGTTATGGACTTGACAGGTGCCAGGTGTCCTCAGTTGACTTTCTGGCACAAGGGTAGCCTGTACTACGCTTCGGTACAGGTATCGACTGACTATGGGCGGACTTGGGTGACGGTGAAGGACCTTCCGAGTCAGACTGGTTGGACTCAGGCGCAGGTAGATCTATCGCAGTATGTGGGGACACGCCTGAGAGTGCGGTTTCAACTGTACCTATATTGGTGTTGTTATGATGGCTGGTACATCGACGATGTTAGGATGGAGGATGCCATAGGGGTACCATACCTTGAATCTTTGACCAATGTGACGATGCATGGGGCGGATCTGTGCTGGACGCAGAACACGGATGCTGCGTTTAAAAGGTATGAGGTTTACAGGAGGAATGGGTCTGGCGTAAGTCGGTCGGATCAGTTGGTGTACACGACTTATGACAGGGCTGACACGTGTTTTTCTGACACATATTCGATTCTCCAGCCTGATTACTATTACTATGCAGTTTACGCTGTTGACACACTGGGCATGTATAGTTGCCGGAGTAATGAGCAGAAGGCCACCTATGTGGTCCCGCATGTGAGTTACCCATTCTGCGACCTTATGGAGGGTGGGACAGGTCACTGGGAGTGGGGTATTCCGTGGGCGATAACGAGTGAGGCGGCACGTAGTGGTGGCTTCTCGTGGACGGATAGTCCCGGGACGAGTTACGAGAATAATGTTAATACCGCTTTCACGACGAGCATCGATTTGACATTGGCACAGATGCCGGTGTTGAGTTATTGGCAGCGATACTTTTTGGAGACGAATGCTGACTATGGTTGGGTTGATGTATCAGGTGATGGCGGATCCAACTGGACTACGGTGTGTTTTGTTACTGGGTTTAGTTCGGAGTGGAAGGAGGAGCGGATAGATCTATCACCATGGATAGGTTTATCGGACGTGCGGGTGAGGTTCAGGCTCTCGACGAATGGATCGATTCGGTATGATGGGTGGTACATAGATGATGTGTGCATAGGTGAGACCTCAAAGCCCACGATAAGTTATCCGTTCTTCGATGACATGGAGAGCGGCGGTGACAATTGGCTGTCATCGTCGTGGGAGTTGATAAGCACAGACTATCACAGTGCTACGCATAGTTGGACGGACAGTCCGGAGGGCACTTATCCTGCAGTTTATAGTTACAGTTTACTCACTTTGGCGGGGGTTATGGACTTGACAGGTGCCAGGTGTCCTCAGTTGACTTTCTGGCACAAGGGTAGCCTGTACTACGCTTCGGTACAGGTATCGACTGACTATGGGCGGACTTGGGTGACGGTGAAGGACCTTCCGAGTCAGACTGGTTGGACTCAGGCGCAGGTAGATCTATCGCAGTATGTGGGGACACGCCTGAGAGTGCGGTTTCAACTGTACCTATATTGGTGTTGTTATGATGGCTGGTACATCGACGATGTGTCGATCGATCAGGGTCTATGCGCAGCAGTTGACTGGTGCAGGCTTGAGTCTCCGGACTCCACGACCACTATGGCAGGTACGCCGACTGAACCGATATACGGTCTCGTATCCGAGGCCGGCGTGACCAACGGGCCAGGCCAGGGCCCGGGGATTTCTGCAGAAGTGGGCTACGGCCCACACGGTTCGACTCCGTCGGGCACCAACTGGCATTGGACCACTGCGACCTATGATTCAGATAGTGGCAATGCAGACAGGTACCGAGGGAGCGTCACTGTTCCGGTCGCGGGCACTTACGATTTCGCCTATCGCTTCATGCACTATGTCGAGGACAGCATCTGGTCATACGCAGATCTTGACGGCAATGACCTTGGAAGTGGTGGCACAAACGGTTACTCATCTTCTCAGGCCGGGCACCTTGTCGTGACAGGCGCATGCAGCATATCGGTTGCTCCCACGTCGTTCGACTTCATGGTGCCTTTGGCCGACTCATCTCGCTCCGTACTCGTAATCGAGAATGGTGGAACTGCTAATCTCACCTTCCAGATCCTTGAGAGCCCAGGTGAGCCAGATGCAGCTCCCGGCAATGGTGACCTCATCTACTCGGACGCCGGTGCTGAGCCGGCCGATCTCTTATCTGATTCGCCCGGTGTGCTCTGGGACATACCGTGGGTTGAGGTCGAACCGACTACAGGGCTTCTCGCTCCCGGCGACTCGTGTCACCTATCAGTGGCTATCAACACAACCATGCTGGACACGCTTGACTACAGCATAGGGACAGTCGACTACGTTGCCTACATAGTGATAAACAACAATGATCCGCAGAGAAATCCCGTGGTCGTCGAGGTTCGCCTGGATGTCGGTCCGCTTGCCGGTGTAATTGACGACAGGAGAATTCCCGATACCTTCGTGCTGATGCCCAACATGCCCAATCCTTTTGCCCTTTCGACCTGTGTGTCATACGGTTTACCGCAGGACTCTCGGGTTAGAATCGATGTCTATGACGTCACGGGCAGGAGTGTCGTAACCTTAGTGGACGGTCACGAATCAGCCGGCTGGTACTCGGCTACCTGGCGCACCGAGGCTGTGACTCCCGGGGTGTACTACTGCCGTATGCAGGCAGGTACTTATGTTGCGACCCGACAAATGATAATCGTGAAGTGACCTGGTACAACCAGGTTCAACAACCTCACTTGCGGCGGGCCTCGGGCTCGCCGCATCTTTCTTCCGGCATTCCCGATGGCATGGGGGGCTGCCGAAACATATGGCTCCTCGGGCAGGTATCCCAGGGCGCAGCAGTGTGAGATAGCGTGAGGATTCGAACACTTAAGGAGGAGTGCATATACATGCATGACTTCGAAAGTCTGGAGGAGGCACGGCAGATCATCGGGGCCTTCGTATCGCGCTATAACGAGCAGTGGCTGCTCGAGCGCCATGGGTATCTCACCCCGACCGAGGCGAGACGAGCGCTGCTTCAGGAGGCCGCATGATCAAATCAATCTTGTGTCCAGGAAACCGGGTGCGGTACAATATGATGTTCTGGATTCCCGATTCCCGAGCAATCTCGACCCTTCTATCACTGACCACCAATCAGTTGCCGTTTCCCCCATGCTGAGCCTTCGATTGCAGCTCCTCTG
>CAYHHI010000015.1:44458-66143 GCA_964356335.1 uncultured bacterium
GGAGTTCGTGGGGTTCAATTGAACCGATCTCTCGAGAAAGGCAATTGCCTTCCCGGGATCGTTCTTGTGGCGGCCGTAAAGAATGCCCAGATGAAAATTGGGTTCAAAACGATTGGGGTCAACTCGCAGAGCTTCTTCCCACATCCTTATTTGCAGATCGACGTCGCATTGCTTGAGACAAGTCTCAAGGTCGAGATACGCAATGTCGCAATTCGGATTTATCTGCAATACTCTGGTACAGGTCTCGGCGGCTTTCTGATAATCCCCATCATACTGAAAATAGGCATTGGCCTGCACCAGCAGGGCATCGATATAGGTCGGATGGATTTCAATGGCCCTGCTCAGGTACCTCTGCGCGAGAGCGCGCATTTCGCCTTCACGTTGCTCCATCTTTGATCTCAGCGTATCGGGACTATCTGAGGCACGGAACTCGGCTCTCTCATCCTTAGGCAGAAGCGTTTCTTGGTCCATCCTCGCGACCATTTCCGCGGTCGATTTACCCTGTGTCCTGATGTCCCGCAGTTTGACAGCCTCTTCGATAAGCACCTGTCCCGCCGAACATGCGCTCTTTGCACTCTTGGATGATACACGTACATCGTGTGTAAATAGGGTGTAGTCATTCGCCCACACCCTGTTGCGGCTCACCACGATAGTGCCATACAGGCACAGAATCGCTATCAGCACGCCCGAAAGAACGCGCCGACCAATCTCTTCGCTCTTGAACAGTTTGGGGGCCCAACGGACCAGCAGGTATGCAGCGACGAGGCAGAAACCCAAGGATGGAACATACATTAATCGCTCACCCATAAATATGCCAAGATTGAGTAGGAGATTGGAGACCGGCAAAAACGTGAGCGCGTAGAACCATATCCCATAGGATATCCGTCCCCTCTTTCTGAAACCGGCTACTGCAATGACGGCGAGCGCCGAACAGAGCAGAACTGACGCTATGGCTCTCGGGTTCGCCAAGCCTATGATATCAATCTGCTTGGGGTAATAGTCGAAGGTCAAGGGATGAGGGAAGATCAGCAGTCTTGTGTAGATCAACCAGGTATAAAATACTGTCGCAAGCTCCTGTATCTTTGAAGAATACAGGAACGGGTTGTTCATTAGCTCTGGAGCGGTCTCAGGTCTCGGCCCTCCCAGCACCGCGTGCCGTAATGCCATGTAAGCAGCCGCTGCCACGAGGAGCGATGTGACTGAAACAAAGTTCTTCTTGAGGTTATGATCAGTGAAGAAGAAGACGGTCAGTGGAATCACCGCAACGAATGCCATCGCGCTTTCCTTTGACATCAAGGCAAGAAAGAACACGATGAAGTTGATGACAAGGTAGATGGCTTTGCTCGTGTCGAGATAGCGAATCGTATAGCGCAAAGCGAGCAAGGCACCGAGCAAAGCCATGATATCATCACGGCCCTTGAGGTTGGCGACCACCTCGGTGTGGAGCGGATGAGCCACGTAGAGCAAGGTAGCAACGAAGGGGAGCGAGAAATACCACCTGCGCGTTGACTGGCTGGGGGCAAGCAATGTGGAAAGCAGGCCATATAGCACAATGCCGGTCAAAGCGTATAGAAGAGTATTGATGAGATGGCTGACATGAGGATTCAGTCCGAAGAGTTGGTGCTCGACTGCAAACGTTACCAGTGGTAAGGGTCTGTAACGTCCACCCTGCACAAGACGCAGTTGCCCGCTAAAGAAACCCGAGAGCGAATCGTGCGAGAGAATATCCCCGATCCCCTTGAGGCCCTTCTGTGTGAATGTGTTTTCGGCGATCACGACTCTATCATCAAGCGCATAATCGTGCGGGATCGTGTTCGCATACAACGCGAAACCTATGACGAAGACAACAAGATACGGAAGCCAGATACTCTCAAAGGGTTTGCGCATAGATTCGATTGCACCTCAGGCTGGTCCGCAAATACCTGCCGAGCCGAAACCACCAATCAGTTGCCGTTTCCCCCATGCTGAGCCTTCGATTGCAGCTCCTCTGCCTTTCGAAAACACCGTAGCGCCTGTTCTTCGTTTCCCACAGAACCGTATGCGACACTGAGGTTGACGTACACCTGGGCATCAGTGGGATTGAGCTGGGCCGCACGCTCCAGAGTTCGGATAGCGTCTTCGGAACGCCCTGCCAATCCATACGCCACCCCGAGATTGTTGTGGGCTTCGGAGTTCGTGGGGTTCAATTGAACCGATCTCTCGAGAAAGGCAATTGCCTTCCCGAGATCGTTCTTGTGGTGGCCGTATAGAATGCCCAGATGAAAATTGGGTTCAAAACGGTTGGGATCGACCCCGAGAGCTTCTTCCCACATCCTTATTTGCAGATCGACGTCGCACTGATTGAGACAACTCTCAAGGTCGAGATACGCAATGTCGCAATTTGGGTCTATGCGCAATACGCTGACACAGATCTCGGCGGCTTTCCCATAATCCCCGTCATACTGAAAATAGGCCCCCGCCAGCGCCAGCAGGGCACCGATATAGGTCGGATAGATTTCAACCGCCCTGTTCAAATACTTAAATGTGAGAGCGCGCATTTCGCTTTCACGTTGCTCGATCTTCGATCTCAGCGTATCGGGACTATCTGAAGCAAGGAATTCAGCTCTCTCACCTTTCGGCAGACGCGTTTCTTTGCCGATCCTGGCGATCATTTCCCCGGCCGAGATACCCTGTGTCCTGATGTCCCGCAGTTTGACAGCCTCTTCGACAAGCAGCTGTCCCGCCGCCCATGCGCTCTTTGCGCTCTTGGAGGACACACGTACATCGTGCGTAAATAGGGTGTAATCATTCGCCCACACCCGGTTGCGGCTGGTTACGATCGCACCGTACAGGCATAGAATCACTATCAGCACGCCCCAAAGAACGCGCCGACCAATCTCTTCGCTCTTAAAAAGCCTGGGGGCGCAACGGACCAGCAGGTATGCAACGACGAGGCAGAAACCCAGGGATGGAACATACATGAAGCGCTCATTCATAAACGCGCCAAGATTGAATGCTAGATTGGAGACCGGGAAGAACGTGAGCGCATAGAACCATATCCCATATGATATCCGTCCCCTCTTTCTGAAACCGGCTACTGCAATGACGGCGAGCGCCGAACAGAGCAGAACTGACGCTATGGCTCTCGGGTTCGCCAAGCCTATGATATCAATCTGCTTGGGGTAATAGTCGAAGGTCAAGGGATGAGGGAAGATCAGCAGTTTTGCATAGATCAACCAGGTATAGCCTACTGTTGCAAGCTCCTGTCCCTTTGAAGAATATAGGAAAGGGTTGTTCATGAGGTCCGGAGCGGTTTCAACTCTCGGCCCCCCCAGAGCTGCGTGCCGTAAGGTCATGTAAGCAATCGCTGCCACGAGGAGTGGCGCGACTGAAACGAGGTTCTTCCCGATCTTGTGATCGGTGAAGAAGAAGACGGTCAGTGGGATCACCGCAACGAATGCTATTGCGCTTTCCTTCGACATCAAGGCAATAAGGAAGACGATGAAGTTGATGACAAGGTAGATGGCTTTGTTCGTGTCAAGATAGCGAATCGTATAGCGCAAGGCGAGCAAGGCACCGAGCAAAGCCATGATATCATCACGGCCCTTGATGTTGGCAACAACCTCGGTGTGGAGCGGATGAGCCACATAGAGCAGGGTAGCAACGAACGGGAGCGAGAAATACCACCCGCGCGTTGACTGGCGAGAGGCAAACAATGTGGAAAGCAGGCCATATAGCACAATGCCGGTCAAAGCGTATAGAAGAACGTTGATTAAATGGCTGATATGAGGATTCTGTCCGAAGAGTTGGCGCTCGACTGCAAACGTTAGCAGTGATAAAGGCCTGTAACGTCCACCCTGCACAAGCGGCTCCTGCCCGTCGAAGAAACCCGAGCGCGTATCATGCGAGAGAATGTCCCCGATCCCCTTGAGGCCCTTCTGTGTGAACTGGTTCTTGGCGATGACGACCTTATCATCAAGCGCATAATCGTGCGGGATCGTATTCGCATACAACGCAAAACCTATGACGAAGACAACAAGATACGGAAACCAGATACTCTCAAAGGGTTTGCGCATAGATTCGATTGCACCTCAGACCCGTCTACAAATACCTGCCAGCCAATGCTCAGGTCCATGTTACCCAACCACTCAAGCAGGTGTCAAGGGCACCTGGGAACCAGCGAGGACAAGAAGCCAAACAACCAGCAGCAGATGCTTCATGAGCTCCCCCCGTTCATCGCCGTCTTTACGCCGTACCCTCATTATACTGCGGGATGCCGCGTGAAAATAGTACCAACCTCACGGTGGGATACACTCCCGAGCCACTGTCCCACTATCGAAGCCGTCTCCCTACTTGCCCATTTTCGAGAGCAGCGATGCACGGGAGCGAATCGCAAGTCCACTGTACGGATCTAGGCGTCTGGCGCGGTCGTAATAACCCAATGCCTCCTCCATCCTGCCCTGGGCCTCAAACACCCACCCTATCCCCACGTAGGCATTCACAATTGTGGAATCAAGAGCAAGCGCCTTGCTGAAGCTTTCGTAGGCAGACGAATAGTCGCCTCTACCGAAATAGGCAGCGCCCAGGTCCGAGTATAGGGGACCAGGATTGGGGCTTGCCTCGAGCGCCCTTCGGTACTCAACTATAGCTCCCTCGGCGTCCCCCGCACGGAGAGCAAGACCCGCAAGCATGGCATGGGCTTCGAAGGAGTCAGGGTCGATCTTGAGCGCGAGCTCCAGCACTTGCCTCGCTTCGGCTGCCATGCCCATATCGCGATAGAGGTATGCTGCATCTATGTGCGAGGTGACATCGTCGTATGCAGCTGCGAGAGATTTAGCGATATATTCCTTTGCTCCTGCTGCGTCTCTTCTTCCGACACACCACCGCGCAAGACGGACATAGTAGTCTCCGCTCAACTGTCTTGAGGCAAAGTCGCGCAGGTCCAGGCCAACGCCGCGGACTGGAAAATCCAAGGGTGATCGGCACCGCGTCGACTCTTTACCCATAACTTGGACCAGCCCGCACACTCGGGTGGGCCTTCCAAGGACGTTGGGCGGTGCAGCCCCAAACAGGGCGAGCCTCGAGATACCAAATTCTCTCTCCGCCGCGCCAACCCATCCTTCTATCGTTTTAGGGTCTTTTTTTAGGCCCACGATTCCAGGGTTCGTGATACCGACAAAGAACACACGAACACCACTCGTGCCCGCGAATGAGTCGTAGAGCAATGGAAAGGAAGCATCTGCGGTACAAATGATGACACAGTCCTTGCCGCAGGCCTCCGCAGCGCTCGCTTCAATCGCGTGAGCGTAATCCAGGGCGAACCACTCGTCCTTTCTTGGTTGGATTTGGAGCAGGCTGAGGACCACAATGAGGGATGCAAATGCGACCGCTGCAGCATGGGCGACTCGAGGCATGCGCCTCAGCGTGTAGACCCTCTGTAACCCCATCCCTGCGAGCACCGCAATACCCAGCAGAGCAGGGAAGATGTGGCTCTCGATATCAGGTATGTTATAAACCACATAGTGAAGAGTATAGAGAGCAACAAGTAGAACGAAACCGCCAATCAATCTGAGTCTCCTGAGATTAAGGATCACTGCCAGACAGGCCAGAAACATCATCGGGCCGCCGCTCGCCCTTGCCAGTACCTTGAAGTAACGCAGCAGGTCAAGCACTCTAGGCCCAAACTCGAAGGGCCTCAGCCTGTACCCATAAATCTGCCCCGTTATGTGGGCCATGAAACCGGAGAGCGTGTACGTTTCCCCCCAGGTGAGAGGGGGCTTGAGATTCGAACGGATAGGAATGTAAAGCCAGACACTCAACCCGAGGCATAGCAAGAAGGCCGAAAGGATGATGGTCTTCGCCTGGGGCCACGCCCCTGCTCTAGAGGCCAGGATCACGAGCGCACTGGTCAGGCCATATACTAGAGTTAAATGATGTGAGATTGCCAGCCCGCCAACGAAACTCATCAGGGGCAGTGCCCTTTCAACATATGGCTTGTCAACAAGCGCGATATACAGCAGCAGCGCTGTGAACAAACAGTTGAGCGTATAGACATCACCGGTGGTCGCCTGAAGCCAGTATGACCCGCGTGTCGCAAGCCCAAGAGCGACTGCAAGACCCAAGAGTCTTTCAACTCCCACCCTCACCAGGATGAGAAATACCAGCCCGGCTGTGGCCGAGGCGAGGACCGCGGAATAGAGGTTGTACCTGTAGGCAATCGATCCGAAAGCAAAAATCGAGGCGAACAACTTGCCAAGCATGAGATAAAGAGGAAAGCCCGGCGGGTGACCAATGCTCAAGGTGTACGACGCAGCGATCAATTCCCCACTGTCGCCCGGAAGAAGGCTCCGTGGAAGCGTGACCAGATACACTGTTAGCGTGACAGCGAAGGCCAATAATGCGAATAGGACACTCGGCGGGTTCCGTCTCTTGAAGGTAGGTTCGGCCATCTCCTAACGCGCCACAATGAGATTCGTCTTTGCAGTGGCTCGCCCTGCGCCTGCCCACCGGAGCTCGGCGAAACATGAGCAGAGACCATCGACACTCACCATCATAATCTCACCATTGCAGGCCCGACTCGCCGGATAATAGCACGTGCCTTTGGGAGTGTCAATCGTTCGAGGACAAGTGAGATGCTGCGATGCATCTCATTTTGTTGGTAGGATGGTATTTGAGATGAGTAAGGGTGTGAGACGGTCACAATATAATGCTCAAAAGGGGATTTCCTGAGCCCAAGGCGCCCTCCCAGACATTTAACTGGCTCCCGCCCATTCCTGGCTCCCGCCCATTCCTGGGTCTCACCCATTTACCGCTTGGTTCTAACTGGTGGGCATTCTATAATCACGCTGACTCAGAGGTTCAAAAGGCCCGCGGCAGGACGCAAGATTGAGATGAAACTCAAGGGAAGAGAAGCTTCGGCCACACGCTCGCGCATCAAGTTTGGGGCTGGCCCCCATTCGTTCCGGTGGCGCCATGCAATCCTCATTTTCCTTTTGGCCCTGTGTTTCCGTGGTCTCTATCTGCTTGAGGCTATCCGCCGGCCCGACTTCAACCTCTTTTATATGGATGAGCAATACAATCTCGAGTGGGCCAAAAGTCTTGCCTCAGGAGTCTGGAGTCCGCCCTATGACCAGCTTCGGAATGCGCCCTACTTCAGAGCGCCCCTTTACTCATATTTCCTGGCCGGCCTCTTTAGGCTGTTCGGCCCCAATGCCCTGATCGCGCGTATCGTCCAGATCATTCTTGGATCGGTATCCTGCGCTCTTGCTTATGGTGTCGCCACCAAGTGCTTCGGTCGGAGAGTGGGTGTCGTTACAGGAGGGTTGTGCTCGTTCTACTGGGTGCTCGCATACTTCGACTCGCAGCTCCTGCAGCCTGTGCTCTTGATTCTCTTGCTCCTCGCAGGTTTGCTTGCGGCCCTCGTGGCCGCCGAGAGGCGGGATGCCAGGCTCGCCGGCTTAGCAGGCCTCGGCTTCGGGCTCTATGCGATCACGCGCCCCGAGATTCTCATCTTCTTTCCTCTTGTCATCTGGTGGGCGATGAAGGTCGGGCGCGGCACCGCGACCAGGATGGCGCGGTGGTTCGTTGTTCTGCTTGCCTTGGGGTTTCTACTCCCGCCGGCCCTTGCCACTGTCAGGAACAGGGCTGTTTCGGGCGATTGGGTGGTCGTTGCATCCCAGGGTGGTGTCAACTTCTACATAGGCAACAATCCGCAGTCCAACGGTATGCAAGCGGTTGTGCCCGGCACGCACGAGTCATGGTGGGGTGGGTTCGAGGACACCAAAGCGATTGCCGAGAAGGCGGCGGGGCATAGCCTCAAAGCCTCGGAGATCTCGGCCTACTGGTTCCGGCGCGGCTTCACATTCATGAGGCAGGAGCCGGCGCGCTGGCTGCGTCTTACCCTGCGCAAAGCCGCTCTCTCTGTTGGAAACGTGGAGATACCCAACAATGAGCCTTACGAGGCTCATCGAGGGAATTACCTGACCTTGAAGAGCATTCCCCTCGGCTTCGGGCTTCTCCTCGGGCTTTTCGTGGTTTCGCTTCCGCAAATGCTTGGCCTGCGGCGTCGAGGTCATTTGGGAGCGCCGGCTGGGGCAGATTGTGGCGATCACGGCTTGGAGCGGGCCGAAGCGCTGAGGCACAGTTTCGTGTCGCTCGTGCTTCAGTTGATGCTGGTGTATGCGCTCACGACGATTGCCTTCTTCGTGACCGGGAGATACCGCGTCCCGCTTGTCCCCCTGGTTGCCATGGGGGCGGCAGTCACAATCGTGAGATTATGGGACGCCGTTAGGGCGAGACACCTGGCCTCGGCGTTGAGCATGGTTCTGGTGGCCGGCGTCCTCATGGGTCTCCTGAGTGTCGATTACTTCGGCGTGAGGAAAGCGACCAGGGGCTTCACCGAATACACTGATGCCCTTGACATGCTCGATACGGGCAATCTGGACGGCGCGATCGCAGGCCTCGAGGCTATCCGGAAGCAACAGACCGTCAGCGCCCCTGAGGTCTATCTTTCACTCGCCCGAGCTTACATCGCGAGGAGCAGGCCCGAGGACAGGGACGTAATTGTCGGCGTCGCGGAAGACGGCCTGCTGTACTATCCGAACGAGCCCGAGCTGCTGTGGTACGCCGCTCTGGGCTATGTGGTGTCCCGGGAGTGGGGTCTCGCCCGAGACCGCATCGAACGCTTCCTCGCTCAAAAACCTCAGGACCTGAGAGCCCTGCATCTGGGTTTCACGATTGCGATGGCACAGGGCCGGACCGAGGATGCACGCCTTTTCTTCTCGG
This sequence comes from uncultured bacterium, assembly GCA_964356335.1. GTDB lineage: Bacteria > Arandabacterota > Arandabacteria > Arandabacterales > Arandabacteraceae > CAYHHI01. The sequence continues at coordinate 53,222 of CAYHHI010000015.1, forward strand.
GGGCACAGGCAATCGACCCTGCCAACCCTCTGGTAGAGGACATGCAAAGCCGGCTTGCTCCCAGCGGGCCCTAGCAAGTCCTAGGAAGATGCCCTCGCCGGTTTGGCCAAATGTGGGCTGAATTCCTGCTTATTTGCACATCCCGGGCGCATGATTTGAATCAAAAACGGTGAGACGGTCGAGTTTGATTGAAGATCGGGACAAAATGAGGTATAATATACTTGGGTTAAACGTGAGGTGTGAACCTTGAAGAAGACTATACTTGCCGGCTTTGCGCTTCTATTCTTAGCATTTGCCCCATGCCATGCATACAACGCCTACTACGCCAATCTGCACTCCCATACTTCTTACTCCGACGGGATAGGTACGCCCACCGAGGCATATCAATATGCCCGTGACAGTGCGGATGTGGATGTCCAGGCCTTGACTGATCACACGCATATGATGACCTCAACTGAGTATTCCACCATGCGATCCGTCGCGGCCACGTATACGCAGGATGGGGTGTTCGTGGCTCTCGCGGGGCAGGAACACGGAAATCTGAGCACATCAACGACAGGAGCCTTCGGCCACGTCAACTTCTATGAGGCGACCGCGCTGATTCCTCAGTATGACAACGGCGGCAAAGATTTCCGCCTTAACTTGAGCGGGACCTACTCATGGATTTTCAGCCACACCGACGGCATAACGGGGGCCAAACTCTTCGGTGCCTTCAATCATCCCTACCCTGGTGCTGGAACTGGAGCGGATGCTCAGTTCCACGATTTCGCTTACTCGGTGACGGGCGACTCGGCAATGTCCCTGTTTGAGATCAGAAATGGAAGGCGCTCGGAGAGCTACGAGGCCGAGTACCTCGAGGCTCTTGCCAAGGGATGGCACGTGGGCGCTGTTGCCAATCAGGACAACCACGAAGGCATGTGGGGAGACTCCCCGAATCCGAATAGCGGAAACGATATCTACCTGACGGGGATTCTATCAAATAGTCTTGCGAAGGCGGCGATACTGGCGGCTCTCAAGGACCGCCGGACCTTTGCCGTGGAAGTCAATCCCCCGACGGATCGCATGGCAGTCCTTTTCCAGTGCGAAGGTCACTGGATGGGGGACATCTTCCAGACGGCAGCGGACACGGTCCACTTTGACATCACCATTTCGGCTCCGAACAATTTCATCTCAGTTGCCCTGATAAGAAATGGTGTCCAGATCGCGAGCGTGAGCCCCGGATCGAATAACTATAACTGGCTTCCCAAGGATAGACCGCCGATGGGCGAGAACTATTACTTCGTGAAAGCTCAGCAGACCGACGGCGACTATCTCTGGTCGAGCCCGATCTGGGTCATAAGCACCAACGGCGGCTGGAATTCCATAAGTCAGATCAATGAGGACAATGGCAACGGCGAACCGATAATGCTGGGGCAGATGGTCACCGTTAAGGGCGTTGCCACTGTGTCAACCGGCATATTCTCGACTGTTAACAATGACATCTTCATTCAAGATGCGACAGGTGGGGTGAACGTTTACAAGCTCAGCACCCAGTCCCCGAATGTCCAAGTCGGGGACAGCGTTATGGTAAAGGGCTATGTTGACGAGTACTGCGGTCTCACCAGGATAACGAGCCCTACCATCACCCCTGAAGTTGCGGGTGTTGGTGCTCCCACTCCGAGGCTCCTGACTACGGCCGAGATTAACTCCAGTGGAGAGACCTATGAGGGCTCGCTCGTGAAGATCCAGGGAGCTCTGATCACCGGTGGCACCTGGCCGGCGCTTGGTTCCGACGGAAGCGTCACAATCGATGACGGAAGCGGCGGGTGCGCCCTCTTTATCGACAAGGACACCGACATAGACGGTACGGGCCAGCCGACCTGTAGGATTGACGCGATCGGGATTCTCACTCAGTATGACACATCATTTCCCTACTGGTCTGGCTACCGGTTGACTCCGCGCTCAACCGCAGACATACCGTGCTCTCCGGAGTCCGGGATTCCGATTCCTGACCGGGGTTCCGTGTCGAGTATCCACCCCAACCCGGCAAAGGGCGAACTGACAATATCGTTTGGCAAGGGCGCCGCCGATAGTCCCAAGCAGGTCTTCTTCTACGACGTGAGGGGTCGCGTGGTGAAGGAAGCCATGTCATCAGCAGGGACAGCCTTCCTTGACTGGAAGGGGGACGACTCACAGGGGAGGGCGCTGCCAAGCGGCATCTATTTCGTCGTGATCAAGTCCGGGGCTGGTGAGGAGACTGCCAAGGTCGTACTGGTAAGATAAGGCCGTTTGTAGCCTGCAACTTCGCCTGTTCTTCATAGAGCGAATTATAGATCCCATGCCTGTCAGTGAGAGATCGGGGGCGTGCCATAGCCGGTTGGATCTATCAGGGGGATATCTGTCCTCGGCGCCCCAGTGGCCCTCAGAGCATATCTCAATTGACCCCAGTGCCGGCTAGTGTTAGACTGCGGGTGCTGGTTCAGGATTGGCCTGTTCGGTCGCCGCCTGTTTGAGTGACCGTCGGTTGTGCCTGACTTGTCGCTGAGGCCGCCACGGCTTTTTCGGGGATCATGCGTCAGGCAGAAGCCGGTGAGGTGGACTTGTACGAGATCGTCATCAAAATAGGCATGAGCATACTTCCCAACCTGGCACTCGGCCTCGCAGGGTATCTTACGCGGGCATTCGATCGTTCCGGGTTCCTGATGGGAGTCATTCTGGGAACACTTGTGACCTATGCTTTCGGTCTCGGGGGCTTTCTTGTCCTGCTGGGTTTTGTCGCCTTGGGGAGTGCAACCACCAGGGTGAGGTTCCGGCGGAAGCTTGCCCAGGGTATAAGTGAGCCTCATGGAGGAACGCGTACCTGGGCTAATGCTGTAGCCAACCTGGCGGTGCCGGCCTTTGGGGCTCTTGCGGCGATATTCAATCCTATGCCTGTGCTTAAGGTCTTCTTCACGGCGAGTGTTGCGACTGCGGCTTTTGATACGGTGGCCTCTGAGATGGGAAAAGCTCTCGCAGGCAAGACCCTCACGCTTCATGATATGAAAGTGAGGGAAGCTGGTGTGCCAGGAGGGATCTCGTTGGGCGGCACGATTTCGGGGGTGGTCGCCGCCGCGGCTGTCTCGCTGGTCGCATTCAGGTTCCATTTTGTCGATCCAGGGATGACAGCTTATGTCGTTCTTGCGGCCCTCCTCGCGATGGTGGCCGAGAGCTTGCTCAAATCTGCTTTGGGGCTGCGCTCGACTCACGTCGCCAACCTGACGAACACCCTGCTGGGCGGCCTGATCGCAACCCTTTTCTGGACGGGCTTGCGCACGATGTGAACCCTCTGTGGCGGTTATGATGGAGAGGGTGTCACGGGAGTGCCCTAAGAGGAGGGCGATGCAGGGGAGGACGCGAACCGGGACGGACTTAGACCGGGAGGGACGTAGATGGAGAGACGAGATTTCCTGAAGACTTCGCTGGCTTTTGCAGCCCTGCTTGCCGCCAAGCCTCCGGTTTCATTCTCCGCCGAGGAAAAGGTCAAAGTCTTCGCTGCTAAAGGCGCTGCCAGGGGCACCATCAAGGACGCTGTCACCCGAGTGCTTTCGCCACTTGGCGGGATCCAGAAGTTTGTGAAGAAGGGCAGCAAGGTCCTGCTCAAACCCAACTTCTCGTTTTCCACGCCTCCGGAGGCCGGGACATCAACAAGTCCCGAATTGGTGAGGACACTCGCTCTCATGTGCCGCGATGCAGGTGCCAGTAGCGTCATCGTTCTCGATAACACTATCAAGCAGTCCAAGATGTGTCTCGAGCGGACCGGGATCGAGGCGGCTCTCAAGGATCTGGAGGATTTCGTGAGGATCGCAGTGCCGCAGCGGTTGGCAGAGTTCAGGGATGTTGACGTCCCAAAAGGCAAGGCCTTGAAGAAGGTGAAACTCGCCAATGATCTTTTCACCTCGGACGTCTATATAAGTCTCCCGGTGGCCAAGAGCCACGCCGCGACGGTTGTGACCTTCGGGCTCAAGAACCAGATGGGCCTGATTCTCGACCGCGGATCTTTTCACTCGAGCTATGACATCCACCAGGCCATAGCGGATCTCGGCACAGTGGCAAGGCCGCATGTCACGATCCTTGATGCCACGCGGTGCCTCCAGACCGGTGGGCCGGGAGGGCCCGGCAAGGTTGTCGAGAAGGGGATCTTGGCCTGCTCGACCGATCCCGTTGCCCTTGATGCGTACGCCACGACGCTGGTTGAGTGGGGAGGCAAACCCACGACGCCCGCGGATGTGAAGCACATCATCTATGCATCGGCGCACGGGCTGGGAGTCTCGGACCTCGCGAAGATTGAAATCGTCGAGGTATGAGGCATGATTCAATTCGGCGCGAGACATCTCCTCGACCAAATGAATGTGATACGGACTGGAGTGATTTCAGAATCGCAACCTCATGAGTCTGCACATGAGTCTGCAACCTTGCAACTTTGCAGGCCTGACCCCACTTTAGGCTTGACCGCAGTTCGCAGTTGTGGATAACTTAGCACCTGAGTTGCTTGGCCGCATAAGGTGAGCACCAAGCGCCGTGATCGTCCATAGACATAAGCCTAAGAGACAGGTGTGATCATGTGGTTCAAGAAGAAACCGAGAGTTGTGGTTGTTGGCCTCGACGGCACGCCCTTGAGTTTTGTGCGAAAGAAGATGGCGGAGGGCGCTCTCCCTTCGTTCAAGAAGCTCTTCGATCAGGGCTCACTGATTGAGATAAACTCGGTTCACCCCTGTGTGTCCTGCGTCGCCTGGTCAAGCATGATGACAGGCAAGAACCCTGCAAAACACAACATATACGGCTTCATCGATAGGAAGCCCGGGACATATTCCATGTATCTCCCCAACTCCTCCACCATGACGAGCACTACCCTGTGGGAAATCTTGAGCGATAAGGGTAGAAGCGTGATCGTGATGAATGTGCCCGTCACCTATCCTCCGCGAAGAGTGAACGGCTATCTTGTCTCCGGCTTTGACGCGCCGAGGATCGGAGGTGCAACCTACCCCGACACGCTCGCGCCGCGGCTCAAGACCCAGGGCTATGAGATAGACATAGACCCGTGGCGGGCAAGAGAGAACCTGGACAATCTCTATCCCGACCTCATGCGCGTGTTCGAGGCGAGAACCAGCGCGTTCTTCAATCTCTACGAGGAAAAGAAGTGGGACTTCGCCATCCTCCATATCATGGAGACTGACCGGCTCTATCACTTCATGTGGGAGCACATGGAGCAGGGACACCCCAAGTATGCCCAGCAATTCATGGACTTCCTCGGTGCTCTCGACAAGTTCATTGGGAAGATCGATAGCGAGCTGGGCGATGATGTTACGCTTGCGGTCATGTCGGACCATGGCTTCTGCACGCTCAAGAAAGAGATCTTCTTGAACAAGTTCCTCGAGGACAAGGGCTACCTTGCTTACAAGCCGGGCGAAGCCAAGTCGCTCGCGGACATCGATCCTGCAAGGACGCGAGCCTATGCGCTTGATCCCGGAAGAGTCTTCATCAATCTCAAGGGAAGAGAGACCGAAGGAAGCGTGAGTCCGGATCAATATGCGGGTCTGAGGGATGAGCTGCGGAGCGCTCTTGCATCTCTCACGGATGAAGACGGCCACCGAGTGATCAAGGACGTCTTCGCCAGGGAGGAGATCTATCATGGCGAGAACCTCGAGGCTGCGGCCGATCTCATCTTAAATCCTGTCAACGGCTACGATCCCAAAGGCGCTTTTGGGAAGAAGGTCCTCACCGGCAAGGGCCCCATCGTGGGCATGCACACCTATGATGATGCCATGCTCTTTGTGAAGGGACATGGGCTCAAGGCGGAAGGCGCGAGCGTGATGGACGTGGCACCAACCATCCTTGAGATCATGGAGATTGAGCGGCCATCTGATTTCGACGGCAAATCCCTACTGGCCTAACCCGACCTCTCCTCTCGTCTTTTCTTTCCCTCCCCATGTGGGAGAGGGGTAAGGGGTGAGGGTTACTCTATATACCCCAGCCCGCGTAGGCGTTCCTTGACCTTCTCTTCTTCCTCGTCGGTGTAGGTCTTGCCGCCCTTGCTTGTTGACTTGGGGATATAGCCCAAGGTCTCCATGGTGAGGAGCAGCTTGTTGACGCAGGTCTCGACGTCTTCCTTATCGGTCTGGAGAACGACTTCGGGCTTATCCGGCTCCTCGTAGGGCTGGTGCACGCCCGCGATGTCGTTGATCTCACCTCGGTCGGCGCGCTTGTAGAGGCCCTTGGGGTCACGCTGCTTGCAGACCTCCAGCGGGCACTTGACGTACACCTCGACGAAGTGGTCAACCATGCCGCGCGCGCGATCGCGGTACTGTCTCAAGGGAGAGACGGCAGCGACAATCGCCGACACACCGTTTCTTGACAGGACCTTGCCCATGTAGGCAAGCCGCTTGGTATTGAAATCCCTGTCGCGCGGCGTATAGCCCAGGTCAGGGCTCAAGTTCGCCCGCACCTCGTCAGCATCGAGGTTCTCAACCTTTAGACCGCGGTCTCGAAGAGTCTTCTCGAGAGCCCGCGCAATCGTGGTCTTGCCGGAAGAGGCAACACCCGTGAACCATACCAGAACTCCCTTTTCCATCTACATCCCCCTTTTTGGAGTCTCCTAAAGTGGCATTACCCTGCCTTCCATATCCTCAGGCACCTTGATGCCCATGGTGTGGAGTATGGTAGGCGCTACATCATAAATGGTTATGTTCTTGAGCTCCTTGCCGCGCTTGACCTTGGGGTCCCAGAGAATGAAGATGCCGTACTCATCATGGACGGCATCATCCGGCCCCACCTCGGTCTCGAAGGAGTGGATCGAATCGTGCCCGATGTTCCCCGTGGAGCGCCAGTAGAGATCGCCGAAGTAGATGATGAGGTCGGGCGCCTGGTCGAGGTTCGAGCCCTTATAGGCTTCCTGAGGCTTGATCACCCTTGTCCCAATGTTCTTGCCCTTCTCATCGGTTATGGCCTTGAGCTTAGCGATGATCTCGTTTCGCACTTTCTCGTAGTCTTTGGGATCGACAATGCCCTTGGCTTCTCGGCCTTTCACATTGAGGAAGAGCCGCCCGTAGTAGCCACCCAGCCCCCACGCCATTGTATGCTCCCAGTCGATGCCCGCCTTCTCGAGTTTCACTATCTTGTCGGGTTTCTCTCGGAGCTTGAGGTAGCCTTCCTGGATCAGCCAATCATTGATGTTGATGGCGCCCTCCATCTTCTTTGCGCCGTGATCCGAGACCACGATCACAACGGTATTATCATCCAGGAGCTTGAGGAGTTCGCCGATCCTCTTATCGATATACTGGTGGTACTCCTTGATCGCGTTCTCGTACTTGTTGCCGGCGACATGCTTTCTGTGGGTCTTGTCCATGAACTTCCAGAAGCCATGATATATCCGGTCAATGCCCATCTCGACGAACATGTAGAACTGCGGGCTCTTGGTGAGGAAGGCCTCCACGAGATCGAACCGCTTCTTGGTCATGTCGTAGATTTCCTTCAAGAGCGCGTCCTTGTCTTCGGTCCTGAATTCATCGCAGTCGAGGATGTAATTGCCCACCGCTGCCTTGATCTCGTCCTTGATGTATGAGGGATAGGTGTAGTCGGCATCGGTATCGGGAGCCAGGAAGTCGGTGACCATGAAACCATTGACGGCCCTGGGCGGGTAGGTCTGGGGCACACCGATCATGCCCACGTTGTGGCCTTCGCGCCCGATGATATCCCAGAGCAGGGGCTCCTTGATCACCGTGGAGTTCGCGATCCACACTTCCTCGTAGGAGTAGTTGCTGCGGTTCCTGAAGCCGAAGATGCCGAGCTTCCCCGGGTTCTTGCTCGTCATCATGCACATCCAGGCAGGGCAGGTGATGGGGGGGATGGTGCTGAAGAGCCGCCCCCAGGCGCCTTCCCCGACAAGCCGCTTGGTATTCGGCAGGTCATTTAGCCACTCGTCAAATACAAGTTTCGGCGCTGCGCAGTCCAGCCCGATCACCAGCACCTTCCGTTTAGGCTCCATCTAAGTCTCCTTATTGGCTACTCCACAAAGGGGTTCTTGAGTTGTCTCAGGGCCTCGAAGACTTCGGGCCTGAAGATCTCAGGCGGAGGTGAACCTCCCTCGACAAGCATCTTCCGAATCACAGTCCCCGAGAACTTGATCTTGTCCTCATCTCCGTGGGGACAGGTGCGCTCGCTCTCGAGCTGAGCACATTTCTTACAGTGGAAGAAGTCGCCCCTTATGGTGATGGGCGTTATCTCAAGGTCGGTGAAGTTCTTGAAGATCTCGATTGCCGCCTCGGGTTGGTAGTAGCTGCCGACGCCGGCGTGATCCCGCCCCACTATGAGGTTGGTGCAGCCGAAATTCTTGCGGATGATGGCATGATGAATTGCTTCCTTGGGGCCTGCGTAACGCATCTCCATAGGCAGAATGCTCATGAAGACTCTGTCCTTGGGGAAGTAGTCTGCGAGCAGCACGTCATAGGCCCTCAAGATCGCCTCATCCGTGAAGTCGCCCTTCTTCTTCTTGCCGATCACGGGGTTGATGAAGAGGCCATCCACCATCGAGAGCACAACCTTCTGCATGTGTTCATGGCCGTTATGGGGGGCGTTCCGGGTCTGGAAGCCTGCTACCGTCTTCCAGCCCCGCTCCTCGAAGATCTGCCTGGTCTCGCTGGGAGTGAGGTTGTACTTGGGGAAGGGTTCCCGGGAAGTGTCGACAAGGTCGATCTGGCCCGCGAGGAAGACATCCTTCATTTCCATTGTGGACTTGACCCCGGGGTGCTTCAAGTCGTCGGTGCCGAACACCGATTCGGCGATCGCCTCTTTCGGATAGGAGTACTTCTCCCTGAGGTGAAGTATGGCGATGGCCCTGCCGCCCTCGTCCTTAAGACAGACATCCTCACCCTCCCTGAGGCCGCGAGCCTCGTCCTCGGAGACGTCGAGGAGGATGGGGATTGACCAGACCACGCCGTCCTTGAGGCGCGTGTTCTGGACGATTGATTCGAGGTCGTGCTTGCCGATGAAGCCCTCGAGCGGGCTATATCTTCCCACCCCAATGTTGCGAAGATCGACGACGCTCATGCGGTCAAGCGCTATGCTTTTCATCTTGAGCAGGCTCTTAGTGGCCGCTTCTGCTTCATTGCCCTTCAAGGCTCGGTCTATGAGCTTTCCACCATGTGGTCTTAACATTACTTGTGATACCTCCTCGAATAAAACAATCCCCCACTAGCGGTCTATGCCAACCCTTGGCGATGCCATTTCAGGATGCCACGCCTCTGGCAACCGGCATGGATATACCCAATCATTATACATGGTTCGTGGCCTTTGGGCAACACAAACAGACCCGTAAGGTGAGGTTGGGAACAAACCCGTAGGGGGCACCGTTTGCTGAATCCCCGCGCTCGGGCATTGTTCTGGGGCGGCACTGCGAGATCAGCTTGGCCTCGGGGAGGCACAAAGGTTCTAGGAAACCGACCCTGATGCCTTTGTCATCGTTAATGATGCTTGTACCATGCTTGGCAAAGGCTTCAAGGCGTCGCTGGTGAGCTATGGAGCTTCTTTGATAGGTAGAAAGAAATGCGTGGTGTCCCCAGAGAAGATGGGTTAGGCTGCCTATGGACTGGGTGACGCTGGGAACCGGGCCGGCTAGAGGCCCGGCGGTTTTCTTTGGGAGCGATCACCGGTATCGCGTGAGATGTGGCTGCGGCACGGCGACCCCGGAGGCAGGTGCCGCATCGATAAAGAACCGATTCGCACAGGAGGTGCAACGTGAAGAAGAACATGGGGACGGCTGACCGCGTCATCAGGTTGGTGCTCGTGGCAGTGGCGATCATTCTGCTGGTCGCCAAGGTGGCGACAGGTGCACTTGCGATTGTAGTCGGCGTTATCGCTGCCCTGCTGGCGCTAACAAGCATAACTGGCTTTTGCGCGCTTTACGTGCCGTGCAAGATATCGACCAGAAAAGGGAGCGAGCCTCCCCCGATGCCGACGAAGAATGATCCATCTGCCCGGTAAGCCACGAGCTTTCCTCCGCCAGTAGGCTTCGAGAGCGAGGGCGATGATAAGACCCCGCGTTTTCGACTCACCTATGAGATGGGAGGTGATAACCTCCTCACGATCGAGTTTGCTGTGGCTCCGCCGGGGGGAACGTTCACGACGTACACCAAGGGCGCAGCCAAGCGCAACCGGTAGAGATCCTGCCTCCGTGTGGGTTTAAACCATGCAAAGAGGCGGAAGAAACCACAATTCTCAGGGCCTTCATGGCAAACGTTTTCATGTCAGCGATGACGCCTTCCCAGACCGGTGGGGGGCCCCTGCAAATCTACGTCCTGAATAGGGCAGGCGTCCCGGTCTTTTGGGCATGCCCGGACTTGGTGGGTCAGATTGCTCTGGGGCGCGAGGGAATTCGCGCAGCGAGACCGCGCTTCTGGGCATCTCATGCAGCCAGGTACAGCGTGTAGGTCCTAATTGATTGGATATCAAGACGTTGGTCGAGCGGAGTTCGGGGCTTCGTCTCCATCAATGGCACGACCTATGCACTGAGACACGAGTGGAAATCACGTTAACAGCTCCTCGCCGCAGGTCGGAGCGTAGCCCTCGCCGGTTCCCCGCCCCCTCTGCCATTCATTCCATCTCATTCATTCTATCTTCACTTGAGGCCCAGAATCTGATTAATCAGTCCGTACACGGACGTGATGTGGAAATCCTTTTGGGCGGGCACGTGGCCCGTGCCGTAGAGCAGGAGGGAGCCGTACTGGGTGTGGCCACCTGAGACCTTCTTGTGAGTAGATGTCATTCCCGTCACACCGCAGAAGAGGGTGCGGTCGATACCGTAGTCAGGCGCGAGCTCGAAAAGCACATCGGGGTATTTCTCGACATTGCGGCCGGTGAAGACGTCTTCTCTGCGCTTCGCCCATCTCACGATGCTTGAGCCCTTGGAATCGTTCAGCGAGATAAGAAGCCTGATAAGATGATCTCTGAGCCCCTCGTAAGGTTTCGGGTTCAAGCCTGATTCCAAGGCCGGGCGATTTATCTCGATCCCGCTGAAGGAAGTGCCGCCGCCGACGTCGGAGACCCATGCCACACTCGCCTCGCGGTTGACGGCGTAGGCTGAAGTCTTGAGACTCTTTCTTCTCTCCTTGGGAATCAGGGATGCGATGCGGAAGACCAGGTCTTCGAGATCGAGTTTCTGCATCACCCTCAAGAAAGTGCTCTTGACCTTCTCGACGATCGCCACAGGATTCACAAGAGGAATCCGGCTTTCTCTGGTCTTGAGCATGCCTTCTCTTCTCAGGACCTCATTGACAAAGAGGGCCCTGGGGGGCCGCATGGCATGGCCGTGATCGCTCACGACCAGGAGTGCTTGGTCCGCAGCGAGGTGACCCATGAAATCCCCGACCACGGAATCAAAGAGAACGAAGAACTTCTTGATGGAATCCTCGAAGGGGTTTTTCCCCGGGTAAGTCGGGTCCGAAGGATCGGTGTATCGCCAGACGAAGTGCATCACCCTGTCGAGAGTGAGGAAGCAAAGGAAGAAAACGTCCCAGTCCTCGAGGGCAAGGAGTTCGAGTCCGAATCTGGCTTGATCGCGTGTGACATCCTCTGTCCTCTTGAGGAAATCGGCGAGGTCCTTTCTTCCCGGAAAGTCAGCCATGCCGCCGAGCTCGGGGATCTTGAAGTGCTCGAGGATATCTGGAGGATAAGATTGGGCTTCGCCCGACACGAAGACGGGCCCATTCACCATTATGCCATTGACTTGCCATACGGGATAGGCGAGCAGGGGATTGATGACACAGACTCGCTTGCCCGCCCGGCTTGCCTTATCCCAGAAGGTCTTGCCGACGAGCACCTTGGTATCGAGGGCACGCCCACCGGCTCTTATATCGAGATAATCCATCGAATCCACAATGCCATGCTCCCAGGGCTGCATCCCCGTATAGATCGTTACCCAGGCAGGAATGGAATCGGGCGGCTTTGTAGATTCGAGAGGGGCGTGGTAGCCCTTCTCCATAATTTTCCTGAAATTGGGGAGATCATCCCGCCAGCGCTCCAAGAGCACCGCATCGAGAGCGTCAATCCCTATAATCACTAGTCTGCTCACTCGTGCATTCCCCCGGTGCTCTTGCCCTTGCCCTCCGCACGCCTTGCCTCGTCCGCTCTTCCCTCAAGCCGTCTTCCACTTCCTGTCGTTCCCGCGCCCCGGCTCCTCCCCTTCCCGCTGCTTCCATCTGCGCGCTTTCCTGTTCCCGCAACTCCCGCCTTCCTCAGATCCATCGTCCTCACGGCATCAACAAGAGCCACCCTGACTTCCTGGATCGGCCTTGTGGCATCAATGATTGAAGCTTTGAGCTCGTCGGCGACGATCCGGTAGAGCCCGAGGCGCTCCTCAAGATAATCCATAGAGGGAATGTCGTCTTTTCTCCGCATGGCATCTCCTGGGGCAATCTCGAGCAGTACAACCTTGTCAGGTTGCGGGAAGAGCCTGAGAAGCGGCGATCTTAAGAGGCGCTTCACCTCGGCGCCGTCACTTCCGAAGGCCGAATCGATATCAATGAGACTGTCGTATATGTAGCGATCCAGTATGACAGCTTCGACGTCCTTGGCGAGTTTCGCGAATGAGACCTTGAATGTGATGAAAAAGTCAAAGAGCACAAGGTATCGCCAGACCGCGCGCATGAGGCCGTTCCTGAACACGGACTGTTTGCTCCGGACGTAGTTCTCGTAGGTTTCGACTGCTTCCTGGCTGGCTCTCTCTCGGCGATCCTTCACGTCAAAGTCGCCCCGCTTTTTCCCTCCGGGCGCGCCGAGCAGACGCCTCCCGATCCTAATCAGAGGCAGGGAGAAGTACGACTCACCGCGCATCCACACGACCTCTGCATTCACGTTCTGTTCCCTGAGACGGTTGGCAAGCAGCTGAGCCTGGGTGCTCTTGCCGCTTCCGTCG
>CAYHHI010000016.1:0-23416 GCA_964356335.1 uncultured bacterium
CGGTTGGGGTATCCGCTCGAGCATTTTACGGTGGGGGTCTGTAACCTCTTGGCTACCACGCAACTGAAGCCCCTTCGAGCAAATGTGGAGAGTGTTATCTGGTTTCCAGATTCGTCCGCTGGGCTTCGGCTTAAACCCGCCCGCTGAGCCTGGCAACTTCTCTTCCACTTCCGCCGGTGGAGATGAGGCTTGCCCTGGGCTATTTCACATCCACAGCAAACACTTTGAAGAAGGCCGTGGGGCCATTGCGGGTCATGACAGGTTGCTCGATGGCGGCAGTGATCTGGGCGGGGGTAACTTTCTGGGGATCATATTGAAGGACTATTCTGTGCCTGCCTCCGTAGGCGACAAGGCTTACGAGGCCTGGCACCATCTCAATGTGCTCGCGAAGGAAATTGGCCGTGCCGTAGCATTTCACTCCGTCCACCGTGAACTTGGCCGTCGCGGCCTCTCCCGTGAACTCCTTATCGTAGATGTAGGTAAGCGTGGGGAGACTGATCTTAGAGGCACCCAGCATCCCCGATATGGACAGGACTACAATGACTGCGGGGATGATCCAGGCCTTCCTAGTCACACCTACCTCCGTTATCGAACGATCCTGCCCAATCGATTATCACAGATGCGCGTGAGGCCTGGCATAGCCATCACGCCCCCACATCAAGGGCGCCCAGGCCGCACTTCGATACGCACTCGAGGCAGTTGGTGCAATCCCCTCGGGTTATCTTCTGAAGCTTCGACACGGGTATCCTGTGCGGGCAGACCCGGTCACAGGCCCCGCACTCGTTGCACTTGTCCCCATCCCGCTTCACCTTGAGGAGCCCGATCTTGGAGAGCGGATCTATCGCTGCTCCAAGCGGGCAAAGGTATCGGCACCACGACATCTCGAACAGGAAAGTTCCCGCGAGCACACCTGCCAGGACCGCGATGCTCACAACCGGGACTAAGCCGTGGCCCCTCGTCCCCGTAAACAGGATGTAGAACGGATCATAGCCTCTGAATACCAGCTCCGATGCCCTGTATGACAGGATAACAATCACCGCCAGCACCACGTACTTGAGCTTGCCGAGCCACACATCAGCAGCATCAGGAATTCTCAGGGCCTGCTTCCTGATTCCCTTGCCGCGAACCCACGACAGGCCCTCCGAGACCGCCCCGATCGGACAGACCCAGCTGCAGAAGCTCTTCTTGGTGAGGATGACGCCGGCAAAAAGAGCCAGGGCGAGGCTCAGGTTCATCTCGCTCAGGGCGCAGATAAACTGCTGCTTTCGGAAAAGGCCATAGATGGAGACCACTCCACCCATCGGGCAGTAGTACTCAACAGTCCTCGTCGGCACACCAACAAGGAGTTTGACCATGAGGTACGAGACCGAACCGAGGAAGAAAAGCTGGAAAACCCTCCTGGTGATCTTGATCTTAGTCATATTGGTAATATATCAACCGAGGCCCGTTCAGAAAAGGCCCCATCACCTGCTCACCCCTGACCCGGCCAGACCGGGCGCCGGTGCGGCGGATTGCCCGGAGCGAATATCAGTTACTAAGCGAAGGGCTTCCGCCCGCGAGGCGCCAGGGCCACGTCGGGCGCTCTTACCCTCCCTTTACGACCTTCTCCCTGAGCGGCGTCCGCTCGGTCAGGTGGAGCACCTCATCATATCCGACCATGTCCATGAAGCCGTGGCCGCTTATGTTGAAGGCGATCACTTTCTTCTCGCCGGTTTCCTTGCATCGCTTGGCCTCATCTATCGCGGCGGCGATGCTATAGGCCGACTCGGGTGCAGGCAAGAAGCCTTCGGTGCGAACGAACATCTCGGCTGCCTCGAACACGTACTTCTCATCCTGTGGATAAGCAACCGTGTCTATGTACCCGAGATGCCTCAAGAGGCTTATGATGGGCGAGCAGCCGTGATAGCGCAGGCCGTCGCCCTTGATCGGCGGGAAGTCCGCCTGGTGGCCGAGAGTGTACATCTTAAGCTGGGGCGTCAGTTCCCCATGGTCGGCAAAGTCGTACTTGTACTCGCCCTGGAGGTTTGGCGAAGCCTGGCTCTGGGCAGCGATGAATCTTATCTTCTTGCCCTTGGTCAGGACATCGCCCATAAAGGGCATTGCGAAGCCGCCGAAGTTGCTGCCGCCGCCCAGGCATGAGATCACGACGTCGGGGTAGTCGCCGACCTTCTCAAACTGCTTCTGGGTCTCAAGCCCAATCACAGACTGATGCATTATCACATGATTCAGTACCGAGCCGAGGGAGTAGACTGCCTTGGGATCGCGCTCAGCGTCCTCGAGGCCTTCGGAGATGGCGATACTGAGCGACCCGGGATGATTAGGATCCTTGTCATAAAGCGACTTTCCAATCTTGGTATGAGGACTCGGCGAGGCATAGACCTGGGAGCCGTAGAGGTTCATGAAGTTGCGGCGCGATTCCTTCCACTGGTAGACTGCGCGCACCCAGTAAACCGTGCACTTGAGGCCGACCAGGGCCGCCGCATAGGAGAGCGCAGATCCCCACTGGCCGGCGCCGGTCTCGGTAGTGAGTCTCTCAAACCCTTCCTGCTTGGCATAATAGACCTGGGCAAGCGCCGTGTTGACCTTGTGGCTTCCCGTCGGGCTATAGAACTCGCCCTTGTAGTACATCCTGGCCGGTGTGCCCAGCGCCTTCTCGAGGCCTCGCGCCCTGAAGAGAGGCCGCGGCCGGCCCGCCCGCTCAAATAGTTCGAGGACGCCATCGGGTATATCGATCCACCGCTCAGTCGAGAACTCCTGCTCAAGGCACTTGTGGATCATCATCTTGGGAAGTTGCTGGATCTGCTTGTCGCCGAGGGGCAGTGGCAGGGGCTCGGGTAGATCGGGAATGATATTATACCACTTGCGGGGCAAATCATTGGGTGAGAGTGCTATCTGGTAAACATCAGGCATACCAACCTCCTCTATATCATTACCAACTGCTCAGGCGCATCCTATCACCGGGGGCGGACCATGTCAAGCTCGGCAGCCAAATTCAATTCCGCACACTTATTAGTCGCCCTATCAGCGCCCAGGGGTAGCGATCCAGGCAAGAGATGCACATGGGAACCAGGCAAGGGGGACCCGATCCGCAGGTCGGGGGCTTGACTTCCTGAGTGCAATCCGGCGTTCCTCAATCTTGAATCTTTGTCAGATCTGGTGAAGTTTCGCCTCCCTCCACATTTTTCCGTTTTTTCGATTTTTAGCTTGCGCTATTATGCCGAATTGTTAGTATAGATGTGGAGCGGGTCCTGAGGAGCGTGACGGGCGAGGAACTCGCAGCTCTGCTTCCACACCTTAATGCCCTACTTCCTTAAGGACTCGCTCTTAACTTTTTTGTGCCTGGCTTTGGCCGCCCAGATTGAACCTGCCGATGTCGAACTAGATAGAAGACCCATAGATGTAAGAACGTGGTATAATTGATATATACATATAGGCACAAACACCGAGGCCCCAGCCAGGATAGGGTCGAAAGGGAGGGGAGGAGAATGAAGCGCTTAATGATGGCAGGTTTGACAATGGCGCTCGCAGCAGTGCTTGTTGCCGGCTGCGGGAAGTCTGTCACCCAGGGGAATGAAGACGGCGAGAAGGATCTCCTTGCAGAATATGGCGGTTACACCACGGATAATGAGGCCCCGGGGTTCGGCGATGCCGACCTCATAGCAGGCCACCCGGAAGATGCGCCCTATCATGATGACATGGCAGACAGCTCAGAGGTATCGAACGCCGAGAAAAACAGGGGAGCAAAGAAGTACATGCTGCGGATGGTATGGGGCAACCTCGACAACCCTGATACAAGCGAGACTGCAGGCAGCTGCCCAACCACCGACTGGTCAGGTTCGATAGAAGCGGATGGTGGCATCCTCATCATTCGGCGCCTGATAAGATTCGAGCCGGGTGATTCCATCGTGAGGCCCCGCCACGGTGCAAGAGAGGTCGAGTGGATATCTCATCCAGGCAATCACGTTGACGGCATACTCTTCCAGATAATCGATGTTCCCGATCCGCGGCATAAGGAAGTGAAGAACACTGTCACAATCACAACCCCGCTATACACCGCTGAGATTCCTTTTGACAGTCTCGCCGAATACAACCAGTTGGTCACCTATGATGAGTGCAACAAGATGTCCCTGGTCGGAACTATGCTGGAGCGTGTCCGCTGCCCGATGGGCTTCATGGAAGGTACCTGGGCGAGCGAGACGGACACTTCCGGCAACTTCGAGGGAGCATGGATCGGAGATGGCGGGGCTCTGGATGGCTATGTGCAGGGATACTATACCGTGAGAGATAGTGTCGGGGTGCTCTTCGGGAAGTGGATAACCACGTCCGGCGAGTTTGGCGGTCTCATGAAAGGCACCTGGGGCCCTCTTGTCGATCAAGATGAAGAGGAGGCTCGCGAAGACTGCCAGGGTGGCTACTTCGAGGGCAAGTGGGTTGACGACGCTCTCGTAGACGTGGGCAGATTCAAGGGCCACTACTGCTTCCCTGACAGCACTGAAGACGGAATCTTCCGCGGCAGATGGATGCAGGACTGTAAGTAGGCCATAGGATTAAGTAGGCCTTAGACTCAGCGATCGAACCGGCGAAGGTAGATTCTACCTTCGCTGTTTTCTCATCTCGGCGGATTCTTCGAGCGGCGGATACCAGGGAGCCACCAGCTCGACCAGATGAACCACCTTCTGGGGCAGGCCATTCCTGCCAAGTATATCTGCGAGCTGGATCATGCAGCTCGGGCAGGAGGTGGCAACGACATCCGCTCCCGAGGCCGCTATGAAACTCGCCTTTCTTCTGCCAATTGCTTTCGATAGGTCGTAGTGCGTCAGACTGAAAGTGCCGGCCCCACCGCAGCACCGGTCCGCCTCCTCCATCTCAACAAAATCAACATGCGGGATCGCTTCGAGCACTCGGCGAGGCGCATCCTTGATGCCCTGGCCGCGATTGAGATGACATGGATAGTGATAGGTGACCTTGACCGGATCCAGGTGGTCTTGATCAAACTTGAGTTTCGAGTACTTCACCAGAAATTCACTGAGGTCATAGACCCGCGCACCAAGGTCGCTCGCTCCCAGCCCCAGTATTTTCTCGTAATCCTGCTTGAGTGCAACCCCGCAAGAGGCACATGCCGTCACGATGGCATCCACTTTGTGTTTCTGAAAAGCCCTCAGGTTTCGTTGCGCAAGCTCGAGCCCCGTCTGCCTGTCGCCCGAAGTATATACCGGCATCCCGCAGCAACCCTGATCGTGCGGAAGCACAACTTCGATTCCCTCGCCCACAAGGGTCCGCAGAACGTCTCTTCCCACACCTGTGTATATGAGATTCGTGGCGCATCCGATGAAGAACCCAACGCGCATCCTTGGCTTTACTTTGGGGCTTATGATTTCACCAAACTGGTCCATGAGGGTCCTCCCTGCAAAGATGGGCAGAATCCTATCTTTGTCTATCTTGACCAGAGGGAGAAGTATCCTGTAAGGACTCGATGGCGGAAGGCCGCGGAGGATCTTGCGTTCGATGAAGGCCAGGGTCTTACTGACGGGCGGCAGGAGCCGCCCCCGCCTCAGGAGATTTCTGAAGATCAACTTCTTCAAAAACGGAAAGCGCCCCTTCTTGAAGATCTCGGCTCTCGCCGCAAGCACCACCTCATCCACTTTGATCCCACTCGGGCAGGCTTCCATACATGACTTGCAGTTCAAGCACTTTGAGAGCGCATCACAGAAGACGGGGCTCAAGGAGAGCGTGTTCTCACGGAGGGCCTCAATCATGGCGATCCTGCCGCGCGCCGAGCCCGATTCATCCAGAACCTCTGCGAAGACGGGGCAGGCCGACCGGCACAGCCCGCACTTGAGGCACCTCTCGATTTCGGGCAACATCTTCTCGATCGCTTCGTACTTCGATTTGCCCTCGTCGTCACCGAAAAGGTCGAGTTGCCCCGCGGTGCTTACCTTTTCCACCTTGCGCCTCGCCTCACTTTTCATAAGGCATCTTTCCCGGATTCATTATTGCTTTGGGATCGACCAGGGCCTTGAGCCTTCTCATCACATCCCGGCCAGCTTCGGACCCGTCAAGCATCGGAGGCGGCAGATTCCCAAGCCCAATGCCCCCTCCACCCGAAGCAGTCCCACCGAGATCCACACATTCCCCGGTCAGTTCCGAGATCGCGCCTCCGACCTTTTCCATCGCCTCCCGGGCGAGGCCATCCGCAAGGAATGCGGCATGGAGTCTACCCTGGCCGGCATGGCCGAAAGCTGCAATCCTTACATCAAGCCGGTGCGAGACCTTGGAAATCGCCTCAAGCATAGCTCCGAGCTGGGTGCGAGGGACGTTGAAGTCTTCGATTACCACTGTCGGGGAGAGCTTCGCAAGCTCAACGAGCACAGCCCTCCTTGCGTTCCATAGGGTGCGAGACTCGGGATATCTCGCCTCAAGCATGACGCTCGCCGCAAAGATTGCTCTCATCATGTCCCTGACCTTGGATGCATCCTCGTCACACAGCGATCTTGTGCCGTCGAATTCCACGAGGAGGCATGCGTCGGTGTCAGGCTCCGTACCCGGATAGGGCCTGCCGAGACGCTTCTCAACTGCTCTCACGCTTCTGCTGTCCATGATCTCCAGGGCCGAGGGAGAGAAGCCTCCGGCCATTATCTCTGTAGCGGCCGCAGCGGCCCGTACGCTGTCTGGAAACTTGAAACATAGGGTCCGCCGTTCCTCAGGAAGCGGCAAGACTTTGAGGATCACCGATGTCACGATACCCAGAGTCCCCTCGGAGCCTACCATGAGCCTCGTAACATCGTAGCCTGCGACGCTCTTGACGGTCCGCGCACCCACGTTCAGGATCTTTGCCTCGGGCGTTACGATCTCGAGGCCAAGCACGTAGTTCCTCGTCGTACCGTACTTGAGGTCCCTCAAGCCACGAGCGCCCTCAGCCACATTACCCCCGATCGTGGATGAGGCCTCGCTCGCGGGGTCAATCGGATAGAAGAGGCCCGCCCCCTCCATTTCGTTACGGAGCCACTCTGTGACCACACCGGTTCCCGCGATGACGTAGAGATCGTCCTTATGGATCTCGGGCCCTGCATTGAGCCTTTCAGTCGAGACGATGATGCCGCCGCAAACGGGAACCGCGCCTCCCCACAGGCCGGTCCCGCCGCCGCGCGCCGTCACCGGGAGTCCTTCCTCAAAAGCAACCGCCACAATCCGCCGGACATCTTCAGGCGTGTGTGGCCTAACCACAGCATAGGCGACCGGGAAAACCTGGCGAGGCGCTTCCATATCCGGCTGTGATACCGAACCCGGCTGTGATACCGAACCCGGCCGTGATACCGCGCCAGCACCTGATACTCGCTCTGCGTGCGCGTCCGCCCCCGGGGCGCCTGCCAACCCCGCCGGACCCAACCCCGTGACATCGGATGAATAGCGCCGGAGCGATTCGCCGTCAGTGAGAACATTCTCGCTTCCGACTATCTCCTCGAGCTTCTTTACGAGTGTGTCCTTACGCATACCTGTGCACACCCATGCCCCGCAACCCCCTGTCTTGCAGCGACCGACCCGAAACTCTGCGACGGCACGGCACGTCCCTCATCTCGACTGTCCGACCCCGGCCGGACCAGGCGCCGATGCGGCGGATTGCCCGGAGCGAATATCAGTTACTGAGTGAAGGGCTTCCGTCCGCGAGGCGCCGTTCCGCAGCAAGCACCACCGGCGGCCTGCCACCTCAATCGCCAAAATAAAAACGCAGCCCAGAGAATCTTCCGGGCTGCGAATGAACAATCTACCTTCTCCTTAGCCCCTTGCTTCGGGCAGATCCGTCTCCCCCTTCTTCTCCTCTTTCAGTTTAGCTTCTTTCTGGGCTTCCTTCTTTGCCTTACGCGCTGCCTTTTCCTCCTCGACCTTGACGCTCTTTTCGGTGAGTTCCAGGATAACAACAGGAGCAGCATCGCCATGACGCCTCGAAAGCTTCATGATCCTCGTGTAACCCCCCGCCCTTGCCTTGAAGCGCGGTCCAATGGCCTCAAACAGGTGCTTAAGGGCCTCGGCGTCCCGCACATAGCGAAACGCCATCCTGCGCGAATGAAGATCACCCTTCTTGGCCCAGGTGATGATCCTCTCGGCCAGCTTTCTCGCTTCCTTTGCACGTGCTTCCGTGGTCCTGACGCTTTCAATCTTAAAGAGCGACGTGACCAGATTCCGGAGCATCATCTCTCGATGTGGCTTTTTTCTTCCGAGTTTACGGCCTACTCTTCTGTGACGCATCTACGCCCTTCCTTATCCATGCTATCCGTATTGAGCTTTAAGTCGCGCAGCAGCTTCCGCCTTTCGTTTATCCATATATTCATCGACCGGAAAGCCAAAGTGGAGGCCCATACTGGTCAGGATATCAGATATTTCCTTCAAGGACTTTCTTCCAAAATTCCTGAACTTGAGCATCTCGGATTCGGTCTTCCTCACCAAATCACCGATGGTCTGTATCTCGGCCGTCCGAAGGCAGTTGCTTGACCTCACGGAGAGCTCGAGCTCTTCAACATTGCGCTCGAGCACATCATGTATTCTGACCCAGTCATCACTGATTTCTTCAACCTCTTCCTCAGGCGCCTTCTCTTCCTTGGTGATGAGAAGTGCGAGGTGATTCTTGAGGATGCTGGCTGCGTAACTCACGGCATCCCGCGGCGTAACGCTGCCATCGGTCCAGACCTCTATCAAGAGCTTGTCATAGTCCGTGCGCTGGCCCACCCTGGTGTTCTCAACCCTGAAGTTCATCCTCTTCACCGGCGAGAAATTCGAGTCAACCGGGATCACGCCGATAGGCTTGTCAGTCTGGTGCTGCATCTCGGAAAGTACGAAGCCCCTGCCGGTGTCTACTTCGATTTCGATTCTGAGCTTGGCTCCCTTGTCCAGGGTCGCTATCGGAACCTCGGGATTCAGGATCTCCACCCCAGGATCACCCGTGAAGTCACCGGCCTTCGCCTCTCCGGATCCCTCGGCCTCAAGCGTCAGGGTCTTGGGATCATCCGCCAGGAACCTAAACCTAATTCTCTTGATATTGATGATTATCTCTGCGACATCTTCCCTGACGTGCGGGAGAGTAGAGAACTCGTGCAGCGCCCCGTCAATTTTCACGCTCGTGACGGCTGCTCCCTGGAGGGATGAAAGCAGAATCCTTCTTACAGCATTGCCGATGGTCACTCCGAAGCCTCGCTCGAGAGGCTCGACCACAAACTTACTGTAAGTATCCGTCGCAGATGCTGTTTCGATCTCAACCGCCTTAGGCATCTGTAAGCTCTTAAATTTCATACCACAGCCACCTCGTCCTTAGGGTAAAACGCCGGCCCATCACCCATTACTTGGAGTAGAGCTCGACTATCAGCTGCTCCTGTATAGGAATGGGTATGCTTTCTCGACTCGGCACCTCCAGTAAGGTTACCGACGGCTTCTCTGGAGAAACCTTGAGCCAGGGGACCGAATCAGCCCCTCTCCTTCCAAGATTGGCCCTGGCAATCTCCCTCATGGAATCCCTGGGCTCTATCACATCATTGACTTTGATCGAATAAGACGGCCTGTCAACTTTTCTTCCGTTCACAGTGAAGTGCCCGTGCCCTATGAACTGTCTTGCGGCATCCCGCGACATAGCGAAACCCGTACGATAAACGATGTTATCCAGCCGGAGCTCCAGTAACTTCAAGAGGTTCTCACCTGTCATACCCTTCTGTCTCGTGGCTTTCTCGAAGTAGTTCCGGAACTGGGCTTCAAGCACTCCGTAAATCCGCTTTACCTTCTGCTTCTCCCTGAGCTGTATGCCGTACTCTGTCCTCCGCACCCTCATCCTCTGACCATGCTCACCGGGAGGATACTGTCTTCGATCAACCGCGCACTTGGTGGTCATGCAGCGATCACCCTTAAGGAAAAGCTTCACACCCTCCCTGCGACAGAGCCTGCATTTTGAACCGGTGTATCTCGCCATCAAATCCCTCCGTTTTATACTCTTCTTCTCTTGGGAGGACGACACCCATTATGAGGTATAGGCGTAACATCCCTTATGGCTGTGACGTCAAGTCCTGCGGTCTGAAGCGACCGTATCGCGGCCTCCCTGGCAGGGCCCGGACCCTTCACTCTCACCTCGACCCTCCTGACCCCATACCCAAGAGCCTCCTTCGCGCAGGCTTCCCCGGCAAGCTGAGCAGCAAAAGGCGTACTCTTTCGAGAACCCTTGAAACCGACTCTGCCAGAACTCGACCAAGCAATCACATGGCCCCTTGAATCGGTTATGGTGACTATGGTGTTATTGAAAGTCGCCTGTATGTGCGCTACGCCGTTCTCCTCAATCCCTCTTTCCCTGCGTTTCGCTTTCTTAGCCTTTGGGGTTGCCAACCTCTATACCTCCATTCCTCCACACCTATAGTGCTTGCTTGAGTGCTACGCTTTCGTTTCCTCTTTCTTCTTCTTGATCATCATGCCTTTCTTGGGACCTTTTCTCGTCCTGGCATTGGTATGGGTGCGCTGTCCTCTCACCGGGAGGTTCCTGCGGTGTCGCAGGCCTCTATAGCAGCCTATGTCCATCAGCCGCTTGATATTGCCGCCCGTCTCCGACCTCAACGCACCTTCAACCTTGTATTCGCCTTCGATGATTCTTCTGAGCTTTGCGGTGTCTTCCTCGCTCAGATTCTTGGTTCTTATGCTGGGATCGACACCCGTCTCGTCAAGAATTCTTCTAGCCGCCGATCTGCCGATACCGAAGATGTATGTTAGTGCGATCTCTATTCTCTTGTCAGCCGGCAGATCTACTCCTGCGATTCTCGGCACGCTTCTACCACCTCCTATCCCTGTTTCTGCTTGTGTCTGGGATTCTTACAAATGATGAAAACTATGCCCCTTCTTTTCACGATTTTGCACTTGTCACAAATCTTCTTTACCGATGCCCGCACCTTCATGTCAATGTCTCCTGGTCGCTCTATTTGTATCTGTAGATTATGCGTCCCCGGGTCAGGTCATACGGTGAAAGCGCAACCGTCACCTTGTCTCCGGCCAGGATCTTGATGAAATGCATTCTCATCTTGCCTGAGACATGTGCAAGCACCTTGTGCCCGTTCTCGAGCTCGACCCTGAACATGGCATTCGGACGTGCTTCGAGCACAGTCCCTTCTACCTGTATGCTCTCTTCCTTCGCCACGCTAAACCACCGCCTCCAGAGTTAACCTGCTCACACACTCAATTCCTTAACACACCGTAAGCATCTCGCCGCCATCTTCGGCTACGGCTATCGTATGCTCGAAATGGGCCGAGAGCGATCCATCCTTGGTCACAACCGTCCAGGCATCCGCCTTTACCGTGATCTCGTAGCCTCCCGCGCTGACCATCGGCTCGACCGCAAGGGTCATCCCCCTCAGGAGCGGAGGACTTGCTCCGTGTGTCACAAAATTGGGAACCTGGGGTTCCTCATGCATCTCGCGGCCGATTCCGTGTCCCACGAGATCCCTCACCACCGAGAAGCCTGCCCCCTCAACAACATTCTGAATTGCCCGGGAGACATCACTGATGGTCGCCCCGTCCCTTGCCTCGGCGATGCCGGCCACCAGCGACGCTTTCGTAGTATCAAGGAGCCTTGCCGCATCCGTGCCGATCTTCCCCACGGGGAATGTCGCTGCACCATCACCGTGATAGCCTTCCTTGAAGACCCCCACATCAATGCTTATTATGTCGCCCTCCCTGAGCGCCCTCTGCCCGGGGATGCCGTGCACAACTTCTGAGTTTATCGAAGCGCAGATGCTCGCGGGGAAACCCCTGTAGCCTTTGAACGACGGCATTCCACCCCTCGATCGTATATGCGTTTCTGCGATCTCATCCAACTCCTTTGTCGTGATGCCCGGCCTTATCGCCGACTCCAGAAGGCAAAGGGTCTCCGCGACAATCCTCGAGCTTCGCCGGATGAGATCGATCTCATCCTTGCTCTTTACCGCCCTCGACTCGCCTGTCATCACAGCTCTTCTAACTCTGCCTCACCTCCGAAATCTCTTCCATGATGGTGGAGAAAACATCCGCAATCTTGCCTTCCCCCTCAACCTTCCTGAGGATCCCTTTTGCCTCGTAGTACTCAACAAGAGGAAGAGTTTCGTTCCGGTAAACACTGAGTCGTGTTCTTATGGTTGCCTCGCCGTCATCGGTCCGCGAGCTGAGCTCAACCCCACACCTATCGCAGAGGTTCTCCATCCGGGGAGGATCTGCATCCAGGTTGTAGAGAGCCTTACACTGCGGGCAGACTCGCCTTCGCGAGAGTCTCTCAAGCACAGCCTCATCCTTCACATCTATGAAGATTACGGCATCCATGTTCTTGCGCCCCACCTCAAGCATCTCATCAAGCGTCATGGCCTGAGGAAGGGTTCTCGGATATCCATCAAGCACAAATCCCTTTGAGCAGTCAGCCTCAGCCAGCCGGTCCTCGACCAGGGAGAGCATCACGTCATCCGGTACAAGCCTTCCGCTGTCCATATAAGCCTTCGCCTTCCTGCCCAATTCCATGTTGCGCGTCACCGCTTCGCGCAGTATGTCGCCGGTCGAGATCTGGGGTATCCCCAGTTTCGCAGCGACCATTCCGGCTTGAGTACCCTTGCCCGAGCCCGGAGGTCCAAGGAAAATGAGTCTCATCGCGCTATCTTCTCCCCCTCAACTTGCCTTTCTTCAGGAAGCCCTCGTAGTGCCGCATAATGAGATGGGATTCCACCTGCTGGAGCGTATCCAGAGCCACACCCACCACGATCAGCAGTCCCGTGCCTCCGAAATAGAAAGGCGCCTGGAACCTGTAGATGAAGATCGAGGGAAGTATTGCTATGAAAGCAAGGAAGATCGCACCGGGCAGGGTCACTCTCGTAAGGACCCTATCTATGTATTCGGAAGTTTTCTTGCCGGGCCTGATCCCCGGGATGAAGCCTCCGTACTTCTGCATGTTGTCCGCGAGGTCATTGGGGTTAAAGACAATCGCCGTGTAGAAGTAGGCGAAGAACACGATTATCAAGCAGTAGAGAACGTTGTAAATCACTCCGTCAGGCCTCATGAAGTTGGAGAAGGCCTCCATGAAGCTGCTTCGTCCGAAGAAGGTGGCGATGCTCGAAGGAAACATGAGGATCGACTGAGCGAATATGATCGGGATCACGCCAGCCGTGTTTACCCTGAGGGGTATATGCGTGCTCTGGCCGCCATAGGTGCGCCTGCCGATCACCCTTTTGGCATACTGCACGGGAATCTTGCGCATCGCCTGGGTCATCACGATCACACCCGCGATGATCATGACCATGAGAATCAATAGGAAAAGCAACGTGAAGAGCTTCATCGACCCGACTCTCAGGGACTCGAAGGTCCGCAACATATCGTTGGGATACCTCGCTATGATGCCGGTGAAGATGAGAAGCGATATTCCGTTGCCGATGCCTTTGTCCGAGATCTGCTCGCCGAGCCACATCAGGAAGATGGTTCCGGATGTAAGCGTTATCATCGTCATCAATCGGAAACCCAAGCCACCCATCGGTACTATGGGCGAAGCACTTGCCACAGGCATGTTCTCCAGGAAGATCGAAATACCATATCCCTGGATCATGCTCAGGAGGACCGTGCCGTACCGGGTGTACTGGGTGATCTTCTTTCTTCCCTCTTCGCCTTCTTTCTGCAGCTTCTCGAAATACGGTATCACCGCCGTCAGAAGCTGGAGTATGATCGAGGCAGAGATGTACGGCATGATGCCCAGGGCAAAGACAGTTGCTCTGGAGAAGGCACCGCCTGCGAACATATCATAAAGCCCAAGCAGCGTACCCTTCATCCCGCTGAGAGCGGCCGCAAGCGCTGAACTGTCGATACCGGGCACGGGCACATATGAGCCAACCCTGAAGACCACCAGGAGAGCCAGGGTGAAGAAAATCCGCCTCCTGAGCTCCGGTATCTTGAAAATGCTCGTAGATTTGTCGAAAAATCCCATCTCTTCTCCTCAGATAAAAGGACCAGCGAGGTCCTAATCTATGAGGCTGACTGTCCCACCAGCCTTCTCCACAATCTCTCGTGCCTTGGTTGATATGGCATGAACCGTAACCTTGAGCGGGAAACCCACCTCGCCCGGCCCAAGAACCTTGATCCGTATGCCCTTCGTCTTTACAAGGTTCTTCGCCCTCAGGCTTTCGGGGTTGACTTCGTCGCCGGCTGTGAATCTCTCGGCAATGCGGCCGATGCTCACCACCTGGCAGGCCTCCCTCAGGGCATTCCTGAATCCACGCTTGGGCAAGCGTCTCTGGAGGGGCATCTGCCCGCCCTCGAACCAGATGCTTACCGTGTTTCTGGCCCTTTGTCCCTTGTTGCCACGGCAGCTGCGCTTGCCGTGCCCGCTGCCAGGGCCGCATCCGACACGTTTCTTTCGCTTCACCGCCCCGGGGGCCGGAGTGAGTTCACTGAGTTTCACCTCGTCACTTCTCCTCTTCAATGACTTCGACACTCACAAGATATTTGACCTTCTCGATCATGCCTCTTATCGAGGGAGTATCACTCCGTTCGACCACACTACCCGGATGCCTGAGCCCAAGAGCCCGAAGCACCCTCTTGTGAGGCTCTATTCTTCCTATGCCGCTTACCCTCTGCTTAATTCGCAATTTTGCCACGAAGATCACGCTCCGATATTCCAAGTACCTCGTGTACGGCCATGCCTCTTGTCCTTGCAACATCCGCCGCTCGCCTGAGCTGCATAAGGCCGTTCATAGTTGCTTTCACGACATTGTGTGCATTCGGTGAGCCCAGGGATTTCGTGAGTATATCTTTGATCCCCGCGGGCTCAACAACGCCCCTTACGGCGCCGCCGGCGATAACGCCGGTACCGGGGGATGCGGGCTTCAAGAGCACCCTCCCTGCACCGCTTTCGCCTATCACCTCGTGGGGGATCGTTGTCCCCAGAAGCGCAACCCTCACCATGTTCTTCCTTGCTGCCTCACTGCCTTTTCTTATGGCGTCAGCCACTTCATTGGCCTTGCCCAATCCGACCCCGACGTGACCCTTGCCATCGCCAACGGCGACTATGGCGTTGAAGCTGAAGCGCCTGCCTCCCTTCACCACCTTGGCTACCCGGTTAATGTGGATCACGCGTTCGATCAGCTGGTTTTCTTCTTCGTCGGTGCTCTTTCGATCGCGGTCACGCCCGGGCCTCCGGCCCGAAGGTCTTCCTCTCGCTGATGTCATGGCTGCGCGCTTCGGTGCCACCTTCGCGATTTCCGCGGGAGCTGCCTTTTCCCTGGGTTCCTCTTGCTCATCCCTTCCGCGTAACTCTTCTGCCAAAGTTCGACCCCCTTCCAACCTTAGAACTTCAAGCCAGCTTTTCGTGCGGCATCAGCAAGAGCCTTCACTCGCCCATGATAGCGATATCCGGCCCTGTCAAACACAACCTGCGAGATACCTCTCTCAAGAGCCCGCTTTGCGAGCTCCCCGCCCACGGCAAGGCTCTCGGCAAATCTTTCCTTCGTATCTTTCGTTCTCTCGACAATGACCTTCGAGGAGCCCGACACACCCACGATTGTCTTGCCCGTAGCATCATCCACCATCTGAGCATAGATGTGCTTGTTGCTTCTGAAGACAACCAGTCTGGGGCGTGCCGCCACACCTCGCATCTTTCGCCTTATCCTCACATGCCTTCGTTCTCTTCCGCTAAGTCTCTTTGTACCCATCAATAAACTCCGTTATGTTGTTTGCGCTGCCCCGGTCTTCCCGGCCTTTCTCCTCACATACTCGCCGACATATCTGATACCCTTGCCCTTGTAAGGCTCGGGCGGGAATACGCCTCTGATCTCGGCGGCAGCCTGTCCGACCATTTCCTTGTCGGCGCCGCTGATGTTTATCTTCCTGGGATCAGGCACTTCTATGGTGATACCCTCGCGAGCCTCGTAGACCACAGGATGGGACATGGACAGACTGAGCGTCAGTTTCTTGCCCTGTACCTGCGCCTTGTATCCGATCCCTTCGATTTCAAGCTGCCGGGAGAAGCCCTCGGTCACACCCTTGACCATGTTGCTGATCAACATCCTTGCCGTCCCATGGAGCGCCCTGTAAAATCCGAGGTCGCTTGAGCGCTTCACCGTGACCTTGCCGTCCTCGATCGTGACCTCGATGCCAAGGGGCATCTCCTTCGCGATGTTGCCTTTGGGGCCTTTGACCTTGACGATCCGTCCCTCCACTTCGACCCCAACTCCCTTGGGGATCGCGATCGGCTGTTTTCCTATTCTAGACATTTGGCACCCTCACTTACCAGACGTGGCACATGACTTCACCACCGATTCCCCGCCTCCGGGCTTCGGCGTTGGTCATTATGCCATGCGATGTACTCATGATTGCTACGCCCAGCCCGCCGCGCACGCTTGGAATCTTATCGGCTCCGGCATAGACTCGCAAGCCGGGTTTCGAGATTCGCCTCAAGCCGGCAATGACGCTGTCCTCGTCTTCGGTGTACTTGAGGTAAATGCGTAGTCTCCCCTGCTTACTGTCCTCGATATACCTGTAGTTGGATATGAATTTCTCTTTAAGCAGGGCTTTCAGAACCTCCGACTTCACGCGCGAAGCCGGCACTTCCACCTTCTTCTGCTTGGCTTTACAGCCGTTTCGTATGACTGTGAGCATGTCAGCAATCGGATCCGTTACTGCCATCAAACCTACCTCACGTATAGTTGCCTACCAACTTGCCTTGACAACGCCTGGGATCTGGCCCATGAGCGAAAGATCTCTGAAGCAGATCCTGCAGAGTCCGAACTTCTTCAAATACCCTCTCGGCCGCCCGCAGCGATGACATCTGTTCCTGTGCCGGATCTTGAACTTAGGCTGGCCTTTCCATTTCTCCATCATTGCCTTTGTCGCCACCTCTTCCTCCCTCGTCTTCTAGCTTGCCCTGAACGGCATCCCGAGACTCTTCAAGAGCTCGAGGGCCTCTTGGTCTGTTCTTGCACTTGTCGTAAGAGCTATGTCCATCCCTCTTATCTTGACCACCTTGTCGTATTCAATCTCAGGGAAAACGATCTGCTCCTTGACGCCGAAAGTATAGTTGCCGCGCCCGTCGAAGCTGTCAGGGGAAAGGCCCCGGAAATCCCTGATCCTGGGGATCGATACATTGACGAGCCTGTCAAAGAATTCATACATTCTCGCACCCCTCAGGGTCACCCGGCACCCTACGGCCATACCTTTCCTTAACTTGAAACTTGCCACAGATCTCGACGCCCGCGTGATCACAGGCCGCTGGCCCGATATCGTTGCGAGATCGGCGACGGCTGCATCCATGAGCTTCGGATCCTTCAGGCTGTCCCCACAGCCCATGTTTATCACGATCTTTTCAAGCCTCGGTACCTGGAGCAGGTTCTTGTAACCGAACTGCTTCGTGAGGGCCGGAACCGCCTCTTCCCTGTACCGGCGGAGCATCCTGGGCACGTAACCTTTTTCCATCCGCTCCGCGGGGTCAGCCGTCTTAACCGCCTTTTCCTTATCCGGCTTCTCTTTCTCTGCCTTGTCCTTCTTGCTTTTCTTCTCCTCAGCCACTTTTTGCCGCCCCTTTAAGCCTTACCGATTATTTCGTTGCACTTGCTGCAGATCCTGACCGAACGTCCCTCGACAAGTCTGGATCTCTTGGGCCTTGTGCCCTCTCCACATCGGGGGCACACCACCATTACATTGGAAACGTGGACGGGGGCTTCCTTCTGAACGATTCCCCCCGGCTGAATCCTTGACCTTTGCTTGGTGTGGCGCTTGATGAAGTTTATGCCTTCAATCAGCACTCTGTTCTTGTCCGGGTAGACCTTCAAGACCTTGCCGGTCTTACCCTTCTCATCGCCAGATATCACGATCACACTGTCATCTTTTGCAATGCGCATCTTAAGTCTCTCCGTCAGACGACCTCTGGCGCAAGGGAAATGATCTTCATGAACTGCTTGTCCCTGAGTTCCCTCGCCACGGGGCCGAATATTCTTGATGCCCTCGGTTCCTTATCATCATTTATCAAGACAGCCGCGTTCTGATCGAACCGGATATATGTTCCATCGGGCCTCTTGAACTCTTTCCTGGTCCTTACGATCACGGCCTTCGCTATGTCGCCTTTCTTGATTTCGCTGTCAGGAAGCGCATCGCGGACGCTCACCACTACGATGTCACCAACTCGGCCATATCGGCGGTAAGACCCACCGAGCACCCTTAGGCACTTGGCTGTCCTCGCGCCCGAGTTATCTGCTATCGTGAGTATCGTTTGCTGCTGTACCATAAGGCTCCATCCTATTCCGCTTTTTTCAAGACCTCAGCCACCCTCCACCTCTTCAGTTTGCTCAGGGGCCGCGTCTCGACAATTCGTACGAGATCACCTTCTTGACACTGCTGCTTCTCATCATGGGCATAGAAGCGGTGTCTCTTCCGGACAACTTTGCCGTAAGTGGCATGCCTCAGACGCCTCTCCGCCTCAACAACAACGGTCTTCTGCATCTTGTTGCTTATGACGATACCAGATCTAGTCTTTCTTCCCGTGGCCTTCATCTTCCACTTCCTTCTTATCGCCCTTTACGTACTGGTCTGCCCAAACCTTCCCCTCGGGACTGCCCGGAAGTCTCCGCCTGCCGAGATCGTCTTCCCTTATGATCGTGAGAACTCTCGCGAGATCCCGCCTCACGAGCCTTATCCTCAAGGGATTGTCAAGTTTCTGAGTGGAGACGCGGAATCTCAGGTTAAACAGCTCCTCACGCAGGTCCCTCGCGGTACGCTCAAGCTCGTCGTGCGTGAGCTCTCTGTATTTCTCCGGCTTCATCAGGTTATATCACCTCTCTGCACACGAATCTTGTCTTGATAGGTAATTTCCGTGCGGCAAGCAGCATCGCCTCTCGCGCCATGGCCTCAGTGACGCCGCCGAGCTCGAAAAGCATTCGGCCGGGCTTGACGACCGCGACATGGTATTCCGGATTGCCTTTGCCCTTACCCATTCTGGTCTCAGCAGGCTTAAGCGTTACCGGCTTGTCGGGGAAAATCCTCACCCAGATTTTTCCACTCCTCTTCACATGCCTCGTCATGGCAACTCGAGCAGCCTCGATCTGCTTCGCAGTGACCCATGCTGCCTCAAGCGCCATCAACCCATATTCACCGAATTCTATTGTGCTTCCCCTCCACGCCATACCCCGGCGCTTACCCCTCTGCTGCTTTCTATATTTTTCTCTCTTCGGACTAAGCATTTTCGAGCTCCTCTAGTCCTTCGCCCGTCTATTCCTTTGTCTTAAATTCCTCGGGCTTCTTAAAGATCTCGCCGTGGAACACCCACACTTTGACACCACTGGTTCCGTAGGTCGTGTGCGCAGTCGCCCTGGCATAGTCAATGTCCGCCCTCAGGGTGTGAAGCGGTACTCTCCCCTCCATGTAATGCTCGGTCCTTGCCATCTCCGCCCCGGACAGCCTCCCATTACACATTATCTTTATGCCTTTGGCTCCCGCACGCATGGCAGATGCTATTGCCTTCTTCATCGCTCGCCTGTGGGACACGCGCTGCTCGAGCTGACTGGCAACGTGCTCCGCCACGAGCTGGGCATCGATCTCGGGCTTCTCAACCTCCTGGATATTGATATGTATCTCTTTCTTGGTGATGTGCTGAAGCTCATCCCTCAGCTGGTCAACTTCAGTCCCTTTTCGGCCTATCACTATACCGGGTCTTGCGGTGTGAATGGTGACGGTGATCTTCTTCGGGGCCCTGTCAATCACGACCTTGGATATGCCTGCACGCGCTAACCTGCTCGTTATGTATTTCCGTATGAAGATGTCCTCTTGTAAGAGTCCGGCATAGCCTTTCCTGGCAAACCACCGCGAATCCCAGGTTTTTACGATTCCCAGCCTCAGACCGATAGGATTAGTCTTCTGCCCCAAATTCCTTCCTCCTTACTTCTTGCCTTTCTTCTTGGTTGTATGGGCTTCTACCCTTCTCGCCGTCCTCGTCCCCTTCAGGGCGCGAGGCATTTCAGTAGTCACCACGATCTTTATGTGACTCAGCCGCTTTCTTATTCTCGATGCCCTTCCAAAGGCCCTTGGCCGCCATCTCGGCATTATGGGTCCCGGATCTATACTGGCACTCTTAACATAGAGGGCATCGGGATCGAGCTTGCCGCTTCCCTCCACGTTTACCGCATTGGCAATAGCTGAATTCAGGACCTTCGAAACCATGACGGCGCCCTTCTTGGGCGTGTACTTGAGTATCGCAAGAGCTTCGCTCACGGGCTTGCCCTGTATGATCTGGGTTGCCAGCCTTGCTTTCCTTGGCGATATCAGAACGTATTTTGCTGCGGCCCTTGCCTCCATCGAAACTACCTCACTTTACCTTTGTGGTCTTCTCGGCGGAAACCCTGCCGCTGTGACCTCTGAAAGTTCTTGTCGGAGCGAACTCTCCAAGCTTATGACCCACCATGTTCTCCGTGATGAAGATCGGGATGAACTTGTTGCCGTTGTGGACAGCCAGAGTATGAGATACAAACTCGGGCGTTATCGTCGAATCCCGCGACCACGTCCTTAACACCCTCTTCTCGCGTGTCCGGTTGAGCTCGTTTATCCGATCCAGAAGCTTCTGGTCCACGTGAGGACCTTTCTTGACAGAACGAGACATACCCACTGTCCCCCTTATTTCCTTCTTCTTACGATGAACTTGTCAGATGGCTTACGCTTCCTGGTCTTGTAGCCCTTGGTCGGCCATCCCCAGGGCGAGCAGGGGTGCCTGCCACCGGAGCTCTTGCCTTCACCGCCACCCATCGGATGATCAACCGGGTTCTTGGCAACACCTCTTACCCGCGGTCTCCACCCCATCCATCTATATCTGCCTGCCTTGCCTATGCTTATTTTCTCATGGTCGACGTTACCGACCTGGCCTATCGTCGCGAAGCATTCCAATCTCACCAATCTCATCTCGCCCGACGGAAGTCTCAGGTGGCCATATGCCCCTTCTTTGGCAACAAGACGGACAAAGGAGCCTGCGCTCCGGGCAAGCTGGCCGCCCTTGCCCGGCACCATCTCCACGTTGTGGACCTCTGTCCCCAGGGGGACATCCTTCAAGGGTATGGCATTGCCCGGCCTTATCTCCGAGCCCGGCCCCGACGAAACCTTGTCCCCCACCGTAAGACCAACGGGCCATACGATGTAACGCTTCTCGCCATCGGCGTAGTGAAGCAGGGCGATCCGCGCCGATCTGTTGGGGTCGTATTCGATGCTTGCGACCCTGGCTGGAATGCCATGCTTATCGCGCCTGAAGTCGATTCTTCTATAGAGCCGCTTGTGGCCTCCGCCGCGGTAGCGGATCGTGACTCTTCCTTGGTTGTTCTTGCCGGCCTTGCGCGTTATATGCTCGATAAGGCCCGCCTCGGGTTTCGTCTTTGTTATCTCCTCGAAGGTATGGCCGGTCTTGTACCTAAGAGTCGAAGTAACCGGTTTGTACTTTCTGATTCCCATGGTTACACCTGCTCGAATAGATCGATTGTCTGACCTGTCTGAAGTGTGACAACGGCCTTCTTCCAGTCAGGCCTCTTGCCACTGAACATGCCCAGACGCTTTACCTTGCCGTGGGCAATCATCGTTCGCACGCCCTTGACCTTGACGTGGAATATCTCTTCCACTGCTCGCTTTATTTCAAGCCTGTTGGCATCGGTCGCTACGCGGAACAGGTACTTGTTCTCCGTCTCCCGGAGCTTCGAACCCTTCTCGGTGACAAGCGGCCTAAGCACTATAGATCTTGCGTCCCTCAACTTTTCAGCACCTCCACAAGTGCTTCCACAGCATCTTTATCCACAACCAAAGCGTCGAAGCTCAGGATGTCGTGGATATTCAGATCCTTCGAAAGGGTGGTCTTGACCCCGGGAATGTTGCGCGTCGCCTTCATGAAATCGTCATTCTTGACCCTCAGGACAAACAGACACTTCTTGTCGGCGACGCCGACCGACTTCATGAGCTCCACGGCCTTCTTGGTCTTGGGCTCTGCGAACCCGAGGGACTCGACGATCTTCACTCCCCCCTCCCTGACCTTCTCAGAAAGCGCAGATCGTATCGCACTCCTGCGCGCTTTCTTAGGAAGTGAGTAATAGTGGTCGTGGTGCCTTGGCCCGTGTGCAATCCCTCCGCCCACCCAGATCGGCGAACCAGCCGTGCCGGCCCTCGCTCTTCCCAGTCCCTTCTGTCTCCACGGCTTCTTGCCGCTGGCATTGACTTCTGACCTGGTCTTGGTATGGGCGGTACCCAGCCTCTGGTTGGCCATGTAAGACTTGACTGCCTCATAGACCAGATGCTTTTTGGGTTTAACATTGAACACACTGTCAGGCAGCTCGATCTTGCCTGAACTTGCGCCGCTGGTATTGATCACTTCGAACTCCATCGTAACCCCTTCTCTCACTGTCCGCGCACTATGACATAGCTTCTGGGATGACCCGGAACCGCACCCCTCACTGCAATCAAGTTGTTCTCAGGATCAACCTTCACCACTTCGAGATTTCTAACAGTCTTTCTACCCATCCCGGTGTGGCCGCCCATCCGCTTGTTTTTCCAGATCCTGCCCGGGTAGGCGCACTGGCCGATCGAACCGGGCCGCCGGTGAGACGTACTCCCATGGGAATCGCCGCAGCCGTGGAAGCCCCATCGCTTCACGACTCCCTGGAAGCCCTTGCCTTTGGTCATGCCCGTCACGCGCACGTGGTCACCGACTTTGAAAACATCCGCCCTGAGCTCCATGCCTACCTTGAAACCGGACACGTCCTCGAGCCTGATCTCGCGCAGGATCTGCGCCGGCTCCACACCTGCCTTCTGGTACTGGCCGACCAAGGGCTTATTGGCTCTCGCCTTCTTGCGTCTGCCGAATCCAATCTGGATGGCGCTGTAGCCGTGTTTGTCGCTGGTTCTTACCTCAACCACCGGACACGGACCTGCTTCGATCACGGTGACGGGGACCACTTCTCCCTTGTCATCAAAGACTCGTGCCATTCCGACCTTTCGTCCGATAATTCCTTTCATCCTC
Organism: uncultured bacterium; assembly: GCA_964356335.1. Classification (GTDB taxonomy): domain Bacteria; phylum Arandabacterota; class Arandabacteria; order Arandabacterales; family Arandabacteraceae; genus CAYHHI01. Next base: position 22,991 of record CAYHHI010000016.1, read on the forward strand.
GTTCACCTTCCTCTGGAAGACGCCCGCTACACCTTGATCTCGATGTCAACTCCGGCCGGGAGATCCAATTTCATCAGGGCCTCTACCGTTTGGGGTGTTGACTCCCAGATGTCAATCAGTCTCTTGTGAGTCCGAATTTCAAACTGCTCCCTTGACTTCTTATCAACGTGCGGCGACCGGAGTACCGTGTAAACCGACCGCTTGGTTGGCAAGGGCACCGGGCCGGAAACCTTCGCCCCAGTCTGTTTAGCAGTTCGAACGATCTCCCGGGCAGAGCGATCAACCGTAGCGTGGTCAAAGCCCTTTAAGCGTATCCTGATCTTCTGTCCAGGCACTTAACTACCTCCGTTCTTATCCAACCGGTTTATTGATAGATTTCACCGACAACACCCTGGCCGACGGTCTTTCCTCCCTCACGCACCGCAA
>CAYHHI010000016.1:23516-65861 GCA_964356335.1 uncultured bacterium
CAAATGCGGCTTCGTCCTCTGAAACTTCGCCTTCGCCATCGATCCTACCCTCCTGAAAGCCTTAAGGCATTCAGACCATGCCTTCTATTCTTGCTGTCATCTTCTCTGCTATCTGCCTGGGCACCTCGTCATAATGAGAAAACTGCATCGTGAACAAGGCGCGTCCCTGCGTCGCCGATCTCAGGGCAGTGGCGTATCCGAACATCTCCGAAAGGGGAACCGTCGCCTTGATCACATGCCCATCCGCCCTCAAGAAACTGCCTGAGACCCTGCCGCGCCGAGCACCGAGGTCACCGACCACGTCACCGACAAAATCCTCGGGCACGACGACCTCAACACTCATTATGGGCTCAAGGAGCACCGGCTTGGCACGGAGCACCGCATCCCTCACCGCGATCGCTGAGGCAATCTTAAAGGCGACATCGGTTGAATCCTGCTCGCGATACGTGCCGCCGACGACCTTCGCCTTGACGTCCACAACGCGGTAGCCAGCCAATATGCCGCTTTCCAGCGAATCATGCACGCTTTCCTGGATGCTTGGGACCATGGCGGCCGGTATCACCTCAGGCCCAACCTGGTTCTCAAACTCAAACCCCTTGCCCCTCGGCGTGGGCTCGATCTCAATCACCACATGAGCAAACTGGCCCTTCCCGGCAGCCTGCTTCAGGAACCGACCTTCGCCGCGTGCCGCCCGGGTGATGGCTTCGCGGTACGAGACCTGGGGTTTGCCAACCTTGGCCTTCACCCCGAACTCACGTATCATCCTATCGACCAGGATCTCAAGATGAAGCTCGCCCATACCCGAGATCACCGTCTGGCCCGTTTCATCATCAATTCTCACCTTGAATGTCGGGTCTTCATCGGCCAGGCGCTCAAGCGCGGAGCCGAGCTTGTCCTGGTCGGCCCTCGACTTGGGCTCGATAGCAACCGCTATCACGGGCTCCGGGAAGACCATGGTCTCAAATGCTATTGGGTACTTGCTGTCACAGAGTGTGTCACCGGTAAACGTCTTCTTCAGTCCAACCGCCGCCACTATGTCTCCCGCGAAGGCTGAGTCAAGCTCTTCGCGCTTGTTGGCATGCATGAGCAGCAGTTTGGCTATCCGCTCCCTGGTGTTTCTCGCGGCATTATACAGGCCTGCACCAGAGGCGATCTTTCCTGAATATATTCTCATGTACGTAAGCCGTCCGACAAACGGATCACTCATTATCTTGAAGGCAAGCGCCGAGAAAGGTTCATCGTCACTCGCCCGCCGCGTCTCCGGCTTCCCGGTCCTGGGATTTATGCCCGCTACCGGCGGGACATCAACGGGAGAAGGTAGATATTCGATAACCGCATCGAGTACCTTCTGAACACCCTTGTTCCTCAGGGCCGCGCCGCAGAGCACTGGCGTCACCTTGGCGGAGAGGGTGGCCCTCCTGAGACCCTTCCTCATGGCTTCCTCGGTCAGCGCCTTGCCATCCAAGTACCTGGCTAGGAGGACATCGTCGTACTCGATCACGGTCTCCACGAGCCTCTCGCGTCTCAGGCGCGCCTCATCCACGTACTGGTCGGGTATATCAATCACGTCATACTTCATGCCGAGGGTCTCATCATCGTAGACATATGCCTTCATCTCGACGAGGTCGATCACGCCTCCAAAGTCCTTGGCACTCCCCATCGGTATCTCTATCGGAACCGCATTGGAGCCCAGGTCGTCATGCATCATCTCGACTACCCTGTCGAAATCCGCTCCGACCCTGTCCATCTTATTGACGAACGCTATCCTCGGTACACCATACTTGTCGGCTTGCCGCCATACGGTTTCCGACTGCGGCTCGACTCCTCCGACACCGCAAAACACGACGACCACGCCATCAAGCACCCTCAGCGAGCGCTCGACTTCGATCGTGAAGTCGACGTGCCCCGGTGTGTCAATTATGTGTATCATGTGATCCCGCCACTCGCACGACGTCGCGGCCGAGGTTATGGTTATCCCTCGCTCCCTTTCCAAGTCCATCCAGTCCATCGTGGCGGAACCCTCGTCGACTTCTCCCGGTCTATAGACCCTGCCGGTGTAGTAGAGGATGCGCTCGGTGAGGGTGGTCTTGCCCGCATCAATGTGCGCAGCTATCCCGATATTTCTTGTTCTCTCGAGAGGATATCTCCTCATATCAACCGCTCCCGCGAGTCTCTCTTCACCTGCAACCCTCATCTACCCTTTTCCCTGCCTCACTACCACCGGTAATGAGCAAACGCCTTGTTTGCCTCTGCCATCCTGTGAGTGTCCTCTTTCTTCTTTATTGCGCCTCCATCGCTCTTGGACGCAGCAATGATCTCCGATGCGAGACACTCTTGCATGCTATGCTCGTTACGTCCACTCGCGTTGCCTATGATCCAGCGGATCGCCAGCGCGGTCCTGCGCTCGGGCCTCACTTCCATGGGCACCTGGTAGGTTGCACCGCCGACTCTCCGGGGCCTCACCTCAAGCACGGGCTTGACATTGTTCACGGCCTGTTTGAAAACCTGTATGCCCGACTGGCCCGTCCGCTTCTCGACTATCTCAATGCTCCTATACAAAATGCCCTCGGCAGTACTTCTCTTGCCGCGCTTCATCAGGCAGCTCACGAACTTGGTAACAAGGTGACTGCCAAATTTGGAATCAGGCTGTACCTCACGTTTCTTCACCAGTTTTCTTCTTGGCATCGCTTACCCTCTTCCTCTAACCACCGGCAGGAGCCTGCGTCTTCTTGGTCTTGGTGCCGTACTTGGACCGCGACTTCTTCCGGTCCTCAACGCCGCTGGCATCCAGTGCGCCTCTGATGATGTGATATCTCACACCCGGCAGATCCTTGACACGACCGCCCCTTGCAAGCACTATCGAGTGCTCTTGTAAATTGTGCCCCTCACCGGGAATGTATGCAGTTATCTCGATTCCATGGGTGAGCCTCACTCTTGCCACTTTCCGCAAGGCGGAGTTGGGCTTCTTCGGCGTTGTGGTATAAACCCTGGTGCATACACCCCGCTTTTGCGGACAGCCCCCAAGCGCCGGCGCCTTGCCCTTGTTCGTGTGAGCTATCCTGCCATGTTTCACTAGCTGACTGATCGTCGGCAAACTTCCATACCTCCCTCACCCTACCCTCTCCAAGGAAAGGGGGATGAATTTAGGCTTCTGCGACTTCCTCTTCCTTTTCCTCGCCCTCGTCGGGTATCTCCGTAATCTCTTCCTCGGCAATGACCCTGATCCGCCGGTTCCTGCCTATGCCTGTTCCGGCAGGTATCAGGTGTCCGATGATCACGTTCTCCTTGAGGCCGAGGAGTCCATCAACCATTCCGTTTATCGCTGCCTCAGTAAGCACTCTCGTGGTCTCCTGGAACGATGCCGCCGAGATGAAACTCTCCGTGGAGAGCGACGCCTTGGTTATTCCCAGGAGGAGCGGCTGGAAGGTGGCGGGTCTGCCGCCCTTGGAGGCGATTTTCTCGTTCTCTTCCCTCACGCGAACCTTGTCAACCTGCTCGCCCTCGAGGAAGTTGGTATCGCCCGGATCTTCGATCCTCACCTTCTCAAGCATCTGACGCACGATGACCTCAATGTGCTTGTCGTTTATCCTCACACCCTGGAGCCTGTAAACTTCCTGGATCTCATCCACAAGGTATTCCTGCACGGCATTGATGCCTTTGATCCTCAAGATGTCGTGTGGGTTGATCGGGCCCTCAGAGAGCTTGTCTCCGGCCTTCACCGTGTCCTGATCGCGCACTCTCATGTGCTTGCCGTGCGGCACCAGGTACTCCATCTCTTCACCGGTATCACCCCGCACCACGATCCGCCTCATGCCTCTTGCCGAGCCGCGGAACTCGACCAATCCGTCGATCTCACTAACGGTGGCGCGTTCCTTGGGCTTCCTTGCCTCGAAGAGCTCGGCGACCCTGGGTAGCCCTCCCGTGATGTCCCGCGTCTTCGCGATTTCCCTCGGGATCTTGGCAAGCAGATCACCGGCTATCACCTTATCGCCGTCGTGGAGCATCAAGTGGGCACCCGTAGGTATCGCATACTCACCGAGCTTCTTGCCCTTGCCGTCTTCCACAACGAGGTGCGGGTGTAGGGTCTTTTCTCTGTGCTCGATCACGACGCGCTGCCTCAAGCCGGTCTTCTCGTCCAACTCCTCCCGCATCGTCACTTCGTCTACGATGCCCTTGAACCGCACCACACCAGACTTCTCACTGAGGATAGGCGAAGAGTATGGATCCCATTCGAAGAGCACATCGCCCTGTTTCACGTGTTGTTTATCATGGGTGACCAGCTTGGCACCGTAAGGGACCGTGTAGCGGGTTCTCAGGATCTTCTCTTCATAGAGATGGATCTCGCCCTTGCTCGAGAGCACTATCCTCTGCTCTTCCTTGTAATCAACCGCTCTCAAGCCCTGGAACCTGACAACGCCGTCGCACTTGGCCATTATCTTCGATTCCTCAGCGATTCTCCCGGCAGTTCCGCCTATGTGGAACGTTCGCAGCGTCAACTGCGTGCCCGGCTCGCCGATTGACTGGGCGGCGATCACGCCTACGGCTTCGCCGAGATTCACCATTCTGCCAGTGGCAAGGTTTCGCCCGTAGCACTTGGCGCAGATGCCGCGCGAAGATTCGCACGTAAGCACAGAGCGGATCTTCACCTTTTCGATCGCAGCGTTATCTATGATCTCGGCAGCCTTCTCCTCGATCTCCTGGCTGGCGCTCACGATCAGCTCATTGGTTATCGGGTCATAGACGTCTTCTACCGCCACTCGCCCGAGTATTCTGTCGCCCAAAGGCTCGATGATTTCCTCGCCTTCCTTGAGAGCCGTAACATCCAGCCCCAGGATCGTTCCGCAATCGTCTTCATTTATGATCGCATCCTGGGCGACATCAACAAGTCGCCTCGTGAGATACCCGGCATCAGCGGTCTTCAAAGCGGTATCCGCAAGACCCTTTCTCGCACCGTGCGTTGAGATGAAGTACTCAAGCACCGTCAGCCCCTCTTTGAAGTTAGAGGTAATCGGGGTCTCGATGATCTCGCCCATCTGGCCCGTCATCTTCTTCTGCGGCTTGGCCATCAAGCCTCTCATGCCCGCGAGCTGGCGGATCTGTTCCTTGGAGCCCCTTGCACCCGAGGCCGCCATCATGTAAATCGGGTTGAAGCCTCCTGCGACCTTGGAGAGGTTCTCGAACATGAGATCCCCGATCCTGCTCGTGGCGTTGGTCCAGGTATCTATGACCTGGTTGTAGCGCTCGCCGTCGGTGATCGCACCCTTCTTGTAGATCTCGTGAATCCGCTGCACCGACTTCTCGGCTCGCTCGAGGATCTTGGACTTCTGGTCAGGTACTACGATATCGTCGATGCCAACCGTGAGCCCCGCCGTTGTCGCGAACTCAAACCCGACCTCCTTTAGCCTATCAAGGAAAACGGCGGTCCTGTAAGGTCCGAGGAGCCTGTGGCAATCGCCGACAAGCGTCTCCAGGGCCTTCTTCTCAAGCGCGGCATTTATGAATCCCAACTCCGGAGGAACGATATCATTGAATATCACTCTTCCGACTGTGGTGATTACGATCTTGTCATTTACCTTCACCTTTATGGGATCATGGAGTCTGACGGCCTTGTGCTCATAAGCCATGAACACGTCGTCAGAGCCTCCGAATATTCTTACCTTCTCACCCTCAACCTTCGGCCGGTCCTTGGTGAGGTAGAAGCACCCGAGCACCATGTCCTGGGTGGGTGATGCAAGCGGTCTGCCGCTTGCGGGCGAGAGGATGTTGTTGATCGAAAGCATAAGGACACGCGCCTCAAGCTGCGCCTCGAAGGAAAGCGGCACATGGACAGCCATCTGGTCGCCGTCAAAGTCAGCATTGAATGCCTGGCAAACCAGCGGATGGATGGTAATGGCCTTCCCTTCGACAAGCACGGGCTCAAAGGCCTGAATGCCCAGCCTGTGGAGCGTCGGCGCTCGATTGAGGAAAACCGGGTGATCCTTTATGATTTCCTCGAGGATGTCCCAGACCTCCGGGCGCTCTCTCTCAACAAGCTTCTTCGCGCTCTTTACGGTCTGCACGTAACCGCGGTCCTCAAGCTTCTTGATGATGAAAGGCTTGAAAAGCTCAAGCGCCATGCTCTTTGGCAGGCCACACTGGTGAATCTTAAGCTCGGGCCCAACAACGATCACCGACCTGCCGGAGTAGTCAACGCGCTTGCCGAGAAGGTTCTGGCGGAAGCGGCCCTGCTTGCCCTTGAGCATGTCGCTCAAAGACTTCAAGGGCCTGTTCCCCGGTCCTCTCACTGCGCGCGATCTTCTTCCGTTGTCAAACAGGGCGTCCACAGCTTCCTGGAGCATCCTCTTCTCGTTCCTCAAGATCACCTCAGGAGCCTTTATCTCAACAAGCTTCTTGAGCCTGTTATTCCTGTTTATCACTCGCCTGTAAAGGTCGTTCAGGTCCGAGGTTGCAAACCTTCCGCCCTCAAGCGGAACCAAGGGCCTCAGGTCGGGCGGAAGCACCGGGATCACGTCCATGATCATCCACTCTGGGCGGTTACCCGAGATCCTGAAGGCCTCAACGATCTTGAGCCGCTTCAGGGTCTCGCGTTTCCTCTGGGCAGAGGTCTCAATCTTCACCCTGGCACGCAACTCAGTTGAAAGCTCCTCAAGATCGATTTCCTTCAAGAGCTTCTTCATTGCCCCGCCGCCCATGTCGGCACCAAACTTGCCCGCGTACTTCTGCTCAAGCTCCAAGTATTCTTCTTCAGAGACCAGCTGCTTTTTCTTCAGCGGAGCGTCCCCTGGATCAATCACGATGTAGCTCTCGTAGTACAGCACTCTTTCGATGTCCCTGACGCTCATGTCAATCAGCTGCCCCATGCGGCTGGGGATGCCCTTGAAATACCAGATGTGAGAAACCGGCACAGCGAGCTCGATGTGGCCAAGACGCTCCCGGCGAACCTTCGCCTGGGTCACCTCAACCTTGCACTTGTCGCAGATCACGCCTCTGTACCTGATCCGTTTATACTTGCCGCAATTGCACTCCCAGTCCTTCACCGGACCAAAGATCCTCTCACAGAAGAGTCCGTCTCTCTCCGGCTTGAAAGACCTGTAGTTGATGGTCTCGGGCTTTACGACCTCGCCGTAGGACCACTGCCTTATGGTCTCCGGCGAGGCTATCTGTATCCTTATTGCAGAGAATTCCACAGGGGTTTTTTCCCGTGCATCTGTTGGTCTTAACACGGAGAATACCTCCCTATTCACTCTTCGAGCTGGACATCCAGCCCGAGGCTCTGAAGCTCTTTGACGAGCACATTGAATGACTCCGGAATCCCAGGCTGAGGCGGATTCTCGCCCTTGACGATCGCCTCGTATATTCTCGATCTGCCAGAGACATCATCCGATTTCACCGTCAGGATTTCCTGAAGTGCGTAGGCGCATCCGTATGCCTCAAGCGCCCAGACTTCCATCTCCCCGAAACGCTGCCCACCGAACTGCGCTTTCCCGCCCAGCGGCTGCTGGGTCACAAGCGAGTAAGGCCCAATCGATCTTGCGTGAATCTTGTCATCCACAAGATGAGACAGTTTCATCATGTACATGTACCCGACCGTCACCTCCCTATCCAGAGGTTCGCCAGACTTCCCGTCGTAAAGCACAGTCTTGCCGCTTTCCGGCAATCCAGCCTGTTTCAGCAATTCCTTTATCTCGCCGATCGTTGCTCCATCGAAAACCGGGGAAGCCACATGGATGCCAAGGGCCTCCGCGGCCCACCCGAGGTGGGTCTCAAGAATCTGGCCAAGGTTCATTCTTGAGGGGACCCCCAGAGGATTGAGAACAATTTCCACCGGGGTACCGTCAGGAAGATATGGCATATCCTCCTCGGGAACTATCCTTGCCACCACACCCTTATTCCCATGCCTGCCGGCAATCTTGTCGCCGACCGAAAGCTTCCGTTTCTTCGCAATGTATACTTTCACCAGCTTAACCACTCCCGGTGGAAGCTCGTCACCGCGCGAAAGCCTCTCAATTTCCTTTTCATAGAATCTGTTGACCTCACCGAGGGCGTCTTCCACGATGCGCACAAGTTTCCTGGCCCTCGCAGACAGTTCTCTGTCCTTCACTATGTCTTTCGCGAAATCGAGGTTCGAGAAATCGATCCGGTCGAGAAGCCTTGAGCTGAGTTTCTTGCCGGCCTTGACAAGGAGGCTGCCATCAACATGATAGAACTCATTGGCGATCTCATCCTTGAGCATCTCACGGAGCCTCTCATCGCGCTTATCTGTGAGTCCCTTCATGCGCCGCTTCTCAGCTTTCCTGAACTGCTCGACCTGTTTCTTCTCGCGTTTCTTCAGTGATTCGTCGCGCTCCTTGCGGGAGAAGACGCGCACATCTATGACGATCCCATCCATCCCTGGGGGAGCCTTGAGTGATGCATCCCTCACGTCGCAGGCCTTCTCACCGAAGATGGCCTTCAAGAGCCTTTCCTCAGGCGTCAGTTCGGTCTCGCCCTTGGGTGTCACCTTGCCCACCAGGATGTCACCCGCTCTTACCCTGGCACCTATCCTCACGATGCCGCTTTCATCGAGGTTTGCCACGGCCTCGTCGCTCACATTGGGAATCTCGCGGGTTATCTCTTCCACCCCGCGCTTGGTCTCCCTGACCTGGAGCTCGAAGTCCTCGATGTGCAGCGAGGTCATGCGGTCTTCCTTCACGACACGCTCACTTAGGAGGATCGCATCCTCATAGTTGTATCCGCGCCACGGGAGGAACGCCGCGAGGAGATTGACCCCGAGAGCCAGCTCCCCATTCCTGGTTGCGGGCCCGTCGGCCAGGAGCTGTCCCTTCGACACCCGGTCACCAGCTTTCACGACCGGACGCTGATTGATGCATGTATCCTGGTTTGACCGCGTGAACTTGACAAGTTTATATGTATCGAGATTTGCTATTCCGAAGATTTCATCTAGCTCGCCGACCTCACCGTGAGAGATCGAAACCGAGTCTGCCGACACCGAGTCAACCAGGCCCGATTTCTGAGCGAAAATGAGATCTCCCGAATCCGCCGCGACCTTGCCCTCAAGCCCGGTGCCTACAAGTGGCGCCTCGGTAATGAGGAGCGGCACTGCCTGTCGCTGCATGTTGGATCCCATCAGCGCCCTGTTGGCATCGTCGTGTTCGAGGAATGGGATAAGCGCCGCCGCCGCGCTAACAATCTGTTTGGGAGATACATCCATGTAGTCAACCTGCGCGGGATTCACGAGCGGAAAATCTCCCCTGTATGAAGCGAAAACTTTATCTGCCACCAACCTGCCGTCCTTGTCCACCGGGGCATTACCCTGGGCGACAACAAACTGGTCTTCCCTGTCCGCGGTCAAGAACTCAACCTCGCGTGTCGCCACACCGTTGCGCACCTTTCGGTACGGCGTCTCAAGGAAGCCGAACTCATTTATCCTCGCGTATGTGGAAAGCGAGCTTATGAGGCCGATGTTCGGACCTTCGGGTGTCTCGATCGGACACACCCTGCCGTAATGGGTGTAGTGTACGTCTCTGACCTCGAAGCCTGCGCGTTCCCGCGTGAGACCGCCCGGCCCCAGGGCTGAGAGGCGCCGCTTATGCGTGAGTTCCGCCAACGGGTTAGTCTGATCCATGAACTGCGAAAGCTGGCTCGAGCCAAAGAAGGTCTTTATCACGGCCGCGACCGTTCTCGCGTTCACCAGATCGGATGGGGTCATCAGCTCCGTATCCTGGAGACTCATGCGCTCCTTTATGATCCGGGCCATTCGCGTCAGTCCAATGGAGAACTGATTGGCCAAGAGCTCGCCCACCGAGCGCACGCGCCTGTTACCCAGATGATCTATGTCATCGGTGTAGCCTTTGCTGTCCTTCAAGACGAAGAGGTACCTGATGATCTCGACAAAGTCAGATTTTGTGAGAATGGTGACATCAATTGGAATATCGAGGCTGAGCCTCTGATTGAGCTTATATCTGCCGACCCTACCCAGGTCATATCGCTTGGGGCTGAAGAGCAACCTGTGAAGCAGGTTTCGCGCCGCATCCACCGTCGGAGGATCGCCGGGCCTAAGGAGGTTATAGACCTTGATCAGGGCTTCTTCCTCAGACCTGCTCGTATCCTTGCGGAGAGTGTTCCTGAGGACATCATTGTCCTGACCCTGTCTGTCGACCGTGACCGCAAGCTTGTCTATTCCCGCGAGCTTCAAGGCCTCAAACGCGGCCGGGGTCACCTCTTCGCCTGCTTCAACCAGGATCTCGCCCGTGGACTTATCGACGACCGTCTGGGCGCAGTGTCTCCCGATGATCGGGTGCTTGCCTCGCTTCGCGGAACGGATACCCTTCTCGGTCTCAATATCATAATAGAGATTCAGAATGGAGTCAGTGGTTGAGAAGCCGATGGCCCTCAAGAGCACGGTCACCGGGATCTTCCGCTTCCTGTCAATGTGGACATACATGATGTCATTCACATCGAGGCTGAACTCTACCCATGAACCGTGATAGGGAATGATCCGCGCCGCATAGAGTCGCTTGCCATTGGGGTGAATGCTTTCATCAAAGAAGACGCCTGGCGACCTATGGAGCTGGCTCACCACCACCCGCTCGGCACCGTTTATTATGAAAGTGCCCTTCTCGGTTATCAGCGGGATCTCGCCGAGATAGACTTCCTGCTCGATGATGTCCTTGACTTCCTTGGCCCCATTCAAGGTTTCCTTGACGATCAGCCGCAAGGTCGCCTTGAGGGGCGCAGCGTAAGTCGCATCCCTTTCCTGGCATTCATCGATCGTGTACTTGGGCTCCCCAAGGCCGTAGCTGACGAACTCGAGCGCGTAGTTTTCCCTTGCATCCGCTATGGGAAAGACTTCCTTGAAGACCTTCTGAAGGCCGTCGTCTTTCCTCTGCGAAGGCGGAACGTCAGATTGCAGGAAATTCCTGAACGAATCAAGCTGGACGGACAGGAGGTTAGGCAGTTCCATGACCTCCAAAATCTTCGAATAGGTCTTTCGCTTTACGCTTACCATAAGGTCACAACACCCCCGTCGTGCCCCTCGTTACTTCACCTCAACAGTGGCACCGACTTCTTCGAGCTTCGCCTTGATGTCCTGGGCCTCTTCCTTGGTCGCGCCTTCCTTCACGGGCTTCGGAGCGCCCTCCACGAGGTCCTTCGCTTCCTTGAGGCCAAGACCGGTTATGGCTCTGACGACCTTGATGACCTGAAGCTTCTTATCGCCAAACGCGGCAAGCACGACATCGAAAGATGTCTTCTCTTCCTCGGCCGGCACTTCCAGAGCTGCACCCGCAGCGGCCGCGGCAACCCCCATCGGCATGGCAGCCATCGGGGTCACCCCAAATTTCTCACTCAGTGCCTTGGCAAGAGCCGCAAGCTCGATTGCCGTAAGACCCTCGATCATCTCGACGATCTTTTCAACGTTTCCTTCTGCCTTTGCCATCTTTCACCTCCGTAAACCTTTAGGCTTATAAGACATCACAATCTATCCACTTGAGGACCCTTCGGCTTTTTTCGCAGCCTGATCGATCACGGTGACAAGGTTCCTCACGACCGACTCTATGCACCAAATCAACTGTGAAAGCGGTGCCTGTACTACGCCGACAACTTGCGCCAGGAGATGCTCCCTGGGCGGCAGACTTGCTATCTCACGGACTTGTGCACCCGCATAAATCCGCCCTTCGAAATAGCCCACCTTCAGGGTAAGCTTCTGGTAGCGCTTGACGAAATCCGAAAGCACCCTTGCCGGAGCCACTGAATCCACGCTGCTCAGGGCAATCGCAATCGGGCCATCGAAGTGCTCGACCAACTCGCCGAGGTTGGTCTCGCGCGCGGCAATGCGCGCGAGCGAGTTCTTGACGACCTTGTACTCCACCCTGGCCTCGCGGCACTTGCGCCTCAAGTCGCTTACCTCGGCGACGGTGACTCCCGTGAAATCGGCGAGTACAATTCCCTTCGCCGCACCGAACTTGGTCTTCAGTGCCTCAACCTGCTCGTGTTTCTCAGGCCTTACCGCCTTTTCTGGTTTTACCATCGTCGTCTCCGCTGCTACCCCTTCAGACCAGCCAACTCAGCTGCATGATCAATCCTTATGCCCGGCCCCATCGTGGAGCTCAGGGTAAGGCTCTTTATGAACTGGCCCTTGGCTGACGAGGGTCTGGTTCGCATGATCTCTCCCAGGACTGTTTTCGCATTCTCCAGTATGTGCTCGGGCGGGAAAGAGACTTTGCCTATTACCAGATGAATGTTGCCGGCCTTATCCACCCTGTACTCAACCTTGCCAGCCTTGGCATCCTTCACGGCCTTCGCCACATCGAAGGTGACTGTGCCCGACTTGGGATTGGGCATGAGCCCGCGGGGCCCGAGGATCTTCCCGAGCTTTCCCACCTCAGGCATCAAATCCGGCGTGGCTATCGCAACGTCGAAATCCGTCCAACCTTCCTTGATCTTCTCAATGAATTCCGTGCTCCCGACGTGGTCAGCGCTGGCATCCGTGGCCTCTTTCTCCTTCTCGCCCCTTGTCAGGACAAGCACTTTGACCGACTTCCCGGTGCCATGCGGCAGAACCACGGTTCCCCTTACTGCCTGATCAGCCTTCTTGGGATCGATACCGAGCCTTGCAGCAAAATCCACGCTCTCGTCAAACTTGGCATAGGCCCCCTCTTTGAGGAACTTCACCGCCTCGTCGAGCGTGTAGAATTTCGCCCTATCCATCTTCTGGAGTGCTGCGTTGTAACGCTTGCCTCTTTTCATCTATCGCCTACCCTCACCTTAGAACCCTCTCCCAGATGGAGAGGGAAAGGCCTCTGGTGTCGCCTACCTGCCCTCTATTTCGATACCCATGCTCCGCGCGGTGCCCAGCACCATGCTCATCGCCGACTCCAGACTCGCGGTGTTGAGGTCGGGCATCTTGGTCTTGGCGATCTCTCGTACTTGATCCATCGTGACCTTGCCAATCTTGATCTTGTTGGGCTCTCCCGACGCCTTAGCTATCCCGGCAGCGCGCTTCAAGAGAATCGCTGCCGGCGGAGTCTTGGTGATGAAACTGAATTTCCTGTTGGGAGAGATCGTGATCACAACCGGAATGATCAGCCCCATGTCGTTCTTGGTCCTGGCATTGAACGCATTGCAGAACTCCATGATGTTGACCCCATGCTGGCCCAGCGCAGGACCGACCGGCGGCCCAGGCGTGGCGTTGCCAGCCGGGATCTGGAGTTTAACTGTTGCTGCGACCTTCTTTCCCGTCTTCGCCATAACGCACCTCTATGCACCCTTATATGCTTTGGGCTATATGTTCTTAACCTGTAAGAAATCTAATTCCACCGGGGTCGGCCTGCCGAAGATGCTGACCATCACCTTGAGCTTGCCTCGCTCGGGGTTGACATCATCCACCACGCCCGTGAAATCGGTGAAGGGGCCATCGACTACCCTCACGTGTTCACCCATCTTGAACGGGATCTCGGGAGTCGGCTTCACCTTGGCGGTGTCCAGGGCGTCGAGTATTCTCGTAACCTCATCATCTCTGAGCGGTGTGGGCTGTGTGCCAACACCGACAATCCGGGACACGCCCGGCGTATTGTTGATCACGTGGAGCGTCTCGTCGTCCATCTCCATCTCAACAAGGATGTAACTCGGGAAGAACTTCCTCGTTGTCACTGTGCGCTTACCGTTTCGCATCTCGGTAACGTTCTCCGTGGGTATCACGACCCGCGAAATCCTGTTCTCCAGGCTTTGAGCCCTGATGGCCTTATCAAGCACCATCTTCACCTTGTTCTCATGCCCGGAATATGTGTGAACTACATACCACTTTTTTTCCATCCCTTATCCCTGCCGTAACCCCGTTCTATCTCAGGAACACCCCGATCAGACGAGCAAGTCCGAGATCTACAACACCTATGAAGATCGTCACAATCAGAACCGTGATGATCACGACTCCTGTCGAGCCCCTGAGCTCCGCCAACGTCGGCCAGGTTACCTTAGTGAGCTCGACTCTTACCTCTTTCAGGAACCTCTTTATCCTCTGAAACATAAAAACGCCCGCCCTCTATGCGAAGATCACCACAAGAGCTGCTTACCTTGTCTCCTTATGAGGAGTGTGCTTGCCGCAGAACCTACAGTACTTCTTGTACTCGACTCTGTCGGAGTGCTTTCTCCTGTTCTTCGTAGTTGTATAGTTACGCCGTTTGCATTCGGCGCATGCGAGAGTGATTATTTCTCTCACGGATCGGCCTTACCTTTCTTGCCCTATTCCCTTCTTGCCTATTCTCGTCCGCCATCTGCTTGTCCCGGTTCGTTCGCTCTGTTTCTTCTGCTCTATCATCTTGTCCTATGCGTAGATTTCACCGACAACACCCTGGCCGACGGTCTTTCCTCCCTCACGCACCGCAAACGTCAACCCACGCTCCATCGCTATCGGCGTGATCAACTCCACCTCTACCGTCACGTTGTCCCCGGGCATCACCATCTCCCGCCCCTCGGGCAACTTGATCGACCCCGTCACATCCGTCGTCCGAAAATAAAACTGCGGCCGATACCCCGTGAAGAACGGCTTGTGCCGCCCTCCCTCGTCCTTCGTAAGCACGTATACCTCAGCCTGAAACTTCGTGTGTGGCGTCACACTTCCAGGCGCCGCTATCACCATACCCCGCTCTATCTCTTCCTTCTCTATCCCACGCAACAACAACCCTATGTTGTCCCCCGCCTGCGCCTCGTCCAACAACTTCCGGAACATCTCCACCCCCGTGGCCACCGTCTTGCGCGTATCTCGGATTCCCACCAACTCCACCTGATCCCCCACCTTCACCTTGCCACGCTCCACGCGCCCCGTCCCCACCGTCCCACGACCCGTTATCGAAAATACATCTTCCACTGACATCAAAAACGGCTTGTCTATCTCACGCAAAGGCTCCGGTATATATGTGTCTATCGCATCCATCAACTCCCATATGCTCTTGCATGCCGCACACTCCAGCTTCCCACACCCACACTGCATCGCCTGCAGAGCACTCCCTCGAACCACAGGCACCTCTTCACCAGGGTACCCATACTTCGTCAACAACTCGCGTACCTCTACCTCGATCAACTCCAATAACTCCGGATCATCCAGCATATCTACCTTGTTTATGTATACCACCATCGCCGGCACTCCCACCTGCTTCGCCAGCAAGATGTGCTCCCGCGTCTGAGGCATCGGACCATCATTCGCAGCCACCACAAGAACCGCCCCGTCCATCTGCGCCGCTCCCGTGATCATGTTCTTGATGTAGTCCGCGTGGCCCGGACAGTCGATGTGCGCATAGTGACGCTTCTTCGTCTGGTACTCCACGTGCGCCACAGCAATCGTGATCCCTCGCTCCTTCTCCTCCGGCGCGTTATCAATCGAATCGAACGTCCGCACATCCGCCAATCCCAACTTGTTAAGGCACAGCGTGATCGCACTGGTCAAGGTCGTCTTACCATGATCTATGTGACCGATCGTCCCTACGTTCAAATGCGGCTTCGTCCTCTGAAACTTCGCCTTCGCCATCGATCCTACCCTCCTGGATTGCTCTTCGTTTTTTCTTTGGAGCCCACGACCGGAATCGAACCGGTGACCTTTTGCTTACCATGCAAATGCTCTACCGACTGAGCTACGCGGGCGTAACCTTGATCTTCGCCCTCTCTCTCCCCATCTCCTCCCAACCTCCTCCCAACCTCCTCTCCGCACCACATCTTCCCCAGCATGGCGATTCAAACTTCTATTCAGTTTTCTCTGTATTCATTTTTTCACTGGAGCGGGAAACGGGATTTGAACCCGCGACCCTCAGCTTGGAAGGCTGACGCTCTACCGCTGAGCTATTCCCGCATGTAACGTCACTTACTATATCACCCCTTCGACTTGTACCCTGCCTGCAGCTCTTCGTCGCTCCGTACTGCGCTGCCCCACAATGCGCTTCCCAATCTCCTCCCCACCCAACCTCACTTATTGGTGGAGAGGGGAGGATTCGAACCTCCGAAGGCTTCGCCGGCAGATTTACAGTCTGCTCCCTTTAACCGCTCGGGAACCTCTCCGAAGACTCTATGATCATCACGCCTCATTGTTCATCGTCACCATATTTGGAGCTGGCGAAGGGAATCGAACCCCCAACCTCCTCATTACAAGTGAGATGCTCTACCGTTGAGCTACGCCAGCAGCCCTGTCACAACCACTACCAAACTGACCTTCGAAAATCAGCCTGTGGCCCTGAAGTGCCCATCGCCAAAAGCTACAAACACCCCCGCGACCCGTCGCCAGGTAATTTTCTGCGGCGGTTCCTAAGGGTGTACTTCGCCTTTTGGAATACCTGAAGAAACTACACTTTTGTCAATATCTTGTCAAGACTTTTTTGCGGGGTTGGGGTGGGGTTGCGATCGAAGGCTTTGCCCTACCGAATGCAACCTTAGGTCAGCTCCCCCGGATTCAAGCTCTGGGCGGCCTGCCAGACTCCTCGGAAACCTCCCGCTAGGTCTGCGCGACTTCTTCGAAATTGCTTCTGCCCCATGGACGGCAATCCATAGGATACTCTGTAGTCCCCTAGGCACCATGTCCCCACCCATTCCCCGCGTACCGATAGAATATGATTGACACTCAGGCGTGTTCGGACTACCGTTTCGTTCCAGGGCGGGTTGTGTGCTGTGTTGCGAGAGTGCGAGTCATTATCGTGATGAATAGAGTTGCGTTCCTTGGAGTGCACCCGAAAGCATCCGGCTGTGGGAAAGAGCGTGTTGAAAGCGCCAGGCAATGAGAGAATAACAAGATGAAGAGCAATCGATTGATTCTGATTGCAGCTGCACTGGCCGTGGCCCTGGGTCCCGCCCTTGCTCTGGCAGGTCCTGACACCGCCGTCGGTTGGCGCCGCCCCTATCGCTTCCCGGTAATACAGTAAGGAGGTTGCGCATGTTGTGGGTGATCGCAGTCGTACTCATCATTCTATGGCTGCTCGGCCTTGTTACGTCCTTCACCATGCACGGCTTCATCCATGTTCTACTCGTCATCGCCGTGATTGCTGTGCTGGTCCGCATCATTCAGGGGCGAAGGGTGCTGTAGGCGGTGCTTCGGCCAGAAGAAGCGCGGGATCTAACACTGATTGGCGTCGCTCTCGCGGTCCTGGGAATCGTTGTTTTGGTCCGTCGAGGAGGGCAGTGGCCGGTTGGACATTTGCAACCTGTCGACAACTTTACGCAGGAGGGTTTGACATGTGGATTATTCGAGGCATTCTTGTTGCAGTTCTAGGTCTGTGCTTTGTGCTGCCGGCGGCAGCTCAGTACATCGGCGTCATGCAGTCCGCCGAGACGATGGACAAGGGCACGTTCAAACTGATGGCTGCCCCGATTCTGGCATTCGGCAAGGACGGAGCAGATAACGAGTTTGGGCTCGCGGCCCGTGCGGGGTACGGATTCGCCGACCGCTTCGACGCCGAAGCCAAGTTGGGCTTTTTTCAGAATGGTACCTTCGTCGGCGCGGATGGCGAGTTGTGGATTCTGAAGGGTAAGGAAAAGGATGCCGGCCTGGACTTCTCGTTGACGGGAGGCGTCCACTGGATGTTCGGCAAGGACAAGTATTTCGACACCATGGGGTTCGAGGTCACGCCGCTGTTGAGCGGGCATGTTAACAAGAGCCTGGAGCTGTACGGCACTCTGGATGCCTCGTTCGAGTCGATCAAGGATGCCCCGAAGGGGGTCGACGACACGTTCACGAGATTGCACCTCGTGCCCGGAATCGAGTACCGCCTATCCGACTCAGCCGACCTAGTCGGCGAGATCGGTATCGGGCTCAACGACGACTCGTTTACCTATGTGGGCCTCGGCATCGCTTTCTACCTCCGCTGATAAGGAGTGATGTGGTGGTCACATCTACCTTCTGTTCGCCGTCGCTGTTTCGTTTCTCCGGCAGACTCGGGCCGGGGCACGCGTAGGCGGCGCATAGACAGGGAAGGGCAAGTGAAATGAAAATCATTGGAATCGTACTCGTGGTCCTTGGAGTCCTCGCGCTGGTCTACGGCGGAATCAGCTACAACAAGAACCGGACGGTCCTCCAGATGGGTTCGGTGAGCGTTACCGCCACGGAGCACAAGGGCATTGCAGTCCCGGCAGTTGTCGGTGTGGTTGTGCTGATCGGCGGCGTCGCACTTCTGGTGGTTGGCAAGCGCCGTCCCTAGCCCGCATCATTCATGAATACTGATGACAAGAGAGCTCCCAGATGTGAGGAAGACCGTTGTCGACGCGGGTTTCCGCACAAAGGAGGGTCTCTCGTGGACTCCGACATTGCGACACAGTGTGTGCCCTTTCCAGAGCTTTTCGGACGACCTCTCACCGCTCGGTTCGACGTGCCCGAGGCCATCATATAGGAGGTGCTGGAAATGGGTGGAGACGTGATTTTCTTGGACGGCGGTGCATTAACAGGTTTTCAGATGATTGCTCTAGTCCTGCGGGACTGATCGCTAGACTGCGATGAGAATGTCAATGAAGTCACGATTTGCGCATTTCAAGATGTCTCGCGGGTAATCGCATTCATTCAAGATGGGAGGACACAGAATGGCCAGCCACAAATTCGTTTTCACCGTCGTAGCGATTCTCATATTCCTTCTGATCCCGCTCTCCTGTGCTTTCAATCCGGTCACCGGCAAGAAGGAATTCATGCTGGTTACGGAAAAGGACGAAATCGCCCTTGGAAAGCAGGCCGATCAGGAAATCGGTCGGACCTACGGCATCTACGATAACTCAGCGTTGTCGAATTACGTCAACCGGGTGGGTCAAGACATATCCAAGATAACGCAGCGGCCGAAGCTCGAATACCATTTCCAGGTGCTGGACACGCCGGTCATCAACGCGTTTGCAGGGCCGGGTGGATACGTTTACGTGACACGTGGCATTATGGCTTACTTTAACGACGAGGCCGAACTAGCCGGGGTGATCGGACACGAACTCGGCCATGTGAACGCCAGACACATAGCCCAGCAGATGAGCCGAATGCAGCTTACCCAGCTCGGACTCGGGGTCGGCATGATCCTTTCGGAGGATTTCAGGAGGTACGCCGGCCTGGCCCAGTTCGGCGTGAGCATGCTGTTTCTCAAGTTCAGCCGGGACGACGAGCGTCAGGCCGACGACCTCGGAGTCGAATACGCCAGCAAGTCGGGTTACGACACTTATCGCATGGCTTCGTTTTTTCAGACCTTGGAGAGAGTCAATCCGGGCGGCAGCAGCGGCCTGCCGGACTGGTTTTCAACCCATCCCAATCCGGAGAACCGGGTTGCAGCGGTCAACAATAAGACCGCGGAATGGCGCCAGAAACTCAACCGGACTCAGTATGCGGTCAAGCGTGACGATTACCTGAAAATGGTTAGCGGAATCACTTACGGTGAAGACCCGCGCCAGGGATACGTGGAAGGCAATGTGTTTTACCATCCGACTATGAAATTCACCCTCCCGGTTCCAAGCGGCTGGCAGGTCAGCAACACGCCTTCACAAGTCCGAATCGTTTCGGATAAGGAGGATGCCGTCATTCTGCTCATGCTGGACGATTCCCCTTCGGTCTCTAAGGCGGCAAATCGGTTTGTGCAAAACGCCAATGCCGCCGTGCAGTCGAGGGAACAGCTGGTTGTCAACGGACTTCAGGCTGAAAAAGTCGTAGCGCGGCTGGTGTCCGAGCAAGACACACTTCAGGCCATGTCCTACTTCATTGCCAAGGGAGGAGCTATTTATGCTCTTCATGGGCTGACCAGCCGAAACGCATTCTCACAATACTCACCGACGTTTTCCAGAACATTCGGCGGGTTCAAGAATCTGGACGATCCTTCGAAAATCAACGTACAGCCGGAGAGGCTCGCTGTCAAAACCGTCACCAGGGCCGGCAGTTTGAGAACGAGTTTGAAGCAATTCGGTACGCCAGAGAGCGAACTCGAGAATCTGGCCGTTTTGAATGGGATGCAGCTGGAAGACAATGTGAGCGCGGGAACGTTGATAAAAATCGTGGTGAAATGATCTCACTTACTCCCGAGGGTCTTTGTGCAGGCTCCTTGGGTGGCAATGGGCTACTGGGTATGTGCTTAGGATGGGTGGCGAGGTTACGAAAGGAGGAAACGGAGGTGACATGAATGTAATCATCGGTCTTGTCGTTCTGGTGCTGGATGTCGTCGCGATCGTGGATTGCCTCAAGAGGCCCATGGAGACAGGCAAGAAGGCTCTGTGGGTCATCTTAATCCTGGTGCTGCCGTTGGTCGGGATGATTCTGTATTTCCTGTTAGGCAGAGGAAAATAGAAAGACGAGTTATCACCTGGCCCGGAATCCAGTCGGACAGGCAGGAACTGGGCGAGGTACCAACAAACGTGAGGAGGTCGTTGTGAAGAAGCTCATCGTATTGGGTTTGGCAGGTTTGTTGATGCTTGGGAGTCTTAGCTGCGGCTGGACTCGAGCGGAGAAGGGGACGGTCATAGGTGCCGGCGCCGGGGGCGCAATCGGTGCTGCTATCGGAAATAAGGCCGGGAACACTGCAGTCGGCGCGATCCTGGGCGCCGCTGTCGGGGGGGCCGCGGGAGCATTCATCGGCGACTACATGGACAAGCAGGCAGCCGAACTGCAAAAGGAGCTCGAGAACGCGAGAGTCGAACGCATCGGCGAAGGCATCAAGGTCACCTTCGATTCAGGGATTCTCTTTGATTTTGACAAATCCACTTTGAGGGCTGCAAGCCAGGAACAGATCAGGAATTTTGCTCAGGCTCTCACGAAGTACGAGGACACGGATATTTTCATCGGGGGGCATACCGATGCTATCGGCTCGGAGGATTACAACATGACGTTGTCGCGCCAGCGGGCGGAGTCGGTCGCGAACTACCTGGAGAACCTGGGCGTGAGCCGGACCCGGTTCATGCTAACGGGATTCGGGGAGACCCAGCCCATTGCGAGCAACGACACCTCTGAAGGCCAGCAGATCAATCGCCGGGTCGAAGTTGCAATCTATGCAAACGCCAAGCTAAAGGAAGTCGCCAAGGAAAAGACCCAGGGCTAAACCGACCGGAATCAAGCCACACGGTATGAACGGGGGTATTGGCGATCTCGTCCTCGTGCGGATGAGGTACACACCCCCGCAGTCTAACCGAATTGATCTTCCTGGGCATGGCCTCGAGCGATAATGTGCCGCCATGATGATGCCGACGATAGCGTTGTCGACCAGACGAAGTGGCGGACACTGAGGAGATTCCGATGGTTGTCGGCAAGCGCAAGCGGTTGACGCTGATAGCCCTGGCGGTAATCGTTGTCCTGATCATGGGCGGCATCGTCGAGTTCGGCGTGGCTGTCAGGGTTCTGAAGGGCAAGGTGGTGGAGGTCCTGGGGCCGAACAGCGAGATCAGGGACATTCGGCTGGGCTGGTACAGCGTGAACGTAGAGGGGTTGCGGATAAAGGGACCGAGCGGGTGGCCTGCGGCCGATGTGTTCCAGGCGGAGCGTGTGGCTGTTGTCCCCAGCCTGCGGAGCCTTCTCTCCCGACAGTACCGGGTCCGCTCCATCACTATCGTCAAGCCCTATCTTTCGGCACTCCGGACCGAGGAGGGGAAGTTCTTGGTACTCCCTGGCCTGCTGACGGGGGCGGCCAGCGCGGGCCAAACGGAAACCCTCTCGCGCCCTGCCGCCGCCTACCCGACGGTGACCATTGGTCGTATCACTCTCGAGGACGGAGTCGTAGAACTGTACGATGCCACGGTGGCCGGGCCTCCACTGAAGATCCGGCTGGAGCAGATCAAGGCCACCATGCGGGACATGGCGGTACCGGGGCTCAAGGGCAAGAGCCGCTTCGAAATCGCGGGCGTCGTGAAGGGAGTCCATCGGGACGGACAGCTCAAGATGGCGGGATGGGCCGAGGTCGGCACCAAAGACTCCTCGGTGAAGACGCAGCTCCGGTCCGTGGACCTCGTGGTGTTACAGCCCTATCTCATCAAGGCCGGTGAGACGGGTGTTCAGAAGGGCACCTTCGACCTCGACCTGCAGTCGGATGTGCGCAATAATCAGCTGAAAGCGCCCGGGAAAGCCACGATCTCGGACCTGGAGTTCGTCCCCGCCGAGGGCGGGTTCGACACCTTCATGGGCCTTCCCCGTCAGGCCGTGATGGAATTCCTGATGCGCAATGGAAACAAAATCACTGTGGATTTTGCCCTCGAAGGGGACATCAACAATCCCCAGTTCTCCCTCAACCAGACCCTCACCGCGCGATTGGCGTTCGCAATGGCGAAGGCCCTGGGGGTCAACCTCGGCGGGATGGTGAAAGACGTGGGTACCCTGGGGCAGAAAGGTGGGGAGGCGGTGGGCCAGGCAGCGAAGGGCACGGGGGGCTGGCTGCAACGGCTTTTCGGGGGCAAGAAGAAGCCATGAGAAAGATTCGAATCGTGTTGACTCCTACGGGGTTTCGGAGCACACTTCCTTCAAAAGCACTACACCGGGCGATATTCTGAAAGGAGCGTAGAGGCGTTGTCACGGTGTGGGTGACCGATTGACTCTGTATTACGCCACCAAGTATCAAACCACGAAAGGGGCAGAGCAGATATGTTAACACGAACAGCGTTACGAGTTCCCATCATGATGTGTGTCATGATGTGTGTCCTGGTCTATGCGGGAATGGCGGTAGGACAAGACAATCTTCAGAAGTACTTCAACGACACCGCATGCAAAGTGAAGGCAACGGCCGACCCGGCGCAGAAGCGTGCAATCCTCAGCGAGGGACTTCAGAAGATGTCCAAGGCGTTGAACCTGGTTGAAGGCTCAGCGTTGGTTTCCGAAAGCGACCGCGCCGGGATTGATCGCTTCAAAGCCACCCTTCAAGAGAGACAAAATGAGCTCGCGGGTAGTAATGGCTACGACCGTGTGTCCGATGAGCAACTAAATGGCTTCTCTGATTTCGTCGTGCAGGATATGGAGCAGGCCGACCGGACGATAACCATCGGTGTGGTCACACTACTCCTGATCATAATCATTGTGATCCTCATCGCGTAGTCTCGGCATAGAGCGATCATTTTCGGTTTTAGGTATGCAAAGTTCGCCCAACCGATTCTTGGCGGGCGCCACGTATGCGTCCTCAACGCTCGTGGTGGGTGTCGCCTGCGTGGCGCTCGCGTTGTCTCTCTCTTCGTGTAGCTCAATCCGTCCTGCTCACCGTGCAACGCCGCTTGTGGAGGAGAGTGCGCCCCCGCCACGCTACTCAATCGTATGTATAATCCACGGCGATGGTGGCTACCTCTACCATGATGCCCGTGGCAATGCGCACAGAGCAGATGAAGAAACTCTCGCGAGAGCCAAAACGGTCGCGGAGCGGAACAGGCAAGCAGAGGTGTTCATCTTTCATGAAAGACGCAGGAGGCACTTCTTGCTCTTTTTCCCTATCCGTGACGGAACATTTTATTACTACCGGCACGGCCGCCTCCTCGCCGAGGAATCGTACTGGCGCGATCAGGGACAATTGCGTTTCGATCCTGAAATGGAGATCTATAACCGCTTCCGCGCGGAAGAACCACCTGAGATGGTGAGATTCTTCTTGTACTTCGGTCACGAAATCCCTGAATTCGGCGGGGCGGGCTACGATGCGTCGTACAAGGATCGGACGTTCACGGTGGATGACCTCGCCGACGCATTGAAATGCATCACACGTGATTCCACGAAGGTCGATCTCGTCGTACTTTCCACATGTTTCGGCGGCACACCTGGCACCATCGCCGCGCTTGCTCCGTACGCGCGATACGTCATCGCTTCTCCCGACAATCTTCACCTCTCATACTTCGATCTCCGCCCATTTGAACGATTGGATATCGGTTTGCGAGAAGGAGATGTGTCTATGTTTGCAAATACATTCGCTCACCACGCGTTCGACAGGCTGACAGAAGATATACAGACGGCCGTCACCGTCGTCGTGTACGATGTGGATCGCGTTCGGGGATTCTTGGACTCCGTCGACAGTACCTACGATCATGCTTTGACCACATTGAAGGGGAAGACGCCGGCAACCATTGAGCACTGCGATTGCGGCGAAGATCCTGCATACGCGCTGCCGGGGGTGAACGAGGGAATAGCGGTACTCTATCGCCCGCCGCGCTTCGGACCCTTAAAGCACAAAGAGAGCCATTCCGGATGGGAATGCTGGAGGCTTTTGAAGTAATCCGGCGTTGTGCGAAATGCTCGCGCAGATACATACGTCGTGGGTACCCTACAACAGGCCGGGTGGCCAAACCTGCCCGTGGGGTTTGCCTACAGAATTAATGCCAACTCGATGGTGGGGTAGTGCGGATTCAGGGCAGGGCAGCCACTAGACTTGCTACTTCCAGGCACTCCTCAAACCTCAAGAAGTTGCCAGAACCGTCCCGCCAGGCCTGCCGGATAGACCCCGTGCAAGCCGGCCTAGCTTCCCTTTCTGACGATGGTGCCTTCGGGGCGGTCTTCGAGGAAGTAGCTCTGAGCGGCGAGTTGAGTTCTTATGGCATCGGCTTGAGCCCAGTCTTTGGCGCCCCGTGCGCGCGTGCGCTCCTCGACAAGCTCTCGAACCTCCTGAGGGAGGTCCTCAAGCCGGATCACCTCGCCCCCGATGCTTCTCAAGATTCCCAGAACGTTGCTTAGTTCTTTTACCTTGTCGAGCGCCTTGGCGAGAACGAGTTTCTTTGAATTGGTCTCCGGCGCTGCCAGGTACAGGTTGATATCCTTTGCGATGTCAAAGATGTGTCCGATGGCACTCGCGGCATTGATGTCATCATCCATGATCTTGATGAAGAGCTCTCCCTTGGCCTCGATGCCCTTCCAGAATTCCAGGTCGGCACCCTCGAGCGCGCCGAGGGAGCCCTGGGGTGTCTGGTCACCGACGTAGGCTTCCACGGCCCGGAAGGTATTTCGCATCCTGCCAACGGCCGCCCTTGCATCGGCAAGCCGCTCGCGGCTGAACTCCATCGGGTTCCTGTAGTGCGACGACAGCAGATAGAAGCGTATGACTTCCGGTTCGAACTCTTTGACGATGTCTTCAATGGCGAAGAAGTGGCCCGTGGACTTCGACATCTTCTCGCCAACCAGGTTCAAGAGCCCGTTGTGTGCCCAGAAACGCACGAACCTCTGGCCCGTTGCCGGCTCCGATTGGGCGATTTCGTTCTCGTGATGCGGGAATATAAGATCTTCCCCACCGCCGTGAAGATCCAGGCTCGGCCCAAGGTATTTCATCGACATCGCCGAGCATTCGATTGCCCACCCAGGCCTGCCGCGCCCCCAGGGCGTCTCCCAGAAAGGCTCGCCCTCCTTGGCGGCCTTCCAGAGAGCAAAGTCCACAGGGCTCCGCTTATGTTCGCCGATCTCGATGCGCGCTCCGGCCCTCAGCTCGTCTATCTTCTTCTTGGAGAGCCGCCCGTATGCAGGAAACTTGGCGATCTCGTAATAGACATCGCCGCCAGCCTCGTAGGCAATCTCCTTGGCGACCAGCATGCCGATAAGATCGACAATCTCTTTGATATGTTCAGTGGCCTTGGGATGTATGGTCGCGCGCTTTATGTTGAGCATGTCGGCAAAAGTGAAGTAATCCTGCGTGTAGCGCTCCGCCACAACCCGGAAATCAACCCCCTCGGCGTTTGCGCGCGCGATTATCTTGTCATCAACATCGGTGAAGTTCTGCACGTAAGTGACTTCGTAACCCTTGTATTCCAGGTAGCGCCTTATGACATCCCCGCTGACGAAGGCCAGCATGTGGCCGACATGCGGCCTGTCCTGGACGGTCATGCCGCACATGTACATCCCAACCTTGCCCTCTTTGACAGGCACGAACTCCTTCTTCTTTGCATCAAACGTATCGTAGATTCTTAAGCCCACGCTTGTCCTCCCAAATCTATCTTCCAAACTTCTTCTTGATCTCACCCATCTCAAGGGCTCGCCCTCGATCGATCTCTTCGCCGGCGCGCCCGTGTTTTCTCATGTAACTCCCGACAATAAGGCCGTCGCTCAGGCTCAGGAAATCCTCCGCATTGGAAGGATCGGCTCCGCTTCCAACAAGAATCGGAACCGAGAGCCCTGCGCCTTTGAGGCTCGCTCTCACGATCTCGAGGTCGTCACCTGAAGGCGGCCTTCCCGTCCTTGGGCCTGTGACGATGACGCCATCGGCCCGGCCCCTCTCAACGACATCGAGCACGTCTTCTCTCAGTGTGGTCGGAGCAAGCGGCGAAGCATGTTTGACCATGGTGTCTGCAAGTATCAGGGCGTTGGGGGCAGTCCTCTCGCGGAGCCTGAGGATGCTGCCCGGAGCCCCCTCGATCATGCCCTCACTGGTCACGAAGGCTCCGACAAGAACATTCACGCGCACGAACTGGCATCCACACACGCCCGCTATTGCGAGCGCCGCCTCGGCATCATTCCTCAAAACATTGATCCCGACGGGCGCCTTCACCGCTTTCTTGATCTCACTGGCGATGATTCCCATCGCGGCGATGGTTTCAGGTCCGACCCTACCCACCAGGAAGGGAAGGTCGCCGTAGTTCTCCACTATCAGGCCATCAAATCCTGATTCGGTGATTAGCCGGGCGTCTTCGACAGCGCTTGCGACCACGCCAGAGAAATCACCGCAGTATCCGGGGCTTCCCGGTAGCGGCCGCAGGTGCACCACACCTATTAGTACTTTGCCTGGGCCGAAGATCTCCGTGAAACTATTCCTCACGCTCCCCCTCTTTCCCAATATATGCCAACTTCAACCGACATCCCTCCACGCCCTCACCCCCACGGCAGTCCATAGAGGCGCCGATCGGGCGGCTCCGGGTCTCCGCAGGTAGAGCAAAGGCTCCCGGATCGCTTCCGCCAATCGCCGCAGCGATCGCCATGCCCGTGCCGGCTACAGGGACGCCACCTTCCTGGCATCGAGCACCTTCACCATCTCAGTAATGAGCTTCACGGCATTGTCGTAATCATCGCGGTGTATCATCCCGATGTGGCTGTGGATGTACCTGGTTGCAACACCGATGACAAGTGACGGCACGCCGACCCTGTTCATATGAATCTTGCCCGTATCGGTACCGCCCTTGTCCACCGTTGCGAGATGATAAGGGATCCTGTTCTTGGCCGCTACATCTATCGCCAGATCCAAGAGGTTCCTGTTGGGGATCATGCTCCTGTCATATACAAGGATCGCAGGCCCATTTCCCAGGGCATCGGATTCGTCGGTTCCAAAGCCGGGCGTATCGTGCGCAATCGATACATCGAGCGCAAAGGCAACATCGGGATCGACAACCACAGCACTGGTGGTCGCTCCCCTAAGGCCGACCTCCTCCTGCACGGTTCCCACGGCATACACGGCATTGGGGTGCTTCTGTTTTGCAAGCCGCCTCAGGACATCTATCATCAGAGCACACCCGATCCTGTCATCCCAGGCCTTGGCAAGATAGGTCTTGGGGTTTCCCATCATCTGGAAAGGGCTCCAGGGGACGATGGGGTCCCCTATTCTGACGCCCAGGTTCTTCTCGACATCGAAGCCGCGAGTGGCTCCGATATCGATATGCATGTCCTTTATCTCGACAGCTTTCTTACGTTCCTCGTCTTCAAGCTCGTGCGGAGGCTTTGAGCCCACCACTCCTACCACATCGCCCTTGCGCGTCTTAACGACCACCCGCTGCCCCAGGATCACCTGGCTGAACCAGCCGCCCACCGGGATGAACTTGATGAAACCTTCCTTCGTGACCTGCTTCACAAGAAATCCGACTTCATCCATGTGCGCGGCGAGCATTATCTTGGGTACCTTCGACGTGCCGTCTTTCCTGCATATGATGCTCCCCAGCCTGTCATGGGATATCTTCGAAATCGGCTTCAAGTGCTTTTCGATCGCCTTGGCGACGTCCTTCTCAAAACCGGCCAGGCCTGTGATCTCCGTCAGCTCCTTGAGTAAAACCTCGGTTGAATCCATCGTTCCGACCTCCGATTCTCGGATTTACCGTTCTTTTCTCGGGGTTACCGTTTTGCGTCGCTTCAGTCCGGATGACGTGATGCGGTCCACAAGTGCTTCGAAAGAGACTCCCCTGGCTTTAGCAGCCATGGGCACCAGACTTGTCTCGGTCATGCCAGGAATGGTGTTTACCTCGAGGAAGTACCCCTCGCCATCCTTCCCTAGCCTCAGATCGACTCTCGCGAAGCCCTCACAGCCGCAAGCCCGATAGGCCCTGAGGGCATCCTCCTCGATTCGAGCAGCGAGTCGCTTCTCAATCTCGGCAGGGCATTCATAATCCGTCATTCCCTTTGTGTACTTGCGCTCGTAATCGTAGAAACCCTGCTTGGGTTTTATCTCAACGATAGGAAACACTTCATCCCCCACGATCGCCACGCTTAGTTCCCTTCCATCTATGAATTTTTCGAATATTAAACCGGCCGAGTATTCCAGGGCAAGACCTACCGCAGGCTCGATGCCGCCCTCGCGCTCGACAATGGAGATGCCGATGGTTGAGCCCTGATCAACGGGCTTGATGACCACCGGGAGGCCGAGCTTCTTCAATGCCGGGTTCGTTCGCCACGCGTGCGCCTCTTCCTTTCGCAGGTGCACCCAGGCGGGGGTAAGGATACCATGATACTGAAACACCA
The DNA here is from genome assembly GCA_964356335.1 of uncultured bacterium. Lineage (GTDB taxonomy): Bacteria > Arandabacterota > Arandabacteria > Arandabacterales > Arandabacteraceae > CAYHHI01. The sequence continues at coordinate 52,090 of CAYHHI010000016.1, forward strand.
TCTTGGTGATCGCCTTGTCCATGCAAACGGCACTTGCGCCGACGCCGGAGCCCGTGTAGGCTTTGCCGGCAAGCTCCAGCAGGGCCTGGATTCTGCCGTCCTCACCTTCCCCACCATGCAGGGCGATAAAGACCACATCCGCCTCCCTGAGACCCGATGAATCGAGGTAATGGCGCACGTCCCGTCCTTGGTCCGGATTGAAGTCATAGGTTGTTACCGTGTGCCCCGCACGTTCAAGGCCCTGCGCAATCTGCGGGCCGCTGGCGAGGGATACTTCTCGCTCCGTTGAAGTTCCTCCCATGAGAACCTGTACGACCACGTTAACCTCCAGTCTCTCCAGTCTCAAGCGCCCGCCCGAGAAGCCGCGCCGCCCTTTCTCTGCCGAGTACCTCGACCACAACTGGGATTTCGGGTCCCTTGACAGCGCCCGTGAGAGCGATCCTCAAGGGCATAAAAAATTCACCCTTCTTGAGTCCTGTCTCCTTAACAAGCCGGGCCAGGAGCTCACTGACACTCGCCCTATCAACATGTGGAAGATCTGTGAGTGCCTCGAGGAATGCCGATATAGCCTTGGGCGCATTGGGCGACCTGAGTCTTTCCTTCAGTTCAACCGGGATGGCCCCGTCGGCTCTCAGGAACATCAGGACATCATCTGCAAGATCAGAGAATCTCTTGCCTGTATCCCTCAAGGCATGCGCCGCCCGTGCCACAAGGTCGGCCTCGGGCGCATCGTGCCCCCTGGCTTTGAGGAAGGGGGTGATCCCCTCCACAAGCGCATCGATTGCCATAGTTCTTATATGCTGTGAGGTTATCCAATCCAGCTTGGCCGAGTCAAAAACCGACGGACTCCTCGAGATTCGCTCGAGCGAGAATCTCTCAATCGTCTCCTCACGCGTCATTATCTCCTTGTCATCCCCGGCCGACCAGCCGAGCAGAGCAAGATGATTGACGATCGCCTGGGCCGGGTAACCGAGATTTCTCATCTCCCCGACTGAGGTCGCACCATGCCGCTTGGAGAGCTTGGTCCGGTCAGGTGCCAACACCAAAGGAAGATGGGCAAATGTGGGCGGCCTGATTCCAAGATGTTCATAAACCAGGTACTGCCGCAGCGTATTTGAAAGATGCTCTTCACCTCGTATCACATGGCTTATCTCCATTTTCCAATCATCGACCACACAAGCGAAGTTATAAGTCGGCATGCCGTCCGACCGGAGCACGATGAAATCTCCCACCATGGCGCTCTTGAACCTGACCTCACCCCTTACCACATCATGAAACACGACCTCGTCGTATTCGACGCCGAACCTTATGGAAGGCTGTCGGCCTTCGGCCTCGAAAGCCGCAATTTCACGCTCGCTGAGATGCCGGCACCGTCCATCATAGTGAGGCGGCCCGCCGGCCTCGAGAGCTGCTTTGCGACGCGCCGCGAGCTCCTCGTCGGTGCAGTAACACTTATAGGCCTTGCCTTCGCGCATTATTGAATGCGCAACATCCCTGTAAGCGTCAAGGCGTTCCGACTGTCTGTAGGGTCCGTGTGGGCCGCCGATGTCGGGGCCCTCATCCCAGTCAAGTCCAAGCCATCGTAAGTCCTCGATCAAATCCCTTTCGGCCTCAGGGTAGGATCGTGCTACGTCGGTGTCTTCAAAGCGGAGGATGAAAGTGCCGCCCATGCGGCGCGCGAAGAGCCAGTTGAAGAGCGCCGTTCGCGCACCGCCGACGTGGAGAAAACCGGTAGGACTCGGGGCGAACCTGACTCTCACTCGGCCTGTATCCATCAGAGGTCTTCCGACATCAGCGGTCTACCAGAGCAATCGCATATGCCTCAATCGCGAGTCCCTCACCCACGGGACCCATGCCCTCGGCGGTCTTTGCCTTTATGGATATTTGCTCCACCGGGACCTTCAGGGTCTCTGCAATCCGGGCTCGCATGGCATCGATGTATGGCGCCATCCTGGGCCGCTCGGCGACAATGGTTGAATCAAGATGCTCAATCCTTCCCAGCTTGGAGATCTTCTCCTCGATGCGTGCCAGGAGCGCCAGGCTTGAGATCCCCTTGTATTGAGGATCACTGTCGGGGAAATGGTTACCGATATCCCCAAGCGTGAATGCCCCAAGAAGCGCATCTATCACGGCATGGATCAGGACATCGGCGTCAGAATGACCCCACAGCCCCTTGAAGAACGGAATCTCGATGCCGCCGATTATGAGCGTCCTGCCGGGGCCGAGCTTATGGATGTCGTATCCCATCCCGATTTTGAGCAACCCTCGTCTCCTTGGCATGTTCCCTGGGCTGTCTCCCCCTCCCGTGCTCGCGTTCCCGCCCAGGGCCACCGCTCATCTTATGCGAGGGCGGTCTCCTTCGCGACCTGCGTCCCCTGTGCCTGGGGTGCCGGTCCACGGGACTCCGCTCGATGGCGGAATCGATCTTCGCTCTTACTTCCTGCCCGAGGAAGTATTCAAACATGGGAAGATCCTCCGGCGAGGTCATTTTGAGATTGGAGTAGCTGCCGACCGCCACGGCAACTTTGGTCCCAATCCTCTCTACGAGCGAAGCGTCATCAGTTCCTTCACCCTTTTCTGCAGCAGCCTTGGTGTGCGCATTCATTATGGTGTCGTAGCGGAAGCACTGCGGGGTCTGGGCAAGCCACAGAAGCCTCCGATCAAGTGTACCGACGATCTCGCCGCTCTCCACGCGCTTCACGGTGTCCTTGGCGGGCACCGCCGTGATCGCGGCCCCGGTCTTCTGGGATGCATCGAGCACTCGCCTTATCAGGGTGTCCGACACAAGAGGCCTCACCGCATCGTGGATCACGACTTGCTGCATGCCCGGCTTCAGCGCCTTGAGGCCGTTGAAGACCGATTCCTGCCGCGTCGCACCCCCGTAAACCACCGCATGCACCTTCTTCATGCCATACGCACTTACAACATCCTCTTTGACCAGGTCGATTGAATCCATCGGAACCACGATCACGATGTGATCAATCAGCGCTGACCTCTCAAAAACGTCCAACGTGTACGCGATCAGGGGCTTGCCTGCGATCTTGACGAATTGCTTCCTGCCAGACGCGCCCATCCGCTTCCCCTCTCCTGCACCTACAATCACTGCTCCCACCATGATGTTCTCTCCATATAGAATTCGTGAAGATTAAGGTTCCGCTCGCCGCTCCCTTGGGCGGCTCCTACCTGAGCTTCGAGAATATCATCCTTCCTACGGTTGTCTGGAGCACGCTCGTGATTATGACCTCCACCGTCCTGTTGAGCATGTTGCTGCCGCCCTCGATCACGACCATCGTGCCGTCGTCGAGGTAGCCAACACCCTGCTCCGGCTCCTTGCCCCTCTTGGTGATTCTTACACTGACCTCCTCACCCGGAAGAACCACAGGCTTCAGGGCATTTGCAAGCTCGTTGACATTGAGAGCCTTGATCCCGTGAAGCTCTGCGACCTTGTTCAGATTGAAATCGTTGGTCATTACCTTGGCACTGCGAAGCCGTGCAAGCTTCACAAGACTGGCGTCCACATCTTCCGCATCTCCCGGGTCAAAATCGTCGACTACGACTTCAAGATCTTTCCTCAGCTGCATCCTCCTCAGGATCTCGAGCCCGCGCCTGCCGCGGTTTCGCTTCAAGGCATCAGAGGAGTCAGCAATCTGCTGGAGCTCATCAAGCACAAACTGTGGGATTATGATCTTGCCTTCGATGAAGTGGCTTTCGCAGATATCCGCTATCCTACCGTCGATGATGACACTTGTGTCAAGTATCTTGGGCATTGCCTCCTCCCCATGCCGCCTCGAGGCAAGCCGCAGGTCTCCGCGTTTGCGGATTCCGACCACTGCACCCAGGTAGCCGAGTATGAGCGCCATCGAGATTATGACGTATGCCCGGTGATTGTTGACGAAGGAAATGGAGGTCAAAACCCATCCCAGCAAAAGAGCAACAACGAGTCCGAGAATGAGGCCGAGCACACCGGCAAGTATCTCCCTGCCCGATCTGCCCTGGAGTCTGATCTCGGCATAGATGATAGCCATTCCTGCCCCAAACCCAACGAGAAGTCCAAGCCACGCCGGCAGACCCCACTTACCAAGAAAGAAAAAGCCCGCAAGCGAGAAAAGCCCTAAGAAGACTATCCGTATTACTAACACCGTCTCATCTACCTCCCGGACCACCCATTACGCAGCATGATCAGAAGACTCTAATCTTGATATAGCGCTCGGGGTGTTCCTTGATGTCTGCCAAAAGTGCGTTAAGCCTATCGAGCGTCGTCTCGATCTCTTCGTGGAGATTTTTCTCCTTGATCAGCATCCCAAGGGTACCCTGGCCCTGTTCGAGGCTGGTTGCGACCGATTTCAAGGACACCGTTAGGGAATCGAGACGCGCGGATGCGCGTGCGAACCGCGTGAGACCCTCTGAGATCTCCGCCTTCCTGCCGCCAAGCACGTCATTGAGGTTCTCGGATGCCGATTTCACGCTCTTCGCCGTGCTCCTCAGGTCGTCCCTGTTCTCTCTGAGAAGCGTGAGGATCTCCGTGCTCACTTCGTTGAGCCTGGCAAGGCTCTGGCCCAGGGTGGCACTGCCCTCGTCAGGCCCTACGAATTTCCTGATCGCCTGCGACAGGGCCTTGATCTCATTCATAACATCTTCCATGTCCACCGACAGATCGGTGAGGCCCGCCTTGTACTTGCCCTCGATCACAGTTCCCGGCGGGATCTTCTCACCCGTGAGACCCGGCATGATGTAAATGTATTTCTCTCCCATGAGACCCACGCTCCTTATCTCAACGGAGCAGTCCTGCCACAAGGTCACGCGTTCATCCAGGAGAAGATCAGTTCTCACGCGCCCGCTCTCAAGCGTGATCGGCCCCATCTTGCCCATCTCGACACCAGAGACCATCACGGGATCACCCGAATTCAAGCCCCCGACCTCACTGAAATAGACGGGGTAGGTCACCCAATGGCGGTTCATGCGGAACTGGCCTATCCAGGCAATACCAAGGATAAGAATCATCGCGGCGAGAATCACTGCGATCCCCACCTTGACATCAGCCGATCTTGCATTCATCGCCTACTCCTCGCGCACTCCTAATGCACCGATATGGGGCCCTCGGCTCTCCCCTCGATGAACTGCCTTATCCCCTCATCGTGAGTATGCATGATCTCCTCGGGGGTGCCTTCGAAAACGATCTTGCCACCGTAAAGCATCGCGAGCCTGTCACCGATCTTGTACGCGCTCTTCATGTCGTGCGTAACGGCTATCGATGTGATCTTGAGGGTGGCTTGGAGCGTCAGGATCAGCTCGTTTATGACATCCGCCATTATGGGATCCAGACCTGTAGTCGGCTCATCATAAAGCACCACCTCGGGGTCCATCGCTATCGCACGGGCCAGGCCAACACGCTTTTTCATGCCGCCGCTCAGCTCGGCGGGGTGCGCATCCTCGATGTCCTTGAGCCCCACCAGAGCCAATTTCTCCAACGCCCTTCTTCTTATCTCCCCCTCGCCCAGGCGGGTGTGTTCGATCAGTCCGAGCCCCACATTCTCCCACACCGAGAGCGAATCGAAAAGGGCCGACCCCTGAAACAACATACCGAACTTCTTTCTGAATTCGTAGAGGCCATCTCCCCTGAGTGACACGACATCGACCCCGTCGACCAGGATGCTACCGCCGTCGGGCTTCATGAGGCCGATGATGTGCTTCAGGAGAACGCTCTTGCCGCAGCCGCTTCTCCCTATCACGACGACGGTCTCGCCCTTCTCGATCTTGAGGTTGACCCCCCTGAGGACCTCGTTGCCGCCAAATTTCTTGTAAAGATCAACTATCTCTATCATTTGCCTTCCACAACTTAACCCATAAACACGGCTCTGAAAAGCAGAGATGCAAGGATGTAGTCGGTAATGAGGATCATGAGGCACGACGATACCACTGCCCTGGTTGTGGCAATGCCGACACCTTCGGCGCCGCCTTCGGTCTTCATACCGTGGTAGCAGCCCATCAAGGCGATTATTGCTCCGAAGAACACGGCCTTGATCAGTCCGTTGAAAACATCACTCACATGGAAGAAGAGCTTCAGGCCCGAGAAGAAAACATGCGTGCTGACGCCGAGCCCCACGAGCGCCACGACCCACCCGCCCAGGATCGCAAGAAAATCCGCGAAGATGGTGATAATGGGAAGCATGATGGTGGCTGCAATGAGGCGGGGGCTCACCAGATAACGTATGGGGTCTATCGCAAGCGTCTCCAGCGCGTCTATCTGCTCCGTGACCTTCATGGTGCCGAGCTCTGCCGCAATCGAGGCCCCGACCCTGCCACCGACGACAAGCGCCGTGAGCACAGGCCCCAGCTCGATCACAACAGATTTGCCGATCACGGTGCCGAGATAACGCATCGGGACATAATCCTGGAACTGATAGGCTGCCTGGACCGCTGCGACGCCACCCGTGAAGACGGAGGTCACAAGCACAAGCGGGATCGAGCCGATTCCAACTCTCAACATCTGATCGACGACAAGATGTTTCTGCCTGATCGCTCCAGGGATTCTCTTCACTGCGCGGCAGAAGAGCAAGAACACTTCCCCAATGTCTGCCAGGGAGGAACTGAGATTGCTACCGACGTATTGAAAAGCATCCATATGATCTAATTCGCTTCCGGTCCGATTGAGCCCGAATCCAGTTCGATGTGAGCCGCATCACCGTCGGCATCACTGCTGCCATCCAGGATCATCCGCTCTCGACTCTTGCCTTGTCTTCGAAGCGCGTGTACTCATCGAAGAATATGAGCTCGACCTTGCCCGTCGGGCCGTTTCGCTGCTTGCCGATGAGGATCTCGGCCTTGCGTCTGTCATCACCCGCTTCATCACCAAGGGGCTCGGCGAGCCCCTCACCCACCTGCTTATAGACATAAGGCCTGTAGATGAAGATCACCAGATCGGCATCCTGCTCGATTGCCCCTGACTCCCTGAGGTCGGAGAGAATCGGACGCTTATCCTTCTTTTCCCGCTGCTCAACCGCCCGCGAAAGCTGTGAGAGCGCCATCACGGGGATATTGAGCTCCTTTGCGAGAGCCTTGAGCGATCTCGATATATGCGATATCTCCTGCTGCCTGTTCTCGGCTCTCTGGTGGCCTCTTACAAGCTGAAGATAATCGACCACGATCAGCCCGAGATTGACTTCTGCCTTGAGCCTCCGCGCTTTTGCCCTCATCTCGAGCACACTGAGGTCCGGGCTGTCGTCGATGTAGATGGGCGCATCGTGAAGGGTGCCTGCGGCGCGCGTGAGTTTTCCCCACTCGCTTTTCCCGACAAAACCTGTCCGCACGCTGTGCGCCTTGACCCGCGCCTCGGAGCACAAGACACGGAGCATCAGCTGTTCCTTGGTCATCTCCAGGCTGAAGACCGCAACGGGAATCTTGTGCTTTATCGCCACGTGCTGCGCAATGTTCAAGGCAAAACTGGTCTTGCCCATCGACGGCCTTCCCGCAACCACAATCAAATCTCCAGCCTGGAAGCCCGCCGTCATGGTGTCGAGATCCTTGAAGCCCGATTCCAGGCCGGTTACGTAGCGCTTCTGCTGGTAGAGCTGCTCGACAAGCTCGAAGCTGTCTTTGACGATATCCTGCATCGCAACGAAGCCCTGACGCAGCTTCGAACCCGAGATTTCGAATATTCTTCGTTCCGCACGGTCCATCAGCTCGGCCACTTCGGCCTGGCCGTTATAGGCGTCATTTATGATCTGAGTAGATGCCTGTATGAGTCTGCGCAGGGTTGATTTCTCCAAGACGATCTTGGCATGGTGTTCAATGTTGGCTGAAGTCGCAACACTGCTTAAGATGTTCTCAACAAAGGTGACTCCACCCACACCCTCAAGGTCATTGGCCTTTCGCAATTCCTCCGTGAGCGTTATGAGATCAACGGCTTCGTTCCGGTCATAAAGTGTAATCACGGCGTTAAAGATCTTGGCGTGCAGGCTTGAGTAAAAGCACTTGTCGTTGATGATCTCGAGAGCTCTGGCGATGGCATCACGGTCGAGCAGCATCGCTCCCAGGACCGCCATCTCAGCCTCAACTGCTTGAGGCGGAATCTGTTCAATTCCTGTTCTTACCTGGGCCATTTATGATCACCCCTCGAATAGGTAGATCAAGTACCTTCATCACGTTCTTGATATCTTCCCATACAAGCTTCTTGTAAGCGGGATTCCTGAGGCATGCCGCCGGATGAAATGTCGGAATCACCTTTACGCCCCGGTAGTCATACATCTTTCCGCGCATTCCGGATATGGGCGCCCGCTCTCCCGTTATGGTCTGGGTCGCGACGTTCCCGAGGGTGCATATGACCTGCGGCTTGACAAGTTCAATCTGCTTTTCAAGATATGGCAGGCATGCTGCTATCTCGTCCAGTTCGGGAACGCGGTTGCCCGGTGTTCTGCATTTCACGATGTTGCCGATGTAGACATCCTCCCTCCTGAGTCCCATCGCCTCGATTATCTTGGTGAGCAGCATTCCCGCGCGGCCGACAAAGGGCCTGCCCTGAAGATCCTCGTCTCGTCCGGGGCCCTCGCCGACGAACATGAGTCTCGCCGAGGCATTGCCCTCACCCAAGACCGTATTGGTCCTACCCTTGTGAAGATGGCACATCGTGCAGGTTCCCACCTCCCGTCTCACTCTCCCAAGTCCCCCCTCAGCCCCCACGGCAGCCTCTGCCTCAGGCGACCCGTCTCCCACAGGCCGTCCCCCACGCATCGCCCGAGCCCCTGCAGCAGCCTCTCCCATCGAGATCTCCTCCATGCCCCCGTCACCCGCCAGACCATCCGCGTCAGCTGACACATCCGATGGCACGTTCCCAAGCAGTTGCCCACCTGTGAGCATTATCTCTTTCGTTCCCGAGTGCTCAAGAAGCCTCAGGAGGTTACATAATTGCTCGCGTAAATCCTCGCGGCCGATCTGCGAACTAAGACCAGTTGCCATGTGCCAATCCTTCACTACGCGCGGGGCCTGCCAAGGAGGATGGAGACCGCATCAAAGACCTTTTCGGAGAAGTCGAGTTTGCCGAGGAGGGGCAGGTCTTCAACCCTGCCGTCTCGATGAATCAGGCAGCCGCTGTTCATGTCGCTTCCGAAACCCGTGCCTTCTCTTAGAGGATTATTGACAACAACGAGATCAAGGTTCTTCTCAGCAAGTTTCTTCTTGCCGCCTTCAATCTCATTCTCGGTCTCAAGCGCAAACCCAACGATTATTCTACCATCCTTCTTGCGGGAAAACTCTTTCAGTATGTCATCCGTTGAAATCAGTTCGAGGGTGAGTTTCCCCTGCCTCCGCATTTTCCCGCTGTGAGCCGCCTCGGGCCTGTAATCACAGACTGCGGCGGCCATAACCAGGCAGTCTGCATCCTGCCATTGGTTCTCGATGGCCTGGCGAAGTTCACCGCCAGTCTCGATTTCGATGACCCTGACACCAGCGGGTTGGGGGATCGTGACGGGACCAGTTATCAAGACCGTCTCCGCTCCACGTCTTCTCGCGACTCTAGCCAGGGCCGCTGCCATCTTCCCGCTTGACCTGTTGGAGATGAATCTCACGGCATCGAGCGGCTCGCGCGTAGGCCCGCCGGTCACAATGATCTTCTTGTCTTTGAGATCGCCCCCGGGGCGACCCGCATCCATGATCGCAGCCACGATAGGCTCGATTCCCGCAAGTCTGCCTTTGCCTTCCTTGCCGCAGGCAAGCCAGCCGGTCTCGGGCTCCACAAAAATGTAGCCCCTCGCTCTGAGGGTGGAGATGTTTGCCTGGACGGCCTTGCTGAGATACATGGCTTCATTCATGGAGGGAGCTATAACAACAGGCGCTTCCGTCGAGAGCACAACCGTGGAGACCAGATCATCGCAGATGCCGCAAGCGACCTTACCGATGATGCTTGCAGTCGCGGGAACGATGGCGACGACATCTTGTTCCTGGGCAAGAGCAATGTGAAGCGGACGCCGCGTTCCGCCCTCCCAGAGATCAACTCTCACTTCTTTTCCCGACAGGGCCCTGAAAGTCGCCGGCCCCACAAGGTTGGTCGCATTGCGGGTCATGATAACGGTGACGTCAGCTCCGGACTTCACAAGGCTCGTCACAACCTCAGCCGCTTTATAGGCTGCAATCGATGATGTGACGCCTATCAAGACTCTCATTTCGCCTTCCGACCTCGCTTGCGCGGCTTACGCGGCTTACGCGGAGCGGCCTCCCCGGCCGACGGTTTCTTGGATGCGGGGATGCCATCAATCTCATACTCCACCCTGCCGGCGACGAAATGCTCTACAGCCTTGGGTATCGCTTTCTCCCCGTCCTTGAGGTGCATCCCTGGAACCGCATTGAGCCTTCTCGCCTCCTTGGCAATGGCGACCAGCGCCTCGTATTCACTCACCGCCCGCTTCACAACATCTTCCCTGGTAATCAAGGTCTTCTTGCTCTTTCCCAACCTCATACCCCCTTGGCCGCTACGCCACTTTGCTTCCCAAGCCGACTATATGCCTCCATGATGTACCTTCAAGTATCCTTTCCCGCTTGAGCCTTTCGGCCCCGACGATCGATGCCATCTTTGAGACAGCCTGGTCGATGGTGTCATTCACCGTGACATAAGCGTATCTGGTTATGTATTCCATCTCCCCCAGCGCGTTCTCCAGCCGCCGCCTGAGTGCCTCCTCGGTCTCGCTCTTCCTGTTCCTCAAGCGCTCTTCCAGCACCTTGAAGGATGGCGGGATCACGAAGATCGACACCGCAAATGGGTAACGCTCCATAACCTGCACTCCGCCCTGAACATCGATGTCCAAGAGGACGCCGAGGCCCCGGGCCATCTTCTCATCAAGGTATTTCTTCGGAGTGCCGTAGAGATCCCCATGGACTTGGGCCCATTCGGCGAACTCGGCCCGCTCCTTCATCCTCTCAAATTCCTGCCTCGAGATGAAAAAGTAATCCTTACCATGCTCCTCAGTGGCCCGTGCTTTCCTGGTTGTCGCTGATACCGAAAAGGCAAGTCTCACATCACGCTCCATGAGGCCGTGACAGAGAGTTGTCTTTCCGACACCGGATGGACCCGAGACAACTATAGGAAACGCGATCACTCTATTCATCCAGGTCACCGTTAGATTTTTCCAAGCGCTGGGTCATGGTCTCGGTCGCGATTGCCGAAAGCACGACATGGTCACTGTCCATCACAATGATCGATCGCGTACGCCTCCCCTCGGTAGCATCCACCAGTTTGCCCTTTTGCCTCGCCTGCTCTTTGAGTCTTCTAATCGGTGATGATCCAGGTGTAATGACGGCCACGATCTTGTCGCTCGCCACAACGTTTCCGAAACCTATATTAATGAGATGCCCCTTCAAATGACTACCCCCGGAATTCTGTTCCTATGATGGTTTAGCATTGGACACCTGTCATTCCAAATTTGCCCTCTGGCCCTTGCCGTCTGCTCGGCGTCGCTTCGATCGCCATGCCTCCAATCACTCTCACTCAACGTTTTGCACCTGCTCTCGCACCTTTTCCAGCTCTTCCTTTATCAGAACCACGCTCTGGGATATATGTGCGTCGCCTGCCTTTGATCCCATGGTGTTTGCTTCTCTTGCCATCTCCTGCAAAAGAAAATTGAGCTTCCTGCCGACAGGGCCTCCTTCCCTAAGGTATTCACGGAAATTCTTGCAGTGCACTCGATAGCGAACGCATTCCTCGGTACAGTCCGATCTTTCAGCGAAGAGCACGACTTCCTGGCTAATCAGGGTCTCACTGTATTCGCCTGGCTCGAGCGCTGCGGCCAATCTGGCCTTGAGGCGTTTCCTCAATTCCTCGACCCGCTCAGGCGCCCGCTCCTCTATCTCCCCGACATGCGAAAGCGTGATATCGATCCTCGCTTCGAGATCGCGCGCTATGGCTTCTCCCTCCTTTGTCTTCATCTCAACCAGATCATCGAGGGCGATCATGAGGGCTTCCTTTGCAAGCAGAAAGGCCTGGGATGGCTCCCAGTCTTTGACTTCCTTCTTGAGTAGATCGGGAAGGGCTGCAAAGGTTGAGATATCGATATCGCCTGCGAGGCTGTACCGCGTCTTGACACTCTTGAGAAGCTCGTGATACCGGTCCGCGACTTCCTCGTCCAGGACGATGGTCTCGGAAAGGCCGCCCGCCTCTTCCCATCCAAGCGTGAGGAGGACTCGTCCACGGGAGATCCGCGACTGCACCAACTTTTTTATTTCGTCTTCCAGCGGGCTTAAGAACCTGGGCAGTTTTGCCACCATCTCAAAAAAGCGGTTGTTGAGCGATCTCAGTTCGGCTGCTACTCTCACCCCCTTTTCTTCTATCTCGCCCCTGCCATACCCAGTCATGCTCCTGATCAACTTGCCGACCTCACACTGCTATTTGGACCGCTTCGCTATCTCGATATGTCGAGGGCAAGTGCCCCTCGTACCAATGCACATTGCCCGAGCTTGGAGCCGCCTGCCAACGCCGCAACCACTTCCGGAGCCTGCCCCCATACCTCGGACCTGTCGCGTCGTCATTTCGACGACAGGCTTCAGATCCAGGGAGGGACAAGCAAAAGCTCCGCCCGTGCCACACCCATTGCCAAGAGGATAAACCGCAGAAAGACCTATGTCAATTTAATAAGGGAGGGCCAGAATGGCTATGAGCCTGAGGCCCTGTGGAAGGCCTGTGTCAATTGGGATTACCATTTCTTACGCCACCAGAAATACACAACCGAGAGCACCGAGACCGTGGCAAAAGACAGGATTATCCAGAAAGCGTAGGGATGCTTCTGGAAGGGTATGGACACATTCATTGAAAAGGCGCTCACCACCAGTGTCGGCACCATTATGCAGATCGTGATTATGTTGAGTGTCTTCATGAGAACATTGATGTTGTTGCTGACGATCGAAGCGCGGGCATCCATCAGGCTCGCCAGAATGTTGGAGTAGATCTCCGATTGTCGGTAACACTGGTTGTTCTCGATCAGCGTGTCTTCGAGCAGTTCTGCTTCCTCAACTGTGAAGCCGAACTTTGCGGCGTTGAGCCTGATCTTCTCCAGAAGCACGCTATTGGAGTTTATGGAATTGAGATAGTAGACGAGGCTCTTCTCGAGGGTGAAGAGATTGATCAGGTAGCGGTTCTCCATGGCGCGGTTGATCTTGTCCTGCAACTGGTCTGAGATCGAGCTTATGACCCTCAAGTGCTCGAGGAAATGGAAGATGGAACGGTAGATCGTACGCAGCATTACATAGGCAGGGGTGTTCGAGCGCATCAGCTGCGCCCCATCGAATACGGGGACATCTTCGTTAATCACGATGACCAGGCGATCCTTGAACAGAAATAGGCCGGTTGACGCGACGCGGAAAACAAACTGGTCTTTGTAAGAATAGCTCTTGGGACGCTTGAAAATGATTGCCATGTGCTCCGGTTCGAACTCCAGGCGGGAAAGCTCGTCGGGGTCGAGGGCGGAGGTCAGGGTATGTTCGTCAATTTTGAGCGTGTCTATCAGATACCGTTTCTCGCTCTCATCGGGGTTGACATACAGGGAGATGAGACAGGGATCTTCGCTGACTTCACTGATTCTCTGATCAACAACGTTGAACCTTCTCAGCATATCTTGTCACCTCCCCTGCCTGCAGGTTCACTCGGTGATTTTGTCACCGGGTGACTATATCGCTTGGCGATCGCCTCCATTTGTAATTATGGCATTCCTTTTCGTGCCGGTCAACACTTCTGGCTGCATTATGGTGTAACGATTAGTGTGCGGAATTGGATAGATGAAGATGGCATGGGGTGT
>CAYHHI010000017.1:0-63609 GCA_964356335.1 uncultured bacterium
TTTCTTTTCGTCGGCCCTCTTCTCGATCTCCGAAGCAGGTTTCACCGCACCGGCCCCAGCAATCTTTGCCGCGGTAATGATCACGGGTTTCACAGGAACGCCCTGGTACCCGCTCTTGGCGGCGACCTCGACGAGCGCAATCTTGTCAACTACATCCATACCCTCGGCGACCTTACCGAAGACGGCATAACCGTACTTGGCCGGCTCTTCTCCCGTATGGTCAAGGCGCATGTTGTCAACGAGATTGATGAAGAAGTGGGAAGACCCGCTGTTTATGTCGCCGGTTCGGGCCATTGAAAGCGTGCCCCGGAGGTTGCTCAGGCCGTTGGTGGCTTCATTCTTTATGCTGGGTTTCTGGGGCTTCTGCTTCATGTCCTCGGTAAAGCCGCCTGCCTGGAGCACGAAACCCTTCACCACCCTGTGGACGATGGTGCTGTCGTAGTACCCCTCGTTGACATACGAAAGGAAATTATCGACTGAAATCGGCGCCTTGTCCTTGAAGAGCTCGATCTTGATGTTGCCGTAGGTGGTCTCGAGGACAACCATCGGGTTGGCTGTAACCTTCGGGCCGACCTTGGCCTCGATGGTGGCCTTTGGCTCGGCGGGCGTGCCCTTAGGTGCCTGGTCGCCGCTGCCCGTCTGTGCTGCTGCGACGCTTGCCGTGATCAAGGGAAGCAGGATGCTGAGTGCAAAAAGCGCGGTTACCTTCATTTTCCCCTCCTTGTGAAACAAACCAAACAATTCTCATAGATTTGGGCACGAATGTCAAGTTGTTTGAGGCGTTTCGGCTGTGCCGAAACGCCTTGCAGATGTTGGCTTTGAAGCTGTCCTCACGATGCTTGCATATGCGGACTCATACCCGTATGCTGTGAGAGAGAGGGGCAGCCGGCGGCAGCTTGGCGGCGAACGTGAAAGGCCGGCACGACAGCAATGAGGAGATCTGATGGCGGCAGGGAGTGAGACAGATGTTAGGTGTGCCTGTGGGCACACCTTCAAAGTCTGGATATGGCAGAGTGCCAATGTAACCCAGAAACCCGATCTCAAGAAGACCATTCTCGAAGGCAACATGAACGTCGTCAGGTGTCCCTCGTGCGGCGCACGCTTTCATGTTGAAATACCTTTCCTCTATCATGACATGAAGCGAAAAGAATGGATCTGGGTCTATCCTGTGGGCTTTGGCGCTGATGCCGGCCATGTAAATGACGAAGTTGAGGCAATGTGGGAGAAGATCACCGCCGCAATGCCCCCGGCCTTGAGAGAGACAATCGAGAGGAACTACAAGACCATGCTTGTCTTCGGCATGGATGCTTTGGTTCACTACCTCAAGCACGAGCCCGCGAAAGAAGGTGGCTCGAGGGCCTCTGGGAATCAGAGCACCTTAGACCAGTGAGACCGGCCTGATTCTCCTCATGGCTTCAATACTTGAGGAAGAGCCGTCCCCACTTGCCGGCGAGTGCCTTCTTGACTCTGCCTCTTCCGATGACATTGTACCAGTAGACATCGTGGTAGATCACCGAAGCTGCGTAAGACCACGGTGTGATGGCAGTCCGCAGCAACATCTTCTCAAGGGGCTTCAGAGGGCCCCAGTAGATGGCCTTCTGACCACGACTTGCGAAGGTGCTGGTAGAGCACTTGAAACCGAAATTGATGCCGGAGATGTCTTCCCCGACTACTTCGATCTCTTTGGGATCGCCGCATCCGAGCCCGTGCTCATGAGCAAGCCTTATGAACTTGAGGCTCATGGGATCGAACCCCATTATCTTGGCTGATATGGCATCGATGGCGACCTGATCGCTTGAAGCAAGGATCAAGTCCTTCTCATATGGCCGCATGCACCTCGGGCCGGGTCCGTCGCCGGCGAAAGTCCCGTCCATGACTGCGAAAATGCCGGGATGGATCTCCTTTTGTATGGCGAGGAGATCCACCAGGGTCTCGTGTATCACGGAATGAGTCCAGTGCCGCTTTTCGTGAAGGAGGCCGCCGAAGGCGTTCTTCATGGCGCCCGTCATAGTCGTGAAGACGTGGGTCTTCATCGTGGGAAGATGGATCACATTGGAGCCGATCAAGCGCTTGGGTATATGGATTCCGTCGGGATAGATGGAATCGAGCACGAGCATCTTGTGCTTGGGCTCGTAGCGAACCCATTCCTCGCCTTCATAGAGGTGGATGTTTCTGATGCCGTACCTGTCGAGGACCTGCTTCTGCTTATTCGCCACCTCGCCTCTCTTGGCACTCACGACCACTGTCCGGTTGTGGGCGCCGTAGATCCTTTCCTTCGGGTATCCATCGGCGAGCATGGTCCTTATGACGCCTTCCAGCTGCCAGGGGGTTGTCGATGTCGCCGGGTACCAAAAATGCCAGGAGATGTTTATCTTGAGTGCCGTCTCCCCATCCTGCGGGATTGCCTGCTTGTAGTCGGCCATATGCATCAGACGCGAGAAGTCTTCGAGAACGGTTTCGGGCTTTGTTCTAAGCACAGCGACCTTTGACATCTGCTTCTCCCTCACTTTGGCTGAGAGTCAACAAGCCGGTATTCAGCAAATGGTGCCGGAGGTCGGATTTGAACCGACACGAGCTTTAGGGCCCGGTGGATTTTGAGTCCACTGTGTCTGCCAGTTTCACCACTCCGGCACCCAGCACATAATATGGCCCGGTATCACGGGTGTCAAGGCGAAGAAACGGCGGAGGCTGCCGGGACGCTCGGTGAACTAAGGGCTTAGCACGAGTGGTGACATATGTCGGGCCTGAGGTAGCATCCTGCGTGTTCGGTTTAGTATTGACTTTGGGTCAGGGTCTGCTATATTGGCTCAAAAGCAAGTCTGTACTTGGGTGGGGCTGTAGCTCAGTTGGGAGAGCATTTGTCTGGCAGACAAAGGGTCACGGGTTCGACTCCCGTCAGCTCCACCATGTTATTTCGCCTGATCATCTGGCCGGCAAGGCATTCCCTCGGAATCATTGCTGCACAGTTCATCTCTTGGGGAGAGTCTGCTCCCACGAAGCTTGACTATAAAGTTCGGGTGTGGCAATACTCACGATTGACGAATGCGGTGCTGTCGGGTGAAGCAGGAATTGGTTTTGCCTAATCTGGCGTTGGGGGTGTAGGCTCCATCCCCCCTGGGGGAGGGCATTGATGGCAACGCGAGAAGTGCTGACTTCTTGCACGTGTGACTGCCCCGATACGTGCTCAATCATCGCCACAGTCTCAGATGACAGGGTCACACGCCTTAGAGGCAATCCTGACTTCAAGGTCACGAGGGGTTTCCTCTGCCGGAAGTCGCGCGGTTTCTTGAAGAGGCTCCTGAGCCCCGAGCGAGTGCTTTATCCCATGAGGCGAACCGGTCTCACCTGGAAGCGCATCACCTGGGATGAGGCTGCCGATCTCGTGGCTGACAGGACAGACGCTGCCCTCAGGCAATACGGCCCGCTTTCGCTTTTCTATTTTCAGGAATCGGGTTCAATCTCTGCTCTGAAGCTTGTGAACCAGAGATTCTTCAACCTCCTCGGAGGCGCCACCTTCTCAAGCGGCTCGCTTTGCGGTGGTGCAGGGATAGCAGGTCAGACAAGCGATTTCGGCAAGAGGACAAGCCACGATCCCTTCGATCTCTTGAATTCAAAGCTGATAATCATATGGGGGAGAAACCCCGCCTGGACCAATGTGCACCTCTTGCCCATTCTCCGTGCCGCCAGGCGCAACGGCACTCTGGTCGTTCTCATCGATCCCGTTAAGACGGCAACGAGCAGAGTGGTGGACATGCACATAGCGCCACGACCCGGGAGCGATTCCTTCCTTGCGCTGGGAATCGCGAAACTGATCATAGCCGAAGGCAGCGTGAACGAAAGCGCGGTAAGGAGTTATACCAACGGCTACGATGACTTCATTGGTCTGGCTGAGCGCTTCGATCTTAAAGATATATCTGAAGTGACTGGTGTAACACCCAAAGAAATCAGAGATTTAGCATGGCTATATGCGCGCACCATTCCGGCCGCGATTGTCACAGGGTGGGGTCTCCAGCGGCGGCGCAACGGTGCCAATATATGTCGGCTGATCGATGCGCTCGGGGCCCTCACGCGGAATATAGGTGTGAGGGGTGGTGGTGTGAGTCACGGCATGGATGAGACGCGGTGGTTCGACACACGGGTGTGCCTGCGCGACGCTGCCGCCGAACGGAGGGAGATACCCAAGCCTCAGACCGGCCGCGGTCTTCTGGCCGCGACCGATCCGCCTATTAAGATCGCCGTGGTATCGGGGGGGAATCCTGTGAATCAATGTCCCAACACGGACCTTGTCCGAGCGGGATTTGAGGCGGTGGAGTTCAAGGTGGTCCTGGACCTGTTCATGACAGACACTGCGAGGCTCGCTGACCTTGTGCTCCCCACAACCCATTTTCTCCAGGAACAGGATGTGGTGGGCAGCTACTGGCACAACTATGTGATGCCCGTAAACGTTGCCCAGGCGAGGCTGGGAGAGGAGAAGACAGATCTTGAGATCTTCGCGCTGCTTGCAAAGAGGCTCGGCGTCGGATCGATGCTTCCGGATGATCACACCTATTGCCTCGACCGCGTCATTGCCCCGCTTAAGGCGGAGGGAATAACTCTGCCCCAGATTATGGGGGGCCCCCTTCGGCCCGCAAGTGCTGTCGATGTTCCATTCAAAGACAGGAAGTTTCAGACCGCCTCAGGCAAGTTTGAATTCGTGACCGCGATCCTTCCGACAGGAAGACCCGAGGTGACGCAGTATCCCTACTACCTTATGTCGCCGCATCCCAGAGATACGGTTCATTCCCAGCTTCCCGGCGAGTTCGAGGCGAGACTTCCCATAGCCCACATTTCGGCGTATTTGGCAGGGATACTCAGGGCAAGCAACGGCGACGAAGTCGTGGTCGAGACAGCCAAGGGCTCGCTCAAGTGTATCGCGAGTGTCGATGAGGCCGTCGGGCCACACATAGTGATGATCTACGAAGGATCGTGGGACGGGCTTGGCGGTTCGGTGAACCGCCTCACATCCGACGAATTGAGCGACGACGGTCTGTGTGCTACATACAATGATGTGCTGTGCCGAATTCATAAGGTTGTGAAGACGTGATGAGGAGAGTACCGGATCGTGTGGCGGTCACCCGGTGGCCGGCGCCGGTTCCAGGAATTTCATGGTACTCGATCGGAGAGGTGCCCAATTGCAGAAGCAGTCGGTAAGAGTCACCTTCAAGCCTGACTCCAAAGAGATCTGGGTCGTGTCGGGCTCCACAATAAAGGAAGCCCTCTTCGCCGCCTCGATTCCCATTTCGCTGCCCTGCGGGGGCCATGGCAGATGCGGTAGGTGCCTCGTATTCGTCGAAGGCAGAGTATCGACGCCGGGTGAAGACGAGATCCGGAAAATCCCACCGCGCATGAAGAGTGCAAGGCTTGCGTGCCTGGCAAGGATTGAAGGGGACACCTTGGTAACGGTACCGCCCTCATCAAGAGTCGCAATTCAGAAAATCGCTGCCCGGGGTGTTACATCCGGGAAATATCGCTTCAAGCCGAACGTGATCAAGGTCTTCCTTGGCAAGATGAAGCCACCGGCGATGCGCACCCTTGAGAAAGACTATGGCATCCGGATTGAAGACATAGCCCTCAGCAGGATGACCGATCCGGATCTCATGGATACAGCGCTCCGGGTGGACCCCGAGTGGGGATTGGGGCTGCATTCCAATGCCACGGTCATTGCCATGAAGAATGAGATAATCGGCTTCGAGGCTGGAGACACCTCCTCCGAATGTTACGGGGTCGCCCTTGACATCGGAACCAATACCGTTGTCTGCTCGCTTGTTGATCTCACCACCGGTAGGGAGCTGGGGGTCGCCTCCACAATCAATCCTCAGGTCATGCACGGGGACGATGTCATCTCTCGCATAAGGTTTGCGAAAACTTCGGGTGGGCTTGAGCTCCTGCGTCTTGAGATCGTAAACCTGATCAACGGTCTCGTTGAAGAGATCGCTCGAAGCCTCAAACTCGAAAGGAAGAGAATCTATCTATGCAGCGCCGTCGGCAACACCGCCATGCAGCACATTCTTGTGGGCGTCTCGCCGGTCGATTTGGGGAGAGCTCCTTACCGGGCGCGGATCGTCTCGTCGGTTGAAACGCTTGCTTCCAGGGCCGGTATGAAAGCACATCCCGACTGCAGGCTGGTGATGCCGCCAGTGATAGGAGGATTCGTCGGGGGCGATTTGGTGGCTCTGATTGTGGCGCAATCACTCCACAAACGCAAGCGGCCCGTCATAGCGGTTGATCTTGGAACCAACGGCGAGATAGTGCTGGCATCGAACGGCAAGATTGCGGCCTGCTCGACGGCTGCCGGTCCCGCATTCGAGGGAGAACGCATAAGTGCGGGCGTGAGAGCCATTGATGGTGCGATCGAGGACGTGCGGATCATGAGGAGGGGTGTGAGACTCAAATGCATAGGCGACGCAAGACCGGTCGGCCTATGCGGCTCGGGCCTCCTTGCGGCGGTGGCCGAGCTGGTGCGCGTCAAAGTAATCGATTCGACAGGCAGGATCCGGACGAAGGAAGAGATCGAGGATGCGATGCTTGCCAGGAGAGTGTTTGATGGCGAGCGAGGCCGTGAGTTCAGTGTGTGCCACAAGCCGTCAATCAGATTGAGGCAAGGCGACATAAGAGAGGTGCAGCTCGGTAAAGCAGCGATATGCGCAGGCATAAAAGTGCTATCAAACGCTGTCGGGATTGGACTAGATGAGATAAGTGACATTCTTATTGCCGGCAGTTTCGGCTCTGCCCTGAAGCCTTCGAGCATAAGAGCGATAGGGCTTGTTCCGCATGTGATGAAGGCGAGGATCAGAGTGATAGGCAACTCGGCTATTGAAGGTGCAAAGATCCTGTTGACCTCACAGCAAGCAAGTGAGGAAGCAAAGGAGATTGCGGCTCGCGCTGAGCATGTCGAGCTCTTTTCACGCCCCGAATTCAAGGATGAGTTCTACGCCAGCATGGGTTTTCCGGAGCCCTCATCCTGACCCTCTCCCAGAGGGAGAGGGAAACCCGCCCTGATTGCTCTCAGCAAGGAGAGGGAATAGGCAGGGGGAACAATGTGACAAGTGCGGAATTAGGCCCAGCCGAGTAAGGGTTTTCACCCAGACGAGGTCCCGAGAAGGCGCCGACCCCGGCGCCCGTTCTTGCTCCTTCTTCGTTGCGTTCATTTCGAACCATGCCATAAATCCTTTACTTTCAATCCTCTGAGGCGCAAGGCGAATTGGTCGCCAGGCTCGCGGCGAGTCTTACCGCTTTGGGCCGTCCCTGGCATGTCAGTTGCACCTTATGTTTACCGACAACTGAATAGAAGTACAAATGGAGTTCCCTGCTATGCTCGTGACTTGCCAGGTCGTGGGCTGATCTCCTAAAAAAACGATCGACGAGTTTCACGATTGCCTCGCGCACGGCATTTCAGTGGGGAACTCCATTTGTATTCTGGGACATTCCGATTGACACCCCGCAAAGCAATCTGCTACCTTCTTCACTGGTCACACGAAGCGCCAGCCCGGCCCCGAGCGACCCTGGCCGTAGAGGTTCGAGTTCAATGGAAGATCTTGATCTTGGCAGGCTTACCGATGAGGTCGCCAGACGGGTGCATGCGAGGATCATCTCCTCCGACCTTGAGGGCAGGATAGTCGTGCCTATCGGTGTATCTGCAAGGCACATGCACCTCACGCGCGAAGTGCTCGAGGGTCTTTTCGGCAAGGGACATGACCTCGGGGTGTCTCGGCCCTTGAGCCAGGGAGGTGAATTCGCCGCCGAGGAGACAGTCACGATCGTGGGATCGAACGGACGAGCAATCGAGAAGGTGAGAATCCTTGGCCCTCTGAGGCCATTTGCCCAGGCGGAGCTCGCAAGAAGCGACGGCTTGAGACTGGGGCTCGATCTTCCCGTTAGAAAAACCGGAGACCTGAATGGCACCCCTGGGCTCACAGTTGTCGGCCCGTGCGGCACCGTGGTCCTGAAGGAGGGAGCGATCCGCGCCACCCGGCACATCCACATGAGCCAAGATGATGCCGGAAGATTCGGCCTTCGGGATGGCCGGATTGTCAGGACAAGAGTCGCCGGCGTAAGGGCGGTCACTTTCGAGAACGTCGAGGTCAGGGTGGACGAGAGATTTATGCTTGACTTTCATATAGATACTGATGATGCTAACGCTTCCGGGGTGGATACGGGCTGTTTTGCTGAGGTTATTGTGTAGGACGAGGAGGTGATTCCCCTTGCCAGAAGCTCTTGGCAAGATAGAGACCAAGGGTTTTGTGGCAGCTGTTGAGGCTGCGGATGCGATGGTCAAGGCTGCCAAGGTTGAGCTCACCAAATATGAGAAGATAGGTGGCGGCTACGTCACGGTGCTGGTGCGCGGAGACGTCGGAGCGGTCTATGCGGCTGTCGAGGCGGGTGCAAGAGCAGCCCAGAAGGTAGGTGAGCTTGTGAGCACCCACGTTATCCCGAGGCCCGACGAAGCCCTTGAAGATACGATGCTGACCTCAGAATGACGTCAATGAGATCAAACGGGACGATCACGAACACTATCACTAGGGAAGGGGGTTAGGTAAATTGGTTGAAGCAGGAGACGGAATTTACAGAGAAGCCCTAGGGCTGATAGAAACACGAGGCTTTGTGGCCATGGTTGAGGCCTCAGATGCCATGGTCAAGGCCGCCAAGGTCATTCTTGTCGGTTACGAGAAGATAGGTGGGGGCTACGTGACGGCGATCGTCAGGGGCGATGTGGCGGCGGTAAAGGCTGCAACCGAGGCCGGTGGGGCCTCAGCAAGCAAGGTCGGGGAGCTCGTATCCGTCCACGTCATCCCGAGACCCCATCCGAATCTTGAGGACGTGCTTCCAATAGGTAAGCTCCAGAAGTCGAAGTAGCCTGGGGATAACTTGGGTCTACGAGCGAGGCGGAGGCAGACTTGATAGTCGGCGAAGTTGTCGGTACGCTTGTCGCATCGAGTAAAGAAGAGCGCCTGCGAGGGCTCAAGTTTCTGATCGTCAAGATCGTCAACGTGGACCTCAAGCCGATTGGCCAGTTCCTGGTCTGTGCTGACGCCGTGGGTGCGGGCTACGGTGAGGTGGTGCTCTGTGCACAGGGAAGTTCGGCTCGACTGACGGACAAGACCAAGGATAACCCTGTTGATGCGGTGATATGCGGCATCATCGATACGATCGAACTCCAGGGCAAAGTGGTCTATGAGAAGTATGCTTGACGAGCGAAGCATAGGCACGATCGTCGAAGAGGTCCTCAAGAAGCTGCGAACCTACGGCGTTGGTGCGCCTGCCTCGGTGTCGGGCGGCGGGAAGCGGGGAGCATTCGGATCGATCCAGGAAGCCGCAGAGCGCGCGGAGACAGCCCAGCGTCTTTTGGTTGAGGTGCCGCTTGAGACCAGGAAGAAGATCATCGAAGCCATGCGGCGGGTCTCATGCGAGCATACGGAAGAGCTGTCGCGGATGGCAGTTGAGGAGACCGGGCTCGGGAGGCTTGAGGATAAAGTAAAGAAGAATCTCCTTGCCGCCACAAGGACTCCAGGCGTGGAAGACCTTGTGCCCGATGCGGTCTCCGGCGATCATGGCCTCACGATAATAGAAAGAGCTCCCTATGGCCTGATAGGCTCGATCACACCTTCAACCAATCCCTCTGAAACCGTGATCAATAATGCTATTGGCATGGTCGCAGGCGGGAATTCGGTAGTCTTCAATCCGCATCCCAGTGCCAGGATGACGACGCTTCGCACAATCCAGCTTCTTAATTCAGCGATCGAGGCCGAGGGTGGCCCTCCCAACGTTCTCGCATCAATAGAAGAGCCAAGCATCGAGTCTGCCCAGGCCTTGATGAAGCATGAGAAGGTGAGGTTGCTTGTTGTGACCGGTGGTGGTGCCGTCGTCCGTGAGGCCATGAAGTCAGGTAAGAAGGTGATCGCAGCGGGGCCCGGAAACCCTCCCGTGGTTGTGGATGAAACGGCGGACCTCGATAGCGCAGGGCGGCATATCGTCAACGGGGCCTCGCTGGACAACAACATTGTCTGTATCTGCGAGAAGGAAGTCATTGCAGTTGAAAGGATAACCGACCAGCTCAAGAAGAAGATGCTTGCGAGCGGCGCAGTTGAAATCAAAGGGGGAGACGTCGAGAGGCTCCACGCGCTCATCATCAAGGAGGACAGGGGTCCCAGCAGACATGCCGTGACAGCAAGAGAGTTCGTCGGCAAGGATGTCTCGCATTTCTTGCGGGCGATAGGCATAAAGAGCGAGACCCAGGCGAAACTCATAATATGTGAAACGCCTGCGTCGCATGCCTTTGTCTGGACCGAGCTGCTGATGCCCGTCCTGCCGATTGTGCGAGTGCGTGACGTCGATCAAGCAATCGGATTTGCCAAGGAGGTTGAGCAGGGCTTTGGGCATTCGGCCATGATGCATTCCACCAACATAACCAAGCTTTCCCAGATGGCCAGATCCATCGGGACAACCATATTTGTGAAGAACGGGCCTTGCTATGCGGGGCTCGGTTTTGGCGGCGAGGGTTACACAAGCTTCACAATCGCGAGTCCTACGGGCGAAGGGCTCACTTCTGCACGCACTTTCACCCGTATGAGGAAGTGTGTACTCGTTGATTATTTCAGGATTGTCTGAGGTCGCTTCCATTGGCTAAGGATTTCCCTTTCTCAAGAAGTGAGATCGTAAAGAAGATTTTCGAGGCCGGAGTGGTCGGCGCTGGCGGTGCGGGCTTCCCCACGCATGTCAAAGCCCAGGCAAAGGCCGAGATAGTGATCGCCAACGGCTGTGAGTGTGAACCGCTGGTCCAATCCGATAGGCACGTGCTTGAGAGCGCCGCGGACGACGTTTTGGAAGGGCTTAGGATCATGATGCTGGCCACCGGGGCTTCACGCGGGGTTTTTGCGGTCCGGGAGTCCTACGCTGGTATCATCGAAGCCCTGCGGAACCGAGTGAAAGGCGCCAGAGGCATCGAGATCGTGGGAGTGCCAGACAACTACCCGGCCGGAGATGAACACCTCCTTGTCTATGAGATAACCGGGAGGGTGATACCGCAGGGAGGTATTCCGCCCCAGGTTGCAGCAGTGGTTTGCAATGTCAACACGCTTGCCAACGTGAAGCGCGCTGTCGGCGGGAAGCCTGTCGCCGCACGGGTGGTCTCGGTGTGCGGGGACCTGCCCAGACCGGCAATCGTGGAAGTGCCTGTGGGAACCACGGTCATAGACGTACTCAGGCTGACAGGCAATGATGCCGGCCTTGAGACCAAGGGAATTCTGCTTTCGGGCGTTATGATGGGCGAGCTTTGCGAGGATACATCACGGCCGATTGACAAGCGGACGGGCGCCGTTGTGGTCTTGCCACGCGATAATGAGGTGATCGTGAGAAAGTCCCTTCCCATTGAGACCATCGTGAGGAGAGCTGCCTCGGTCTGCTGCCAGTGCACCTTCTGTACCGAGCTCTGCCCGCGTCATCTGATGGGGCACGACATAACGCCTCACAAGATCATGCGCTCGGTTGGCTGGACGCGGGTCTTTACTCCGGATATCGCCGGTGCGCTTTTCTGCTCGGGTTGCGGGCTCTGCGGCGTATATGTTTGCCCGATGCTGCTCTCGCCTGATAGGATAAGCTTCAGGGTAAGGGCCGAGATGGCCAGGCGAGGCATGAAGGTGGAGCGAGAGGGAGCGCGAGATGTGGAAGGAGTGAGGGCGCACCGCCTGGTGCCCCACCGTAGAATCGTTGAGAGGACCGGGCTCGCACCGTATGAACGGGATATCACCTTTGCCGGAGCCATAGAGCCTGACAGGGTGAAGATTCCCCTGGCTCAGCATTCCGGCATTGCGGCAAGGCCCGTCGTCAAGATCGGGGATTCCGTGCGTAAGGGGCAGATAGTAGCAAGCATCAACTTGGGCGAGATCGGTGCAAACGTCCACGCGAGCATCGATGGCGTCGTCACAGGCATCAATCACAGCATAGCGATCGAGAAGCGATGACCGAGATCATAGAGGCCATAGGGCTTGTTGAACTCAATAGCATCGCGCAGGGTATCACGACTTGCGACGAGATGGTCAAGGTCGCCCCCGTCACACTGATGCTTGCGATGACGATCTGTCCCGGCAAGTACATTTCGCTGGTCGGAGGGGATGTCTCCTCAGTCAACTCATCGGTGAAGCGCGGTGTTGAAACTGGCGGAGCATTCGTCGTGGATAGCCTCTTCATTCCCAATATCCACGAACAGGTCTTTCCCGCAATAATGGGCACGAGTGCTCCGAGAGTGATCCGCTCGCTGGGTGTGATTGAGACTTTTTCCGTGGCATCCGCCATCATCGCCGGTGATGGCGCGGCGAAGGCCGCAAAGATCGAACTCATTGAACTGAGGCTTGCGCAGGGACTCGCGGGGAAGTCCTTTGTCACCCTGACGGGTGACGTGAGCGATGTCACAGCAGGCGTCCGCGCCGGGGTGGCCCTCATAAAGGAAAGCGGCATGTTGGTGAAAGACGTCATCATTCCTCGGCCTCACGAGGATCTGAAACGGAAGATCGGCTGACGCATGCATATAGCGAAAGTCATAGGTACCTTGGTGGCGACCAGGAAAGTGGATTCCCTGCGTGGGCAGAAGCTCCTGGTGATCCAGCCCTTGAACCCCAAGAAAGAGGAACGAGGACACCCCGTCGTTGCAGTCGACACGGTTGGGGCCGGTCCGGGCGACATAGTCTACTTCGTCAGAGGTAGGGAGGCTGCGCATGCCCTGGATGACAAATTCAACCCGGCGGATGCAGCCATCATGGGTATTGTTGACAGAATAGACATCTGAGCCCTCGTACTGAGAGGCGTCATAGAGGGACCCGTATCGTGAAGCCTGTGCGCCTAAGAGCATTGTCAGGCGAGTTGGCTGGAGCGTCATGTATATAGGCAAGGTAGTCGGGGACGTAGTCTCGTCGGTGAAGTACGAATCCCTCAAGAATCATAAGATTCTTATTGTCCAGCCACTCCAGCCGGACGGCACGCCAGTGGGCGAGCCGATACTAGCGATAGACATGGTGGATTCAGGGACGGGTGACATTGTACTCATAGTGGATCAGGGAACCGCCGCACGCCAGGTATTGGAAATGCAGTACCCCACAATAAGGACCTTGATACTTGGCATTGTGGACAGGATAGACTTTCACAAAGGCTCGGCGCGATGAGATCTGTCGTCTCGATTGATGATGCTCGCGAAGGCATTATCCAGGTTGGGCGGAGAATGTACGAGCGCGGTTTCGTGGCTTCCAATGATGGTAACGTGAGCATCAGGGTCTCAGATGATCGAGTGGTAGTTACTCCCACGGGGATCAGCAAGGGCTTTATGGCAAAGGGCGATCTTGTCCTTGTTGATATGAAGGGTGAGAAGACCAGCGGCAAGCGCCAGCCCACGTCTGAGATCAAGATGCATCTCAAAGCCTACGAATTGAGGAACGATATTCAGGCGGTTGTCCATGCCCATCCGCCTTACGCCACCGGTTTTGCAGTCGCAGGAATCCCTCTGGCTCAGTGTGTTCTGCCCGAGGTGATCCTGACAATCGGATCGGTTCCGCTGGCCCAATATGCAACGCCGTCAACCGACGAAGTCGCGGAGTCCATCGCGCAGGTGGTAACGAAGTGCGACGCCTTCCTCCTCAAGAACCACGGGGTCATGACTGTTGGCGGTGATGTCCTGAATGCTTATCATAAGCTCGAGACGGTTGAACATTTCGCAAAGATAGCCTTCGTGGCGAGGCACCTGGGCAGGATAAGCCCGCTTGCTCATGACGAGGTGATGAAGCTTCTTGCGGTGAGGGAGAAACTTGGGATCAAGGGCCCGACGCCTGGATGCCAGGAATGTGGTGCATGCCTGCCTCGTGAAGAACTCGATCAAGCAGGTTTGGTTAAGATAATTGTCGATGAGGTGGTGAACATCCTAAGGGAAGGCAAACATGCGATGGAGTGAGTTCTTTCTGCCGACATTAAAGGAAACGCCGTCCGAGGCGGAAATCATAAGCCACAAGCTGATGCTGAGGGCCGGTCTCATCAGAAAACTCTCGGCAGGTGTCTATAACCTGCTGCCCCTCGGGCTCAGGGTATCCAAGAAAGTCGAGAATATAGTCCGGGAGGAGATGAACCGGGCAGGCGGCCTCGAGATCCTAATGCCAGTTCTCAGTCCCGCCGAGTTGTGGCAGGAAAGCGGCAGATGGGACGTCTACGGAAAGGAGCTAATGAGGCTAAGGGACCGCCACGGCCGCTTCTTCGCTTTGGGCCCCACGCATGAGGAGGTCGTTACCGACATCGTGAGAAGGGAAGTGCGATCATACAGGCAACTGCCGCTCACGCTTTACCAGATTCAGACCAAGTTCAGGGATGAGGTGAGGCCGCGCTTCGGAGTGGTGAGGGCGAGAGAGTTCATAATGAAGGATGCCTATAGCTTCGATCGCGACGACGAGTGCCTGGCCAAGACCTATGCCAAGATGTACGAAGCTTACACGAGGATCTTCAAGCGCTGCGGTCTGAGGTTCGGAGTGGTTGAGGCGGACTCAGGTGCTATCGGGGGCGATGTCACTCACGAATTCATGGTCTTCGCCGAAACGGGGGAATCGCAGGTCTTCGCGTGCGGGTGCGGCTACGCGGCCACTGCCGAGAGAGCCGAGGGTGAGGCTCAAGCGTACGAGAGCGATAGGACTCCCAAGCCCCTTGAGAAGGTCAGCACCCCCAACATGAGGACCGTAGAGGAAGTGACTCAGTTTCTGGGCAAGAAACCGTGGGAGCTCGTTAAGACCATAATATATAACGCTGACGGAAGATATGTCGCGGTGCTCATCCGCGGTGACAGGGAGATCAATGAGATCAAGCTTGCCAAGGTACTGGGAACGGTCAATATGGTGATGGCAACCCCTGAGGAGATCGAACAGGTTACAGGCGGACCCCTGGGCTTCTCGGGGCCCGTGGAGCTTAAAGACGTGCGAATGATTGGTGACTCGACCGTTCTGGGGATGGCCAACATGGTCGTGGGCGCGAACCAGATGGATGCCCACCTCGTCAATGCGAACTTGACAAGGGATTTCAGGCTGGATGAAGTGCACGACCTCGTCCTCGCCGTTCAGGGTGACAAGTGCAAGCGCTGTGGCAAGCCGCTTTCCACATGGAGAGGCATCGAGGTCGGCCAAGTATTCAAACTGGGCACGAAGTACTCGGACAAGATGAAGGCATATTTCCTCGACGAGCATGGCAATGAGAAGCCGTTCGTCATGGGTTGCTACGGTATCGGCATCACGAGAACCATCGCTGCGGCGATCGAACAGCACAACGACAGGGATGGCATTGCATGGCCGGTGACGATTGCACCCTTCGAGGTCCACGTGCTTCCCACCAATGTCTCGGACAGCGATCTTAAGGATACCGCCGAGAGCATGTATGCGGCGCTGACGAAGAGCGGCGTGGAGGTGCTTCTCGATGACAGGGATGAGAGACCTGGTATCAAGTTCAAGGATGCCGATCTTGTGGGAATCCCCTTCAGGCTAACTGTGGGAGAGAAGGCAGCCAAGGAAGGCAAAGTCGAAATCCGAACTCGCAAGACCGGAGAAACAGTCAAGGTCGCCCGTGGGTCTGCTGCCGAGGCGGCTGCCAAAATCGTTCAAGAGGAAAAAAGCAAGCTCGCGATCTAAGCCGGACGGGCCTTGCCCCGCTTAGCAAGCCTTGACTTGAGCCGTGCCGCCGTGCGCCAGTGAATCACCCGCTTCTTTGCCGCCCGGTCGATTGTTGAAGCAGCTCCTGGCATCATCTTCATGACGTCATCCGGGTTCGCCGTCTGTCTGACTTTCTTGGCTATTGTCTTCACGGCTGATTTGTCTGCTCTGTTGCGAGCTCTTTTCGCTTTGTCTTGTCTGATGCGTTTGATTGCCGCTGCATGATGTGGCAACTTCTCAACCTCCTTACGGTCCCCGGGCTAATCTCACGATCTTACGGTCGCTACGACTCGCTCAATATAACATTGGGTGATACGCGTGTCAACAGATTCAGCCTCCGGCTTCCTTCTGCACCTGCCAGTATGCTCTGATGTAATTGTAGGCTCTTATATAGTCTATCAGCGGGAAGAGGAGGCGCCCCAGCCGTTTGAATCTGTACACAAAGAGGGCAACCCGGTAGAAGGGAGGGGTGAGTATTATCCTGAGCCCCATTTTCTGAAGGCTCATGACCGGGTTCTCGCGTGCCAGTCTCAGCGGCTCGGCAAAATGAAGCTTGATAGCTTTCTTGAGTTCAGGGTGATGCGCCACAAGGAGGGGTACGGTGTACCGTCCGTACTCTTTCATCTTTGTTATCATGTCATCGAGGTCGGGCGGGTGATGGTGGTAGGACACCGCGCCGGCTGCGAATACGAAATTCGCACCGGCATGACAGAGCTTCATCCCGAGGTCGATGTCCTCCCCGTACTTCCATATGGATTCATCAAACTGGCCGGCCTTGTCAAATAACTCCCGTGAGAGGGAAACATTGCCGGTTCTCACACACCTGGGTGGGATCTTCTGTCTGGACTTGAGCTTGTGTATGCCTTGCCGCTCAACATAGCGTGCCAGCGGGTGAGACTTGTACTCCGGCGGGCTGAGGACGTTGCCGATTACAACATCTGTCGGACCTGTGCAGGCACTCACATGTCTCTCCACAAAGTCCCCGACCACTGTCATGTCATCGTCAACAAAGATGAGGATATTGCCGCTTGAATGCCTGACGCCTTCATTCCTTGCGAACGCGCGGCCCCGGTTCTGGTCGAGATAAATGATCCCGGTTGAGATATCGCTGAACTCCACTTCCAGCATCCCCAGGTCGGCGTCGGAGCCATCATTGATCACAATCACCTCGAACCGGTGAGCGGTCTTCTGCTTTGACAGCGACTCCAGAAGATTGTGCAGGAGATCGGGGCGCTTGTGCGTCGGTATTATTATGCTGGCCTTGGAAACCGTACTCATGTTTAAGTCGTACCTCCGAGCCGGAGCAGTATATCAGCGGTGGGGAGACGTGTCAAGAAAGCATGGCGCACTAGAGCCCCTGCTTTTCCTTTGATGAGCAGGGGACCTTCTGCTACACTCCACCGCCGAGGTCGAGATATGCACAGCGTCTCTAAGGAAAGAATAGCCAAATCCGCTGGGCGCATAAGCGGCGCGACCATGGTGAGCCGCCTTCTCGGAATTGTCAGGGACAGCGTGTTCGCGGCCTACTTTGGCACGACTTACCTGGCGGATGCCTTCAATATTGCCTTCCTTATTCCCAATTTCCTGCGAAGGATCTTCGGCGAAGGCATGCTCAATGCCTCCTACGTGCCTGTCTACACTCATTATCTCCACAAAGAAGGCAAGCAAGGTGCCGCTGATCTCGCTGCGAAGATCTTCTCGGTCATGATCGTGCTTCTGGGCGCGGTGACTATCCTGGGAGTCGCGTTCTCGGGGCCGATAGTCAAGGTATATGCTTACGGCTGGAGGAACTCCCCCGAGACTTTCGCCCTGACCGTGAAACTGGCCAAGATCATCTTCCCGTACGTCTTCTTTGTGGGCCTGGCTTCGCTGGCCGGTGGCACCCTGAACAGCCTCGGCTATTTCACCATTCCCGCATTCGCCCCTGCGTTCCTGAACATAGCCTTTATCGCCACTGCCTTTACCTTGATGCGATTGGGATCAGGCTCCAGTGAGTCTATGATAACAATCTTCTCATATGGCGCAATCCTGGGAGGAGCCCTGCAGGTATTTGTCCAGCTGCCCCAGCTGGTGAAGACCGGCCATAAGATGACGTTCATTCCCGACTTCAAAGACGCCGGCGTACGCTGGATCGGGCGTCTCATGGTTCCGACCTTGCTTGCCTTTGCATTGACGCAAGTCAATATGCTCGTCGATAGTCTGCTTGCGACTTTCCTTCCCGAGGGAAGTGTGACCGCCCTGAGGCTGGGGAACCGGATCGCCATCCAGCCGCTCGGCATTTTCGCCGTTGCGATCACGACAGCGGTCCTGCCCACCCTTTCCGAGCACGCAGCCAAGGAGGACCGAACCAGACTGGTCGATGACTTCGCCTTCTCGATGAAACTCATCCTCGCTTTCCTGATCCCTTCAACGGTGGGCATGATCGTCCTGGCGAAGCCCATAGTGAGAGTGCTCTTCGAGCGCGGGGAGTTCACGGCGGCAAAGTCAACTCCGATGACGGTCAAGGCTCTCACTTACTATACGATCGGACTTTTCGCTTACGGTGGGGTCAAGGCCGTGGTCCAGGCCTTCTACTCGATGAAAGACACCATGACGCCGATGAAGGTTGCCATCTTCGGTGTGTTCCTCAACATCGGCTTGAATCTAGCTCTGATCCGTCCCTTGGGTCTCATAGGTCTGGCGTCGGCCACTTCGATCACTTCGATTGTCTCCTTCGCAATCCTCAACATGATCCTCAAGCGAAGGCTCGGCGACATTCGAGGCAGAGACATCTGGATCACGACCCTGAAGATTCTTGCGGCATCCGCGGCCATGGGCTTCGTGATGTTCGTCCTGGCCCGAAAGTTTGAACCGATCGCCGTGAACTTGTGGGGTGAGATTGTCCAGCTCGGGATCGCGTCACTTGCCGGATTCGGCGCATTCCTCCTGGTCTCCTTTTCTCTCAAGGTCGAAGAGGTTATGTTTCTCTTAGGACTCATATCGAGAAAGCTGGGCGGCAATGGCAGAGCCAAAACTGGAAGCCAAGGTAGATAGTCTCCCGGACTGCCCCGGGGTTTATACCTTCAAGGATCCGAGAGGCAAGATCATATACGTCGGCAAAGCCAAATCCCTGAGGTCCAGGGTGAGGTCATATTTCCGCGGCGATGAGGCGCTGGCGCCGCGGACTCTCGCGCTTGTCAAAAGGACGCGCGGACTCGATTTCATTGTCACGGGTTCCGAGGTCGAGGCGCTCATCCTCGAGTGCAACCTGATAAAGCACTTCAAGCCCCGGTACAACGTCAATCTCAAGGACGACAAGAAGTATCCCTACATAAAAGTGACCACCAGGGAACCGTTTCCGTCGATCTCGGCGACAAGGAACCTGAGCGACACGGGAGCGCGGTACTTCGGTCCTTACACGGATGCGAGGGCAATGCGCAGGAGCCTCAAGGTTCTTACGGGAGTCTTTCCCATAAGAACATGCAAACGCAACTTACCCCTCAAAGAGCCTTATCGGGGTTGCCTCAACTATCATATTGGAAAGTGTATAGGCCCGTGCAGGGGAGAGATAACAAGCGAGGCCTACAAGAAAATCATCCAGCAGGTCTGTCAGTTCCTCTCTGGGAGAATGACGGAGCTCACGCGGCAGCTCAGGGCCAAAATGGAGGCCGAAGCTTCCGAACTCAAATTCGAGGAAGCTGCCCGCCTGAGGGATCGCCTCAAGGCTCTTGAAAAGATTGCCCAGAAGCAGATCGCGATTTCAACGGACTGGAAGGACCGCGACGTGATCGGAGTGCGGACAGCCAGGGATCAGGCCGTGGGTGTTGTTCTCAAGGTGAGGGAAGGCAAGCTGGTCGGCAAGGAAGCGTACCGGTTGGGATTCGAGGGCGAGCCGGCCCGCGATGAAATTCTGACGTCCTTTAACGAGCAGTATCTTGGTCTTGCGACAGACCTGCCTCGTGAAATCCTTGTGGAGGAAATGCCAGAGGAGGTTCGACTCATAGAGGATTGGCTCCATGAGAAGACCGGGGAGCGCATTCGCTTCCTGAGTCCCAAGAGCGGCAAAGGCCGGGAGCTCCTGAGCATGGCGGCGAATAATGCGCAGCTCCTACTGACTGAAGCTCAGGTGGGGAAACCGGCACCCAGGGTAGCCAATTCGGTGAAGGAGTTGGCCAAGTGGCTTAACTTGCCCGCGCTGCCGAAGACCATAGAAGCCTTCGATATCTCGACCACTCAAGGCGCCCAGCCCGTCGGCTCGAGGGTTTTTTTCAAGAATGCGAGGCCGGCCAAGAGCCTTTACAGGCACTATGCGATAAAGACGGTTGAAGGCCAGGACGACTTCGCGATGATACGGGAAGTCCTGAGCAGAAGTTGGTCTCATGTGATTGCGGGAGAAGAGAAGAAACCAGATCTTGTCTTGATCGACGGCGGCAGAGGACAGGTCTCGAGCGCCATCCAGGGTATGCTCGACGCTGGTTCCTCTCAAACCGAGATGCCACCCGTTGTCGGAATCGCAAAGCGCCTCGATGAGCTCTATCTGCCGGATCGCGCAGAGCCCGTACAGATACCGCATGCCTCATCCGCGCTTCGGCTGCTTCAACGCGTTCGGGACGAGGCCCACAGATTCGCCATCACCTATCATCGCAAGGTAAGAAGACGGGAAAGCACAAAATCTCTGCTTGAGGCTGTCCCCGGGATAGGGCCTGTAGTGACAAGGCGACTGCTAGAGACCTTCGGGTCGCTTGAGGGGGTAAGGGGTGCGGCCATCGACGATCTCCTTAAGGTGAAGGGAGTGACCATGAAAAAGGCCGAAGCAGTTCTGGCGACATTGAAGAATCTTGAACCTGGCGGGCGAAACGAGTAGGCTCTCAGGAGACACGAGGCGACCCGATATGATAAGGCCGGATCGCCTGACACCAAATAGACTGGAAACGGCGAAGCGAAACTGAAAGGGTTGTGAGGACTGGGCGATGCTCGTGATAAACCACCTGACGATCAATACTGGGCTTGGTGAGCTCTGGCTTGGGAGCACTCCGAAAGGCCTATTCTCTCTCAACATGGGTGGCGTGGACAGCGATGCCCTCAGGGGGCTCTTTGCGGGGCGAAAAGAAATCGTTTTCAAAGAGGGTGGAGGAATAGCCGAGAAAGCGGCGCGTGAAGTATTGCGTTATTTTGAGGGCAAGCACAAGAAGTTCTCTGTGCCGCTTGATCTCACAGGCTGGTCCCCCTTTGCGAAGCACGTATGGCGAGTAACGGCGCGCATCCCCTTTGGTCAGGTCAGGGCCTACGCCTGGGTAGCAGATAGAGTTGGTGGGCCCAACTTCGCAAGGGCTGTAGGCGGAGCCCTCGGCATGAACCCAATCCCCATCATCGTACCGTGCCACAGAGTTGTCGGAGCTCACGGCTCGCTCGGTGGGTTCACGGGCGGGCTTCACCTGAAGCGCTGGCTCCTCGAGTTTGAAGCCGGGAGTCAGGCCTTACCCTGGCTGGAACCCTGACGTGCTCGGTTCGTGAGGAGAGCCTGGATGGATTCGGACATAGATATCAGATGCGTGGTCGCAGGAATGCTTGAAGGCAACTGCTACGTGATTAGGTGCAACAGGGCTGGCGAGGGCATAGTGATAGATCCTGGCGATGAACCCGAACGCATCTCGGATGAGATGAAGGCAATGGGTATTCGGCCTGAGGTCATTCTCCTCACACACGGCCACATCGATCACACCAACGCGGCAAGCACTCTTCGAAAGCGTTTCAGATCACGCGTCGTCTGTCATCGGCTTGACGCACCGATGGTGAAGGCAAAGAACCAGGAATCTCTCTGGGGCTTGGCGCACACGCCGTGCACGGTTGACCAGGAGGTATCTGAGGGTGAGATCCTCACCACAGGAGGTAGAGCCCTGAAGGTGCTCCACACCCCCGGTCACACGCGCGGCAGCGTCTGTTACATCATGGGGAATCTCCTCTTTAGCGGTGACACGCTTTTCAAGGGCTCGATCGGAAGGACTGATCTGCCAGGTGGTTCGGAGCGCGAGATGATGGCGAGCCTGCACGACAGAATAGCCACGCTTGATGACCAGATGATAGTGTATCCCGGCCACGGCCCCAGCACGACGATCGGTGAGGAAAAGCGACTCAATCCGTTCCTTCAACCACAATGGTAGAATTGTTAAAGGAATTCACTGACTGGCTCAGCATGGAAAGAGGCGCATCGCCGAATACGGTTGCCTCGTACGGAAACGACTTGAGAAAGTACGTCGAGTTCCTGGTATCGTCGGGCAAGGCTGGCCCATCCTCGGTCGAGGACAAAGATGTATATGCCTATCTGTCATTCCTGAGCGAATGCGGCATGTCCCCTTCAAGCATAAGGCGTGAGATTTCATCGATAAGAGCCTTCCACCGTTTCTTGATTGCTGAGTCTCATGCTACCAAGGACCCCACCACCCGTGTCGTCCTTCCCAGGGTGTGGAAGCGAGTTCCCAAGGCGCTCACCGTACCTCAGATTGAGGCCTTGCTCGCCGAGCCTGATGCCGACTTGCCCCTTGGCCTCAGGGACAAGGCAATCCTTGAGTTCACCTATGCCACGGGGATGAGGGTCTCGGAAGTGATCAGTTTTCGCCTGAGGGATCTCAACTTCGAAACGGGGACTGCCCGGTGCGTGGGCAAGGGCTCACGCGAGCGCATAATTCCTGTGGGTTCGATAGCCATCAAGTGGGTACGATCTTATGTGCAAGACGTGAGACCCACGCTTCTCAAGGGGGCTCGCCCCGAAATTCTTTTCCTCAACTGGAGAGGAAAACCCCTGACGAGGATGGGATTCTGGAAGATTCTGGCAAAGTACGCCAGGCAGGCAGGCGTGAAGGCAAAGGTCACGCCTCATGTCTTGAGGCATTCCTTTGCCACTCACTTGCTTGAGGGTGGGGCGAGCCTGAGGGACGTCCAGCAGATGCTGGGGCACAGATCCATATCGACCACCCAGATTTACACCAAGGTGGACATGGAGTATCTGCGAGAAGTTATCATAGAGTTCCACCCGCGGGGGAAACTAGTCGGCGGTGGGTCCTCGAAAGCGAGAGGGGCGGCTTAAAGTGGTGCACGGACGCGAGAGCACTGCGAAGCATAAGGTGAAGCGAGGGAAGCGTCTCGTGGGACGCCGCGCTCAAGCGAAGAGAGCGAATCTGCGAATAGATCGAGAAGCGGCAGAGAAAACTCTTGCAGAGAGATTCAAGAAGTCTCTGTCCCCTCGAAGTCACAGGTTGCTGCGGATGGTGGGCAGGTTATCGCAGGACATGGGTTCGAGAGCCTATCTTGTGGGAGGCATCGTCAGGGATATTGCGATAGGGTATCCCAACACCGACCTCGACATAGCAGTTGAGATGGATGCGGAGAGGGTCGCGCGGGAGTTCGCGCATAGAGTTGGGGGCAGTTTCAAAAGTCTCACGCAATTCGGCACCTGCAAGGTCGAGACAAAGGCCTTCGGCACGCTTGATTTCGCCACTGCCCGACGGGAAATCTATCGCCGTCCTGGAGCCCTCCCCGATACCGACGTTTCCAACATGATTCAGGATCTCCTGCGGAGGGATTTCAGCGTCAATGCGATGGCAATTTGCCTCAACCCACGGGAGTACGGACAGCTGCTTGATCTTTGTGGCGGTCTCCGTGACCTGCGGCGTGGGAAGCTGCGAGTGATGCATGACAGGAGTTTCATCGACGATCCCACAAGGATTCTCCGTGGCATCCGATTTGGGGCACGTTATGGCTTCGGATTTGAGAAAGGAACCCTGGGGCTTCTTCGCCAATGCCTCGAGACCGGCGGCTTCAGTTCGATCTCAGGCAAAAGGATTTACACAGAAGTCAAACTCATTTGTATGGAGGCCAATGCTCTTCGCGGTCTCAAGATGCTTGAAAGGTATGGAATCCTTGAGATCACGCTTGGCGCGCGCGGTGGTCGTGGCAATCTGCTCGACGTCCGGCGGAGGCTTCCACGTGCGATTCTGAACATAGAACGTGCGGCAGGCGCGGAATTCGCAGAGAGGTGGATTTGCTGGTTCGCATCGCTTTTTGCCGGTATGGGCGGCAAGCGAGCTCGTGTTCTTGTCTCATATTTCAATCTGTCCAAGGAAGTCAGGGCCGTCTGCCTGTGGATGGCAGAGGATTGCAGGCGTGTTGCCGCTCGCCTGGCTAAACTGGGTTCAGCGCAGGCCTGCCAGGTCACAGTGCTCCTCAAGCCGATCCCACCTGAGGGCCTCGTCCATCTCCATGCTGTCTCTTCTATGGCTGCCAAGGATCTCATCGTCAAGTACCTGGCAATCTGGCGCCATGTGGCTCCGTCGCTTTCGGGTGGGGAGATCGCCTCGATGGGTGTGGGGGAGGGCCCGCTTGTAGGCAGAATACTTACCGAGATTCTAAGATTGAAACTCACCGGCAAGCTCAAGACGCGAGATGACGAGATGGCTTATGTCAGGCGTCATGCAGGCCGCCGCTGAAGCGCAGAAGAACGGAACAGCAGGCATGCTTAGAGATACGGCGGGAACGGGTTGCGGTTCACGCCTGGGAGCAAGCCGAGGAGAGGAATGCTCGGGAGATGGCATAGGAGGAGGAGTGCCAAGGTGGGGATTGGGAAATCGGTGTTGACACCCGCAAGCCGCAGGTGCTATATTCCCTCAAAATCCAGGGCTCACGCGAGTGAGCAAGGGGGCATAGTTCAATACAAGGCGCAGTAGCGGGTGTCTTTGCAATACTTCTGGGGCTGAGCATCCATGAATATGCTCATGCGAGGATAGCCAGGCTTCAAGGCGATCATACCGCCGAGCAGTTGGGCCGGGTCACCCTCAATCCTCTCGCTCACATAGACATAATCGGCACCATAGTCGTTCCCTTAGTGCTACTCGTGAGTTCGGGTGGAAGAATGGGTTTCGGCTGGGCCAAGCCTGTGCCGATAAACCCATTTGCCTTCAGGCATCCGAGAAGAGGGATACTGCTTGTATCTCTGGCCGGCCCCGTTTCCAATATCGGGCTTGCCCTGATAGCCGGCATCTTGCTGCGAGCCTTCGTGGGCTCCGTGCCCCATACGGGGCTTCAGTCGTCTCTTGCCCTGATTCTGAGTTCGATCGCCATAATCAACCTTTACCTCGCCTTTTTCAATCTGATCCCGATACCGCCGCTTGACGGCGGAGGTGTCCTCTCATCCATCCTTCCGGTTGAATACGCCAAGAAGTACGAAGGCATCAGCCGCTATGGGACACTGGTGGTCTTGGGTCTGATCGTGCTCGGCGGCTTCGGCGGAGTGAGTATCATCGGCCTTATCATACAGCGGCCTGCCGCTTTTCTATTCAGGTTGTTCACGGGTCCCGGGTTCTGAGGGAGCAATGATGGCGCAGAAAACCATTTTGAGTGGTATGAGACCGACAGGCAAACTTCATCTCGGCAACTATGTGGGGGTCCTCGCCAACTGGGTGAGGCTCCAGGATGAGTACAGGTGCTTCTTCGAGGTTGCCGATTGGCATGCTATCACAACGGCGTATGAGCACACTGAGGAGATTGCCGATGACAGCATGGACGTCGTGATTGACTGGCTTGCCTCCGGCATAGATCCTGAGAAGAGCATTGTGTTTGTCCAGTCCGAGGTCAAGCAACACGCCGAGTTGCACCTGCTTCTCTCGATGCTCATTACAGTGGCCAGGCTCGAAAGAAACCCGACCCTGAAGGAACAGGTGCGGGACCTCGAGCTCGGCGAAAACGTCACCTATGGTCATCTCGGTTATCCGGTGCTCCAGGCAGCTGACATCCTGATCTATAAGGCGAATGCAGTTCCGGTGGGTGAGGATCAGCTTCCGCATCTTGAGATAACACGGGAGATCGCACGCCGCTTCAATACGCTCTACAATAAGGAAGTCTTTCCCGTGCCGGAGCCGCTCCTGACCGAGTTCGCAAGGCTCCCGGGGCTCGATGGTAAGCGAATGAGCAAGTCCCTGGGAAACGCGATCCTGATCTGTGACCCGCCGGAAGTGATAGGGAAGAAAGTGGCCACAGCCATAACCGATCCTGAGAAGATCTACATGGGAGACGCCGGGCACCCGGATATCTGCAACATCTTCGCATATCAGCGAAGATTTAACTCCGAGGCGGTGGGCGAGATAAAGACAACCTGCATTGCGGGCACGCGGGGCTGTGTCGCTTGCAAGAAGGAATCCGCGGCCGCGATCTCGGGCTTTCTAGCACCCATACGTGAACGGAGAAGTCATTACGAGACCGACAGGGCGACCGTTATGAAGATCCTTGACAAAGGCGCTGAAAGAGCTCGCGAGATCGCCGAGAACACAATGGTCGAAGTGAGGAAGGCAATGAGCTTCGGGAGGTAGGTTCCATTGGAGTACAAGGTCAAACTGGAGCAATTCGAGGGTCCCCTTGATCTGCTCCTCTATCTCATAAAGAAAGAAGAGATCAACATCTATGACATTCCCATAGCCCAGATCACCCAGCAGTATCTGGATCACATAAGAATGCTTGAGTTCCTGAACCTTGAGCTGGCGGGCGAATTCCTCGTGATGGCAGCGACCCTGATGAGGATAAAGGCCCGCATGCTGCTGCCTGTGAGAAGTGACGGGGACGAGGAAGAGGAAGATCCGCGGCAGGCGCTCGTTCAGCAGCTCCTCGAGTACCAGAAGTTCAAAGAGGCCGCGTCGCAACTGGAGACGATGGAATACCAGAGGCGCATGCTTTTCTTGAGACCTGAGGCTCCAGAGGGCGAAGACCTCGTTGAGATCGAATGCACCTACAATCTTTTTGATCTCATCGCTGCCTTCAAGAAGGTGCTTGATAAGGTCCAGGTGAGATATCTCGAGGTACGCGCGGAAGAGATCTCGCTTGAGGAGAAGATAGATTTCCTCAAGCGCAAGATCGAAGAGGCCGGTATCGTCGCATTCGGAGATCTCTTCGACGGCAAGTCAACCAGAATGGATCTCATAGTGACCTTCCTCGCCTTGCTTGAGATCTTGAGGCTTGGCTTCGCAATGGTCAAGCAGACCAAGCCCTTCGGCGAAATCTGGATTCATCGGACCGGTGGGGAGAGACCTGATGGAAGAGATTAAGAGGATAGTGGAGGCCTTGCTTTTTGCATCTCCCGATCCGCTTAGTGTTGAGAGGATATTGGCTATTGTCCCTGGGGTGGAGAGGGACGAGGTCGTCCAGGCTGCGCAGGAGCTCTGTGAGGATTACGCTAAGGAGGCCAGATCTTTTCAGATAGTCGAGGTTGGGGGCGGATATCAGATTACAACCAAGCCCGATTATGCTGTTTGGGTTGAAAAGCTCTTTGAGACTGGATCGAAGGCCAGGCTTTCCAAAGCAGCGCTCGAGACCCTTGCAGTTGTGGCATACAAGCAGCCTGTCCTGCGCTCGGCTGTCGAAAGCATCCGCGGCGTCAATGTTGATGGTGTATTGAGAACGCTGATGGAGCGTAACTTCGTAAGGATAGTGGGCAGAGGCGAGGGACCGGGACGTCCTTTGCTCTTCGGAACGACCAAGGATTTCCTGATTCAATTTGGCATCAATCGACTGAGCGATCTACCCAAGGTTGAGGAGATAGATGAGCTTGTGGGCGAGAACCTGATTCCGCCGCCGAATGCCCCGCCCGAGCTCGCATCCCAAGAATATGCCGACCAGGGTGAGACTCAATAAGTTCTTGCGTGACTGCCGGCTTGGCTCGCGGCGGAAGTGCGAGCAGCTGGTCCTCGACGGGCTTGTGGCGATCGATGGCAAGCCGGTGACCGAGATTGGCACGCTGGTGGATCCGGCGCATGACAGGGTCGAGGTCGGCGGCAAGGTTGTGCGGCCCTTTGAGGAGCTGATCTACATTGCGGCTCATAAGCCGCGCGGTGTGGTAGTCAGCGCAAGCGACCCGAGCGGTCGGAAAACGATTTACGAAGGCATACGGCGCCTTCCCCGTGCAGTCTTCACCGTGGGCAGGCTGGATATGGATAGCGAAGGCTTGATCATTCTCACCAACGATGGGAAGCTGGCCTTCAGGCTTGCGCATCCGCGGTACGCGATTGAGCGGGTCTATGAAGTCAGGATCAGGGGTGAGGCCGCCGACGACCTGCTTGAGGGCCTGAGGCGGGGGGTACTGCTCGAGGACGGCGTTGCCAAAGCCAAAAGGGTGGAGCCTGTGCGGCGGGGCGAGCAGACCGTCACCATCAGGCTCACCCTGACCGAGGGGAAGAAGCATGAGGTCAGGCGAATGATCGCGGCGTGCGGCTATGAGGTGGTCCGCCTCAAGCGGGTGAGATTTGCAAATGTGGAATTGGGAAGGCTGGCGGCAGCCACATGGAGGAATCTAACACGCGACGAAATCCGGGGCTTGCGAAGACTGGTTCAGGAATCTTATGAAAGATCTCGTGGTCACGATTGACGGTCCGGCAGGCTCTGGTAAGAGCACGACTGCGAAGCTTGTCGCCCAGAGACTTGGTTATACGTATCTTGATACGGGAGCCATGTATCGGGCCATGACGCTTAAGGCATTGGAAAGCGGCGTGGATGTGGCGAACCGCGAAGTGCTTTCAGAAATGGCGCGCACGACTGACATCCGGGTGGAGACCGACCCGCACGGAACACGAGTGATTCTGGATGGCCGGGATGTGACTGGGCTCTTGAGAGGGCGCGAGGTCACCGCCAATGCATCTGCGGTCTCGGCCGTGAGGGGTGTCAGAGAGAGGATGGTGGAGCTCCAGCGTGAGATCGGTCGCCGCGGTGCCATCGTTGCTGAAGGCAGGGACATAGGCTCTGTAGTTTTTCCCGATGCCGACGTGAAGATCTACCTGGATGCCGATCTCAGGTGCCGCGCCGGGCGAAGGAAGAAGGAGCTCGAAGCAGCCGGCACCTCGGTTGAGCTGGAGCGCATTGTGAGAGAAATAAAGGCAAGAGATCAGTACGACTCGTCGCGGGAGCACAGCCCGCTTGTCGTGCCCAGAGGCTCTGTGCTCATAGACACCACAGGCCTCAGCATAGACGAGCAGGTGAGCAAGGTGATTGAAGAGGTAAAGAAGAAGATTGACGAGGCTTGATTTGAGGTTTCATTACAGAGTTTCGTGGCTCCTTCTCAACTTCCTCGAGCGGGTGCTTTTTGGATTTCGGGTGACAGGCCGCGAGCGTGTTCCGATATCGGGTGCCGTCATCATCGCATCCAATCACGTGTCTTATTGCGATCCTC
Organism: uncultured bacterium; assembly: GCA_964356335.1. Classification (GTDB taxonomy): domain Bacteria; phylum Arandabacterota; class Arandabacteria; order Arandabacterales; family Arandabacteraceae; genus CAYHHI01. The sequence goes on from CAYHHI010000017.1 coordinate 28,879, forward strand.
CGGTCGTCGGGAGCGCGGTGCCGCGAGAAGTCTACTTCCTCGCAAAGGAAGAGCTCTTTCGAAACAAGGCCTTTGGCTGGCTCATCGGTCAGTACAATGCCATAGCTCTCAGGAGAGCGGTGGGCGACATCGGTGCCGTCAAGAAGGCGGTCGAGCTTCTCAAACAAGGCAGGGCGATTCTGATGTTTCCCGAAGGCACGAGGAGCTTGAGCGGGAGGCTTTTGAAGCCCAAGCCCGGCGTGGGCCTGATCGCATGCATGGCGGGGGCGCCCATAGTGCCGGCTTACGTGACAGGCACAAGCAAACTCAGGGACGCCTTCTTGAGGAGAGTGGGGCTCACCGTCATTTTCGGGGAGCCGCTCGGAGCAGGAGAATTCAGGGAAGTATGCTCAAGTGATCACGAACGATACGAGAAGTTGACGGAAGAGGTGATGAGGCGAATTGAGGACCTTGCGCAAAAGACCAGGGAAGGCTCTCAAGAGCAAGCATCCTGAGGGCAAGAGTCGTGAGAGCAGGAATCTCAGGATCTATGTGAGCCCTGGCGTGGGCTTTTGCTCGGGCGTCAAGCGTGCAATAAAGATGGCGCTGGCTGCCGCAGCTCATTCTCCGCAAGGCATATGCAGTTACGGGCCCCTGATTCATAACCCACAGGTCGTGGAGAAGCTGCGTGAGGTGGGCATCAGGCCGCTTGCCAGGTTCGACAAGAGGGGGGGACTGCTGGTCATCCGGTCTCACGGCGTTGGCCCCGCCGCTCTCAGAAAGGCGAAGCGATATGGCTACAAGATCGTAGATGCTACTTGTCAGTTTGTCCGCAAAGCACAGGAGAACGCCAAGCGCCTCCACGAAATGGGTTACGAGGTAGTGATTGTGGGGGAGAAACGCCATCCTGAAGTCAAGAGTATTCGAGGCTGCGTGCCCGCCAGGTCGGTCGTCGTCGAAGACGTGGCCCAAGCAAAAAGGTTGAAGTTTCGACCCAGAGTGGGTATCATAGCTCAAACAACTATCCCGGTGGACACTTTCGCGAGTGTCGTAAGCCAAGTGGCTAGAGAAACCAGGGAGGTTTTGGTGTTCAATACGATTTGTAGCGAGACAGCCAGGCGGCAGGAGAGGGCAAGAAAGCTTGCGGGCGAGGTCGATGTTCTGCTGGTTGTCGGCGGACGGAATAGTGCCAACACCTCCCGCCTGGAAAACCTCTGCAGGTCGATCTGTACGGGCACCCATCAAATCGAGACGGCGCGCGAAATTGACAAAAGATGGTTCAGACAAGGTTCAAGTGTTGGCATCGTCACCGGAGCTTCTACACCGAAATGGCTGGTTGACAGTATTGTGCACGAGCTCGGGAAGCTTTAAGTTGGATTCTATAGCCCTCTGGGCTAAATCTATGGAAGAGGAAGGAGAAAGCGTAGGATGAGAGGTCGTGAAGACTATGGCGAAGATTCCAGGTACCATGATGGTACCCAATATGATGAGAGGAGGAGAGCAAAGCCCAGGCCGGCACCCCTGAAGCTGGTATTTCGGGACGACGAGGAAGCCGGTGAGATTTCCAAGGACGTCCTTGACATGTATGAGCAGTCGTTCAAGGAGATCGATGAGGGCGAAATAGTCACCGGGAGAGTCGTCAGGGTGACGGAGACAGACATCCTTATCGATGTAGGTTTCAAATCCGAGGGTGTGGTTGCCTTGAGCGAGTTCGGTGACAGCCCCACAGTCAGGGTTGGCGATGAAATCGAGGTTTTCCTCGAGAAGATGGAAAACCAGGATGGCCTGGTGGTTCTTTCCAAACAGCGGGCGGATTTTCTCCGCGTGTGGGGAACGATAAAGGATGCTTATGACCAGCAGAAAGTCGTGGAAGGCAAGCTTGCGCGGAGGATACAGGGTGGTGCTGTGGTTGATCTCTTTGGGGTGGAAGCTTTTCTGCCCGGTTCCCAGGTCGGCATCCGGCACATCCAGGATCTCAATGATCTGATCGGACAGACGATCAGAGTCAAGGTCATAAAGCTCAACAAGCGGAGACGTAACGTGGTTGTCTCGAGGCGCATGGTGCTTGAGGAAGAACGTGAGAGACAGAAGAATGTGCTTCTCGAGCATATTGAGAAGGGAGAGTTGCGTGAGGGTGTGGTCAAGAATATCACGGACTTCGGAGCCTTCATTGATCTTGGCGGAATTGACGGCCTTCTTCATATCACGGACATGGCATGGGGCCGTGTGAGCCATCCCTCCGAGCTTCTTGCGATCGGGGACAACGTCAAGGTCAAGGTGCTCGACTTCGACAAGGAGAGAGAGCGCATCTCCCTCGGCATGAAGCAGCTTACGCCTTATCCGTGGGAAGACATCGACAAGAAGTATCCCGTGGGCGCGAAGATCAGAGGTAAGGTCGTCAGCATCACCGATTACGGAGCCTTTATCGAGCTCGAGAAGGGCGTCGAGGGTCTGGTTCATAAGTCCGAGATGTCCTGGACCAAGCATGTGAAGCACCCATCCAAAGTGGTCGCGATTGGAGATATGATCGAAGCCCTTGTACTCAAGATCGATAAGGAGAATGAAAAGATATCCCTTGGCCTCAAGCAGGTCGAACCCGATCCATGGGAGACCTTGGAAGAGCGCTATCCCGAGGGGGTGAAGGTCACAGGCAAGGTCCGCAACCTCACCAATTTCGGCGCATTTGTCGAAATCGAGGAGGGCATCGAAGGTCTTGTCCACATATCCGACATGTCGTGGACCAAGAGGATAAGGCACCCGAGCGAAATCCTGAGGAAAGGCGACAAGGTCGAGGTGGTGGTTCTCAGTATCGACAAAGAGAACCGGAAGATATCCCTTGGCCTCAAGCAGATCCAGGAAAACCCCTGGGAGAATCTTGTTGAGAAGTACACTGTCGGATCGATGACCAAGGGCAAGATAAGCAAGGTTCAGGAGCGAGGAGTGGTCGTCGAGATTGAAGAGGATGTCGAAGGTTTCGTGCCGATTTCGCATCTCGGTAGAGACAATATCAAGAAACCTTCGGACATCTTTAAGCCCGGCGACGAGCTGCCCCTTAAGGTCATACGGATCGATCCCGATGCCCGCAAGATTCTCCTAAGCGTAAAAGAATATCTTGCCGACCAGGACAGAGAAGAAGTCGACGAATACATGCGCAAGTATGGGCCTCAAAAGCTGACGGTTGCGGATGTTGTCTCTACCCAGGAAGAAGCCGCCCCGGGGCAGGCTCCGGGTGAGGATCAAGGGGAAGGCGGAGAGACAGCCAAGTACGAGCCGGCGGCAGAGGATCTGGTAGAGGGCCTGGGAGATGATTTGGATGAGGATGAGGGAGAAGGAGAGACGTCGCCCGGAGAGCCGCCCGCTGGCGGAGAATTGGCTTGACAGCGGCGAGCATCCTATTGTATCAATTGAACAGCAAGGTTTAATCCGTTGAGGAGACAGAAGTTAGGTGAAGGGGCGATTAGCTCAGCTGGTTAGAGTGCCTGCTCGACAAGCAGGAGGTCAGTGGTTCAAGTCCACTATCGCCCACCACCATCTGTGATGGTGGCCATGCAAATTACCTGGGGGAAGGAGTAACTACAACACCCGAAAATGTCTGAGAATCCTAGCGCCAGCCATTCGCCCCTGATCACTGACCTAAAAGCGGGAACAGACCTCACACAGGCTGCTGTCTCAATGGGCAAGCAAGCAAAGATGCTTATTGTAGCAGCGCGCGTGGGGAACGCCATCCTCGGGCTTTCCACAGTTCTCGATAGGGACTCGAAGGTTGAACTTCTTGCCTTTGACTCGCCCGAAGGAAAAGAGATTTACAGACACACGGCTTCCCATGTGATGGCTCAGGCAGTTAAGAGGCTTTATCCGGAGGCTAAGCTCGGGATCGGGCCAGCGATCGAAGACGGTTTCTATTATGACTTCGATATAGGCGGCAGGCTCACCGAGGAAGATCTCGCCAGGATTGGAGCCGTGATGAAGGAGATAGTCAAGGAAGACATTCCTCTCGAGAGAAGAGAGGTGGCAAGGAAGGAAGCCATAGACCTTTTTGCCGCGCGAGGCGAGATCTACAAGGTTGATCTCCTCGAGGAGATAGAAGAGGCCACAGTCACTATCTACAAGCAAGGCGATTTTGTGGACCTTTGCCGCGGACCGCACCTTCCCTCCACAGGGCTTATCCGTGCGTTCAAGCTTATTTCGCTTGCGGGAGCTTACTGGCACGGAGATGAATCAAGACAGATGCTTCAACGGATCTACGGCACCGCGTTTGAAGACGCCAGCCAGCTGTCGGCGTATCTTGAACGGCTTGAGGAAGCAAAACGGAGAGATCACCGCCGGCTTGGGCTGGACCTTGATCTTTTCTCCATACATGAGGAAGCAGGCCCGGGACTTGCTTACTGGCATCCCAAAGGCGCGGTAGTGCGCAACGCAATAGAGGATTTCTGGCGCTCAGAGCATGTGAGGCGGGGCTACAGTCTCGTTTACACTCCCCATATCGCAAGGGCCGCACTGTGGAAGGCCTCTGGACACCTTGATTACTACAAAGATAATATGTATCTCGTGAAGGTTGAGGATGAGGAATACGTCTTGAAACCGATGAACTGCGTCGGGCACATCGTCATCTACAAGGCGAGAAAGAGGAGCTACCGAGACCTACCTATGAGGTTTGCAGAGCTGGGTACGGTCTACAGGCGGGAGAGGTCAGGCACACTGCACGGCATGATGCGAGTGAGAGGCTTCACTCAGGATGACGCCCACATCTTCTGTACAAGGGAACAGATCGTTGATGAGCTGGTTGGGGTAATCGACCTCACCGAGTTCATGATGCGGACCTTCGGCTTCAATGCCTACGAGGTCAACTTGAGCGTCCGCGATCCCCGGCGGCCGCAGGACTATGCCGGATCAGCCGATCAGTGGGCCCAGGCGGAGCGAGGCCTCATCGAGGCTCTCGGCCGCAAGTCACTTCCTTATATCAGAAAAGAGGGCGAGGCCGTTTTTTACGGCCCCAAGATAGACGTCAAACTCCTTGACGCTCTTGGAAGGGGATGGCAGGGTCCGACGATACAGTTTGACTTCAATTTGCCTGGAAGGCTTGGTGTGGCGTACGTCGGGAAGGACGGATACTCTCACAACGTAGTCATGATCCATAGGACGGTCCTAGGCGCAATGGAGCGCTTCATGGCGACCCTCGTCGAGCACTATGCGGGTGCACTGCCTTTGTGGCTCGCGCCAATCCAGGTTTCAATACTCCCGGTGCTCGAGAAGACTGAGGGCTATGCCGCAAAGGTGCTCTCGATGCTCCTTGAGCAGGGTGTGAGAGCTGAGATCGCTGGTTCCGAGCAGAAGCTGGGATATCGGATAAGGGAAAAGACCCTTGAGAAAGTGCCTTACATTCTCGTGGTTGGTGACAAAGAGGAGGATAGGGGCTGTGTTTCGGTGAGAAAACGAAAAGAAGGCGATAAGGGCGCTGTCCCTCTTGACGAGTTCGTTAAGTCGATGAGAAGCGAGATTGATTCGAAGAGTTCACAATGCTAGGAGGTGGGTAAGATCATTAAGGGGTCAAAAGAAGTTCGGGTCAATGAGCGGATAAGGGTCTCGCAGGTCCGAGTGGTGGACGAGACCGGGCTGATGGTAGGCGTGATAGGCACCAGGGATGCCATTCAACAAGCACGTGAGCGAGGCTACGATCTTGTTGAGGTATCACCCGGTGCGGTTCCGCCCGTGTGCAGAATAATGGATTATGGCAAGTACAAGTACGAGCTCAGTAAGAAGGCCAAAAAGGCCAAGCGGAAGCAACACGTGGTGCACCTTAAAGAGATCAAGATGAGGCCGGGCATAGAGGCGCACGACTATAGCTTCAAGATGAATAATGCGCGGAGGTTCCTCGAGAGCCATAACAAGGTCAAGTTTTCCTTGATTTTCCGAGGCCGAGAGGTTACTCATCTCGATATAGGTATGAACCTTCTCGGGCGGGTCTCGCGCGATCTCGCAGATATTGCGACCATTGAGTTCGGACCAAGAAAAGAAGGCATGACTGTGATGATGGTGGTTTGTCCCAAACCCGGCATCACAAAGAAAGTAGATGAACAACCTGAGGAAGTGACGGAGGAGGGAGATGTCACGAGTTAAACGGGCAGTTCAGTCGCGAAGACGACGCAGGAAAGTGCTGAAAGCAGCCAAGGGCTACGTAGGATCCAAACACAGACTCTACCGTACGGCTCTTGAGACTGTTAAGAGAGCTATGGTCTATGCTTATCGTGATCGCCGGACGCGCAAGCGCGATATGAGATCCCTCTGGATAATAAGAATCAATGCGGCGGCAAGAACCAGTGGTATCAGTTATGGGAGGTTGATGGACGGCCTTCACAAAGCCGGAGTGACCGTGGACAGGAGAATCCTCGCTGACCTAGCCCTCACTGACGAGGCTGCTTTCAAGGAAGTTGTGACTAAAGCTAAGCAGGCCTTGGAGAGGGCTTATGGATCTGCGTGATGAGGCGAGGAAAGCAAAAGAAGCCGCCGACAGAGAGATCTCCTCATCCAAGATGCTCGACGAGCTACAAGCCAAAAAGGTGAAGTACCTTGGCAGGAAGGGTGTCGTCACCCTCCTGCTGAGGAAGCTTGTTGATGTAGAACCTGACCGGAGAAAAGAGATCGGCGGGCTTGTCAACGAGGTAAAGGACCATATCCTCACCCTTGTGGAAGCCCGCGAGCACCAGCTGAAACAAGCGGCCTATTCCTCGGTTCTCATTAGGGAAGCTGTTGATATAACCCTTCCGGGGAGAAAGGCCAGGATAGGCAGGCTACATCCCACTCTCGCCGTGATGAACGAGATGGTGGACATCTTCGTGGGTATGGGTTTCACGCCCGTCGAAGGGCCTGAGGTCGAGACCGAATATAACAACTTTGATGCCCTCAATTTCCCGCCGTGGCATCCTTCGCGTGACGAGCAGGATTCTTTCTACGTCGGCGACGGCCGCGTCTTGAGAACACACACATCGCCCGCGCAGATACGGGTGATGAAATCGCAGCCCCCTCCGGTGCGGGTTGTTGTTCCGGGAAGATGCCATCGCAGAGACACCCCTGATGCGTCACACCTCATGAGCTTCTTTCAGATAGAGGGTCTCTATGTTGACTATGAGGTGAGCATGGCTGACCTCAAGGGCACACTTGCGGCCTTCGCGAAGGAGTTTTTTGGCGGAGAAACCAGAGTCAGGTTCAGACCTCACTACTTCCCGTTCACCGAGCCGAGTGCCGAGCTTGATATCTCGTGCCTGGTTTGCGGCGGTAAGGGATGCAGGCTTTGCAAGAGCTCGGGCTGGCTGGAGGTCTTGGGATGCGGAATGGTACATCCCAACGTTTTTGATCATGTCGGGTATGACAGGCAGAATGTGACAGGATTTGCATTCGGGCTTGGCGTTGATAGAATGGCAATGCTTCGATATGGCATCAACGATATCAGGCTCTTGTACGAGAATGACATCAGGTTCTTGAATCAGTTCTAGCGGGGCAAGTGATGAGAGTTCCATTCGGCTGGATACAGGAGTTCGTCAAGATTGACGTCACGCCCGAGGAGCTGTGTGGCTATCTCATCATGCTCGGCTTCGGGGATGCGGAGGTCATACCCAACGAATGGGACATGCTTGACAGCATCGTGGTCGGCCGGGCGAAGAAGATCACGCCTCATCCAGGCGACCCCCATCTTAAAGTCGTGGAAGTGAATGTCGGTTACACTGACCTTGTTTCCGTGTGTGGCGCGCCTGACGTGGCTGAGGGTAATCTCTACCCCGTCGCACTGCCTGGGGCCAGGTTGGGCACCGGTCGGACGGTGGACACTGCCGAAATCGGTGGCGTGCTTTCCCAGTGCGTGCTTTGCTCGGGAAAGGAAGCCTGGATAGATGACTCCAAGGATGAGCTTCTTGGCCTCGACGATGACGTTGCACCAGGCACCAATCTGATAGATGCCCTCGGACTTCAGGAGGCCGTGATTGAAATGGAAGTCACGCCGAATCGCGGCGACTGTCTCGGCCTCATAGGCATCGCAAGGGAACTGGCCGCGGTCTTCTGCAAGGAGCTCATGATCCCCGAACCGGGTCTCAACGAGAACGGGACCGGCATTGGGGAAATGGTTTCGGTTGAGGTGCCTGATCCGGCGGGGTGCCCGCGCTACGGAGCACTGGTCTGCGAGGATGTTGTTGTGAGAGGCTCGTCGGCACGGACACGTGCAAGGCTAAGGCTTGGGGGCGTCCGGCCGATCAGCAACATCGTCGATGCCGCTAATCTCGTGCTTCTTGAGACGGGACATCCGCTTCACACCTTTGACCTGGACAAGCTAGCGGGACGGAGGATCATCGTCAGGCGTGCCCGCGAAGGCGAGAAGATGACCGCGATTGACGGAACCGAATACGATCTCCATGATAACGATCTTGTTATCGCCGACAGTGAGAAACCTGTGGCGATTGCAGGCGTGATTGGTGGAAAGGACAGCGAAGTCAGCCCCTCGACGCGGAGGGTCCTGATCGAGGGAGCCTTCTTCGATCATTGCAGTGTCTGGAGGACGTCCAAGCGGCATGGCATCTCCACAGAGGCATCCTACAGGTTTGAGAGAAGCGTTGATATCGGGGCCGTGCTCTATGTGTTGGCAAGAACGGGTTCCATCATTCAGCAGGATACCAAGTGCAGAATAGCAAGGGGCATGATAGACGTATATCCTCATCCGGTTAAGCCCAGGAGATTCCTTGTGAGCCCGAAGAGGATAAACAAGCTGCTGGGAACTTCAATTCCTGAGCAGGAGATATGTGATTACCTTGAACGTCTCGGCTTTCTTGTATCACCGGGCAAGGATCTTGAGGTGATCGTGCCGACAAGGCGAAACGACGTGGACTGTGAGGCCGACGTTGCAGAGGACGTGGCGAGACTCTACGGTTACGATCGAATTGGCGAACGGACGGCCCTCAGTTGCCAGACCTATGCCAGAATGCCACAGGCTATGCGCAGAACCCGCGAGCTCATGCACACCCTCAAGGGTATGGGGCTTTACGAAGTCGTGACCGATTCCATGATCGGACCCAAAGAGCTAGATACTTTCAACCTGAAATCCAGGATAGAGATCTTGAACCCAATTGGCATCCAGACATCCTTTTTGAGGCCAAGTCTAATCCCTGGGATTGTGAAATCACTGGTCGACAATGAATTCAAAGGACAGGACGGGATCGCCCTCTTTGAGCTGGGCAAAGTCCATTTCCGGGAAAGTGGCATTCCGGCAGAACCTTACAAGCTGGCCATTGGGCTTTCGGGTCTGAAACAACCGCGGGCCTGGTACGCTAAACCATCTGACTTTGATCTATATGACCTGAAAGGCATTGTTGAGAGCCTTGGTGACTTACTGGGAGTCAGCATGACTTTTGGAGAAGGCGATAGCGAGATTCTCCATCCCGGAAGAAGAATGACGGTCACGCTTGTGGCCAAGGACACAGAGCACAACCTGGGCTTTCTGGGAGAGCTGGTGCCTCCCATTTCTGAGGCTGTGGGGTCCAAGAGGCGACTTTACGTAGCCGAATTGGATTTTGCGCCGCTCCTATTGGTTGCCTCCGGGCCCACGAGACACAAAGAGATTCCGAAGTATCCCGGTGTCAAGAGAGACATAGCCGTCGTTGTCCCTGAAGGCGTAAAGGAATCGCAGATCAGGGAAGTCATACTTGCCGAAGGAGGTCCGCTCGTGGAATCGGTTGAGATCTTCGATCTCTACCGCGGCGAGCAGATCCCTAAAGGCACGAAGAGCCTGGCCTACGGGATACTCTTCAGAAGCGAGTCAAGAACCCTCAAAGAGGAGGAGGTCGACGAGCTCCATAAGAAGATAGAGGAGAGGCTTAACAAAGAATTCGGTGCTAAGATAAGAACGAAATAGCAGTTTCGGCGAAGAAAGCGGGGAATGTGATGCCGATTAACGAGCTTGAGCGTCTTGCAGAAAGGGTTGAGAAACTGGTTGAGGACCTCAAGGCGACCAGATCGGAGAGTCACCATATCTTGTCAGAAAAGAAGAAACTGGAGGAGAAAGTGGCGAGTCTTGAAAAACAGATGCGCCAATTTCAGAAGGAGGGAGATCAGATAGGTGAGCTTTTGGCTCAGAACAAGGCACATAAGAAGAAGAATGTCTTGTTGAAATCCAAAGTTGTTTCGATGCTTGCGAAAGTTGAGGGTTTGCAGTAAGGATAACATAGGGGAGTGCATGTGGTGTCGAAGCAGTTCGGGGAATATGGCTGATGGAGATTTTGGGAGGGAATTCAGGTGTCTGATGAGAAGGACGGCGTGACCGTTGAGATATTCGGACACGAGTACAAGATAAGAGGTAACGCTGATCCTGACTATATTCTGGAGATTGCGCAATACGTGGACGGTAAAATGAAGGAGGTTGCGCACGGGACACCTGTAGGTTCGCTCACAAAGATTGCTATACTTGCCGCTTTGAATATCGCCGAGGAGCTTTTCAGAGTGAAGACTGAGAAGCAGAAGGTGTTACAAGATGTTGAGACTTCTACACGTAGAATGCGGCGAAAATTGGAGGAGATAGTGCCTTGATCTTGTCGAGACACAGATACTTCATCTCCTTGCCATAGCCCCGGATTGTTTTTCCGCCTCTCGTAAGTAGTCACACTCCCTGACACAATTGCATACAATCAGTAATTGCTGGGGAGGTGCAGCCCATGAGTAGCATGAATCCGAACATTCTATTGGTGATAGTCAGCATTGTGATGGGTATGTTGCTCTTCTTGTTCGGCTGGTACGCACGCAGGCGGGCAAGCGAGAGCAAACTGATGAGCACGGAGAAGCTTGCTGAGAAGATAATCGCTGAGGCAAAGAGGGAAGCTGAGACCCACAGGCGTGGGGCGGTTCTTGAAGCCAAGGATGAGTGGTACAAGGCTAAGGAGAGCTTTGAGAGGGAGACCCAAGCCCGAAAGGCGGAACTCTCCAGGCTCGAGAAGCGCTATGCGGAAAGGGAGGCAAGCCTCAATCGCAAGGTCGACATCCTTGAGAAGAAGGAGGCCGAGGTAAGAAAGAAGGAAAGGGATGTTGGCTTCCGGGATAAGGCGCTTGGCGACAAGGAGCAGGAATTGTCGCGGCTCGTGAGAGAAGAAACGGCCCGTCTTGAGAAGATAGCCGGAATGACGGCGGAAGAAGCCAAGCAGCTCTTGATCACTAACCTCGAGAACGAGGCAAGGCAAGCGGCGGCCCACCTGGTACGGCAGATACGGGAGGAGGCCGAGCGGAAGGCGGATCGTGAGGCGAGGGAGATCCTCACGCTGGCTATCCAGAGGTGTGCGGCCGATCACGTGGTCGAATCAACGGTTTCTGTGGTGTCCCTACCCAACGAAGAGATGAAGGGCCGGATAATCGGACGAGAGGGAAGAAACATAAGATCGTTCGAACTTGCCACAGGGATAGACGTGATAATAGACGACACCCCTGAGGCTGTGATTCTCTCGGGCTTTGATCCTGTACGGCGTGAAGTCGCCAAGATTTCGCTCGAGAGGCTTGTTGCCGACGGGCGGATCCACCCGGCACGGATCGAGGAGATCGTCGCCAAGGTCCAGGCCGAGATGGACGAGAAGATAAGAGAGGTCGGAGAGCAGGTTTCCCTTGACGTCGGGGTACATGGCCTTCATCCCGAGCTCATAAAGTTGCTGGGAAGGCTCCAGTACCGGACAAGTTACGGCCAGAACGTCTTGCAGCACAGCAAGGAAGTCGCATATCTTGCCGGGATGATGGCCGCGGAGCTGAAGTTCGACGTGTCACTGGCCAAGCGGGCAGGCCTTCTGCATGACATAGGTAAGGCTGTTGACCACGAGGCCGAAGGCACGCATACGCAGATCGGCGGGGAGCTTGCAGAGAAATTCGGCGAGAATCCGGGCGTGGTTCACGCCGTATCCTCTCACCACAGTGATTCGGTCACCGAATCAGCAATCTCAGTGCTCGTCCAGGCGGCTGATGCTGTCTCGAGCGCAAGGCCAGGCGCGCGGCGGGAAACGCTCGAGGGCTACGTCAAGCGGCTTGAGAAGCTTGAGAAGATAGCGGACTCGTTCAGGGGCGTGGCCAAGGCGTTCGCCATTCAGGCCGGACGTGAGATCCGGATCATGGTCGAGAGCAAGGAGATCGACGACAGCAAGGCCGAGGAGCTTGCCGGTGAAATCGCAAGGAAGGTTGAGAAGGAGCTCGAGTATCCTGGGCAGGTCAAGGTGGTTGTGATACGCGAGACCAGAGCGATTCAATATGCCAAGTAGCGGCGAGCTCAATATTCTCTTCATCGGGGACATCATCGGGCGCCAGGGCCGCAATGCGGTCGAACGGCTTCTGCCGGGGCTCAAACAGGAATTCAGCATTGATCTCACTATCGCTAACTGCGAAAACGTCGCGGGTGGGTTCGGACTGACGAAGAAACTCGCCGACGAACTCGCGAGCCTTGGCATAGACGTCATGACCTCGGGCAACCACATCTGGGACCGCAGAGAAGTGATGCCCGACCTTGATTCGATGTCCAATGTCTTGAGGCCCCTCAATTATCCGAGGGGTGTGCCCGGCAGGGGCTGGGCGATCTATGAGACCGGGCGCAATGTCAAAGTCTGCGTCATAAACCTGATTGGAAGGGTTTTCATGCGGGCCCTGGACTGCCCGTTCAGAGCGGCTGATGCCATCCTGTCTCAGGTTCAAGGAGCAGTTACGGTCGTTGACATGCATGCCGAGGCGACAAGCGAAAAGGTCGCGATGGGGTGGTATCTTGATGGACGAGTGGCGGCAGTGTTGGGGACACACACCCACGTGCAGACTGCCGATGAGCGCGTCTTGCCGCGAGGGACAGCCTATATCACGGATGTCGGGATGACGGGGCCGTTTGATTCGGTGATCGGCGTAGATACCGCTGCTATTATAGACCGTTTCCTTACAGGCATTCCATCGCGTTTCGATTCGGCCACTGGAGACGTGCGCCTCTGCGGCACAGTGATCTCCGTAGATTGCCAGTCTCAGAAGGCGGTGGCGATCAAGAGGATCAATTGCGCCCTTGAGCCGGGAGAGGCCAGATGACGGCGACTCTGCTTGAAGGGAAACCCCTCGCTCGAGAGATCGAAGCTAAGTTGGTTGAGGAAGTGGCTGAGCTGAAGCGTGCCGGTATCGTCCCCTGCCTCAATGTCGTCCTTGTTGGCGACGACCCGGCCTCCGAGATATATACCTCCAGCAAAGCAAGAGCATGCACGAGAATCGGAATCGAGTCGCAAACGATGCGGCTCCCCGCCTCAACCCCGCAAGACGAGGTCGTGCGGATCCTCGGCGGCCTCAATGAGGATCCAGCTGTTCATGGTATTCTGGTTCAGCTTCCACTTCCGCCGGCGATTGATCCGGATGCGATTCTCCGCGCCATCAAACCCCAGAAGGATGTTGACGGTTCCACCCCTGAGAACATGGGCCGGCTCCTGCTTGGATTTCCTTACACGATCCCGTGCACGCCTGCCGGCATAGTCGAGCTGCTCGAGCACTCGGGTGTCAAGATTGAAGGCATGAATGTTGTGATCGTAGGCAGGAGCAATATAGTTGGTAAGCCCCTTGCGGCACTCCTCATGCAGAAAGCCAGGGGCAGGAATTGCACTGTCACGGTCTGCCACTCCAGAACGCGGGACATTGGGCAGATGACAAAGCTTGCGGACATGGTGGTTACAGCCATGGGGAGTCCCCGTTTCCTCAAGGCCGAAATGGTAAAGCGAGGCTGCGTCATCATCGATGTGGGTATAACGCGGGTCAGTGATTCTTCATCGGAGAAAGGCTACGTGATCGTGGGAGATGCCGATTTCGGCCCGCTCTCTCAGTTGGCCTCTTATATCACACCCGTGCCCGGCGGTGTGGGCCCGCTCACAGTCGCCATGCTGCTCAGGAATACGGTCAAAGTGGCAAGGTATCTCGCATGCAGATCTTAGAAGGTCCTCGGGAAGGCGAGAGGATTTACACAGTAGGCGAGATAACGGCATCTGTAAAAGACACTATTGAGAATAGATTTCCCCACCTGTGGATCGTTGGGGAGATCTCGAACTGCACGCTCCATTCATCAGGTCACGCCTACTTCACTCTCAAAGACGATATTGCCCAGATAAGTTGCGTGCTCTTCAGGTCTGCCCGGCAGATCGCTGTTTCTCCCGAGGATGGCCTCAAGGTCTTTGCCCAGGGCAGGATAAGCGTCTACGAGAAGCGCGGCCAGTATCAATTGATCGTCAACACGATTCTGCCCGTGGGCAGGGGAGATCTGTATGCGGCATTCAACGAGCTCAAGGCGAGACTTGAGAAGGAAGGGCTCTTCGATCCCTCGCGCAAGAAGGAGCTTCCCAGATTCGCCTCGCGGCTCGGCGTCGTGACATCCCCGACAGGTGCTGCTGTCAGAGATGTGATAAGGATAGCAAGAAAAATATACGCAGGCGTCGAAATCATTGTGTATCCGGTCAAGGTACAGGGAGAGGGAGCCGCGGAAGACATATCCAAAGCAATACGTGATCTCAATTGGTTTGGTGAGGTTGACGTCATTATCCTGGCAAGAGGCGGAGGCTCGATCGAGGATCTGTGGGCCTTCAACGAGGAGGTCGTGGCAAGAGCGATCAGGGCCTCATCGATCCCCGTGGTTTCAGCGGTTGGGCACGAGATTGACTTTACGATAGCCGATTTCGCAGCCGACGCGAGGGCGCCGACGCCGTCGGCGGCTCCGACCATTGTGCTCGCCGACTACGTTGACGTGAGAACCAGGCTCGATAGTTTCCTGAGACACGCGATCCGGGCCGTTACGGTCAAACTAGGAACCCACAGAAGATTCCTCGAGAGTCTTGCCACACGGTATGGTCTAAGAAGAATCAAAGATAGGCTGTTCACTGCGGCGCGCGATCTTGACGAGGCGGTAACACTTGCCGAGCGCCTCGTGAAATCGAGGATAGAAAGCGAAAAGAGCGCCCTTGCGAATCTGGTTGGCAAGATTGAGTCGCTGAATCCACTCTCCACTCTCAGAAGAGGGTACTCAGTCTGCTACAAACAAGATACGGACGAGAGGGTTACCTGTTACAGGCAGGTAAACCCTGGGGACCATGTGCGTGTACTCTTCGCCGAGGGCAGGGCGATTTGTGAGGTTGAGAGAGCAGACAAGGAGATAGGGTAGATGGCTGAGCCAAGTTTCGAGGAAGCCATGAAAAGGATCGAGCAAATAGTCGCCGATCTCGAAAAGAGCGATATCCCGCTGGATGAGTCGCTCACCCGCTTCGAAGAAGCCGTCAAGCTGGCACGGATTTGCCACCGCAAGCTCGATGAAGCCCAAAAGAAAGTCTCCAAACTGGTCGGGACTGATGATGGTGGTTTTGCACTTGAACCTTTTGAGGAATCAAGAGAAGATTAAAGGGTTGGCTTGCGGCCGAGGAAGATAGAGTCTAAATGGATGAAAGCAAGGACATCGATCTCAAATCCTATCTTGAGACCAGATGCATCCTCGTGGACAGGACTCTGGAAAGGTACTTGCCTCCCGAGCACACTCACCCCGAAGACCTCAGCAAGGCGATGCGCTACAGTGTCTTCAGCGGCGGGAAAAGGTTCCGGCCCATTCTCTGCATTGCAAGTTTCGAATGCTGTGGTGGAAAGGGAGATGCGGTTCTTCCGGTGGCCTGCGCGCTCGAACTCATACATACCTATTCGCTTATCCATGATGATCTTCCCTGCATGGATGATGACGACTTGAGAAGGGGCAAGCCCACGAGCCACAAAGTCTTTGGAGAAGCGGTTGCAGTGCTGGCAGGTGACGCTCTCTTGAGCTTCGCCATTGAGATTGTGGTGAAGGAAGGTGGAAGAGGGCTTTCGCCCGATCGCATCGTCCGCATACTTGGAGATATCTTGAAGGCCGCCGGTCCGGAAGGCATGGTCGCGGGACAGGTGGTGGACATCCAGAGCCAGGGGAAGGGGGCTGACCTGGATACTCTGAAATACATTCATAGCCGGAAGACCGGTGCCCTGATCGCCAGCTCTGCCAGGTGCGGAGCCATCGCCGCGGGCGGAATCGATTCGGTCATCGAACGGGTTTCGACCTATGGGGCCAGGGTGGGCCTTGCCTTCCAGATAGTGGATGATGTCCTTGATGCTGAGGGAAAATTCGGCCATTTGAAATCCGGATCGGGCCTGGATGAGAAGAAAATGAAACTGACCTATCCTGCTGCGTTCGGACTTGACGAATCCAAGGCGATCGCAGCGCGGCTTGCAAACGAGGCCAAGGAAGCCATTGGGCCTCTCGGGCAGGCTGGCTTGCCTCTGCAACTGCTGGCTGACCTGGTGGTGAATCGCTCGTCTTGAGGAGGTCTCCAAAACGGCACTTCTTGACCGTGTAGATTGCCCGAAGGATATCAAGCAACTCTCTCCCGGGGAGCTGGTCAGTCTCGCAAATGAGATAAGGGAGAGGATCATCTCCGTGGTCTCAAGAACCGGCGGCCATCTGGCTCCGAGTCTTGGTGTGGTGGACCTGACGGTTGCGCTTCATTACTGCTTTGATTCTCCCGGGGACAAGATCGTCTGGGACGTCGGGCATCAGGCCTATGCTCACAAGATCATAACGGGAAGAAGAGAAGGCTTCGAGAACCTGAGAATGAAGGGTGGCGTGAGCGGGTTTCCCAGGATTGATGAGAGCGAGCACGACGCCTTTGGGACCGGGCACGCCAGCACATCAATATCGGCAGCTCTTGGGCTTGCCTGCGCAAGGGATTTGAAAGGGGAGCGATATCACGTCATTGCTGTGATCGGGGACGGAGCCTTGACAGGCGGTATGGCCTTTGAGGGCCTCAACCAGGCCGGGCATCTCAAGCGGGATCTCATCGTGATCCTCAATGACAACAAGATGTCTATCTCCACGAATGTCGGAGCGCTCTCCCAGTATCTCACGAGGCTCATATCCGCGCCGGTTTACAGAAGGTTCGAAGCCGACGTATGGGAGCTCCTGGGCAAGGTTCCGTCAGTAGGCTTTAAGGCGCGCGGCCTGGCGCGCAGGATTAAGGAAAGCCTTAAGAGCCTCATGGTCCCTGGAATCCTCTTTGAGGAGCTTGGTTTCCGATACTATGGCCCTGTTGACGGGCACAACATAGAGCAGCTGGTGAGCGTCCTCAATCACATAAAGGAGTTCAAAGGCCCCCAGATCGTTCATGTCCTGACCACAAAGGGCAAGGGCTACTCACATGCCGAGAACGATTCGAGCAGGTTCCACGGCATAGGCTCATTCGACAAGAAGACCGGCGTCCTGGAGAAGCAGTCCGGTTTGCCGTCTTACACCGAGGTGTTTGGAAAGACCCTCGTTGAAATCGCAGCCCAACGAAAAGACGTTGTAGCCATAACGGCTGCCATGCCGGATGGGACAGGACTCACGCTCTTCCGGGACAAATATCCTGACAGATTCTTCGATGTCGGGATAGCCGAGCAGCACGGCACCACTTTCGCCGCTGCTCTTGCGATGGCAGGCCTCAAGCCTGTGGTCGCGATCTATTCGACCTTCCTTCAGCGGGCCTTTGATCAGCTGGTTCATGACGTTGCCCTCCAGAATCTAAACGTCGCCTTTGCCATTGACAGAGGCGGCCTGGTTGGCGAGGACGGCCCCACTCACCACGGTGTGCTTGACCTGGCCTATCTCGGGCAGATCCCCAACATGGTTGTGATGTCACCCAAGGATGAGAATGAGCTCAGGCACATGATTGCCACAATGGTGGAGTACAAGGGGGGTCCGATCGCCACAAGGTACCCGAGGGATTATGGCTATGGAGTGCCATGTGACGAGCCTCTCAAGGTTTTGGAGATCGGCAAAGCCGAGGTGTTGAGGCGCGGTGGCGATGTCGCCCTTGTGGGGATCGGATCGATGGTGATGGCTTGTGTCAAGGCGGCCGACCTACTCGCGAGCGAAGGCATCAAGGCGTGGGTCATCAATGCCAGGTTTGTCAAACCTCTTGATGCTTCGCTAATAAGCGAGATCGCCTCGTCGGTAGCACTTATCGTGACGGCTGAGGAGAACGTCGTGCGGGGCGGCTTCGGAAGTGCCGTGAGTGAAATGTTGCTTGAGAGGGGGATCAATACCCCCCTTGTGATACTTGGCCTGCCTGATAGGTTCGTCGGTCACGGCAGGAGATATGACCTGCTCAAGGAGATGGGAATCTCGCCTGAGGGTATTGCCCAGGCAGTAAGGCAGCGGCTGGCGAAGCGTAGGTGACGATATGTTCAAGACGTTCGGAGTGATAGCAAATCGAAGGAAGCCGGGGATCGATGGCATCCTGATGGACCTCATGTCATGGCTCACGTCCCGGAACTTGACCGTGCTCGTCTGGGATGACCTTGCCGGCATGGTTCCCGAGGTGGCCTTGAGACCTCTTGAAGAGATTGCCGAAAGGAGCGACCTCGTGGTGGCTCTGGGGGGTGACGGGACGCTTCTGAGGGCGGCACGAGTGGTAGGCAACCGCCTGACTCCCGTACTCGGCGTCAACGTAGGCAGTCTCGGATTTCTTACTGAGGTCACAGTCGGTGAAATAGATGAGGCCCTGGACGGAATCCTCAAGGGCAAGTTCAGGTACGAAGACCGCATGAACCTTGACGCGTCCGTCTTGAGGAACGGCAAGGAGATTGCCACTTTCACGGCCCTCAATGACGTTGTGATAAACAAAGGCGCCCTTGCCCGTGTGATTGAAATGAAAATGACCGTGGACGGTCATTATGTTGCTGTCTATACGGCTGATGGTCTCATAGTCTCCACCCCCACGGGTTCTACCGCATATTCGCTTTCGGCCGGCGGGCCCATTGTGAACCCGGTGATGGACGCCATCATCGCCACGCCTATCTGTCCGCATACGCTTGCCGTGAGGCCGATGATCCTGGCGGCGGAACAGAAACTCGGCGTGGAGCTCTGGGCAGGTCATGGAGTGGATGGTGAGGCTGAGGTGAAGCTCACGATCGACGGTCAGGTGGGCTTTGACTTGCTCTCGGGTGATGCGATCGTCTTCAGAAAGGCGGAACAGCGAACCAGACTGATTCTTTCTGGCGAGAGATCCTTCTACGAGGTGCTGAGAGAGAAACTCAAGTGGGGTGACGCGCGCAGGAAGTCGTAAGGTAATCCCCCAGGATAAGATGACGGACCATGCTTCGTGAACTCAGAATCACTGATTATGCAATCATAGATCAATTGGCAGTCCACCTTGCCCCGGGTCTCAATATCCTCACCGGTGAGACGGGTGCCGGCAAAT
This sequence comes from uncultured bacterium, assembly GCA_964356335.1. Taxonomy (GTDB): domain Bacteria; phylum Arandabacterota; class Arandabacteria; order Arandabacterales; family Arandabacteraceae; genus CAYHHI01. The sequence goes on from CAYHHI010000017.1 coordinate 48,111, forward strand.
CAATAATCGTGGGTGCCTTGAGCTTCGCCCTCGGCGAGCGAGTCTCGGAGGACGTGATAAGGAAGGGCGAGCCGGTCTGCCGGGTTGAGGCGGTGTTCGATCTTGGGCCGGCGAGGTCAAGGGGCGCGGGCCTCAGATCGGATTTGGTCGAGCCGGGTGCGCGGGAGATCACCATCACCAGGGACATCGGGCGAGACGGCAAGTCTAAGTGTGTCCTGAACGGCAGGTCCATATCGCTCACCTCGCTGCGGGAACTCGGCAATCTCCTGGTTGACTTCCACGGCCAGCATGAGCATCAGGTGATCCTCAATGTGGGAAGCCACATTGACTTCCTTGACGATTTTGGGAATTTGTACGCTCCGCGGAACGACCTGGGTGGAAAGCGCAAAGCCTTTCTCGAGACCGACAAGAGCATAAGAACGCTCAGACAGCAAATCGAAGACGTCCGTTCGAGACAGGATTTGATCAGACATGAGATAAATGAGATTGAGAGTCTGAAACTGCGCGCCAACGAAGATACCGAGATCGAGGAAGAGATCGGCCTCTTGGAGAATGCCGAAAAGATAATCCAGGCGGGTAGCGAGGCTACAGAGGCTCTCTATGATGGCGACGATGCCGCAATCAAGCTGATTGCGCGGGCGAGGCTTCTGCTCGAGAAAATCGCGCCCTATTCGCGCGGCCTCTCCCCGCTGGGGGAGAGCCTCGACCAGGCGCATGTGATCGTCAAAGAAGTGGCGGAGAGTCTCAGGGACTCCCTCGGTCGCATGGATCTGGACTCATCGCGGCTGGAGTACCTGAGGGAAAGGGCTGTGGCGATAGACAGGCTGAAGCGCAAGTTCGGGAAGAGCGTAGGCGATGTGCTCGCATACCTAAAGCAGCTCAAGGCCGGTCTTGAGAATAAGGACGAGCTTGAGGCTGAGGTTTGCCGCCTTGAGGTGGAGAGGGCGCGCCTGGCATCGGAACTCGTTGCTCTCGCTGGTGAGCTTTCAAGAAAGCGGAAGGCTGTGGCTGCGCGGTTTGAGAAGATGGTTGAGAGCGAGCTTCGTTCCCTGGGAATGGAGGGAGGCGCCTTCAAGGTGGTCTTTGAAAGAGTGGAAGACGGCGACCAGATCACGGCAAAGGAAGGTGCCGGCGTGATCATAGGCGACAAGGGTATAGACGATGTCGAGTTCTTTATCCGCACCAACAGGGGGGAGGATCTGCTGCCGCTGAGGAGAATTGCCTCGGGCGGGGAGATCTCGCGCGTGATGCTTGCCCTGAAAAGCATTCTCGCCGGTGTGGACAGGGTGGGGACCCTGGTTTTCGACGAGATAGACTCAGGTATCGGTGGCAGCATAGCCGATGTCGTGGCGGCGAAGCTCCACGAGGTCTCGAAGTCGAGGCAGGTGATATGCATAACCCACCTTCCCCAGATTGCCGCGGCTGCCGAGATGCATCTCGCGGTTGGGAAGGCATCGAGTCGCGGTAGGACGGTCACGACCGTGGTCGAGGCGCGTGGAGAAGAAAGAGTGAAAGAGCTCGCGCGCATGCTTGCAGGAAGCAAGCCGCCAAAGTCGGCGGTTGTGCATGCCGAGGAGATGCTCAAGAGATCAGGTTCTGGATGAAAGGGAGAATCATGGCTTCGAGAGTCTATTTCGTTGATATGCGATCGACTTCTGAATCGGGCCTCCTGGAGAGGTTCGTCGTCTGTATGGTAAAGGCCGGGATCACCGGCATTGCCGGCGAGAAGGACATTCTTGGCATAAAGCTGCATTTTGGTGAGAAGGGCTGCACGGCTTATCTCAAGCCGATCTACGTGAGAACGGTGATCGAGACCATGGCCAAGACCGGGTGCTCGGTGTTCCTTACGGATGCAAACACGCTTTACGGTGGCTCGCGCTCGGACAGTGTGCGGCACCTCAGGACCGCGTTCGAGCATGGCTTCTCGTATGCTTCGATGGGAGCTCCGATCCTTATCGCCGATGGGCTGAAGGGCACCAATCACGAAACGGTGAAGATCAAGGGTAAACACTTCCAGGCAGTCAAGATCGCCTCCGACGTAGCGAGGGCCGATGCCCTGCTTGTGCTCACCCATGTAAAGGGCCATGAACTCACCGGCCTTGGAGGCGCGCTCAAGAACATGGGTATGGGCTGCGGCAGCCGCGCAGGCAAGCTTGCGATGCACTCCGACGTCCGGCCTTACGTGAGTGACAAGTGCATCGGTTGTGGCACGTGCCTTGGTTGGTGTCCTGTCACAGCCATAAAGGTGACTGAGAAGAAGGCTACCATCGACAGCAAGGTCTGCATAGGCTGCGGGGAATGCATGTTCGTCTGCCCGCAGCGAGCCATCAAGTTCCAGTGGGATGACTCGTACAAGGTCGTTCAGGAGAAGATAGTCGAATACGCCCTGGGAGTGGCCAAGCCCAAGGGGAAGAAGGTAGGCTATGTGAGTCTCCTTGTGGACATTGCACCCCAATGCGACTGCTACCCATTCTCCGATGCGAGTATAGTGCCCAACATAGGCATCCTCGCGTCGTTAGATCCAGTGGCCATCGATCAGGCGTCCATTGATCTCATAAATGCGCAGCCGGGCATTCCCGGCACAGCTCTTAAGGACACCAAGGCCGGGACCGACAAGTTCCGCGATGTCTATCCCGATCTTGATTGGAGCGTGCAGATCAGGCACGCCGAAGACCTCAACCTCGGCAGCAGCAAATACACGCTCGTGAAGATTTGAAAAGCCTTGACTCCTCGTAGGCCCTGTGTTTGAATGCGAACACACGGGAAGCAGCAGATGCCGTCCGGCTGGCAGAGGCGCGAATCCAATGGTGCGAGAATCCGGTGAGGGCCAATTGGGAGAGACTCGTTCATTCGGGGCCCTGTCCCCGGGCACTCCAATATCCCACTACCGGATCATCGAGAAGATTGGTGCCGGCGGTATGGGTGTGGTGTACAAGGCCCAGGACACCAAGCTGGATCGGATTGTGGCCTTGAAGTTCCTGCCTTCTCACCTCGTATGTGACCCTGAGGCCAAGGACCGCTTCGAGCATGAAGCCAGGGCAGCATCGGCCTTGAACCATCCCAATATCACAACCATATATGAGATCGATGAGGTGGCAGGTGAGTGCTTCATCAGCATGGAATATGTGGCAGGCAAGTCCCTGAAAGAGACCGTAAGGGATAAGGCCCTCACGGTGCAGGAGGTCATGGGGATAGCCCTTCAGATAGGGGAGGGACTTAAGGCTGCCCACGCCAAAGGCATAGTCCACCGAGACATCAAGTCGGACAACATCAAGGTCACGGCTGAAGGCCTGGTCAAGATAATGGACTTCGGCCTGGCTAAGCTGCGGGGAGTTGCGAAGATCACCCGGACGGGGACGACGTTGGGCACTTTGCAGTATATGTCTCCGGAGCAGGCACGGGGCCTGGAGGTAGATGAACGCTCCGACATCTTCTCATTTGGGGTGGTGCTCTATGAGATGGTGACGGGGCGGTTGCCATTCACGGGGGACAATGAGGCGGCGTTGGTCCATGCGGTGGTCAATGCAACGCCCGAGCCGATGGCGAGGTACAAGGCGAAGGTGCCTGAGGGTTTGCAGAGGGTAGTGGAGAAGGCGCTGGCGAAGAATCGGGACGAGCGCTACCAGCATGTGGACGAGATGATAGCCGATCTCAAGTCGACCAAGCGGAAGCTGGAGACGACTCCGAGTGCGGGTAAACAGGTTGGGCCTCTTGGCTCGAAGCGAAGCCGGTTGTACCTGTATGCAGGCCTCGCCCTAGTTGTTGTGCTGGTCATCCTAAGCCGTACCCACCTCCTCGGCCCCTCGCGTGAGCCTATTGATTCTCTGGCCGTGCTGCCCCTGGAGAACCTCTCGCGTGATCCCGATCAGGAGTACTTCTCGGACGGGATGACGGACGCCCTCATAACCGAGTTGCAGAAGATACGGTCGCTGCGGGTGATATCCCGGACATCGGTGATGCGGTTCAAGAAGAGCGAGGAGTCACTTCCCGAGATTGCCAAGACCTTGAATGTGAAGGCAGTAGTGGAGGGTTCGGTGTTGCGGGAGGGGGACGTCGTACGGATCAACGTCCAGTTGATACAGGCATCACCTGAGAAGCACTTGTGGGCGAACAGTTTCGATAGGGACATGAAAGGCGTACTAGTCCTTCAGACCGACGTTGCCCGAGCGATTGCCCAGGAGGTCAGGGCTCTTGTCACACCCGAAGAAAAGAAGGAGATGGCGAGTTCTCGGCCTGTCAATCCCGAGGCACAAGAAGCCTACCTGAAAGGTCGTTTCTATTGGAATAAGCGGACGGAGCCTGACCTGCAAAGGGCAATTGACTATTTCAATCAGGCGATTGAGAAAGATCCAAGTTATGCTCTGGCGTATGCCGGGTTGGCTTCAACACATGTCCTACTTCCCAACTATGGTCTTCTTTCGGCCACCGAGGCCAAGACGAAGGCAGAAGCTGCAGCAGGAAGAGCGTTACAGCTTGATCCTACGCTTGGGGAGGCCCATGCGGTTTTGGCAGGGATCAAGAGCGATTATGACTGGGACTGGGCAGGTGCCGAGAGCGAATTCAAGCTGGCAATTGAGCTTTCCCCGAGCTATCCGACAGCCCATCAGTGGTACGGCGAGCTTTTGTCGTACCTCGGCAGGCTGGATGAGGCTCTCGCAGAGATAGAACAAGCCCACGAGCTTGATCCGCTCTCACTCATTATCATTACACAACTGGGCAATGCTCTGTACTTCAAGCGAGAATATGACAATGCGATAGTTCAATACAAGAAAGCAATTGAGCTCGATCCAGACTTCCCGGGTGCCCACGTTGGGCTGGGTTGGGCGTATGAGATGCAAGGCAAGCTTGACGAAGCTATCGCAGAGTTTCAGGAGGTGAGAACACTTGGTGCCGGACTAGCGGAACTGGGGTACGGTTATGCGCGAGCCGGCAAGAGGACTGAGGCCGCGGAGATACTGAACGAGTTGCTTGAAGTTTCGAGGCAAGGGGACCAAGTATCTTCCAGCATTGCCCTTGTCTATTATGGACTTGGGGACATGGGGAAGATGTTTGAATGGCTTGACGAAGCCTATGAGCAACGGGGCCCAGGACTGCTGCTTATGAAAGTGGACCCGCTCTTTGACGGCCTTCGTTCGGACCCGAGATTCACCGCCTTGCTGAAGAAGATGGGGCTGGCGGATTGAGTGGTAGGCCATACAGGACAACTTTCGCACATTCTTTAGGTTGAAAGAATGCCTGGAAGTAGCGAGCCTGGCAAGGGCGCTGACCTGAACCTTCGCACCCCACCGTCGAAGTGGCGCTAGTTTCTGGATGGCGTCAGTGTAGTCTTCACAACCCCATTAGATTGTATTTGAAAATACAAATCCCGACGGTTGTCTGAAAAATATCATTGTGTTGGGGAGGGGCAACGGGCGACCGGCGAGCATTCTCCCTCGGTCACAACAGATGGAGATTGTTTTCCCAAAAACAATCTGCTAGGGTTCTGGTGTGACTAATCGGAAGCGATTCACAGTCATACAGGGTGACATGATCCGTTCCAGAAGAGTTACTGGCAGGGGAATGGTGGGACGGAGAAGCCGCCGCTTGGAATCGACCCCGTGTGAGAGTCGGATTCTTCGACGACGTACAGCCAGTCGACCATGAGGAGCCTGAGAAGGAGGAACACATATGAAGTCTAGACTTGCTGTCGTCTCATTGTTTGTATGTCTGGGCTTCCTTGTCGGCCGGGCAAGTGCTGAGACTTGGCAGGACCTTCTCAGCCGGGCAGATTCACTGGCAGCTGCAGGATCCGCCGACTCCGCAGATGCTGCCCTTGAGGCAGCACTATCCAGTGCTCTGACCCAATACGAACGGTCTGACACCACGGTGGAGTTTTCCACTTTCGAGGGCGGTGCGACCCGGAGACACTATTTTCCGAGTTATGCTTACGCCGAGAGCGTCTTCGCTATGTGTCTTCGCATCAAGGAGAGGATAGTCGGATCAGCGTCACCCGGGTACGCGACGATTCTGAGCGACTTAGGGCGACTTCACAGACAGCAGGGCAGGTATTATGAGGCTGAGTCTCTGTTTGTGCAGGCGCTGTCCATCAGGGAGAAGGCACTGGGGCCAGACCATCCGGATGTGGCGGCAAGCCTCAACAGTCTGGGGAACCTCTGGTGGGATCAGGGAAGGCTCTCTGGCGCCGAATCCCTCTATGTGCGGGCCCTATCCATCAGGGAGAGGGCACTGGGGCCAAACCATCTTGATGTGGCGTGGAGCCTGAATAACCTTGCGGGCCTATGGAATGACCAGGGCAGGTACTCCGAGGCCGAACCCCTCTTTGTTCGAGCCGTGGCCATCAGGGAGAAGGTCCTAGGGCCGGACGATCTTGATGTGGCGTGGGGCCTCAACAGTCTGGCGGGTCTCTACCAGAAGCAGGGGAGGTATTCAGAAGTCGAGCCTCTCTATGAGCGTGCGGTGGCTATAAGGGAGAAGGCGCTGGGGCCTGACCACCCTTATGTGGCGACAAGCCTCGGCAGCCTGGCAGTTCACTACTGGGAACAGGGCAAGTATTCGGAAGCCGAGCCTCTCTTTGAGCGGGCGCTGGCCATAAGGGAGAAGGTGCTGGGGCCTAACCACCCTAGTGTGGCGACAATCCTCAACAACCTGGGAACCATGTACTGGGATCAGGGCAGGGATTCGGAAGTCGGACCTCTCTTTGAACGGGCACTGGCTATCTGGGAGAAGGCGCTGGGGCCTGACCACCGTAGTGTGGCGGTAAGCCTCAATAACCTGGCATCCCTCCGCTGGGATCAGGGCAGGTACTCAGAAGCCGAGCGTCTCGAGAAGCGTGCACTGGCTATCTGGGAGAAGGCACTGGGGTCTGACCACCGGGATGTGGCATTCGGCCTCAGCAACCTGGCAACCCACCACTTCGATCAGGGCCAGTACTCAGAAGCCGAGCCTCTCTGTAAGCGGGCACTGGCTATCTGGGAGAAGGCACTGGGACCCGACCACCCGGATGTGGCATTTGGCCTCAGCAACCTGGCAGAGCTCTACCGGGAACAGGGCGAGTATTCGGAAGCCGGGCCTCTCTATGAGCGTGCACTTGCTATATTTGAGCGGGCGCTGGGGCTCGACCACCCTAATGTGGCACTGTGCCTCGAATCTTTCTGCGACCTCCATCGCCGGCGGGGCGAGCGTGCAAACGCTATCGATCTTGCTCGGCGCGCCTGCAAGATAAGGCACAAGAACCTCGTCGAAAACTCAATCGGGCTTTCCGAGAAGGACGCACTGACCTTCTCACAGCTCTTGCGGGCTTCTCTGAGCAAGTACCTCTCTTGCTGCCTCGATCTGGGCTTGACTAACCCTGCCACTGCCTTGGAGGCCGCTGATCTGGTGGTCTCCTGCAAGGGCCAAGTATCTGATGGCATACTTGAGCGTCAGAAGTCCATTGTTGGAGGGGCCGATTCAACCACTCTTAGCCTGGCTGAATCTCTCAGATATGCGAGGTTTCAACTGGCGAAGCTCTTTGTCGAAGGCTCCGGAGAGGACGTGAGTGCCTGCAAATCTGAGGTTGACTCACTGGATAGATTCTCAGAGCAACTTGAGGTCGAGCTTTCCCGAAGAAGTGCGAGTTTCAGAGCATACGAGGCTTACGGTGATGTCAACGCCGATAGGATCACTTCCTTGCTTCCTCGGAACTCGGCACTTGCTGAATACGTGAGATATGCGTACTATGATCTAGAGCCCAAGAGAGATATTCCTCACTACCTGGTTGTCGTAATAGCTACAGATGGAGAACCCCAGGTCGTTGATCTTGGTGACGCTTCCCAGATGGACAGCGTGATTGGTACGTACCGCAGCCATATGCTAAACGTAGCCACTTCCGGCAGGCCCCCTACGTTTGTGGACGAGCAGGAATACAGGAGGTGCGCCCAGGACCTGTATGGCAAGATTTGGCAACCGATCGAGGAATACGTCTCGGGCAGAGACCTGATCTTCATCGCCCCTGACGGCGCCCTCAACATGGTTTCCTTCGCTGCTTTGATCGACAAGGATGGCAACTATCTCATCGAGGGATACCCCATCCATTACCTCTCTGCCGGGAGAGACTTGGTAAGACTCAGCGGTGAGCCAACTCCTGGCACCGGCTTGCTTGCCTTAGGTGCGCCTGACTACAACGCCTCTGCGTCAAGCCGCCTACAAGCGCCCGTAACTCAAGAGACAACCATTACCGAACTAGCTTATATCAGGACGAGGAATGTCCGTTCTGGCTGTGGCAGGCTCAATGACCTCTCCTTGCCGCCGCTTCCTGGCACGAGAAGGGAAGTTGAGCTGATATCGTCCGAGTGGAAGAAAGCCTCGCAGGAGCCTGCTTCCATCTACTTTGGCTCCGATGCAAGTGAGGAGAGATTCAAGAAGGAAGCCCATGGCAAGAGAGTCATTCACCTGGCTACTCATGGCTACTTCTTGGAGGGCGCCTGCCAGCCTGAGGTACATGAGGGAAGCCTCGAACGTGGAGGTAGCTTTGGCAGAGATGCGGGCTATGTCGGTGAGAACCCTCTTCTGCTTTCCGGCCTCTTCTTCGCAGGCGCCAACCTGCATGGTGAGGGAGCAGACAGATTGGGATTCGAGGACGGGATACTGACCGCATATGAGGTCTCAGGGATGAGATTGGAGGGCACTGAACTTGTGGTTCTCTCCGCCTGTGAGACGGGTTTGGGTCGGGTAGAGGAAGGAGAGGGAGTGTACGGACTGAGACGGGCCTTCCAGATGGCAGGGGCGCGAACGGTTGTCAGCGCGTTGTGGCCGGTTTCAGACGAGGCAACGGTTGAGATGATGAGCGGGTTTTATGAGAGACGCAGCGAGTCTATTCCCGAGACTATCCGCAGGATACAGTTGGAGAAGATCAGGGACCTCAGGAGACACGGTAAGGTGGATCATCCTTATACCTGGGCGGGTTTCATCGCCTTAGGTGACTGGAGGTAGACCGTCCAAAGAATCTGGGAGTACACCATACAGGACAAGTTTCGCAACTTCCTGAGGTCCGAGGAGTGCCTTGAGATAGGTCAGTTGGTGGCCGCGCTCCCCTGATCCCCGCTACCCCACCATCAAGATGGTATTAATCTCGCAGAAACCCCAAGGGTAAGAGTCGAGGCATCCGGCTGGTTGGGGATGTATCTAGCATGCATCTGAGCGATCACCGTGGGAGATCCCAGGCGCTATAAGAAACGGACTCAGGAGTCAGCACGCCTTTTCTGAGAGCCGGACACTTGTCTAACCCTTCGATAATGTCGTTGATCTGTAACGCAACCTGTGGTGGAATGGGGACGCGCGAGAGAGGTTTAACTTCACCCGGCTGCCCAGGGGGTGAACCCAATGTCCTCAGAGCCAAGTGAGGGTGGGTTGGAAGAGACTCGTCAATTCAAGGCCCTGTCCCCCGGCACTGTGATATCCCACTACAAGATCGTCGAGAAGATTGGTGCTGGAGGCATGGGTGTGGTGTATAGAGCCGAGGACACCAAGCTTCATCGGAGTGTGGCCCTGAAGTTCCTTCCTCCTGACCTGGTCTGTGATGCAGAGGCCAGGGATCGCTTTGAGCATGAGGCCGAGGCGGCATCGGCCCTGAGCCATCCCAATATTACCACCATACATGAGATAGATGAGGTGGCAGGTCGCTGCTTTATTAGCATGGAATACGTGGAGGGCAAGTCGCTGAAGGAGATGGTAAGGGAGAAGGCTCTCTCCATAGAGGATGTGTTGGCAATAGCGCTCCAGATAGGGGAGGGGCTGAAGGCAGCTCACGCCAGGGGCGTCGTGCATCGGGACATAAAGTCGGACAACATCAAGGTGACGAGTGATGGCCTGGTCAAGATCATGGACTTCGGGCTGGCCAAGCTGCGGGGAGTTGCGAAGCTCACCCGGACGGGGACGACCCTGGGCACCTTGCACTATATGTCACCGGAGCAGGCGCAGGGGCGGGAGGTGGATGAGCGCTCTGACATCTTCTCCTTTGGTGTGGTGCTTTATGAGATGGTGACGGGGCGGTTGCCATTTAGCGGGGACACTGAGGTGGCCTTGGTCCATGCGGTGGTCAACGAAACGCCGGAGCCGATGGCCAGGTACAAGGCGAAGGTCCCTGAGGGACTCGATCGGGCAGTTGAGAAGGCGCTGGCGAAGAGTCGGGACGAGCGCTACCAGCATGTGGACGAGATGATAGCCGATCTCAAGTCAACCAGGAGGAAGTTGGAGACTGCAGCGGGTCTCGAGTTGCCGGATCAGGAGAAGTCGATTGTTGTGCTGCCCTTCGAGAACCTGAGCCCCGATCCTGACCAGGAATACTTCAGCGATGGCCTGACCGAGGAGGTAATCTCTGACCTTTCCAACGTCCGCGTGTTGCGTGTGATCTCCCGGAGCTCTGCGATGACATTCAAAGGGACGAAGACGACAATTCCTGAAATCGCAAGACGGCTCAAGGTGCAATATGTGCTGGAGGGGAGTGTAAGAAAGGCAGGCAACAGCCTGCGCATCACAGCTCAGTTGATAGACGCACGCAGCGACGCACACATCTGGGCTGAGAAGTACTCAGGCACGCTGGATGATGTCTTTGACATCCAGGAGAAGGTTTCCCGCGCCATCGTCGAAGCCCTGAAGCTCAAGCTTACGCCAGAAGAGAAACCCAGACTGTCTGTCAATCCCGAGGCGCACGAAGCCTATCTCAAGGGCCGATTCTATTGGAACAAGCGGACGGGGTCTGATCTGCAGAAGGCAGTCAACTATTTCAACCAAGTGATAGAGAAAGACCCGATGTATGCTCTGGCGTATGCTGGATTGGCTTCGGCATATGCCGTACTTGCAAGCTATGCTCCGATGCCGCAAATGGAGGCTATGTCGAAGGCAGAAGCTGCAGCAAATAGAGCATTGGAGCTTGATGCTAAACTTGCAGAAGCCCATGCTGTCTTAGGGTCGATTAGGAGCGAGTTTGAGTGGGATTGGGCAGGTGGGGAACGTGAGTTCAAGCGAGCAATTGAGCTCGATCCCAGCAACCCAACGGCCCGTCATTGGTACACCCTTCTGTTACTCCAGCTCGGCAGGTTGGATGAAGCCCTCGCAGAGATCAAACGAGCAAACGAGCTTGATCCGCTCTCGCTCGTCATCAACACCGTAATGGGCGATGCTCTTTACTTTAGGCGAGAATATGACGAGGCGATAGTTCAACACAAGAAGACACTCGAGCTCGACCCATGCTTTGCTGTTGCTCATTTGCATCTGGGTGTCGTGTATGAAGCGCAAGGCAAATCGGATGAAGCTATCGCAGAGTTTCAGAAGGGAAGAGCGCTGATTGGAAGCGGTCCTTATGGACTATCAAGCTTGGGGTACGGTTACGCACGAGCCGGCGAGAGGAGTGAGGCCGCGAAGATAGTGAATGAGTTGCTTGAGTTTCCGGGCCAAGGGTACTCGGTATCTTTGGACATTGCCCAGATCTACTTTGGACTCGACGACAAGGACAAGGCCTTCGAATGGCTCGAGAAGGCTTATCAGGAACGGCCTCAGTTGCTCCCGTATTTGAAGACGCAACCGCTTTGGGACGGCCTTCGTTCGGACCCGAGATTCACCGCCTTGCTGAAGAAAATGGGGCTAGCGGATTGACTGGTACACCAGACAGGACAACTTTCGCAACTTCCTGAGGTCGGAAGAATGCCTGGAAGTAGCGAGCCTGGCAAGGGCGCTGACCTGAACCTTCGTACCCCACCGTCGAAGTGGCGCTAATTTCTGGACGGCGCCAGGGTAGTCTTCACAACCCCATTAGATTGTATTTGAAAATACAAATCCCGACGGTTGTCTGAAAAATATCATTGTGTTGGGGAGGGGCAACGGGCGACCGGCGAGCATTCTCCCTCGGTCACAACAGATGGAGATTGTTTTCCTAAAAACAATCTGCTAGGGTTCTGCTGTGACTAATCGGAAGCGATTCACGGTCATACAGGGGGACATGATCTGTTCCAGAAGAATTACCGGCAGGGGAATGGTGGGACGGAGAAGACGCCGCTTAGAATCGACCCTGGGGGAGTCAGGATTCTTCGATGACGTAGAGCCAATCGAACATGAGGAGCCTGAGAACGAGGAGGCACACATATGAAGTCTAGACTTGCTGTTGTCTCATTGTTTGTATCTCTGTGCTTTCTTGCAGGCCGGGTAAGTGCTGAGGCCTGGCAAGACCTTCTCAGCCGGGCGGATTCACTGGCAGCCTTGGGATCCGCCGACTCCGCAGATGCTGCCCTTGAGGCAGCACTATCCAGTGCTCTGACCCAATACGAACGGTCTGACACCACAGTGGAGTTTTCCACTTTCGAGGACGGTGCGACCCGGAGGCACTATTTTCCCAGTTACGCTTACGCCGAGAGTGTCTTCACCAGGTGTCTTCGCATTAAGGAGAGGATCGCCGGATCAGGTGCACCCGGGTACGCGAAGATTCTGAGCGACTTAGGGCGACTTCACAGACAGCAGGGCAGGTATTCTGAGGCTGAGTCTCTGTTTGTGCGGGCCCTAGCGATCAGGGAGAAGGCCCTGGGGCCGGACCACCCGGATGTGGCGGCAAGCCTCAACAATCTCGGGAACCTTTGGTGGGATCAGGGAAGGCTCTCTGGTGCCGAGTCCCTTTATGTGCGGGCTCTATCCATCAGGGAGAGGGCCCTTGGGCCAGACCATCTTGATGTGGCGTGGAGCCTGAATAACCTTGCGGGCCTATGGAATGCACAGGGCAGGTACTCCGAGGCTGAACCCCTCTTTGTTCGAGCCCTGGCCATCAGGGAAAAGGTCCTTGGGCGGGACGACCTTGATGTGGCGTGGGGTCTCAACAGCCTGGCAGGTCTCTACCGGGTGGAGGGGAGGTATTCAGAAGCCGAGCCCGCCTATGAGCGGGCGCTGGCTATAAGGGAGAAGGTGCTGGGACCTGACCACCCTTATGTGGCGACAAGCCTCAACGACCTGGCAATCCTCTGCTGGGAACAGGGCAAGTATTCGGAAGCCGAACCTCTCTCTGAGCGTGCGCTGGCTACAAGGGAGAAGGTGCTGGGGCCTGACCACCCGAGTGTGGCGGTAAGCCTTAACAACCTGGCAATCCTCTACTCCGATCAGGGGAGGTATTCGGAAGCCGAGGCTCTCTTTGAGCGTGCGCTGGCCATAAGGGAGAAGGTGCTGGGGCCTGACCACGCGAGTGTGGCGATAAGCCTCAACAACCTGGCAAGCCTCTACTTCGATCAGGGCAGGTATTCAGAAGCCGAGCCTCTTTTTGAGCGTGCGCTGGCTATAGGGGAGAAGGCACTGGGACTTGACCACCGCACTGTGGCGGGTAGCCTCGGCAACCTGGCAAACATCTACCGGTCTCAGGGCAGGTATTCAGAAGCCGAGCCTCTCTACAAGCGGGATCTGGCTACAAGTGAGAGGGCGCTGGGGCCCGACCACCCCGATTTGGCATATAGCCTCGACAACCTGGCAAGCCTCTACTTCGATCAGGGCAGGTATTCAGAAGCCGAGCCTCTCTATAAGCGGGCACTGGCAATAAGTGAGAGGGCACTGGGACCTGACCACCCGATGGTGGCGGTAATCCTCGACAACCTGGCAAACCTCTATGGGGCTCAGGGCAGGTATTCAGAAGCCGAGCCCCTCCATAAGCGGGCACTGGCAATAAGTGAGAGGGCACTGGGGCCCGACCACCCCGATGTGGCAGAGTACCTGGAGTCTTTGGGCGGACTCTATCGCCAGCAAGGCGAGCATGCACAGGCTCTAGAGTTCGCCCGGCGCGCCTGCAAGATAAGGCACAAGAACTTCGTTGAGAACTCAATCGGGCTTTCTGAGAAAGACGCACTGACCTACTCACAGTTTCTGCGGGCTTCTCTAAGCAAGTACCTCTCTTGCTACGTGGATCTGGGCTCGGCTGACCCTGCCATTGCTCTGGGGGCCGCTCACCTGGTGCTTGACTGCAAGGGCCAAGTGTCTGATGGCATACTTGAGCGTCAGAAGGCCATCGTGGAGAGGGCGGATTCAGCATCTCTTGACCTGGCGGAATCCCTCAGATATGCCAGGTTCCAACTGGCGAAGCTCTTTGTCGAAGGCCCGGGGGAGGATGTGAGTGCCTATAGAGCTGAGGTTGACTCACTGGGCAGATTGTCGAAGCAACTTGAGGCCGACCTTTCCCGAAGAAGTGCCAGTTTCAGAGGATACGTGGCTTACAGGAATGTCACTGCTGGTAGGATTGCCTCCTTGCTCCCTCAGAACTCGGTACTCGCTGAGTACGTGAGGTATGCATACCATGATCTCGAGCTCAAGAAAGACATTCCTCACTACCTGGTTGTCGTAATGGCTACCGATGGAGAACCGCAGATCGTTGATCTTGGTAAATCTGCCGAGATTGACACCGTGATTGGTACCTACCGCAGCCACATGCTGAGTGTGGCCACTTCCGGTAGGCCGCCTACGGTTGTGGACGAGCAAGAATACAGTGGGTGCGTCCAGGAGCTGTATAGCAAGGTCTGGCAACCGATCGAGCAATACGTTTCGGGCAGAGACCTGGTCGTCATCGCTCCTGATGGTGCCCTCAATATGGTTTCCTTCGCTGCCTTGATCGACAAGGAGGGCAACTACCTCATAGAGGGGTACCCCATCCAGTACCTCTCTGCGGGAAGAGACCTCGCAAGAATCAGCGATGAAACGGCTCCTGGCACTGGCTTGCTAGCGATGGGCGCGCCGGACTACAATGTCTCTGCCTCAAGCCGCCTGCAATATAGTGGAACTCCGGAGACAACCAGCAGTGACATAGCTCATATCACAACGAGGAATGTCCGTTCTGGCTGTGGCAGACTCAAAGACGTCTCCGTTCCTCCACTTCCCGGCACGAAAAGGGAGGTTGAGCTGATATCGTCCAAGTGGAAGAGAGCGTCACACGAACCTACTTCCATCTACTTTGGCTGCGATGCGAGTGAGGAAAGACTCAAGAAGGAAGCCCATGGCAAGCGAGTCATTCACCTGGCTACGCATGGTTATTTCTTGGAGGGTGCATGCCAGCCCGAGGTGTCTGAGGAAAGATTCGAATCTGGAAGCGAACTTGGCAAAGACCGGGGCTATGTTGGCGAGAACCCTCTTCTGCTTTCTGGCCTCTTCTTCGCAGGTGCCAACCTGCATGGTGAGGGAGCAGACAGATTGGGATTCGAGGACGGGATACTGACAGCATATGAGGTCTCAGGGATGAACCTCGAGGGCACTGAACTTGTGGTGCTCTCCGCCTGTGAGACAGGTTTGGGGCGGGTTGAGGAGGGAGAGGGAGTGTACGGACTGAGACGGGCCTTTCAGATGGCAGGGGCGCGAACGGTTGTCAGTGCGTTGTGGCCGGTTTCAGACGAGGCGACGGCTGAGATGATGAGTCGGTTTTACGAGAGACGCAGCGAGTCTATTCCCGAGACTATTCGCAGGATACAGTTGGAGAAGATCAGGGACCTCAGGAGACACGGTAAGGTGGATC
>CAYHHI010000018.1:0-62199 GCA_964356335.1 uncultured bacterium
GGGCAGTTCCACAATCCTTTTGGACTTGCAATTGGTGCCTCAGGTGACGTCTATGTGGCCGACAAGGACAACGCCCGGATACAGAAGTTCACCTCCTCAGGCACCTTCATCACTCAATGGGGAAGCTGGGGCACCGGGGATGCTGAGTTCCGCGACCCTGTTGGGCTGGTGGTAGACGCTTCAGGAACCGTCTACGTGGCCGATCGAGGCAACCACCGCATTCAGGTGTTTCCTCCGGCTCCATGATCGCAGCCGGGCTCCCCCGAGGATTGTGGAAGAGGGCACCAGGCCCTCAGATCCCTTCATCGAGGAGTGGAGGAGGTGAGAGCGCTAGTTCCTTCTTCTATTTCACCCGTTTCTGGAAGCGCATCCACGAGAAGCCGAACACGGCAATGCCGAAAACCACCATCGAGATCACCTCGGGGTAGAGCATATCAAGCGATGCACCCTTCATTATTATCGCGCGGACGATCTTGAGGAAGAAGCGCATTGGATTCACATAGGTCAGGTATTGGACCGCGCGCGGCATATTGGAGATGGGTGTGAAAAAGCCTGATGTCAGAATCGCAAACAGGGAGAAGAACCATGAAAAGAACATCGCTTGCTGCTGGGTCTTTGTGACTGTCGAGATGAGAATGCCCGCTCCCAGAGTCGTGAGAAGGAAGATGAAGGCCAGACCGTAAAGCAGGGCCCACGACCCGACAAAGGGTATCTTGAACCATAATATGCCGAAGGCAAGTGCGATGGACATTTCCACAAAGCCGAGGATAGCAAAGGGAATCGTCTTGCCGAGGATGAGAGCGGGAGTCGAGATCGGTGTCACCATCAGCTGCTCCAGGGTACCCATTTCACGCTCGCGCACGATTGCCATCGACGTGAGAAGCACCGTTATCATCGTCAGAAGAGTCGCGACGATCCCAGGCACCATGTAGTAGACGGACTTGGCTTCTGGGTTGTAAAGTCTCTTGTGGCGAAGCGACATGGGAGGTCTCAAGTCGGCAAGGCTCTGATTGAACTGTTGCGTTATCGTGCCGGCATATCCCAGCGCGATCGCAGCTGAATTGGCATTGGACCCATCTACCAGGAACCCAACTTCAACCTGTTTCATATTCTGGAGCTGCTCCGAGAAATCCTTCGGGATAATCACCACCGCGTCATATTTGTTCTCTTCAAATCCGACTTCGGCGTGCAGGAGGGGTATATCTGTTGACCGGGACACGAAATAATCCCCGGCTGTAAGGGCCCTCACGAATTCCCGGGAGAGTTCGCTCCGGTCAGAATCGTGGACGGAAGTGCGTATCAATTTGACATCGGTTGAGATCACGTAGCCAAAGAGCACAATCTGGAGCATGGGCATAACAAAGATCAGCCGGAGCATCACCCGATCTCGCCTGACCTGGTAAAACTCTTTCTTGATTAGAGCCATGATTTCGCGGATCATCGTCTATTCCATTTTCAGCCGGAATCTCCTGGCTGCCACTGTTAGCAGCACCAAAGTAAGAGCTGCCAGGAAGACACCTTGTACCCAGAGCACGCCCATACCCGCTCCTTTCAGCATTATGCCCCTGATTATGAGCTGGAAATATCTTGCAGGCACGATGTAGGACAGATACTGAAGCACCCGCGGCATGTTCCTTATGTCGAAGATGAAGCCTGAAAGCATGACTGATGGCAATATTGTCAGGAGCTGGGCCGTCATCATGGCCACTTGCTGGGTGCTGACCAGGGTTGATATCAATATCCCCGCGGAAAGCGCCGCCATGATGTATATGATACCGAAGAGAAGCAGAAGCACCGCCGAACCCGCAAAAGGCACGCCGAAATGAAACACCGCAAACCCTATGACCAGGACAGCATCCAGCAGCGCCAAACCAATGTAAGGGAGTACCTTGCCAATGATTATCTCCCCCGGCGTGATCGGCGAGACAAGAAGCTGCTCCATCGTGCCCGTTTCCTTCTCGCGCGCAATGGTGATCGAAGTAAGAAGTGCAGAAATCATCATCAGAATAATGGCGATCAGCCCCGGCACAAAGAAGTTTGCCGACTTGAGGTCGGGGTTGTAGAGAATCCGGGCCGATATCACTATGCGCGGAACGTCCACTCCCTTGGGTAGCCACGCCTCGCCAAATCGCGCTATGACGATCTGGGAGTAGCTTGTCGCGGCCGCGGCAAGATTGGCATCCGCACCATCAACCAGCAGGCCCAGTTCATAGCCGGTAAGGTTGGTCAGGGCCCGAGCCAACCCGGGTCTTATAGTGAGGATGGCATCGACCCTCCCACTTTTCATCATCTTCTCCGGGTCGGTGGGGTCCAGTCCTCGAGAAGGTTCTATGAAATAGCCCGAGTTGTAAAACCTGCTCGCGACGTCTCTGGACTCGGCAGTCTTGTCAAGATCAATGATTGCCAGTTTTATGTTCTTGATGTCAAGGTTTATGGCATATCCGAAAAGCAGCGTCATCAGTATGGGTAGGGCAATCGCGATGGTAAGCGAGCGCGCGTCGCGAAGAATGTGTCGGATCTCTTTCAGGGCAATGTACTTTATGCCACGCATCGGTACAGCTTTCATGAATTCTCTCGCCGAGACATAACCCCTTTAGAACTTCTCCCAGATTGTGAATCGTCCCCAGCCTCGGTCACCAGATGGATGAAGAGATCCTGGAGACTCGGTTTGGCGTATTTCCGCTTGAGCTCGGGCGGGCTGCCGATGTCTATGATCTTCCCGCGATCCATGATCGAGATGCGGCGGCAGAACTCAGCTTCGTCCATGTAATGCGTGGTGACAAAAAGCGTCGTACCTTGATCAGCGAGGCGATACAGCAGATCCCAGAACCGCCGGCGAAACACGAGATCAACCCCGCCAGTCGGCTCGTCCAGGAACAGGATTTGGGGTTTATGGAGGAGCGCGGCCGCGAGCGCAAGGCGCTGGCGCCAACCAACAGGAATCGATCCTGCGGGACGGTCTATGAATTCAGAAAGTTCGAGACTCGAGGCGAGCTCGCCTATCCTTTGCTTCAAGTCGCGCGAGCGGATTTGATAGACCGAGCCGTAGAACCAGAGATTCTCGCGTCCAGTGAGGTCGCGGTACAGCGAGAACTTCTGCGACATGTATCCGATAGTCTTCTTGATCTTCTCGCTCTCGGCGTAGATGTCGAACCCGCCCACCGTACCTTTTCCGGAGGTCGGCAAGAGCAGACCGCAAAGCATTCTTATAGTGGTTGTCTTGCCGGCCCCATTCGCTCCCAGAAATCCGAAAATCTCTCCCTTCGCGACGACCAGGCTCACCTCGTCAACCGCCACAAAATCGCCGAATTGCTTTGTCAGGTTTTCAATGGTTACGGCATATTCCATGGGGTCTCCATGGGGTCAGGCCCGCAATCCTGCAAGTCAGTTGGCCATCAGTTGAACAAACGCATCCTCCAGGCTCGGAGCGACTTCCTCAACCATCTCAGGCAGAATCCCAATCGTGATAAGGCTTTCATGGAAATTGTGAATGCTCTCGTCAGAACTCGTGTAAACGTAGACCGCGGAGCCCAACCGTCGTGACTGGAGACCACCGAGCCGGCCCAACTGCTCAAACCTGTCAGGAGTGAGACTCCCCTTGAGGCGGTATGCTCGCCCTCTGAACTGCCGCGCCAGTTCCTCTGGAGTGCCCTCCCCCAGTTTGCGTCCCTCGTAAACGAAGACGGCACGGTCGGACAAAACCACTTCGTCCATGTACGGCGTCGAGATGACGATAGCCGAACCTCGCGACCGAAGGTCCCTCAGGATATTCCAGAATTGCAGACGCGATACGGGGTCCACCCCGGTCGTTGGCTCATCAAGAATGAATACCTGGGGGTCGTGAATGAGCGCACAACTCAACGAGAGCTTCTGTTTCATCCCGCCAGACAATGCCCCCGCGCGGCGGTTCGAGAAAGGTCCCAGCCCAGAGAAGCCATAGAGGACTTTCTTCTTTCTCTTGAGCTCATCGCGGCCGACACCGAAAAGCCCGGCATAGAACTCCAGATTCTCTTCCACTGAGAGATCGGGATAAAGCGAGAAGCCCTGGGGCATGTATCCAAGATGCGGCTTGATCTTTTCGAACTCGCGCGATACATCCAGGCTCGCAACCATGATCCTGCCCGAATCAAAACCTATGAGCCCGCATGCGGCGCGGAAAATCGTTGTCTTGCCGGCGCCGTCCGGCCCGACCAGGGCCACGATCTCGCCCTTGTCGGCCGAGAGACTGAAGTCATCCACCGCCCTGATGGACCCGTAAATCTTTGTGAGATTGGCAACCTCGACAATGCTCATTGGCGCTCTACCGATTGGACCTGGCCTGGTTTGGGCGGTTCATTGAATCGTCACGGCCACGGGCATGCCGATCTTCAGAGCCGCGCCCGGGTTGGGAATTGTCACTTTCACCGCATACACGAGATCGGCGCGAGCTTCTTTGGTCTGCACATTCTTCGGAGTGAACTCAGCCTCGTCCGAGATCCACGTTATGGTGCCATCGAGTGGCTGCTCACGGCCGTCCTCAGGATCGATCTTCGCATTGCCCCCCAGCCTGATTCGCATAAGATCAGCCGCAGACAGGTACACCTTTACCCAGACCGTATCCAGTGAGGCGATCTTCACCAGGGGCTTCCCCACTGCGAGCCACTCACCGGCATCAACAAACCTGGTTGTGACCATCCCTTTGAGCGGCGACACCGGGAAGCAATCGCCAAGCTGCTTCTCCAAAAGCTCCACATCGGATCCGACTTTACTCAGGTCCGCCTGCGCGGACTCATACGCGGCATCGGCCTGCTTCCTGGCGAGCGCCGCCTGCCTGTAGGAAGTCTCCACCTCGTCGACACGCCGCTGGTTGGTCGCCCCCGATTCAATCAGGGCGTTGGCGCGATCATATTCCTTCTTCGCCAGGTCGACGTTGTACGATGCCTGCTCGATAGCTATAGATGCAATCCTGACCTTCCTCTCGGCTGCGGTCCTTGCGGCGTGCGCTTGGCGCAGGCGAAGCATGGTTGTGAGGGTGTCAATCTCGGCGATGGTGTCGCCTTTGGCGATCGGGCTCCCCTCATTAAACCATATCAACCTGACCTGACCTGCAATCTCTACCGAGACCGTTGTCTCCGCTGCCTCGATGAATCCCGATCCGCCGGGAGCAGGTTTCTCTTTGCCGCATGATACGAGGATGAGGCATGCCACAGCAACGCTCACTTCCAAGAGCAGAGACCGCGAACTCGATTTCATTGTATATCCCCCGGAGAAATCAGACCAATCGCTTTCAGGCCGGAGGCCTTTATCTGGATGTCCTAAGGTTTTCCGGCGAGACCAATGATAATTCCTTATCGGGGCCCGATACAAGTGCTCTTTGAATGTGCGCGGAGGCGCAATCAGGGGCGGGGTTCGATCCGATAGACCAGGTTCGCAACGTCGCTCGCCAGGTAGATCGTTCCCGAGGGACTCACAGCCACACCATTGAATATCCAGGTAGGATGATCCCCCAACAGGCACGGAGCCAAATTCTCTGCCACCGTACTCACCCTGTGCGTCTTGGCATCTATGCGCGAGAGGCGCCCCGCCTCTGTCTCGACCACCAAGAGATTGCCGTCTTTATCCACAGCAAGTCCTTCCGGATAGGCCAGATTTGTCGCTATGGGCCTCGGTTCCGCCAGCACCTTCCCATCGGCCACGATCTGGAGTACCGTGCCGGCGGCCCAGTCGCTAACCCACAGGTCGCCATCGGTGGCTGCAAGTCCCACAGGCACACCGAGCCCCTTGGCCAGAGTCACGCGCTTTTCGGGTTCGCGGCTGCTGATTCTGACCACACTCTTGCTTCCATGCTCCGCAACCACGATATCGCCCTGGAACCGGATGGCATTCAGCGGCTCGTCAAATCCCGCGTATTCCTCCAGCACTTCACCCCGCTCAGGGTCGAAGACCTGCACTACATCTTTGGGGAGCCATGACGACAACAGAAGGTTCCTCCCGTCGGCGGAAACAGTGAACGGAGAAGTGATGCCGCCGCGCACTCCGATGCAATGCCGTCGGCAGGACTTCTCTCTGCCTGATGCAGCATCAAACTCGCGAAGCGTCCAGAAGTCAGCCACGAATACTGATTCGCCATTGGGGCCGGGGACGACCGCTATGCCCCCGGGCGCAATCATGCCGCCCGGACAGACAGTCCGCGCAGTGCCATCCGAAAGGATTTCAAAAATGCACCCGTCCTGGCCATGCGACACGAACAAGCGACCGCTCGAATCAAATGCAAGATTGTCGAGGCCAGGTGTGACGCGCGTAACGACCTCTTTAGTTCCGGTCTTCGTATCTACCCGCAATACCTGGCCTGTCACCTGTTCGACCACATAGAGATGCCCCTTCGAGTCGAACTTTACTGCCGATGGGATCTTGAAGCCGTCTGCCACAAGCGTGATCTCGCCGGTATCCACGTTGATTCGCACAACCTGGCCCTTAGTCCAGACCGGGCCGTACAAGAATCCGTCGGGTCCCCAGTCGATGCCATTCACGAAGCCCATCTTCTCAGCAACGAGCCGTGGAGGAGCGACAAGATCGGGATCGATCTCAAAAAGTGCGTCGCCCATGAAAATCAGCGTCACAAAGAGGCGGCCGCGATCAGAAAACGCGATGCCGTTCACACCTGGGCGCAGAAACTGACCGCTTCTCGCGCCATCCGATGAGATGCGACCGACCTCACCGGTTGAAAACGATGTCCAGTAAAGCGAGCCGTCCGGCCCGAAGCATATATCGTCAGGACCTACCACGTTCTGATTGGTGCCGATCGTACTGATCACATCGCCCGTCTCCGGGTCTATCACCATGATCTCATTTCCAAGCACGCTGGCTATGTGCAGCCGGTCCTGACTGTCGAACCTGATGCCGTTGGCGCCATGGATCGGTGCTCCCTTCGCCAGGACGGTTGGCTCTGGTCTGGAAATGGTCGCGGTTACCCTTGACTCAGACTGATCAGGTGTCTCCATTACACCAGTGGATTGTGGCATCGGACGATGGGACCCGTGACAAGAAGGCAGCACCGCCAATACCGATAACATCAGGATTGTCAGAGATCTCGCTAAGCGCGGCATCTCATATCCTTCCCGAGACCAGACGAGGTCTTTCGTCGCACCTGACCAATCAAGTCCAATCCAGTGTAGTACCGGACGCACAGCATCGTCAACGCCTATTCGGAATGGTCCCAGGAATCGCCGGACACGTTGATAAACGCACGCGCGCAGTGTATACTTGCCGCCGATGACTCACAAGATGTTCGGGGTGACCTCGCCGGCTGGACGGCAATGCTTCCAGAGTGAAGACCGGAGCCTGTGAGAACCCGAATGCATAGGGGATACATCGATTTGAAAGTGTATCTATCTCTTCTCGTGATCCTGACCGTCTTTGTTCTCCATTCCGTCAGTCTGAATTTCACCCAGGACGATGCCTTCATCTCTTACCGCTACGTCAGGAACTTCATCCAGGGGCATGGGTTGGTCTTCAACCCGGGGGAGAGAGTCGAAGGCTACACCAATTTCCTATGGATCATCCTGCTGGCCATGTTCACCAGACTTGGCGCCGACATAATAACCGCCTCGAAGATCCTGGGCGTTGCCTCCGGATGTATTGCCTTGATCCTGCTTTACAGGATCTCGGCATTGCTCGTTCAGACCCAGTATGTCATCAGAGGCTCCACCGCGAATAAGATCCGGCGGGCCCCCACAGGTCCTGCTCTGGGCCCCGCGCCCGCACCTCGCATCCATGACAGCAAAGAGGCCCAGCCCCATTGGCTCTTCGCCATCTTCCCTTCTCTCCTTCTCGCATCCAACAGCGCCTTCGCATACTGGAGTATCAGCGGCCTCGAGACATCATTCTTCGTGATGACCGTTCTTCTTTCGGTGTACTTCTACTTGTCCGACAACAGCCTCATGATTGTGTCGGCTGCTCTGGCCAGCCTGGTCCGCCCTGAAGGAGTGCTCGTCTTCGCAATCATCATCTTGCATAAGCTCCTCGCAAGGAAGGCCAGCCTCGGGTCCAGCCTGAGAGATTGCCTGACGTATGTGGTCGGCTTCGGTCTCCTCACGGCGCCATTCCTCGTTTTCAGAATTCTCTACTACAAGGACGCCCTGCCAAATCCGTTCTATGCCAAAACTGGGTTCTCCCTTGAATACGTGAAGAGCGGCATTGCGTATTTCTGGCTCTTTCTCAAGCAGTATGGTCTTTGGGGTGCTATCTACCTTATGCCGCTTGCCTTTTATCGCAACCTCAAACCCAGAGGAAGTTTCATCCTCGTGTTTTTCTACGCTTATACGTTCTATGTCATCCTGATCGGAGGCGATGTCCTCAGGGCTCACAGATTCTTTCTGCCGGTCCTCCCATTTGCTTATCTCATCTTCACCTTCGCCGCGATAAGGCTTTCAGCCATGCTGATACGGCAGGCTGCTGGCGCCGTGTTCCCGGCTCTTTGCGTGGCTGCCTTCGCTGCTGCCACGTTTTTCGTGCCACGGGCCTCGATACTGTTCACCCGAGAGGCAGAGATTGCGCTGTACGCCAAGATGGCGAGACATGCGCAGGCCATGAAGCGTTCCTTCGGCAATGACTTCACGCTCGCAACAAGCACGATAGGTGCTGTCTCGTACATCACAGACGTCAAGGTCATCGATATGCTTGGGCTGACCGATCGGTATATCGCCAAACATCCCGAGAACATCCCGGGAATTGTTTCGATCTGGAAGGAGAAAACATTCAACACCAAGTATCTGCTCTCGAGAGATCCGGACGTGATCCTCTTCTCCACCGGCATGAGACCCAGCGCTCCGGCCGAGAAAGCCCTTTTTCTCTCATCCAAGTTCAGGCAGAACTACTATCCCTATTACCTGGGCACAATTACGGGAATGCTTTACAAGAGAAAGGGACCCTACTTCAAGGAGAACGTGATATTTCCTGATCCGACATTCGTAAATCTGTATTCCGAAGCCCTGTACTTAGGACCGGTCCAACACAATCTTCCGGCATGCATCGATAAGCTTGAGGAAATCATCGAGATAGGTCCGCAGGATTTTGCCAGGCCTTACGAGTACATGGGAACGTGCTATTACCTCTTGGGGAGGATGGAGGATGCAAAGAGATTCGCTCGCAAGGCTGCGTACATGGATGACTACTGCATAGAGGCTCACTGGGTACTTCATAAGATCTATGCATCCCAGGGTGATGCCGTTGGAGCCAAGCAGGAAGCAGACAAGGTGCGCGCTTACAATCCAGAGCGGCTCGAAAAGCCCTGACCGGGTCCAGTTTCCTGTTGCTACTGGGTGCGTGTTCTGATAAAATATCCGCGTAAGACTTCACAGAGCGGGAACTCAGACATGCTAGTTACTTGGCAGCAGTTTCAGTATTCCTGAGTCCTAGGGCAGGATCAGTCCCTGGGCAAGATTGCTAAATACCTCACGGCCGAAGAAGGAGGTGATTGCGAGCACGAGATATTGATCCGCTGTTCAATTCAGGGCAAAACGGAGCACGCTGCGCGTTCTCTTCAAGCTGAGTGGATGGTTCAAGAAGGAGGATACTTGCCATGAAGGCCTTGATTGTCGGCACGCTGGTTGGCTTGACCGTTTGCTTCACGGCCGTGGCATGCCTTGGCCTCTCTGCAACTTTCGCCCCGAGAGGTGTACTTTCGTGCCCCACAAGTACAACTGTCTGCCCAAGGGGCGACTGGGGTTGGATAGAAGTGGTCGTGAGTGACCTCGTGGGGCATCCGATAACTGTCTCTGCTGCCGGTCCCTTCTGTTTCAAGGCGGGCCAAACCCCACAAGTTTTCCCCTCGTCCGGGGTTGACCTTGTGATATTCGACCAATTCGGCGGATGTGGCGGCATTACGGTCACCGTCAGTTGCCCGGTGTGTATGGCCACAATAGTAACACCGGCACCCATATTTGTTGCAAGCCCTGATAACAACGCGTCATGCAAGGTAGACGCTACTGACCTGCTGATCTTCGCCGGGAGCTATGGCAGGAACGTTCCGTGCTGCGACTACGATTGCAGTTCCAGGGTGGATGGTGTTGACCTCATGAATTTCGCAAAACACTACGGCCATCAATAGCTAACCTCACAGGGCCGGATGGAGTGCTTGCGATGGGGCGCGGAAGTGATGTGCTTCCCCGCCCCATCGGCTTCTAAACGACCAGTTACGGTTGCCCCGACAGGCCAAGGAACTTGGCTTTGAGCTTGTGATCCTCCGAAAGGTCGGGTGACGCAAGCCCCGACTTAATCAAGTAAGCGTTGACAAAGATTCGGTTCTTGAGATGAACATAGGCGGCCACCGGCCGATCCGGGGAAGCGCCTGCTTCTCTGTTCTCGGCGGTCCCAGAGCCACTGAATTTCAGTGATACCGTTTTCCCGAGCAGATATTTGTCAAGGTAGCGAAGCGCATCCGACTTTCTCTTCGACCTTACCCCGAGAAACCTGACCACCCTGCCGGTGTCCAGCCTTATTGTGTTTTCATCCACAATTCCGACCACCTTGTAATGTCTCGCGGCCTTAGGCTTAAACGAACGCGGATCGATTTGCAGCTTTGCATCCCGGACGATCGGCACGTAGCCGAGCACGGGGGGAGGTTTCTCCGCCCGCCCGGCCTCTATGATTTCTATATCGGCGCAGGTCCCATCTGAGCCTTTGCGAGGATCCATCTTCCTTCTAATGCCCTGTAGAAATGTCCCATTGATTTCGTAGCCGATCACATTCCGTTCCAAACCCAACGCCACTTTGGCAGTTGTCCCACTGCCCAGGAACGGGTCGACTACCGTGTCCCCGACAAAGGTGAACATCTTTATCAGCCGCCGCGGGAGCTCGTCGGGGAACATGGCCTCGTGTCCGATTTGCCTCGCCCCTCCGAAGTGCCAGTGCCCGGAGAAAAACTGCTTCCATTCCTCTTTCGAGAGTTTCGAAGCCTGCTTGGTCTCCTTCGAGACCTTCTTGGATCTGCCCGGCTTCTTCAAAATATGAATGAACTCATAATCGATCTCTACGATTCCATTAGGAGGATAGGGGTAAGAGCCCATCACACTGGCTCCTCCCGTTGTGTTCAGGGTCGTCTTCTTCTGCCATATGATGGAGCCCATGAAATCAAAGCCGATTCTCTCGCATTGGGCGATCACCTCGGCATGGATCGGAATGATCTTGTATCTCCCGTAAACAACTGACCTCGCAAACTGATCTCCGATGTTGATGCAAAGCCTGGCGCCTTGCCTCAATAGCCTGTGGCATTCGGCCCACACGCAGCATAGATCAACCAGGTACTCATGAAGAGTCTGCCCGTATCCGATCTGGCCGGGAGTTCCATAGTCCTTTATGTGCCAGTAGGGAGGTGAGGTGACAACCAGATCCACGCTCTCATTCTCAAT
Source organism: uncultured bacterium (assembly GCA_964356335.1). Classification (GTDB taxonomy): domain Bacteria; phylum Arandabacterota; class Arandabacteria; order Arandabacterales; family Arandabacteraceae; genus CAYHHI01. Next base: position 11,388 of record CAYHHI010000018.1, read on the forward strand.
TTCTCTCATGGTGCGGCTATCGCCGATTATGATTTTGCCCCACATGTCTCGACCTCAGGTATGGTCCGGCTATCGCCGATTATGACTTTGCCCCACCTATTTCGCCCTCACATCCGATTCGCATTATACAAGCCCGTACTGACGACGTCTAGGACTGTCTGCCATCTCAACCACACGGAAAGCGAATTGCATCTACGACTGCCAGGGATGCTCGCCGGCCCGCGAGCAATCCCTGCGTGACTCAGGCAGAATACCCGAGGCGCTTAGGCTGTTCCGGCAGACACGCCAGTGGACGGCAATGTTCGGATGTGAGGGCCATTACCCCCGAATTGCCCACTTCACCATATCGCGGAGATTCGGCGGTCTTCCTTGCATCAAGATGCCGACGCGGAAGATTCGCCCGCCTGCCCAGACACTGATCGCTGTGAGTGCAAGAACCCCGGCGACACCGGCCCACGGCTGCCAGGCGGGGATGGCGACCGGCGTGCTCAGCCTAAGGACCATGAGCATGGGTGTGAAGAGAGGAAAAAGCGAAAGCCCCGTGGCGAAGCCGCTCAGCGGCTCCTCGATCAACGGGACCATGACGAACATCGGTATGATTATCGGAAACATCGCCGGCATCATCACGGACTGAGCGTCCCTCGCGTCATTGCACATAGAGCCGACTGCGGCGAGCGTCGAGCCCAGCATGAAGATCGCCAGAATCATGTATGCGAGAAACCATGGCAGAACGCTGTACGGAATGTACTCAGCAAGGCCCATCTTGCCGATGGATATGCCTCCACCCACCATGTAAACAGCCGAGGCAGTGATCGATACGCCTACGCCGCCCAGCACCTTCCCCATCATGAATTCGAATGGTTTGACTGACCCAAGCAGAACCTCGGCAATCCGCTGGGACTTCTCCTCCATCACCGAGTTGAGAAGGGGCACAGCTCCCATCATTATCATCATGAACATCAGCATCTGCATGGCAAAAGGAATCGCAAAGGCCCGCGCCTCACTGCTCCGCTTGGCTTCCTTGACCTCGCCGGTCTCGGCATCCATGGAAACCAGCTCGAGTCCCTCAACAGGCAACCACACCAGCATCTCTTTGGCCGCCGCCTCATCAATCCCGAGTCTGGCCATTTTCAGCCGACGGATATGATTGTTGATCGGCCAGGCAATCCAGCCTCGCACATCATCAACCGCGGCGTTCTCGGCATGGTAGGCAATAAGGCACCCGGTCGAATCCTGGCCCGGGCTCAAGACATCGCGGTCGATCTCCAGAAAGGCGTGCAGCTGCCGGCTTCGCACACGGTCGGAGAGGTCGAGCCGCTGCTTTCCAGGATTGCTCTCATCGGGTGTGACAATCTCGACGAGATATGCAGGCTTTGTCTTCTTGCCCACTACTTTGTCAAAGGCCTCAGCCTCGTTACGCTCCTGTGCTGCCTGAACCAGCGCCTCAGCCACAATGCCCGAATGATCGATAACGGCTATCTTCTTGTCAGTGGTATCGACGCGCCCCTTCATGAGGACCATTACCAGTGCGCTCCCACCCATGAATAGCGGCATCATCAACAAGCCGATGATGAAACCCCTGGTCCTCACCGCCGCAAGGTACTCCCGTCTGGCCACTTTGAGGGTCTTAAGCATCGGCACCCTCCTTTCGCCTATCGCAGGCCCCGGGTTTTGCCTTGCCTCGACGCATTCCCGCTATGCCTCGACCCTCACTTAGATCTTCACGTCCATCTTGAATTGCCGCCTCCCTCGCCTCGGGCCCGGCGATCCGGATGAAAATATCGTGGAGTGAAGGCTTGGCGATCTCAAAACTCCTCACGCGCGTCCTCGACATGATTGCTGCCAGGACCTCCTGAGGGTCGCAGGCCTGGCTCATGCGCAGTTCCTGCACCTGTCCAAAGTCGCTTACCTTCTCAATACCCTTGAGATCCTGGAGCGCCGAGTGGCCCCCGTCGCAACTCAGCCGCAACGTGTCATTGCCGTACTGCTCCTGAATTGAAGCCAGCGTCCCATCGAGGACTTTCTTCCCCTTGAAGATCATGAAAATGAAGTCGCACATCCTCTCGGCGACATTCATGTCATGCGTGCTCAGGATCACGGTTGTGCCCTGCTCCTGGAGTTCAAGTACCGCCGCCCTGATCACCTCGGCGTTGACGGGATCTAGCCCCGTGAAAGGTTCATCAAGGATGAGGAGTTCCGGCCTGGCGACCACGGCGGCAATGAACTGGACCTTCTGCGCCATGCCCTTGCTCAGGGTTTCGACTTTCCTCGCGCCCCAATCGGCAAGATCGAGCTTCCCAAGCCACTGGTCCACCTCTCTCGTGACCTTCCCTCCACTCTTGAGTTCGCCATAGAAGCGAAGGACGTCGCGCACCTTCATCTTCTTATAGAGACCCCGCTCCTCCGGGAGGTAGCCGATCCTGTCCTGCGAAGATGAATCAGCTTCACGGCCCAGGATGCGGATCGTCCCCGAGTCGGGATAGAAGATATTCATGATCATCCTGAGGGTCGTGGTCTTCCCCGAGCCATTCGGACCGATGAAACCGTAGACGCTGCCCCTGGGGACACTGAGCGACAGATCATCGACCGCCGTGAGCCTACCGAAGGTCTTGGTAACATGTTCTATCTCGACTGCGTTTGCCAGAGCGTTCACGCCGGCTCCTTCGTCAAAACCTAAGGGACTTCTATTAATATCCTTAAACCTTGGGATTGTCAACCAATCACTACCCCTCGGCTTCTTCAATAAACTGCTCGACCGAAAGGGGCGCCCCGTATATGCTGCGGCTGGATAGTGTGACTTGAATGCACAGAAGCATGATAGAATACCGAATATCACTCGAACAGGAGGTTGGAACATGGTGTTGCTACTCGCTGTCGTCCTGGCGATTGGTGCGATGACACCCTCTACCCAGGCCTGTGACACGTGGGTTGCACTGCCCGATGCGACCCGAGATGGCCTCACCATTCTGGCAAAGAACAGCGGCCGGGTAGTTTTCGATTCGGGCCCGCTGATGTTCTACCCTCGCCAGGAATGGCCGGCAGGCTCCGAGGTGAACCTCGGCCGCATAATCATCCCTCAGGTTGAAGAAACCTACGCGACGCTGGGATCGAGTCCCTACTGGTGCTGGGGATACGAGGAGGGAGTCAACGAATATGGCGTGGCGATAGGAAACCAGGGCGTATCGACCAAGGTCCTCGCAGACGAGATCGCAGCCTACGCTGAAGGCAGAGGTCCCAAACTGGGCCCGACCGGAATGGACCTGGTAAGACTCGGGCTCGAGCGTGGCAAGACGGCACGAGAAGCCCTCGGGGTCATCACCAAGATGGTCGAGACGTATGGTCAGTTCGGTCCCGGCCTGCCGACCCTTGGCCTTGAAGGCGCCTACGATAATTCCTACGTCATCGCGGGCCCCGATGAGGCATGGGTGCTGGACACGGCGGGCACGAAATGGATTGCGAAGCGGGTCAGCCGGGGCATAGCATCCATCTCGAACACCCTGAGCATAGGTGTCAGCTCGGATGCGGCTTCTTCCGACATCGTGGAATATGCCGTCGCGAAAGGCTGGTGGCCGAAGGACAGCACAGAGGTGTTTGATTTCGCACGCGCTTACACCGATGAGGGCGGTATCAACCGGGACAGAGTCCAGAATGCAAAGACCAGGGCATTTCGGTCGAGCCAGCTGCTCCGCGAATACCTAGGGCAGATAGATGTCAGATGGATGATGCGTATTGCGCGCGATCGAGCCACCTCCCCAGGCATCGATCTTGATGTTACCGCCAGCTCGTGCGTCGCGGTGCTACCGAGTACAGCCGATGATATTCCTGTTTTCTGGTGGTGCCCTGCGCGCCCGAGCAACAGCTGCTATGTTCCGTTCTTTGTGCATGGCAAGGGCCTTCCCAAGATTGTGTCTGCCGCAGGGACGTACGGGAAGCGCGTGACCCCTCCCGATGAGGCAGAGAAGGACGCATTCTCACCCTCTTCATACTGGTGGCTCGCGCGTGACCTCTGCGACAGGACAAACATCAACTGGAACGAGAGGAACGCCTTGGTGCGGGCGCAATTCGACCCGCTCGAGAAGACCTTCGAGGCAGGGTTACCTGAGGTCATAATGAAGGCCGTCGACCTCCGGAAACAGGGCAAGACCAACGAGGCGGCCACGATCCTTGGTGCCTATACTCAACAGTGTCTTGACAAGGTGCTCCAGAAGATGAACCAGCTCCGCGAAGAATTCAAGAGAGATCCCAAGACGGAAGATCGTTGAGCTCAATGCGCCAGATAAAAAGGGTCGATGGTCTTTTGCGGTCGATCCCACGGCCACAATCGCCTTCGACCGAGATGAGACAGGCAAGGTCATGAAGATGACGCTGCGGCAGGTCTTCAATCTGCAGAGGGCGAGTTCCCCGTAGCCGGGGACTGCCCTTTGCACTCTGTATCCGCAGCCGGCGCAGACCTATAGAGAATCAGAAGGGCCAGAGAAATCCCGAGATAACAGCATGCCGCAACATAGAAATTGGTGGAGATTCCAAAAAAGATGGAGATGAATACGGCAAGGGCGGAGCACAGGACCCCAAAAACGCCGTTAAGGCCCCAGAACCAGGGCAGGTGTTCTTCGCTGACGCCTCTGAAAAGGCGGATACCAGTGGGGAAGAAGAACCCCAGGATGACACCCACGGGTGCTATGACCGCGATGGATACGAAGATCTTCTTGAGGGTACTGACGGCAACCGTGGAGGCAAGCGCCTTGCCTAGCGTCAGATTCAGAGCCAATATAATTGCCGCCACCGCGACCGAACAAACAGACATCCACGGGCGGCGGGTAAGCGGCAGGCGCTCGCTAAGATAACTGCCAACGCCCGTGCTCGCGATCAGGGTGAACAGAAGTATGCCGAGCGCATAGATGGGATGACCCAGGTATACCGACAGTCTCTGGATCAGGGCGATCTCCAGCAGCATGAAACCAGCACCTATCAACGAAAAGTACAGGCCGCCGGCCCACAGCGGACCGGTTGAGGCCAGAAGATTGCCTTGGATCCGTGAGCGCAGCCGAAGCGGAATGATAATCGTGGCGGCAGCCAGAATCGACAGGGCGAGCACCAGGGCGGCCAGCGTGGCGGTAGCTATCAGGTTGCCTCCGACCACACCGCCGGGCGTTTTGTTCTGAGTCGCCAGGCTAATCAGAGCCCGGAAATTAGGCCGGAGCATATTGAAGAAATATGGGCTGTTGTCGGTGGGAGGCTCATAGTTCAAGGGATAGGTCTTCGTGATCCGGGCCAGATCCTCCGGGGACTTGGCCGACACGATCTCTTCCAGGGTGCTGTTTGTAATGGCCTGGCCGGGAAGGATTGCCAGCCTGAAACCCAGATCCCTGCATGCCCTCTGCACTTGCGCTATGTCAGCGTCATCAAGTGGTGTTTTGCGCACGAGCAGCGTTGCAATTTTCTCCGACGTTACCAGCACTATGTGGTTCGCGGGCTGCTTTGCGCCGATCTCGAAGAGGGCCGCAACAGCCAGACTGACTACACGACCTGTCTCTCCCAGACCTCGAAAATAGTGCCAGCGCGAGACCATGAAGATGCCGTCGTCCGACAACCGGCTGAGGAGTACTTTCCAGGCCTCGACGGTGTAAAGCCCGTTCTCCGAAAGTGAGTAAGCACCGGCCCCGGTCGCCGCCCAGGTATCAATCAGCGACATCTGCAGGAGCGAGAAGGTTTCACTTGATCGCGTCAGGTAGCTGCGCGCTTCGTCCACAACCAGTCTCACGCCAGGCCGCGAAGCAATCCCGGCACCATCCCTGAACATGCCTCGCAGCAGGTTTATGAATATGGGATTCAGTTCTATTCCCAGTATGTCCGTATGTCCGAAGAGGATGGCGCTCTGGATATCACGGCCCGCACCGACGCCTATCACGCACACTTTGCCGCTCGGCCGTAAGTAGTACCCTATATTGGTGATGTCATAGCGAAGGTGATCGATATCCTCCAGATTCCGGAATCGCCGCAGATCGGTGCCCGCCATACCATCTATGTTCATATGGTATTGGAGAACTTTAATATCGCTTGGCAGGAGAGGGCTCGGTCCCCAGAGTTGTGGAGGACCGGCTTCACCTCTGTACACCATTACCCGCGAAAATGAGTTCCACTTTTCGTAGATGGGATTGCGGTAGATTTCGATCTGGTCTTTGACGAACACCGGCCGGATGCCGTGTGGTGTCGTATTGATAAGACCAACAAGGGCGAGAACGGCAAACACTATCAAGGCGCGGCGGCGCATCCTGCGAGAACCCGGGTCCCTGAGAATCAATGCAGCCGCAAGTCCGCCCATGGCGCCCGCAACCAGAAGCAGACTTGGAGCATCAAATACCTCCAGACCGAAAAGCACGAACAAGCAACCCAGCGAGGCACCTACGAGGTCGCTTGCGTACATCTTACCAACGGGCAGCCAGTGCTTCGTGAGCAACAGACTCAGGGCGGTTCCCGAGAAGTAGAACGGCAGGGCGCATGCGAATGTGGCAAGCACGAGGGCCAGCAAGAACATGATGTCGCGGCGGCCTCCCAACGGAAGCAGGCATAGCAGTATGACCGACAAGGGCACGGTAAGCGCGAAATCCAGGCAGGCCCGGGCCGCATGCTCCTCAACACGTTCCTTGCGAAAGACATCAGGCCTAAGGTAGATGCGTGTCGCACCAGCGGTCATGCCGAGCATCGCGGTGGCCACTGCGAAGAATGCCAGGTGATACCACGTGATCACGCTCAAGAGACGAGTGAGCGTGATCTCGACCACAAGCGTGGCGAAGGCGATTATGAATATGCCGACGTAGATCCACACATTCAGCCTCACATGCTTTCAGCAAACTCCAGTGCAGATCATCTCGCTCATACCAGAAACTTGCCGTTCCGCTGGATGGGCTTCCCGTCGCCGTAAACCGTGAAACCCTTGCGCGTATCGCAAACCATGTCCCAGTGGACCGCCGACCGGCTCTTGCCGCACGACTCGGGCAATGACTGCCCGAGGGCTATGTGGATTGTCCCCCCGATCTTTTCATCAAAGAGGGTGTTCTTGGTGAACTGCTTGATCGAATAGTTGGTGCCGAAGGAAAGTTCGCCGACACGCCTGGCGCCTGGATCGGTTTTGAGTACAGCGCGAAGAAGATCTTCCCCCTTTGAGGCGTATGCGTCAACGACAGCGCCTTTCTTGAATCTAAGCCTGACGTTCACGACTTCCCGCCCGCCATAGACTGCAGGGAAAGCATAGTGGATGTGTCCCTCGGCAGAGCTCTCAAGGGGGCTCGTGAAGATCTCGCCATCGGGGAAATTCGCCTTGCCGTCACAGTTGACCCAGGGCCGGCCATCCACGCGGAAGGAGAGATCGGTGTCCTCGCCGACAATCCGGATCGCCTTGAGCTTCCCCAGGAGATTGGCCAGCTTCTGCTGACGCCGCGACACCTTGCGCCACTCTGCCACCGGGTCAGGTCTCTCCACCATACCAGCGCTGTAAACGAACGCCTCATAGTCTGCAAGCGCCATCTCGGCATCCTGGGCCGACGACTCAGTGGGGAACTCGGTTAGACTCCAATCCGCCAATCCTTTGGCGGCACGTCCAAGAAGGACGTGGAAAAGCCCTTCTCCCGCTTTCTGCATCAGCGCGATCTTCTTGGGATCAATGCCAGTGAGCTCTTTGGTGTTCCAGCCACCCCGAATGAAGAGAATCTTGTCCGCCTTTGTGAAGAAGGTCTTATCCATGGGGGAAACGAACTTGATTTGCTGATCGCCGGCACGCTTGAGGAAGAGATGCCGTATGCCAGGAATCCTTACGTTAAGCGTCGGATGGGCCCCAATCGCGAGCACTTCCGCAAATACGGCCCGAATCAGATCCTGAGCTATGTACGGACCTTCGATGTGAACCCAGTGGCCTTTCTTGACCTCAAGGCTGTAGTTCACAAGGACTTTCGCCAGGCTGGTCAAACGAGGGTCGGACATGTCACACCTCCATGATGTTGTGCTTTGAGCCTTCGACGGCCCGTGCAAATGATATGAGCATTGTACAACACTTTCTCGCTACTTCACAACCCAAAGTGCCTTTCGAGAAAGAGCGCTTCCTCAGTCAGCCCATGTGCGCGATAGAACTTGATGGCTTGGGTATTGCCCGGCATTACGGTCACCGAGACTTCGACACAGCCAAGTGCGGCCAGGCGCGAGAAAAGCTCATTGACGAGCGCGCTTCCCACTCCCTTACTCCGCATGGCCTCACGAACGATCACCTCTTCAATCAAACCCGTGTTGGCGCCGTGATACAAATCGGGGCGAATCGAGTAACTCAGAAGACCGATCACTTCTCCGCCGGCTTCGGCTAATAGAACCCGGCTGATCGGGGAAGAGAGATACTTCTCCACGTAGCCCGTGGTGACCGGACTGGTTTCACCCGCAGTTGTTGCGAGTTCGGCGATCAACTGCAAGATGATAGATGAATCTCTGCGTCTTGCTTCCCGGATCGCGATCTCCATCGTGCCTCCTGCCTCAAGGATGCCCAGAGGTGAAGGTTAGCACGTCAGCGTGGGCGAGTCAATTCGGTGGTCCGCACAGGCGCCGACCCCAATTCCCACACAAGATCCCACGGGAAGCGCCATTCCTGCCACGTCTGAGACCCTTGTTGCCGAATCGCTGTCCGCACAGTGGAGGGGCGTGGGTAGTGTCCTAATTTGGGTAGTGGGTCAGTTTGCCGAGTCCGAGGGAAGATCCTTCAGATGATCCTCTATGAAACGTATAGTAGCTGATAGGACGTCGTCTTTGGCTCGCGGCGGGCTTAGGGCGACCCAAACGGCGAAGTTTAGAAACTCCTGTGTGTCAGCTACTAACCACTTGCTATTCAGGAACAAGAAGGTAAAGAGCGTAGTTGTTGCAATTCTCTTGTTTCCATTCTGAAAGGGGTGGTCCTTGATGATAAGATAGAATAGCGCCGCAGCCTTGGCAACAAAAGTTGGATAAAGGTCTTTGCGGTCAAACGTTTGGAAGGGAGCTAGCAGACAGCTTTCGAGCTTGTTCGGGACGCGCGTGGTAAAATCTGGTATGGGCTCGTTGAAGGACAGGAATTCCTTTGCAAGTCGGAATGCAAGATACTCGACGTGCGCTACGGTGATTCTCTCCATTTATTCACGACCTAGCTGTTTCAATACGTCTCCGTACTCGGAGACCACTTTCCGAACAGCGGTGTCTATCTGTGTTTTTGTGCGGTTACTGATCTCTCCGCCAAGAATCTCCCTCACCGTTTGGTCAGTTATGATGTACGTCTTGCCGACCTTCCTTGCCGCAATCTCCCCTCTCTTCACCCGCCTATAAACCGTGATTCGGCTAACACCAAGTAGCTTTGCGAGCATAGGGACAGTAATCTCGCCTTGGGTTGGCATGGTCATCATCCTCTGCGTCTATGTTACACCCGAGCCCTCTGGTTAACATATGTTTCAGGACTCGATAGATGTTAACATATGTTAACGGCAAGCGCAAGGCTTAACATAAGGCTATAATTGATTGGTTTGATAGGATGTTAAGTTGAGTAGGTCTGCGATTGTCCAAAGCCGATCTGCAATTCCCGCTTCCATCGCTGGTGTTACCCTTGTGGTTCTCGGAATCCAGCAGAAGTTGTAATAGGCGAAATGCAAAGCGACGGCAGCCCTGAGATTCGCCATCTTCTTGCTGAATCCGAGCGATAGTCTTGTGAACCTTCGCATGAACGTCCTGATCGTCAGGTTATGCCGCTCGACGTATGACGTGCAGATATACCGATTGTCGGGCTTGCCCTGATATACCCTCTTGATAGTTCCTGCAACTCGTGGTGGCGCATATCTACCAGGGCCTACAGGCGCGCTTTCGTATTCCTTCGTTATCGAAGCATAGTCAACCTCAGAGCCAAATACAGAGGACATGGCATAGAAGTAGGGGCGAAACGCATCAGAGGAAATCTGCGGTTTCACGCCGTTCAAACAATGCTTGAGCTTCCAAACAAAGGTGTCGGTAGTAACAGCGTCACGCTTTCCGATAACCCACGTCGGAATCAGCTTCGTGATCGGGTCAATAGCGTAGAACACATACTGGTCACCCAGGAGTGCACAGCGACGTTCGTTTCCGGCCAATCGCACTTGCTTCTTGCCACAGAACGTCCAGATTTCGTCAATCTCCAACCTTGTACATCCCAAGTTCTTCATCTTCGCTTCCATGAATGCTTGACACCGTTCGCCCATTCCTACCATCAGTCTCATGATCGTATCTCTATGCACTCCGGTCATTCTCTCGATGGAGCGAATTGAGTTACCTTCCACGAGCATTGAGAGAATCGCAATCTGCTTATCCTCTTTTAGTCTATTCATTGTCGGCCTCCGCTTGATTTCCCAAGCGAGAGGCCGTATCATTTACCTGACTGGCTCAAGCGGCCTGTCCGCTTGGGTGGTTGGCCCTTGTGGTAGCGCAAACTACCGCAAGGGCGTTTCATTGGGATTCTCTAATGGTGGGCCGCGAGATTTTTCTTCTTGACTTAGTTCTCTCTGTCGATATACTAGTATAGCGTGGTGGTGTATCATAGCATCCCCACTCTGAGAGTTCTCGGAATCTTAGCGGGTTCGGGAACTCTCTGCTGAATCAATGAAAGCGGAGCGGGAGGGATTCGAACCCTCGGAGAGCTTAGCACTCCCACTCGGTTCTAAGCCGAGCTGCTTAAGCCTCTTGCATACCGCTCCCCTTTTCATTTTATGCCTAACTCCGCTTGACTTGTCCATTCGATTAACCCGAACGTGGCCGGAGCCACTTTCTTGAAGATTTGTGGCTTCTTCGCCAGCTCCTGCAAGGACGAGTAGAGTGCATAGTACATCTTCTTGCGGTCAAGCTGCTTGCTGTACCCGCCCTTGAGAACCTCGTCGATGATCTCATTAATGTGCATTGGCTTTCCGTGTTCCCGCAGAACGATCCCCGCAGCCTCAACTGCACTCTTGTTCTTAAACCTGTAGCTTGCGATGCCCGGAACAATGACAGTCCCCGTACTTGGTGTGTGCGCACGCTTTTGCTGGAGAAGCCTCTCGCGAAGGAATCCGATTGTTACGTTGACCTGTTCGAGCTTTCGAGCCAAGTCTTGACGCTCGCGCTCAGCCTCAGCCAAGACCCTTTCTATTGCTTCTGTGTCCGTCATGTTTACTGCCCTCCGCGTCTATGCTATTCGCCTAATCCGCCCTTCATCGAGAACTCTACGCGGAAGGCCCAAGAAAGTCAAGCTCAAAGTTGGGGAATCTTGTGATGTTCCAAAATTGTTATTCCGGCCAATTTCTGGACAGGCAGGCTTGGCATTTCATTTTGGTTATGATTTCTACTCGCGGGGAGTAGTCAACCCGACAATTATCAAGACAGCCCCGGCACCTATGCCAATCAGGCCCAGGGCCAGTATGTGCTTGACCTTCACGTACTAGTATGTAGGGGTCATGGTTGGAAGTGGGTGGCCACCAAACAAGCTCGTAGCCTGCGTTTCTCCGTTCTGCCATCTGATCACGGTATCGTCCAGCCAAGTGCGGGTCATGTCTGGTGGGTAATGGTGATACTTCAGTGCGGCCAGCACAGCTATCGCAATTACGCTCGCGGCAATCACTATCACTCCGGCCCTAATCCGTTTCGTCCTCTGGCTGATCTCATACACGCCCGGACTCCCTGTGTCCTTGCCCTTTGTGGCTGGCCCCCTCTTTGCTCTCTTGTTGGCCCACCATGCAAACAAGACCCCTGCCGCAATAAAGACCAATCCCAGGAATGTAATCATAGCGTCGCCCCCTTCCTGATCGGCACGATATCACCGCCATGAACACTTGGTCAACCTGGAAATCTTCCAACTTAGGACACTACCGGGGCGTGCAGCGTTTCCAGTATCAGCGTTCGTCTGCCAAAACACACATTGACATGGGCTCGTCTCAGATGTAGGTTCGGTGCCGATAGGCGGAGATTGGCATTCTGGCTAGTGTATCGATAACGGAGGATAATATGAGCCGCTGGCATCTCTTGTTGGTCGCGTCGGCTGTGGTGGCGCTTGTTCTAGCATCCGGTGCCATGGCGGAGGCGGGTCAACGCCTTGGCGCAGGCGTCCACTACTGGAAGACCCTTGACAAGATTAAGGTCAAAGATGTCGATGAGAATGGGCTGTCTTGGATCGTGAGCTATCAGTATGCCCCGTCCCCACTGATCAAGTTGCAGAGTGATCTCGAGATATTCCCCGCGCACTTCGCGGGCGCCGATCATCCGATCTTCGCGCCGAACGCCTTCATCCTGGCGGGAGGAACCGTCTATGCCGGGCTTGGCATCGGTATTTTCTATGACAATGGCAATTTCTCCGACAACCCATTCTATGCTCTTCGGGCAGGCATCGATCTCGAGCTGCTTCCCTCACTGTACCTTGACATCAATGCCAACTACCACTGGGAGAGCTGGGAGGGGCTCGGCAAAGCCGTGAGAGGCATCGACATGCATACAATCACCCTCGGGGCGGCGGTTCGGTTGGCATTCTAGGTCCCCTTCAAGAGGTACGCACGTGGGTACGCGGCCCCGTTCTCACCCGAGGAGATCGGGATATGTCCCTGTTCGTGATTGCTCACCTGGAAATGAAGCGTGTCCTTCCTCCGGGATTCAAAGCGCCTCGACCACGGGCGTAAGGCCTTCCGCCTAGCTCATCCCCTAAATACGATACCGCATGATAACTTTGGCCTCGGATGGACGAGCGCACTCGACAAATCCGACTCGTTTAAACATAACGGGCACACCCATATAGCTTGATATGAGGGCCAGTCTCTTTCCGCGCGGGCGCGTCGGATAGGCCTCTACCACTTTCCCCCCGTGGGTTCTAGCGTAATCCACAGCACCACGGATGATCGCTTCTGCGATACCCATCCGTCGGTACCCTCGCGCTATGAAGAGACAGACAATCGACCAGACAGGCCTGTCATCGAGCCTTTTCAAGACAGGTGAGCGCTCGAGCGATAGGTACTTCTCTCTTGGAGCCACCGAGCACCAACCAACCGGCTTGCCCCCGGAGTAGGCCAGGATCCCCGGTACCTCACGTGACTCGACAATCGCCTTCATAGCCCGGCGGTTGCTTTCGCCCTGACCCTCTGTAAACTCGCTGCGCGTGAGCCTCCAATACATGCACCAGCAGCCCGCGCAAGCACCCCGCGGGCCGAACAACTCTTCAAAATCGGCCCAACGGTTCTTGGTGAGCGGCAGGAACTTCAGAGTTGCTTGGCTGTCAGATTTGGAAACCATGTGGCTCCTCCCCCAGTACAATACGCGTTGCCCGGACACCATTATTATACAGGGCTCGCACGGAAAGAAGATACTGGGAAGAAGCGGCGCGGTAGCGTCCCGGCAGTAGGGGAATCAGGAAACCGTGGGGAGCCAACAGGCCCCCGGTGCGAGCACGCCCTTGAAATCGCTCGCGGGAGAATATAGAGTGGGGCTGTGAATTCCGAGAAGACTATAACCATAGGCGCGCTCCTCGTCTTCTACGCGATTGCATTCATCGTCTTCACCTATCCCCTTATACTGGATTTCGGATCGTGCTTCATATCCGACAGCAAAGACGGCTGCGTCTTCCCCTGGAACATCTACAACTTCAGAGACAACCTCCTCCACTCCAAGAACCCCTTCTTCACAGATAAGATATTCTATCCTGTCGGCAGTTCTCTCGTGCTGCATGTCTATGCACCTGTGAGCGGCGTGGTCGGCCTGCTCTTCAGCAATCCTGTCTTCGCCCTGAACCTCACCGTGCTCCTGAGTTTCATCTTCTCGGGTCTTGGCGCATACATGCTCTGCAATTCCTATGTGGAGAACCGTCTTTTATCGGCACTGGCCGGTTTCATCTATGCATACTGTCCGTACAAGCTTCTGCATCTTTACGGGCACTACGATCTTATGCTTTCCGCGACCATTCCCTTCTTCATCCTTTTCTTCGTGAAATCGTTCACGTGGGATTGTGGCGAGAAGCACCGCAGATTTGCTAAGCCACGCATCGTGAATCAGAGGAGTCTTGGGCTTGCGATTGTCTTTTTCGTCATCACTTTCTTCTCCTGCTATTATTACACTTACTACCTCATCATCTTTGTCATGCTCTACCTGTTTTACTACGGTCGCCGGCTCCACGATGTCAATCTCTTTACCAGGAATAAATCGGTGTATGCCCTTCTCATCATTGTTGCATCTACGCTGGCGGTTGGTGCCCTTCACTTCTTGACCGGGCTCGACAGGACGGGGCCCACGCGCATCGGACTGGGCAGCAGCACCGATCTGGTCGCCTTTTTCGTTCCCTCCGCCCACAGCAGGTTCCTGGCATCCGATGCGGTGAAGTACCTCAGACTCAATGTGATCAGAACCAATCAGGTTGAGAGCACGGTATATGTTGGATACGCGATTCTGGTCTTTGCACTTGCCTACTTCATCACGCACCAGCCACGCAGGGAAACTCCCAGAACCAAGATGCTTTCCTTTATGACGGCGGCTTACCTGGTGTTCGCCACACCGATAGTCCTGGTTGCAGACCGAATAATGTGCGCCTTTCCCACCGCCCTCATACACTACATGCCCTTCGTAAAAAATTTCAGGGTGCCGTACAGATTCAACATAATGCTAATGCTCTTCCTGCCGATGCTCGGGTGCCTCTTCCTGAAAAGATACGTGCTGCCGCGCTTTCCGAAGAGCCTCCACTTCATCTTGGTGTCCGCTCTGGTCTTTCTACTCTTCATCGAATATATGCCGACACCTTATCCCATGGTCTGCCGGCGCGACGTGCCTAGGGTTTACACCCATCTTGCGGCGAAGGAAGATGGTGTCCTCCTCGAGATTCCTTTCGGCCTCCGAGACGGCTTCAGGATGATTGGAGACGAGAGGACGAGCCAGATGTATTACCAGACCATTCATCACAAGAAAATCCTTGGCGGGCTCGTGTCCAGGCCGAGCAAGCACATATTCGAGTACTTCCAGAGTCAGCCGGTTGTCTCAGACATCCTCAGGATGGAGGAAGACCAATCGTGGAAGCCAGCCGCATATGGAGAGGCCCAGGTGGTCGATTTCCTCGAGACGTTTGCCGTCCGGTACATCATCATCTACCCGGAGTATCGAGGCAGCAGTCTTGAGGAGTATCTCGAGACAACCTTCTCCCAGCACATCGTCGGAAGCGTTGACATCGACCGATTTGCTTTGTTGACTCTTGCGCCGCCGAGGGCGCAGAGGGCAACACAGTAGAACCTCGCGCCCAATCTTAGCGTTCTCAATCCACAGCCTCTCCCGTGGGAGCAAGCAGGCGGGCTATGCAGATCGAGATTCTCGGTAAGGAACTCCGGAATAGGGCTTGACCGCCCCTCTTCTCCCCGGATCGTACCCGCCCACAGGCACCCATCACCAGCCATCTTGGAACTGCCGAGATACCCCTTGAAAACAGGATCGGTTCAAGGTATAAGTCTCAAGCATCTATAACAAGAGGGCCCAGAGCCCTCGAGGAGGAAGCCATGAGAACCGGAATGCGATCCTTATTGATATGCCTGGTGCTCCTTGTTGCTACGGCATCTGCGTGCACTGTGTCGGCCAAGCCGCTTGACGAATACATCCGCGAGGCGACGAAATACCAGCAGTCCGGGGACCTCGCGCAGGCTGTCAGCGTGATGGAAGCCGCCGCAACGGAATACCCCGATAATCCCAACGTCTATGCCTATCTTGGGTTCTACAAGGGAATGCAGGCTGGAGCAACGCAAAACTTCATGGAGGCAGGAAGGTTGAGCAGCGAATCATTCGCCCTGCTGGACAAAGGCGTTGCCCTTGATTCTCTCAATGTTACAGCGCGTTTTTACAGGGGCCTCATGGGAGTGAAGGTGCCGGAGTTCCTGGGGAGATTGGATGGAGCGATAAGAGACCTGGAGCTGGTGGTGATTATGCAAGAGGACTTTCCTGAGATGGTGTCCGCGGAGACGATAGTCAGCACCTATGAACTCCTCGGGGAAGCCTACCACAAGAAGGGTGAAAGCGAGAAGGCAATGGCCGCGTGGCGGCAAGTGATCGCACGCGCACCTGACTCCGACGCCGCAAGATCCGCCGAGGAAGCTATCGCGAAGGTGTCGGCTGCGCCCAAGGCCCAGGTGGAAGCACCGGTCGCTGCCCGTGCCGGCGGGTCCATGGCACAACCTGAAGAATCCACCGACATCACAGCCCTCATGCAGCAGGCAGAGTCCTCAATAGATAAGGGTGACTATGTCGCTGCAGAGAAAGTGTTGAGACAGGTGATCAGCATTGACTCGGCCAATGCCAGAGCCTATAAGATGCTCGGCAGCGTGCTCGCCTTTTCCGACAGAGGCTATGACGAGCGCATCGCCAAGGACACCACTCTGCGCACGAACCTTGCCTTCGAAGCCATGAAGCATCTCGACAAGGCCGTGAGTCTCGCTCCCGATGACATCGAAGCCCGACTGCTGAGAGGCATAATGGGGGTGAGCTTCCCCTTCTTTGTCGGCAAACTCGACCAGGGACTCGAAGACCTCCAGGCAGTTGTGAACAGCAATGCCCCAGCGCCCATGAAGGCCCAGGCCAGATACTGGCTCGGCTTTGGATATCAAAAGAAGGGCATGAGTTTCTGGACTCAGATTGTCAATGACAATCCCGATCAGGAGACGGTCAGAATGGCCCTGAGTGGAATGCGCCCTCGCGTCGAACACTTCGACCGTTCCAAATATCCGGGCTCTATCGTGGTGGTGGACTTTGTCCTTGGATTCCGCGATGAACTCGAGCCCCAGACCGCGGTATGGGTTGAGACCGAGCAAGGGGAGTTCGTCCGGACACTTTACGTATCCGGCTTCAGCGGACACGCCAGGGGCGTGCAGATCGTCCTCCCTGAATACGCAAAGACGTCTAAGTTCGCAGATGCCGACGCCGTCACAGGAGCGAGCATAGACCTCGGCCACCACATCTATGTCTGGGACTTGAAGGATTCCTCGGGCAGGACCGCAAAGCCCGGCGAATACGTAATCAAAGTCGAGACTACCTACTGGCCCAGCATGAAGTACCAGCTCACATCTGCAACCATCGGAATAGGCACGCAGGAAGATCGCAAGGTGGTCGAAGAAGGCGATTACATTCCTTACCTTGAGGCGAGGTACTTGCCATAGGCGCTCGATACTGGCCGCACCGCGCGATTGCTCCGGAGCGACCAAGGGGTACTATCGGGAGGTGAGGGGATTCACTTCGTCTCGAGTTCGCGCAGCAGGACTTGAGCCTTGTCGGTGTACTCATCCTCGCGCCCCAATCCTATCAGGCGTTCGAACACCTCTTTCGCCTCTTCCGGATTGGCCGACGTGAGCTCTACAAGCCCCAGGCGAAGAAGGGCTTCGCTGTTCCCCGGCTCTAGACGAACGGCCTTCTTGAGAGCCTTTCGTGCATCACGGAAGTCTCCCATGCTGTAGTAGACCCAACCTAGCGTGTTTTGGTAGGAAGCCTTCTGCGTCCCGGAGGCAGCTATCTTTGCCAGGTTGAGCGCGGCATCGAGCCTCTCATTCCTCGTGACATAGACTCTGGCCAGACCATTAGCCGCTTCCGCATCGCCGGGGTAGAGCTCAAGCACCTTCTCGTACAGGGATATGGCCGCCCCAACATCTCCGGCACCGAGGTAGAGCTTGGCAAGATTGTATGAGCTTGATCGGTTGAACGTATTCTTCTTGAGTGACAATTCATAGAACTGCCGGGCCTTCTGGTAATCGCCCTTTCGCATGGCGCAGAACGCCAGGCCGTCATAGCCGACCCATGAACGAGGGTAATCAGGTTCTACTGCAGCCTTGCCATAATTCTCAGCTGCCGCGTCGTAGTCGCCTCTTGCAGCCAGCGACTGGGCAAGCGTCAGGTGCCTTTCGGTATAGGCCCAAAGCACGTAAGGATCCCTTGGGGCCAGAGCGAATGCTGCATCATAAAGAGCGATAGCATTCGCCGCCTTTCCGCTCAGGAACTCAAGCGTTCCTGTGAGGGCCTTCCTCCTTGCTTCTATCTGAATGCGAGCCCTCTCCGCGATCTGGCTATCCATACGTTCGAGAGGCGGTGTCTCCATTGCGGCGAGGAAATTCGAGAGATGGATGACATTCGTGGTCTGAAAGACCTTCTTGGCAATAGAGTACTCAAGCATCATATTGTCATCGGTATGGAGCTGCTTCTCGCGTTGGGAATAGCGCTCCAAGCCATCCGTTCCCCAGACATAACAGCTCAGAACGTCCGTGATGTCATTGATCCAGACACGTTTGAGATCGGAAGCAATGGCCGGGGTCCTAATCGTAGCCGCGAGACGGTCGTCGAAGGACAAGGGGGCCAGGGAGCCCAGGAAAATCACGTCGACCTCATTTGCCATCCACATGGAAGCATAGGGGAAGACGGAGAGGAAAGTCTTCACCATAGATCTCAAGTCGCCGTCCCCCATATAGTATGTCTCGAACCAGACGCAGATGATGCCATTGGGTTTGAGCCTGCGCTTGGCCATCTCGAGGTATTCTTTTGTGAAAAGGTCTCCAACCCCGGCAATCCAGGGATTTGTTGGCTGGCTTATAATCACATCGTATTTCTTCTTGGTGAGCAGGATATGATTCCTCCCATCCCCAACGATAAGGTGGAGCCGCGGATCAGCCAAGCAGTTGGAGGTGTACGCATCAAAGTATCGAGCTGCTTTCACGACGTTCTCCAGTAGCTCCACACACTCTATCGATTTGCAGGGATATCTCTCGGCGGCGCCAAGGCTCATCCCGCATCCGAGCCCAATGACCAATACTGTATCCGGCCGGGGATGAAAGAGGAGAGGCAGATGCGAGATCATTGTCTGCGTTGTCATATCGGTGATGCCTGTCGAAGCATCGGCCTTACCATCGATCGCAAGCGAGAGCTCATCCTGAAATTTCTCGACGCTGACAGTTGCACCGGGGCCATCGTCATAGAAGAGGAGCCTCTTTTCCTTCAGGTTTTCCTTGAGGCGTTCGGTGGTCCTGTACATCTGGGCATATCTGTACACCGCGCTGGTCATGAGCATTGCATCCCACCGAGGCGGGAAGGCAAAGGCGATCACAGCCAATACCAGAGCGGAGGCAGCTACAGCCAAGCGCCTCAGGCCGCGCAATTCCGCCACCGTCACCAACAGGGCTATGCCTACAGTTAGGTAGATAGCCGAGACCAGTGTCAGAGCGTTTTTGATGCCGAGGAATTGGAGAAAGACAAAACTGCCGGCAAACGATCCAAAAATCGATCCGACAGTGTTGAAGGCATATGCGGTTCCCACCTTGCTTCCAACCCTGGTCAGGTCCCGCACATAGATCCTGGTCACCAGAGGAAACGTTCCACCCATAAGAAAAGTCGGGGCGAGCATTATCAGAAGACAGAAGAGGAACTGCGCCCACATCATCTTGCCCCAACTCCAGCCGATATCTTGCCCGACATGCATGTAGAGAAGCGGAAGCTTCCCAAAAGCAACCGAGCCTAAGAAGACGGCGACGCCGATCGCCGCGACAACAAGACCCAGAACCAGTCCTGGCCGCCGCAGGCGCTGCGCAAGCCTGGCGAATACGGCACTCCCGGCCGCCAGCCCGAGAAGGAAAGTTCCGAGCATGGCACTGAAGGCGTAGACAGTGGTTCCAATCACGAGGCAGAGAACCCGAGTCCACAAGATTTCGATGGAGAGCGCGGCGAACCCGGTAAGCATGAAGGCGACGAGAACCACCCTCGCCCGTTTTTGAGATTGGGCCTCGCCGCCCACCCGATCACCGCAAGTATGCCCTGAGGCAGTATCGCGACTGGTATCCTTCGTGACAACAGCAGGGAGACTTTCAGGGGCAGGCCCGCGGCTTATCACCATGGCTGCCCCAAAGATCGCGACGTTGAGACCTACACATAACCATGTCGTGTGATTGATCCCAAGATTCGGAAGAAGGAGATAGCCCGTCCCAAAGGCGCCGGCCACGGCCCCGAAAGTGTTGACGGCGTAAAGTGCCCCTATCCGCCGGGCAAGATTCGAAAGATCACCTGCGACGTATTTGCTCAGAACAGGCAAGGTGCCGCCCATCAGGGTCGTCGGTATAAGAAGAACCAGAAAACTCAGAGCGAATCTCACCAGCGTCAGCAGATGGTATCTCTCCTGAAACGCTGGAGAGATGGCTCCGTAGATGAGGTTAAGCCCGAGGATCACGAATGGAAAAACCAGAGCGAAGACACCGATGCCGAGTTCGAGGAAACCATATACGCGGACTGGGTTGCCGCCTCTGTCGATACGCTTGCCAAGTAGATAGCTCCCCAGGGCAAGCCCGGCCATATATGAGGCAAGCACCGTTGCGACAGCGAACGAGGTTCCGCCGAAGACTCTGACCAAGAGCCGCGTCCATGTGACCTCATACGCAAGCGAAGTCGCACCCGAGACAACAAATATCGCGTAGATGATGAAGCGGCGAGAAAGTATCGTTCTCATCCTATCCGTCACCGATCCCCAGCGTGCTGAGATCCCGTCAGCGGCGCATGGCCACAGGCACCAATCGCTTCTGCCGCGGCCTATGGAGGTTACCATACACGCGGGCGTGGCGCAACAGCGACCCTCACCCTAAACCTCTTATTGACTGCGCGGCGATCAAAAGTGAGAATGGCAGCATGAGCGGATACTACGTTGACCGGCTGTCGGCACATAGGCTCAGGCGAGTTTATGAAATCGCGCCTCCGCGGATCCGGCAATATCTTGATGCTGAGGTGAGCCATGTTCTTGAGAGAATTCGCCCGGGCGACACGGTCTTGGAACTGGGTTGCGGCTACGGGCGAGCGATTCCGCGTTTGGCTTCCCGAGCCGGCCTGGTCATCGGCATAGACACCTCACCGGCCAGTCTCGATCTTGCCCAGGAGATGCTCGGGCCTATTTCGAATTGCCGTCTTCTCAATATGGATGCCGTGGCACTCGCTTTTCGCGACCATGCATTTGACCTGGTTGTCTGTATCCAGAACGGCATTTCAGCCTTCCACGTGGACCCGAAACACTTGATAGGTGAAAGCCTACGGGTGACAAGACCAGGTGGGAAAGTGCTCCTGGCGACATACTCGGACAAATTCTGGGAGCACCGACTGAAGTGGTTTGAGATCCAATCCGAGGCTGGGCTTCTTGGTGAACTCGATCTTGCCCGCACCGGCAACGGCGTCATCGCATGCAAGGATGGCTTCACCGGACGAGCATTTAGCCGCGCGCAACTTCTTTCGTTGACCACGGGGTTCGATGCCAAGACGCAGATTCTAGAGATAGACGAATCGAGTCTATTCTGTGAGATACTAGTAAGGTAGAGACGGAAGTAGGCTGTCTTGTCTTACTCCCCGCCCACCGCCTTGCTGATCTGCATAACCTTCTGCGGCTTGGGTTCGCTCAGGACGGAGATGCACCTCCGGGATTGGCCTGAATCATGCCCGCGAGAGGCCTGCTTCTCATTATACGCTACGGGCCAGATCCTCTATCTTGGCTGCGAGATCTCTTACGAACGTGGGAGAGCCCGGATCTAGCATGTAGTCTGTGTCGAGTATCACAACCTCCGCCAGAGCCTGGGTGTACTCCTTCAGGCCATAATAGCACTGGGCCTTGATCAGGTGCAGATCGCGCCAGTTGAAATCCGTGTAATGCACGAACTCGTAGTCCGAATCCTTTGTAAGTGCGGTCGTCGCCGTGTTGATAGCATCCTGGAACTGAGGTGGATTGAGATCACGATATACCGGCGCCCGCCCTGCATACGGA
Organism: uncultured bacterium; assembly: GCA_964356335.1. Classification (GTDB taxonomy): domain Bacteria; phylum Arandabacterota; class Arandabacteria; order Arandabacterales; family Arandabacteraceae; genus CAYHHI01. The sequence continues at coordinate 33,157 of CAYHHI010000018.1, forward strand.
TCGGCATGGGTCGTGTCCTTCGCGATGCACAGATTGAAATTGATCAGAGCCTTCGCAAGTGAGTCCACCTTGGTATTGGCGTACGACCAACCGAGGCCGTTATAGGCATCAGCGTAGTTGGCATCAAGTTGGGTTGCCCTGGTGAATCTCTCTATGGCCTCCTCGTACTTCCCCTGCACGAACAAGGCCCAGCCCTGATTGGTCAGGTCGGCAGCTGTCTCCGTCGGTTCGCCGCCACCGCCACCACCGCCACATCCCACAAGCAGGGTGGTACTACAAAGCCCCGCGATGAAGATGATGCTCAGAATTGTTCTTGTTCGCATGCTCCCACCCCCTAGCGCAAATGAACCATCTTGTGGTTTACGGTTTCCGAACCAAATCCAACCCTGCACACGTAGACTCCACCGGCCACCCGCCGCCCCTTATCATCACAGCCGTTCCAGTCAATCGAGTTTCTGCCGGGCGGGACGAAATCATCAGTGAGCGTTGTCACATACCTACCATCAACTGAGACAATTTCGACACGGACGCGCCCGGCCCGCGCGACCTCGAACATGATGCTGGTAGAACCTACAAATGGGTTGGGAACGTTCCGGAGAACTCGGAATTCGCCCTCACCATATGTAGGAGTCTCGGCATCAGGCCGCCAAATGAGTCTGTATGAGCCAAGGCTTTTCACGTAACCAATTACCCTCCGCCCATCCTTATCGATATAGGAGTCAACAGGGATCGTCCTGTCTCCATCCAACTTAGATATGCAAAGGTGCTCGATTTGGCTTGTCATGTCGGCATATGCTATGGAGATCTCGGCGAAGTCTCCAAGCTCAAGCCCCGGAGGCGAGATGTCATAGCCTGTTCTCTGCCCAGGACGACTTCCCTCGGACTCGAATATGAGCACGTAAGCGTCACGGGCTAGCGCTCCTCCGGGCAGAATCAGTTTGAGCTGGCCGTCAACGCTCCGCGCAACACCCCCCGAAGACGCCATCATAAGAGCCGAGGAGAAGCTGCGAGTGACACAGGTGTCATTCGAGCTCGAGTCACTGGCACAAGCTTCGATTGTGAGTTCACCGGTGCAGCAAAGCTCATAGTCACCACGCCACACATTCTCCTCAGGGTCATTCTTCGTCATTGCAAGCTCGGCCGCGTTGATGCTCACAGCGACACTGGTGTCAACCACCGGTTCTGATGCGATGAAATAGACATCCAGATGATTTGTGACGTAAGGGTTCTGGAAGACCGAGACTGAGAGACCCGGCGGTGTGTGGTCAAACGGAGTGGCAGAACCACTCGTATAGCCGGGATAGTTGTTAGACCTATCAAACGTAAAGACAGAGTAATTGTACGTTGTGCCGGGCGTAAGCCCTGTATGCACAAAACTATTGACAGCTGCCGGCACCATGTCGGTAAACCTGCCATCAGTGCCGTTTTCGACAGGGCTGCCCTGAGTCGGCGTATAGGCCCATCCGGTCGTCGAATACCTGATCCAGACTTCCTTGAGATCGCTGTCAGTTGGGTTCTGCCACCTCAACGTATCCGAGCGCTCACCCGCGGTTGCCGTAAACCACTGAACAAAGCCAGGCGGGATGGTGTCCCTGGGTGTCGCACTGGCCTCACGAGGACCTGAATAGTTGGGCACTTCATCACCGGCGAAGATCGAGTAGTAATAAGTGGTCCCGTTGGTAAGATGCGTATGCACAAAACTGTCCACCCCCGCCGGGAACTTCCCATCAAGATCTGGGGGATTCTCAACAGATGTTCCCTCGGTATGGCTCGTTGGCGGACTGACCGTCGAGTACTTTATCAGCACATGATCAAGGTCGGAATCCACTGGGCCCGTCCACCGCAGAGTGACCGCGCTATCTCCAGCGCTTGCAGTGAATGACACAACTCGTGGTGGGGGTACCGTATCGAGAGGTGCAGCACTGACAGTGACACCGGAAGAGTAATTGTAAGAGCTGTCGAATGCGAAGGCGGTATAGTAATACGTGGTTCCGTTGGTCAGACCAGGATGCACCCAGTCATCCCCAGAGCCCAGCGGTCCCCAGAACTCTCCCGAGTCCCCATTGGGAACAGCTGCCCCGTCGGTGAGCGTCACCGGAGCCCCAGTGGTCGAGAACCGGATAAGTATGCCGGCGAAGTCCGTATCTAGAGGGCAGACCCACGCAAGTAGAATCGAAGTGTCGCCGGGAAACGCCTCGAAATCCTCCACATGCCCCGGATGGGTGGTATCGCCCAGCGCCGGTGCCTTTGCCCCGATGGTCGCCCAGAAACCGTCCTGTACGTTCTTGGTTGCTCCAACTGCCAGAGGGCCGATCGGACCCTGCCCGAAGGTATCGTGTAACTTGAAGGAAGCGGACGTGCCTTCCTCGCCGCCGCTGCTGAAGACATCGGTGGCTATGACTGCATTGGCCGCCATGCCGGCTCCTGCCGAAGATGGGCTGCCAGTTGCCTTCTTGGCAGCCGTGGCAGCCAACCCGGGGGCAGGCCCCACAAGATACGCCACGGCAACAAGAAGCAAGACAGTCAGAAGTAGATGCCTTACTGCTCGTCCAGGATCGAACATCTTCAACCCCCTGTCTCTTGAATGCAGTTCTGATGCTACCACAGTTCCTCCACAGTGTCACCACGGGAAACGCGGTCCAGTGTCATAGAATGTCCATCCGCATCAAGGTAGTAGAGTCCCCTACCACGTGCCCAAGGCCGCTCGTTTCCAGCCCGCGGCGGTCTTCACATATACGTAGCTGGCATCCCAGGCCATATCGCCGACGTTGCCGTTAGCGTCCGCCGTACTGGTCGGCGTATAGGAGGTCCGCATCCTGACCTGGTTGTAGCCTGTGGCGCCGTTGACGTCCAACCTTGCCGTGGGGGCGGTGGTGCTGATGCCCATGTTGTGATTGGTATCAATAAACAGAGCGCGATAACCAACACCGGGATCGGTTATCATGAAACCATCCCCGAAACTCCCTTCAGTAGTTAGCGTCCACGCTCGCGCGTCGTTCGCGAGAACCAATGCCGCGATACCATCTGTTAGATTGGATTCGACCTCGATTCCGCATGAGGTGTTGGCCGATTTCACATGGAGCTGGTTGGCCGGGGATTTGGTGCCAATGCCTACACGGCCGTTATTCTTGATGGTCATGACGGCCTCAGCCAATGTGACGGCCGCTGAGGTACCGGTGCCTGTACCTTGAAGGAAATGGAAGTCGCCGCGATTCCAGGTATCGGTCTGCTCGTATACGAGGGCACCCTTACCACGGGTATTCTCTCCCCCGTCCACCTTAAAGAGAATGCCGGTCGCGGTTCCATTTGTACTCAGGCCAGGGTTGTCTACTTTGATCGGATAAGAAAGACTTCCCTGCGAGGTGTAAGACACATGAAACTTATTGCCAGGACTGCTTGTACCAATCCCGACCTTGCCGGAGACGGTCGAGTACATGTCGCTGCCCGAGATCGTCCAGTCAGCATCCGGTGCTCCCGCCACAGTCGCCCAAGTCCCCACACCTGCGGCATCGCAGGTCAGGAACTTGCCGGCCGCCGCGCCCGTGGGCATCTTGAATCCGGTCATCTGGGCCGTGCCGGAGACATCCAGCTGCGAGGCAGGGGACGTATTCCCTATGCCAACCTTGCCATTGGTGTCGATGAGAAGCCGGGGCCCACCCCCTTGACCCCCGTAGATCACAAAGGCATTTGACATATCCCCTCTCAGATCGAGTTCCCAACCAGGCCCGTTATTGGCAAGCCCCAGCCCTGCAATACCATCCAACCTGTCTGTCTCGACTACAGCCCAAGTATCTTCGTTTGACCGAACGTGTAAGTTGTGTTCGGGGCGCATGGTTCCAATGCCAACCCGGCCCGCACTGTCAATGGCCACTGCTTCCTGGGTCAGCGTCTCGAATACTATGTGGCCACGGGGGTGGCCGTTGAATATCAGCAGATCGCTTGGGTAGCTCGCCGCATCATTATCATAGACCCTCAGTCCTGCATCAGTCTCTTCATCGGAGAAGAGTAGCCCCATCGAGGATAGAGGCCCCGTATTCTCGTTGGTGAGCAGTAACTCGAGTGGGGCGTTCACGTTCTTGGCAATGTGGAGATTGCTTGCGGGCGTGTTGATCCCGATACCCACGTAGCCACCCCTCGCAATCGTCAGTCTGTCCCCATCATCTGCACCGAGTCTGAGCCGGTCCTCGCTATGGTCATAAGCTATCCAGCCAGCCGCGGGATTAGTGGGAGCGCCGAAGGTGATCGATTGAAAGGAACCGTTCGGAGAGAGAAGCTTCATGTTTGCCTGCGAATTGCTCTCAACCAAGAGACTTATGCCGCTCATGCTCGCAGCCGAGCCAGACGAGCCCTTGTGGATATCGAGTAGACACTTGGGGGTTGTGGTTCCCACTCCGACATTGCCGGTGTCGTCGACATAGACGACATCCGTCGGGCTGCCGTCAGCAGCATCAAGCGAATAGCCGTCGCCCGTGCCGCCAACATCGTCAACTCCATCGGCAAACCCGCCAGGCACACTCTTAAGCTCGGTCCAGTCCACGGGGTTCGAAGGCGTGTTGATTACTCCGCCTGAGGTCAGTTCGGTCTTCGTGAAGTACAGATCATCATGCATGTGCCCTACCAGAGAATACGAACTCGAATGCACTTCCCCGAGGCTGTCAGCATTCATGGCGTGGAAGGCATAGGGTACGCTTATGATCTCTCGGCGAGGATTGAGAGGCTCGCCATCCACTTTGATCTCAAGCCAACACGGGCCATCAAAAGATATTCCTATCGGATTGTCACTCCCGAGAATCGTTGCGAACACACCTGCTGAGTCTGTCTCCTCTGCTTTGCCCTCTGACCAAAGCTCGTTCCCGCCCGAAGGCGCATCATAGATGGCGAACATCATGCTATGCGGTCCCACCAGTGGCTGACCCGCACTATCGGTCAGCCTCCCCTGGTAATTGATCTTCTTTGGGATCGCCGCACCAGCCTGACCTGCAACCAGCAAGATCAGGCCCAGGACTATGAGATTCCTGCCCCATCCCTGCCTACCGCCGATGACACTGCATAGACACATAGCGCACCTCCTCCTTCATGAGTTCTCTGCCTTCCACCACACGTTCCCCCCACCTTACACCAATCGAGAACAGCAAGTCAAGAACGCTGCAACCATGATTGCGGCGGCTCACTGGCCGGTGAAAGATTGGGTCGGTACAAATCCTCAGCCAGAGAACCCAAGCACAGGAGACTACATCTAATCTTGAGTGGAGTGCCTGCGGCTTCTGGTGTATAGTGCCGAGGGCAGGACACCCAGTTGTAGTTGGCTGTTGTAGCGGTTGACTTGAGATGCGAGTACGGCGATTGAAAATGGTGACCGCGACATCGGGAATCCTTGGGAGGGCCATACAGCATGAAGGGACAGAAGCCAGTAAAGATGTTCACGCTCAGCACTTGCAGCCACTGCAAGGCCACCAAGAAGTTCATGAAGGACAATGGAATTGACTGTGATGTCACCGACGTCGACTTGCTCGCTGGTAAGGAGCAAGCAGCGGTTCTTGAGGAAGTGAAGAAGTACAACCCGCGGTTCTCATTCCCAACGATCATAATCGGCGATGATGTAATCATCGGGTTCCAAGAGGCCAAGATCCGCGAGGCGTTAGGGCTATAGCCCCCACCCTGCCCTCTCCCAAGGGAAGAGGGGGACAATGGGGTAAGCGCCCTTTTTGAGAAATGAGCACAAGTGCCAACGCCGCACAAGAGACACGGACACCAGAATGGGGAATGGGGATAGATCCCCGATTCGGCCAGGGTCGGATATCCGGGAGCAGCAGGAATGAACGTGAACGAACTGCATGAGATGCTAATGAAGGTCCAAGAGCCAAAGGGCTACTACTTCAGCAATGATGAGGAGCGGGTCTTCGATCTCCTCCAGGCGCTCGTCACCAATAAGGAGCGCTATGGCTACATGTGTTGCCCTTGCAGGCTCGCCTCGGGCGATCGCGACCGGGACAAGGACATAGTCTGCCCATGCGCTTATCGCGAGGCCGACGTCAAGGAATACGGAAGCTGCTACTGCAATCTGTATGTCTCCAAGGACTGGAATGAGGGCAGAATGCCTCCCCGCTATGTCCCGGAGCGTAGACCGCCCGAAAAGATGAAGTCATAGATCAGGCCCGCGGAAACGCATCCATCCTATCATTGACGACCATAAACGGCCGATTCCCAGCATTGGGCATTGAGCTTTGTCCCATGGTCGCCTGCCTCTGAGGCGCCTCTTGCACATGGGGGTATGGGAATCTCAAAATTCTGCGAATCCCCGAGCTCATGTCCCCATCTAAACATACGGGGCCCTGCGAGAGACGTGACTCGGCACCCAATTGAACTAGACCAATGGATAGAGCGTAACGGCGCCCCTGGGTTCAAAAGTGGTCGAGCACGCTTGAAGTGGCGGGGCCCCTTCCGATTACTCCCCAAGGGGCCAACCAGGTCGCCCGAACCCCTCTGATTTGTCGCGTTTTATGATCTTGACTTCCGCCGAGGCTCATGTTAGGGTTAAATGTCATTATGATAGTACCCACGAGCCTCGAAGCAGAAGCGAGTTGAGATTATCGAGAAAGAAGCCGCATGAGCGCTTGCTCCACAGGTTGCCAATGTACGGAGGTGATCAGATCTCAAACCTGTGAGGAGTGCTGATTGCTGGTACAACAGCAGTCAGGTAGAAGGACAGATTTCGGAGAAGTTTAAACAGAAATGAGCAGGCCCATTATTGGAAAGCCCTCCGGACCTTTTGGAATCAATCTCGACGCGGCTGATAGATTCGTCCAATTGGGCTCGAATGGCAATCCGGTATGCCTGTTCAGGATAACGAGGAGATCGGAATGAATATCTACGTAGGCAACTTGTCGCATGACGCGACTGACAGCGACCTGAAGGCGGCCTTCGAGCCCTTTGGGCAGGTGGCAAGCGCCAGTGTGATTACAGACAGATTCAGTGGCGAATCGCGCGGCTTCGGATTCGTCGAGATGCCCAATAAGGCTGAGGCCCAGGCTGCAATTACCGGCCTGAGTGGCAAAGACCTGAAGGGACGGCCGCTCAATGTGAACGAAGCTCGTCCTCGCAATGACAGCCGTGGTGGCGGCGGTGGCGGTGGCGGTCGCGGCGGTGGCGGTGGCGGTGGCGGCCGAGGCGGAGGTCGTGGCGGCAGGCGCCCGTCCTGGTAAACGCTCCGTAGCAAAAGATAGGGGCATATCTCTGAGTTGTGAACGAGTAGTTGTGGGCCACGGCTGCTCGTGACTAGTTGAGTATTGTGCCCGCTTTATTAAGAGACTCGCAGAAGAGCCCTCTTAACGGGGGCTTTTTTGCTTGCCCCCTGTCCTTCTTCCCGTTCAGACTTGCTTCTTCTGGCTGCGGAGGTAGCGAGATGCCAGATAGCACACCACGATAAGAGCAGCAAGTGATGCCAAAGCCGAAACCACAACAATGGCTTGATAGACCCCATCGGGCCTCGTGGTGATGGCCGGCGTGATCGTGTCCTTGAGCCTGTCTTTGAAAACCCGCTCAAGATGAGGTACCGACCAGAGAAATGAGTGGTCAACGAACGAAAGCCCCATCACCACAAGTGCGCCAATCGCAATGAACTTCAATTTGAAGGTCTTCGCGTACCGGCGGAGCACCTGTTCCATCCTTATCGCCGAAATGAGAGCAAGCACGGCCACCGGCACCAAGACGAATCTGGTCGCTACGCGTTCGATCCTGAGCGGCGGGAGGGGGATCCTCGTGATGAAGGCCTGGAAGTAGCTCAGGGAGAGGAGCAGCATCACTAGGAGCGGCAGGTCAAATGCCGCATACCTGCAAGACACCAGATCGTCGCGCTTGCTGAAACGCAGCCATATCCCGAAGTAAACGATGAGCGCGAATCCGATGAGGCCTATATACATGTCGTACTCCCACCACCCTGCCGTGCCCCAGAGATGAAGCCGCTCCGGAGTCTGCTGCCTGATGGTGACCATTGCATCAATGAGATCGTTAATGGTGGGATATGACCAGATGAAGTTCTCTTTCCGGCCGAGAAGCGTGAAGGCCGACGGCACAAGGCGAAAGAGCGAGAGGGCCATGCTGCATAGGATGCCATAGAAGATCGTCTTCGCGTACTTCCAGTTGAATGCGAGGAGCAGTAGCAGGAACATCAGGCACCAGATGTAGAGATGAAACGAGCCCTTGAGGACGATCGCGAAGAGGATGAGCCCGAGTTTTATGGGCGTGATTCTGGTCACCCGACCCTCGATGATCTCCATGACAAAGAGGAAGAAGAACGGAAGCAGGAAATAGCCGCTCCACATCGAGTGGCCGACGCCGATGTGCGCCGTTATGTGACCGTTGAAATTGAACAAGAGAAAGAAGGCCGCGAAGGAAAGCAGCGACAACCTGTACCGTTGCATGACGAGCAGCGAGCCGATGAACCCGAGCGAATAAAGGACGAGGAGATCGAGAAGGACGAAACCGCCTATGCCCATCACCGGGAGAAGCAGTACCTGAGGTGCCATGTTGGTATCGGGAATCCCCATGAACCTATCTGTGTGATGGAACTTCACGGAGATGTGATAGGGCACGGTCCCCTCATCGATCGCCTGCCGGAGGACGGAGTAGAAGATATATTCCTGCCCCCAGTCTTCGACATTAAATGAGAGATCGCCGTGATCGAGAAAAAGGACCCAGTGAAGTACCCCGGCCGCGAAGAGCAGGCCGAGGACAATGATTTTGACCGGGTCCCGCGAAATGAGATGTCTCGTATCGCTCGCTATTGCCGACGCGGTTCCCATCTCAAAAGCCCTCCGAAGTCGGACCCTCCGGTTCCCAGCACCTCCGCTAGGTCTCGTCCTTCATGATAGAACGTGCCCCGCAGAATTCAAAGAGTTTTCCCAGCATGCTTGATGCCTGCAACCGGTACACTCTTCAAGAAGCAACCACTTGTAGCCGTCCGTGCCTCTATGATGTTATGCCATATATTGGAATCAGCGATTGGGCATTGTATCAGAGCGAAGGACATTGTCAAAGGGAAACAGGCCCGGCTTTCTTGTGGTATAATTGGCTTCCGAGCCCGACATTACAGGAGGAGAAATGGACAGCAAGGTGGATCATGGCAGGAGGACTGTCTCTCCCTGGCTCTTCTCGCTTGTCGGCATCCTGGCGTTGCTTGCGCACCTGGCTGTTTCATTCAGGTATTCCAACTGGTCCTGGGGCTTTAACCCCTATTTCTTCTTTAGGCCAGGACTGACCTGGGTCACGATTGGGCTTGGCTGCGTGCTCTGTCTTCCCCAGGTTTGGGTGTATCTCTCCAGGCTCTACCGGCCAAGACCTGAGACCGGCAGCGCGCCTCGGCCTCAGGCCCGCCGAGCGGGTGGCGTGGCTCGGCCGACACATCACGTGACGGACATTATCATTGCGGGTATTTTCGCCGTGCTATTCTGGCTTCTGCGTATGCCATACCATTTCCTGGGCGACGGCCGCCTGATGATCCGGCTCCTTGACGAGGGCAAGTGGTTTCATGCCGGTGAGTTTCTGGATCGCTTGATCCACTACGGGGTGCTGCTTGTCACCGGGCCGCTCTGGGCGTGGGACGGGGCGCTTGTCTATACCGTCCTGAGCGTTGTGGCGGGATTTGTTTATGTCCTGGCGGCCCTGCGCCTCGGCACCATCGTGAGACGAAGACTCTTTGTCACCGCATCTCTCGTCACCCTGGGTACCGTGCAGCTCTTTCTTGGTTACGCCGAGAGTTATTCTTTCGCTACGGTTGCCATCCTAGGCTATGTCGTCCTTGCCCTCGAATATCTTCTCGGACGTCGGAAGTTCGTCTGGGTCGGTCTGGCGCTCCTCATGGGCGTGGCGCTCCATAATGCCCTCCTGTTTCTGATCCCATCCTTCCTGTACCTGATGCTCGCAAGAAGGGAGAAGGACACCGCGCGGCCACCACGGCGAATCTTGCCCGGTGCCGTATTCCTTGCGCTTATCCTGATCATGGTTGCTGTGACCTCGTCGTACCAGAAGGGCAACTTCATGCTCTTGCCTTTATTCAGTAAGGCGGATGCGCAGTACGCGCTGTTTTCCTGGCGACACCTCGTGGATTTCTTGAACCAGCAGATCCTGATCTCTCCCCTGGCCTGGATCGGCATGGGGGTCTTCATCTATGCCTTTTGGAAAGATCCTGCGCTCAGGAAATCTCGCCGCTTCCGCTTTCTCCTTCTGGCCAGTGCTTTTCCGATCCTCTTCAATCTTGTTATCAAGCCCGACCTCGGCGGGAGCCGCGACTGGGACCTCTGGTCGATGGGATCGTTGGCCTATGTTGTGACCGTAGTATGCTGGATCGCATCGAGTCTTGGCAAACGCGTCGAATTCAGGTTTGCAGCCTACGCCTTTGTCGTTGTTGGCTTCTTCCACGTCTTGCCGTGGGTTGGCGTCAACCACAGCCGAGAATTCAGCCTCGATAGGTTCAGTCGGATGCTCGACAACAACCCGCTCTGGGCCAGCGGCCGCATCGCCTCAGCCCAGAGCGAGCTCGCCCACTTCTATATTGAGCAGAATTCCTATGAGAAAGCCGTGGGTCTGCTCGCGCAGGCCACAGATCTGGACCCGAAAACGGCACGATACTGGGATGCTCTCGGAATGGCTTACATGGGGCTCGAAAGATTCAAAGAGGCCGAGACTCCAATTCGTCGAGCGATAGACCTGGATCCAGACGATTATTCGGCGTACAACAACCTGGGTCGGGTCTACCAGGTTTCGGGCCGCCCGAGCGAGGCAGAGGCTGCGTTCAAGCGGTCAATAGAGCTCAATCCCGGTTCCGGCCCGCCCCATTTTAACCTTGGGAGAGTATATCTTGCCCAGGGCCAGATTGGCATGGCCATTGAAGAGTACAAGCGTGCGACTGAAGCGTGGCCGTTCTTGATTGACTACTGGTATCACCTTGCCCTGACGCTCGAGAAAATTGGGGGCCGGGAAAAGGAAGCGCTTGAAGCCTGGAATCAAGTGCTCACACTTGCAAGAAGCGATCCATCGCAGCAAAACACGCTGCGGGCTGCCCTTGAGCATATCGAAGTCTTGAAGCGTCCCGGCGGCCCGCCGGCAGGCGGCACCAAATGAGAAAATGAGAAACGGTCACATGCCCAGCAAGCGTTGACGCATGAGCCTCGGCGGCAGTGATCCACAGCCCAGGATGGCATCATGCATTTGCTTCAATGATACCTTGGGATTCGCCCGGCGATATTCCTTGACCACATCAAGAATCGCAAGCTTACCCATGAGATACGACTGCGGCTGGGTCGGCGAGCCGGTATAGCGGCGCACCTCGGCCAGGGCGTTGCTCGGCTCAAGCTGACATCTTTGGACCAGGAAATCGATTGCCTCCTGGACCGGCATCCCCTTGGTGTGAAGTGAAACATCAATGATGATGCGTGCTGCGCGCCACAGTTGGTCGCTGAGGCGCCCCAGGCGCTGTACCGGCTCAGCGATGTAGCCCATCTGCTCCATCAATTCCTCGCAATAGAACGCCCAGCCCTCGATGAAGAGCGTCGAGAGGAATGAACCCATTCGGCGAGGGATCGCCTTCTGCTTGTTGCCCCACACCAGCTGCAAATGATGTCCAGGGTAAGCCTCGTGCAGGGCAGTTACAGGCAATTTGGCAAAGTGATGGCCCCGGAGCTTCTGTTCCTTGAGATCCGGCGACATGCCGGGCTCCACAGGCGTGACAAGGAAAAGCCCTTCCTGTTTTTCCTCAAGGATGCCTGCCGGCATGTACGCCGCATAGGGGATGATGGGACGCATGTAGGCCGGTGTCTCTATGATGCGGAGGGTCTCCCCGGCTGGAATCGTTGCGATATCGTGATCAATCACGTACTGGCGCGCTGCCTGCATAGCATCCTGGTAAGCTTTGAGCAAGCCCTCGGCAGTGGGATGATCTGCCTTGGCATCTTCCATCAGCTCACGCACCGTTTTCTTTGGATTGATTTCACGAGCGACCGCCTTCATCTCGTCTTCGGTTTCATGGAAAAGCCGCCATCCGGTCTTGAGCAACCCGTCCGCGTCATACTCCACCATGTGATCTTCGCGCAGCATCTCATCAAAGAGATCGCGCCCCACGGCGAAGTCTCCCTTTGCCTGCGGGAGGACGTCTCGCCCGAGGAATTCCGCATAGGTCTGAAGTGCCCGGGCTGCAACCTCGCCTGCCGCTTTCAAGTCAGATTCAAGTTCCGGGGCAGCCTGGGCGGCAAGCCCCGGCAGCATGCCGGTGAACAGGCCCGGCGCCTGGTTTGCCTGTTCCAGCGCAATTTCCGCCCACACCAGCGGCACCTCTCCGGGCACGATGTTGGCCGTGGCCTCAGCTAGCACTCTTGGAGTCTCGCGCACCCGCCCCAGGGCGGAACGCAGCCGCTCCGGAAGCGGCGCGAATTCCTTCATGATGAGCATGAACACGCCGCCCATGACTTCGTCCATGTAACTGCCGGGATCGCGGCGGTGCCGACGTGCCCTTTCATACTGCCGCACAAAGGACTTGAGAATCTGGACGACCAGAGTGTGGTCGATGCGGGCATCAAGGCTGAATCTACCCGTGTCCATGGCTTCAAAATCGGACAAGGCGGTCCGCATTTCGCGGTTCTGGCTGTCGAGTGCCCCGGAAGTGAAATCCGGAAGGCGGTCGTCCCAGCGGTGATCGCCCATCTGGGTCGCCATACCTGGATTGAGCTCCAGCACTCGGTAAAGCAACTGGTCTGCCTTCTTGTAAAAAGTGGCTTCGCTGCTCATTGGATTACCTCCCCAAATCAGTACTGGTTAGCCGCAGTTCCTCTTCGACGCGACCCGTTCTCGTGGAACAAGCATCCAAACGGAAGAGTGTAGCATGAACCAGACGAGTTCGCAAACTCGTGTAACCGCATATGGTGTAACGATTAGTGTGCGGAATTAGATAGATGAAGATGGCATGGGATTGCAGGATACGCGCATTGGGGAGGCAGAAAACACAGGGGGTCACCATGTCCCCGCCCATTCCCCGGAGGCCAAGAACCTCATCTTTATATGGGCGCAAAAATGTGCTAAACTTAGAATGGTTGGGTATATCATAAAGGAGAGCATACGGATGAAATCAAGAGATGGTGTTTTTGGTTTTTGCATTGGCCTCATCGCGCTCGCGACTCTTCCTGGTGCGCTTCAGGGCGAGGGGACTGCCACGTGGAGTCCACCGGCGGTCGCCGCGCCCGGGCTTGAGATCTCGGGAGATCCTTCAGTCTGGGGGCGCACCAACGCCAAGGCACTTGACCCGGTGTACGATGGGGCAACAGGTCGCAAGGCTCTGGGTGACCTCATGGGCTTCTACTTCGACCAGGAAGTTGACCGGCTCTCGTTTCGCATCAATCTCTATCGAGCGCCCATGACGGCGGGATCGGCACCGATCCTTGCCGAAGGTGTGCGCGCTTTCGTGCTCATGGATTTCACGCCTGGCGGAACAACCACGCTTCCCGCCGGCATAAAGGGGACGGCGCCCTTTGCCTGGGACCGTGCAGTAGAGATGGTGGAGACCGGCGGCGAGCTTCGGGCCCACATCATGGACTCGCAGTTGGCCGACACCGAGACGGCGAGGCCGAGGCGAGTGATCGCATCTCACCGATGGGCGAGCCTCGAGGCAAGCATGTGGCTTCCCGAAGGCTTCATGGCAGCTGTCGCACGCGCCGCGGGCGCAGATGAGAGTCAGTACGACGCTGTTGCTCGCCAGGCAGCCACGGCGGAATCCACTCCCATCAACTTCTACGTCTTCACCGCCCTGGGCGGCCAGGTGCTCGATGACATCACAGCCACCAACGCGCCTCTCGGCAACACCCGCAATGTGGCTTTCGTCCAGCACTTGAACCAGGGACTATCATACACTACCGTCTTCCGCGGTGAGCGCGGAGAGAACGCCGCCTATGACGGCGATCCCGCGAACCCCGATGACGGCGCCGACGAAATCCTGGCTGCGCATGATTACTACAACCTCCCGGTCAACTGGCACCAGGGCGGGCTTCTCATCTCAGCAGCCGAGTGGCACGATCCAACCTTCAACGACTGGTTGGCGGCTGGCGTCTCTGCCGGCAGGTACGAGATCATTACGTCTGCCCTGGGCCAGCAAATGATGCCCTTCGTTCGCGATGAGATAAACGGTAAGGCGGTGGATGTCGAGAATGATATGATCGCGACTCACTATGGCTATACGCCGCACATCGCGTGGGTGCCCGAACGTGTGTGGGTGGAGAACCCCGACACCGATGGGAATGGCACCGATGCCTCTGCCAATGTCATTGACTATATTGGTGATGACTTCACGGATAACGGTGTGTGGGCCGTGATTCTCGACGACTACATCCATTGCGGCTATCGCGACAACGCCCTTGACGACCACCACATCTACACCTACAAAGGCATCAAGGTGCTGCCCATCGACAATGACTTCGTGGGCCAAGTCAACTGGAACGCCGGCGATGCCTGGAACACCATCCTCGAAGGGACCTCCGACGAGATCATAATCTACGGCAACGATGCCGAGGTGGCAGCCGAGGTGATGCAGGGCACTTCGAACCCGAATGCTCTCAATAACTACATCTGGGTCCTCCAGCAATGTTCCAATAACAGCGCGACTGTCGGCGTGTGGAAACTGACCGCCGTGTTACAGGACCCCGGCTTCACCACCCAGACCCTGTTGCTTCAGAACGGGACATATAACTCGCTCGGCGGCTTCGGCGGCTATGGCGGCAGCAACAATTCCTGGTATGGCGACTGGGCCGGCTACATGGGGGCCTCCAACCTCGATGGCCACATTCCCAAGTGGAACTACGGCGCCCAGTGGAGTTTCACTCTCAACAAGATCATTGCTGGGCCGGCCAACAACCTGAGCGAGATGGCCTGGTACATCTTGATGACCAATCTCCACGAGACAGGCTGGCACGACAGCGGTGAGATCTCCGGCTGGGAGCATCATTACAGCAATCACATTCGCATGGGGAACGCTCACGCCGAGGCAGCGCGCTGGGCAGCCGGACTATATGCCAACCCGACCGGCGCCTACACCACCGATTTTGAAGATGACGGCTCGACCGAGTTGGTGCTTTACAACGATCGCCTGCTGGCTGTCTTTGATGCGATCGGCGGGAAGCTCCAGTGGCTCTTCTGCAAGGGCTCGAACTACAACTACAGTGTCGTATCCAATGACAACGCCTACTGGGTGGATACTGACGGCGACTACAACGAGACCAATCACACGGCGACCCTGTCCGACGTGAGTGTCGCAGGCATCGACCGGGAGCATGACCTCTATAGCTTCCAGGTCGTCGCCGGATCGGGAAACACTGTTCAGGCCAGGATAATCCACCCGAGTGTCACGAGGACGGTCTCCCTCACGCTCGGCGATCCGTATCTCAAGGTGCAGTACCGCGCGTACGGTGAGCGTGCCTACGTAAAGAATGGCTTTACGCCGGACAACCTCGACCTTACCTGGTCGGGCCACTCTCTCTACCGCGTCTGGGACCCCAACGGCGGCGGCTATTTTGGCCAGAAGAATACCAACACCAACGCGACGGCCGCGATCGTGGTGGGCACCGCGGGTGCGCACCACAACCTCTCGTTCTCGGGCACGCTGCTTGAAGGGGATGAATTCTACGGTGACGCCCCCTTCGAGGTTTATGTATATGGCGGCTACACGAGCGCGCTTGATGGGAGCGGCCACATTCCTGAGCTCAAGGCGCTCCGTGATGCCCTGGTGGACCGCATGGCTCCGATCCCCTTGAGCGGAACTCACTTCCCAGCAACCGATAACCTCGTGCTTTACTTCGACGATGCGGTCAATACCGCGACAGTGGTAAAGACAGGCATTGGCTTCGATAACGACGAGGACGGTATAGCAGAAGTCTCACTCGCCTCATCCGACAGCTTGATCACGACCGGCACAGCCAAGCGCCTGAGCTTCAATCTGAGCTCGGCAACCGCAACTGCGCTCGAGGCCCTCGCGAGACCGGTCGAGCTCCTGCTCGTCGCCAATTCAGTCAGAGATGCGGCAGGCAACGGCAACACCGCTGTCACCAATCTCGACAACATCCCCGTGAATTTCGCACCGGTTACCACGGTCCAAATAGACGGCATGGTCTCGGATGCCGATTGGGCTTGCGCGGAGAGACGGCTTGACGACCTGTGGGATTCATCCTGGAACGGGTCAGCTCCAGGCGACACCAACGAGATCCTGGTTGTTTTCGTGGACTGGGATTCGACCTATCTCTACCTCGGGATTCGCGGCTATGTCCACGGCAACTCATGGCTCATTTATCTCGATTCCGATGCTGATGGACCCAATGGCTTCACTGATCTCGCGAGGATTGATCAGTGGGAGCGTGGAGCCACGTTCACGGCTGCTGGATTCAAACCTGACTACCAGTATGGGGCTTACCAGCATCAGGGCCCTTATGATTCTGAATCCATGTGGCGGCTCTTGAGTGACACCACCAGTGAGAGCGTCAGCTCTCAGGTTTACATGGCCTTCGATCCTCAGCACGCGTATGGCTTCACCGGTGGGACCGAACTCGCTATCCCATGGGACGTGCTATATGGGCTTGGCTCCGGCTATGTTCCGGCAGGGTGCAAGATCGGGGTGGTGGCATCGCTGTGCTGGGATCCCGAACCGGACGGAGCGCTCGGAGGCGATGGGGCACCTAACAATGTATCCGCAACGCTTCCGACGGTTGACAACTCCCTTAAGGTCGTCGTTGATGCCGATAGCAATGGCGTGCCCGATACCGGGCTCAGGGCTTCGGTAGCCCAGGTTGCTCCGCCGGCAATGAGCCGCGTGCTCGCCGCGTATCCCAGCCCGACGGGGTCACTCGCGCGTGTGCCCGTGATGCTGGCCGCCGCAGGCCAGGGGCAGTCATATGCGGTCAAGGCCGATGTTTTTGATATCACGGGGCGGAAAGTGCAGACGGTATTTGAAGGAAGCCTGACACCGGGCGGACACACCTTCACCTGGGATGGCCGCACAGCATCGGGCGAGATCGCACCCACAGGCATCTATCTCATGCGCATTACCGTGAACGGGGAGGTCGTAGGAACAGTTAAGATAGCCAGAGTTCGCTGATTACCTCTAATAACAACTGAGACGCTCACCAAAAGGGGGAGTGGGAGAGGGTTAGATCGGAGCTTGAGATCCGCTTATACCTCCCGCCCTCTGATTCTCGTACCCGCCCGCTCAAAGAAGTAGTAGAGGGTGGGTATGAGCACCAGAGTGAAGAAGGCGCTGACGAGCACACCACCCATGGTGACGAAACCCATAGCCGTACGCATTTCAAATCCTGAGGCTCTCGAGATGACCTGCGGTATCATACCCACGGCTATCGCAAGGTTGGTCATGATGATAGCTCTGAGCCTTGTCGGGCAGCCCTCGAGAATGGCGTCCCTGAGCGTCTTGCCCCGCTTCCTCACTTGTCTCACATAGTCCAGCAATAGTATGGCATTGTTGACCACGATACCCACGAGCATGATGATTGCCATCAGACTGACGATGTTGATCGTCTGTCCCCCGAAGAAGAGCCCTATCGCGGAGCCTATGAGCCCCAGAGGCAACGTGATCATGATGGTTATGGGATGGAAGAATGATTCAATTATCATCGCAAGCACAACATAGGTCAGGATGATCGCAAGCAACAAAGCCTCGTAGAGTGAACCGAATGACTCCTGCTGAAACTCATATGTCCCTGCAAACTTAACCTTGTACCCAGGTGGAAGCCCCAAGGCATCGCTTTTCTGCTTGATCTTGCCGATAGCATTCGACAGGGTCCCTTGTGCTATGTTGGCTGTGACGGTTATCCGCCGCTGGCGTTCCCTGCGGAGAATCTCGGCTTCGGCCCTTTGTTTCACCACCTTGCCGAGCTGCGTCAAGGGGACGAGAGACTCCTCTGCGGGCAAGCGCATGTCTTCAAAGGTTCGTATGTCCTGCCTGTCCGCGTCAGACAGCTGCACGCGCATCGCATATTCCTCGCCGGCATCGCGGAAAACCGAATTGTCATCCCCCTGGAACGAGTTCCTCAGCAACATGGCGATGGTCCCCGTCGAGAGCCCGCGGCGAGCTATCTCATCACGGTCAGGTACGAAGACCAGATCCTCCCCTCCCTCTTTCCAACTCCGCTCAACGTCAACAAGCCCGGGGGTCTCACGCACTATGTCGAGCACTTCGTTCGATATCTTCTTGAGCTCATCGAGATCGTTTCCCATGACCTCGATCTCGATGTCGGCGCTTGAGCCGGCCTCCTCATGCCCACTCACGACGGAGATATCGGCTCCGGGAATACCTGCCAGCTTGGGCCTGAGGTCGTTGGCAGCCTTGTAGGCAGAGCGATCGCGCTTCGACAGGGGCACCATCTTGGCGGTGATCACGGCCTCGTTGACGCCGCGGTCGGATCCTCCGATCGTGCTTAAAACAGATGCCACGTCGGGCTCCGCGCCGAGAATGCCCTCGACCTCTCCAACCGCCTTCTCCGTCACGGGCAGTGACGATCCTGCCGGAAGCTTGAGCGAGACCGAGACAAACCCGTCGTCCATCCTCGGCATGAACTCTGCACCCGAGATCCCCATGAGCACTACGCTCCCCACCAGACACCCCAGAGTGACCAGTACCAGAATCACAAGGTTCCGCCCCCGCGCGAGACTCCACGCGAGAAGGCCTCGATAAGACCTGCCGGTCTTTGCCATAATGCGATCCATCCACCAGCCGCTTGCGTCTTCGGTCGAGGCGTCGCCCGCAAAGGGATCGGAAGATGCCCCGGTTTCCTCGTTGGGCGAGGGATCGCCGGAAACCCGGGACGCAGAGCGGGCCCGGCCCAACCGCTTCAGGATCGCAGCCGAGAGCATGGGCGTGAGTGTGAAGGATATGAACAGGGAGAAGATCGTCGCATAGACAACTGTCAATCCGAACTGAAGGAAGAAACGTCCGATGATCCCACGCATGAAAGCAACCGGCACGAAGACAACCACGTTGGTCATCACCGATGCCAGGACGGCGATCGCGACCTCACTTGTTCCTTCAATCGCCGCATCCGCCGGGTCCTTGCCCATGTGGAGATGCCGAATGATATTCTCTAAAACAACAATCGCATTGGTCACGAGCACGCCGACCGATATGCCCAGGGCCATCAGCGTGAGGATGTTCAGGGTGAACCCCGATGCCTGAATGAGAAGGAAGGTAGAGACTATCGACGCGGGCATTACGACCGCGGCGATAACGGTTCCACGGAGACTCTTCAAGAAACCGAACAGGAGTAACGATGTGAGGAGGATGCCGATCAGGATGCTCGACTGCACATCCTTCACGGAATCCCGGATGAATATCGAATCATCCTGCGCGACTTCGATCACAAAGCCCGCCGGCAGCTCCTTCTTCAGTTGATCAACGACCCTGTAGATCCCATCTGCCGTCTTAATGGTGTTTGCCTTCGCCTGCTTTACGACATCCACCTGGACCGCGGGCTGCCCGTTGAAGCGTGCCACCGATCGCCGCTCGGCAAACGTGTCGCGGATCGCGGCAATATCCTTGAGTGAAATGAATCCCCCCGAGGGAAGCGGAATCTGGACCTTTCCGATTGCGTCCACACTCGACAGTTCTCCCATGGTGCGGAGGGTGTACTCCCTTTCGGTCTCGACTATTCTGCCTTCCGGGACGTTCAGGTTCTCGGCGGCAATCGCAGCGGTGACCATTGTGATGGGAAGACCATAGTACTCCAGTTTCTTACGGTCCACAGCGACCTGGATCTCGCGCTTCTGTCCGCCGATAATATCGACCGTCGCAACCCCGGGGACCTGTGAGAGGCGGTCACGCATGACCCTGTCTGCAACTGCATAGGTCTGGTTGACCCCGCGGTTACTCGATACTGAAAGGGAGATGATCGGCATGGCGCCGAACTCGAATTTCTGTACCATGGGCTTCTCGGCACCAGTGGGAAGATCCATCAGGATGGCGTCCACCTTCGCCCGGACGTCATTGGCCGCAACATCAGGGTCCGCCTCAAGCTTGAAGCGCATGATTACAAAGGAGATGCCCTCACGCGAGGTCGACTCCATGAGATCAATGTTGGCAATGGTGCTCACGGCATCCTCGATACGCTTTGTGATCTGGCTCTCGATCTCCTCCGGACCCGCGCCAGGATAGACGGTGGTGATGATCACAAATGGGAAGTCGACATCGGGCATCAGATCGACCGAAAGACGAAGGTACCCGAAGATGCCTAACACCACGAAGGCCAGCACCAGCATGGTCGTGAAGACCGGACGACGAACAAAGAATGTGAATAGCGACATGGTAAGCCGGCCTCCTAGCGGTCCCGTCCGTAAGTTTCGGCAGTCAGATCGGCATGTATCTTGATCTTAGCGCCGTCGTCCAGATTATTTTGGCCCCAGACGACAACAACGTCGCCGGCAGATATTCCTTCGGCAACGGCAACCACTCTCCCGTTTTCAATCCCTCGCACGACGTTTCTCAAGCGTGCGACAGCCCCACCACCCGATTGGTCCACGACAAAGACGTGCTCGCGGCCGTCGGATTGGACAAGGGCGATCGGCGGGACAACCGGCCTGTCGTCACTGCGGGCAAGGAGGATCTCGGGGGTCACCAGGGTCCCAGGTTTCAAGAGGTGGCCCAGGTTTTCCACCACCACTTCAACCGCGAAAAGCCTTGTCGAGGGATCGGCGCTGATCGCTGCCTTGACGACCCGCCCCTGCAAAACCAGATCCGCTTCGCCTGCCGGCCCAGCTTGCCCGGAGCTGTCGGCGACTCCTACCCGCGGGCCGCCACCTGTTCCGGCTGACCGGTCACGAAGTCTCAGGCGAGCGGGCTGCCCCACCTCTATACGCTGCCGCTCTGTCTCGCTTATCTCGAGAGGAATTCTAATGCGATCATAAGATGCAATCGTGGCAAGCGTCTGTTCGCTTGCGGCATAGTCCCCTGCCTTGACATTGAGCGCGGTCACGACACCCCGGATGGGCGTGTCAAGTTCCACTGCCCGTCGTGCCGTCAGGTAATGCGCCCGCGCTGCATCAGTTGCCGCACGCGAGTGATCCAGGTCCTGCCGGGAGACCGCTCCGGTCTTGAACAACTCCTCGATGCGCAAGCTGTCCTGACGCGCCGTCTCGTATTGTGTCTGGGCAGTGTTCAAGTTCATGGCGATCCACGCGGGATCATACGGGTCCAGCGAAATCAGCACTTTACCGGCGTCAATCTCCTGGCCCGGAACCACGTGTACGTTGCTCACACGCGTCCGGAAAGGTGCCACAAGATTCACCTGTTCATGGCCTTCCGCAACGCCCACAAACTGTCGCCAGTCCTCGAGCGGCCGGACCTCGGCGCGGACCACATCCACCGGGATGCCTTCGGCCTTCTGCATCGAGTCAATGCTCTTCACGTCTTCCTTCTGCAACCTGCGAGCTCCCGTCACCACAAAGAGCACCGCGATGGCAGCGAAAATGACAACCCAAATGCTGATCTTTGCTCCACGTTTCATGGATTATCGCTCCTGTTCTCCTTCGGTGCCTAAGCGCGAAGTCCGTCCGAGCACGCGTTCCAGGTTGGCAACCGCCACGTTGTATCTGTAAAGGGTTTCTGCGAACATGGTCCGCGCATAGTCGAGTGCCGTTCCTGTATCGCTCAACTCCAGCTGAGTCGAGATGCCGCTCTGGAACCGCGTCTCGGCTATCCTGTAAGTTTCCTCTGCAAGACCCACTGTCGCGACCTGCGATTGGTACTCCCGTTTGAGGCTTTCCAAATCCTGGACAGCCTTTATGACTTCAAGTCGAATTCCCTTCCGCGCCTGTTCTGCCTCGTACTCAGAACGCCGGAGCTCCGCCCTTGCCTGCCTCACCCTGCCAAGAGTGCGAAGACCATCGAATATCGGCATGCTGAGGGCAAGCCCCGCGGAGCTGGAAACGGCCCGGTTACGTTCGGCGAACGGTCCCAGAAGATCATCTTTGCCTGATTGGCCCTGTAGCTGGACCTGTCCATAGACACTGAGGATTGGGAACATCCCGGCTTTCTCGACCGTTAGGATCCTCCGTCTTCCCTCAACGTTGAGCTTCAAAGAAAGCATCTCCGGACGATGCACCATGGCCTCGGCAACCGCGTCCTCCTCGCCGATTTCAATCGGCGCATAGGTGAGGGAGTCCGTCAGGACGGGGTCCTCGGAACCGTCGAGCCCAAGCACCCGCTTGAGATCCTGGATCGACAGGGCGAGATCGTTCTCGGCCTGGATCACTGCGGGTTCCCTATTCTTGACCTCGACCTCAGCCCTGAGGCGCTCAAAGCGCGATGCTGTTCCCTGGGTGTACTTGTCATCGACAACGGCCAGGTGGGACCGCGCCTGTTCGAGCGACTCGTGCTGGATGGTCGCTACTTTCTCCATGAGGAGGATGCGGTAGTAAGCTTCCCTGGCGGCATAGGTGACCTGGCTCCGGGCATTCTCAACCCCCAATGAGGCGATATCTTTGTATATACCTGCAAACTTGATGGCACTTCCTACTCTGCCGAATGCATAAACCACCTGATCGAGTCGGACCACCCCCTGGGTCTCCACATCCCCTCCGATCTCTATCCTTCCACTATCGCCCGGCCCCAGGAAGAAAACTGGCTTCTTGAAGTTGCCCTGGTATATTCCCTGAAGGGTAATGCTGGGCAGCGTTCCCGCCCAGGCCTCCCTGACAACACCGCGCGCCTTCTTCTCGTCTTCGAGGGCGATGAGCAGCGTTTCATTCTTGCGCTCGGCCATCGAGACGGCATCCCGAAGCGAGAGGTGCACTCCACCAGATTCTCCGGCGGATGCCCTTGCTGATGGAAGAAACGCGAAGGCAAGCAAGGCAGGAGTCACAAGCAGAACCCAGAAACTGATTCCTCCCCAAAGGAAGCGATGTGCTGATATTAGGCTCAAGGTTCGTCTCATGCTACCGCGGGCCTCCTTCCGGCGCGAACGCACGCATGAACACACGCATGAACACCGGAGTGTATTCAGTCCATTTGCCTTTCTTGCCACCATGCAACATGTCCTCTCCTATGAATCCCCATACGAGGGCTTTGAGTGTTCTCGTCATGATTTCAACGTCACCTTCTACCACGCCGGATCTCAAACCGTCTTCGAAGAAACCCTGTATCTTACCCTGCAGTATCTCCTCTCGTTCAGCATGTGCCGCCGTGAGGCGCGGCAGGGTGTGCACCAGGCAATGGATCTCGTGGACGTGGTTCCCGGTGAAGGCCGGGTTGGCATCCAGCCAGCCCAAAACGCCGTCAACCAGGTTGCGAAGGCGCTCCTCGAATCCCCCGCTGCCGGAGATTTCAGTGTCTGTGATATGGATGAGATCATCCCCCATATTCCGGATAAGGGCCACGTAGATATCTTCCTTACTCTCGAAAATCCTGTAGATGTAGCCAACACTGAACTCCGATTCGGCTGCTACCTCCTGCACCGTGATCTCGTTATACGATTTCCTCTCAAGGAGTCGCTTCGCAGCATCGAGTATGTTTTCTCGATGCATGGCTCGCTCGCGTTCTTTGCGCGGCCGCTGCACCGTATCATGCGATGGACTGTCGCCACCCATCTGCCCGCTCTCAGCACCGCCAAGCCTACTTGCCTGTCCTTCGCTTTCCATCATGCTTCCGATCCTCGAGTCTTGACCTTCCAGGGCCTACGGCGGCTCACGCCCGCTGAATGGAGATTCATTTTGCGAGGCGCCATTCATGCCGCGAATATCGATTCACAATATACTCAGGTATCGCCTATCTGTCAAGTGAGCCAGCATCGAAATCTAGAATTGGGAAGAGACATGGCCCAGGGATTGAACGCGGCAACCCGACTTCATCTAGCTGTGACCCAGCTTCATCGAGCGGCACCCCGGCTTCATCGATCTGTGACCCGCGAAGCCGCCCGCCACGGCCTGCTTTGTGAGACGACTTGACCAATCCCGAAAGTCATAATATTCTAAGGCCTCACGCATGTGGGATAACGCAGGGTATCCGAGATTGCGACGGGGGTGAGGGCGTCGGGGCGGCAATAGTTGCCCGGCCCACGGGCAGGAGCCTTCCCAAGGGACATTAGGTCAGATGAACACGAGGACGAACCGGAAGATCGATCCGAAACTTGACGAGCTCAGGCGAGTCTTCAATTTGCAGAAGCTGTTCATCGCTTTCGAGCTCTTCGCTTTCTCTATGCTTCTTGTCCACTTCAAGAGGCACTTCTCATTCGAGGAGATAATCGCAGGCTACATGGTGGTCTTTTTGGCACCGCTTCCCTTCATTTTCTTCACGCGAAAGGTGAGGACCGCTTCATTCCTGATCACGGCATTTGCCGTACGATGGGCCTGCCTCGTTGTGTACCTTCTGAAACCCAGCCTTCCCGTGATGCTCCTCTACTATTTCGCGAACGGTGTAGCGATCTTCTACTTCTGGGTTCCTTACAACATCCGCTATTTCCTGCTCTCGCACAGCACCAACCGTGCCACCCAGGCGGGCCATCTGATTGTTGTGGGGCCAATACTCAATACCTTCGTGCCTCTTGCAAGCGGGCTCGTGATCGTGAAACTCGGCACCCCCTGGCAGATAGGCGCGAGTTCGGTTCTCGCTGCCATCCTGATCTACAAGGCAGCACGGCTTCCGAAGCTCGACATCACCTACGACTTTAGAGAGGTCTTGAGGAAATCGCGCGGCTTGAGATTCTTAAAGTTCATCCAGGGCATCTGGGAATCCGGCAACATGGTGATACCGCTCTACGGGCTCGTCTACCTTCGGGGAGAGATCCAGTTCGGCACATACCTTTCATATCTCGGGTTGGTTGGTGTCGTCGGGGCGCTCATCATAACTAGATTCTCCGACAGGCAGGCGAGGAGGCTCAAATACTTCTTTCCTTTCGTGACTGCTTTGGGGATTCTGACGATTTCACTTTCCTCGGCCGGGACCCTCGGGCGATGGACTGTTCTTTCCGGCCTCGTGGGAATAGTCAGCACGATGACCTACCCCTTCCTTTTTGCAGTTGTTCTCGACAAGATCGAGGACAAGGCCGGCGGGATGATTGCCAGAGAATTCATGCTGAATGTGGGAAGGGTCTTCGGCTACGCCGTGATGCTCGGGCTCGTTGCCCTAACCGGGACCATGCGATGGGGATTTCTCTTCTCCGGTGCGGTGCTTCTCATCTACCCCGCACTCCTCCTCATGAAGAAGATTTATGTCGAGGAGGAGTACCACCCGCTCCTACATGTCAGCAAGCTATATCCGGGCAGGAAGGGCGTGAACTCGGTGAGCTACGCTTCAGGAATGGCGAGGCATAAGAAGCAGGCTCCGGGCCCTCCCTAAGAAACCGCAAGCCGTTATCAGCAGCTCCACGGCTATCCTTCTGTCGCCGTTCCTGGCCAAGCCGTGAGCGCTCTCGGGAAAGCGACCCCGGTTTGATGCTATAGGCACCGCCACATCTGCGGTGTTTGCTCGGTCGGGCACTATTCAATATGCCTCAGATCCCCGGCTAGAAATCGAGGCCTACTGTGAGGAGCAAAACAGAAAAAGGAGGTACGTCACCGATGGGTCTTCCGAAAAATGTCGGCAGCTCCTTCCATCTGATCGTCGCACTGCCGCCCTGGCGCGGGAAAGCATAGTCAAAGGTTCCTTTAAGATTGGCTTCGCCCAATCTCAGGTAGCGCATGCCAATGTTTATCCTGTCATAGATGACGGCTCCGCCGCCAATTCCGAAACCAAGAGAAGTCGCGGTTTTCCAATTGATGTCAACGCTCCCCCCAATGGCTTCGGCGATCATCTCAAACTTGGGCCCTCTGATAATATTGATTCCCGCCTGCCCGGTACCATAGAGACGCAGCCACGGCGAGATTTCCGACTGGTATTTTAGGCCTGCCATTATGGGAATGTTATTCCAAGAGCCCATTGTAAGATCAACTTCCAGTCCTTCCACTCCAATCATATCTACGAAACCGGTTCTGATCTCGCTCCCGTCGAATCCATTCCCTATTGTCGAAATTCCTATGACTCCAAAAAGCCCGGATGCACGGATAGGGACCGCATATTCAGCGCCGACCACGTAACCTGTCTTAGCGAACCCAGCATGCTTATTGTCCAAGTGCTTATTCCCGAAATCCCCTAGCGGCATGGTAGGGCCGACGTAAGCTGTGAAATCCTGACCGTAACAGAGACCGCCCATGGCCAAGCAACAGACGGTCGCAACCGTAAACATCGCTTTCTTCACAGAAAATCCCTCCCAGGTTAGCCAGGAACACTTATTCCTGGCGCAGTCTCCCAAATTGCTGCCGTTTCTCAGGCCTGCCTCCTCCCATGGCCCATGACCTCACTTGGGCCGGATTCGGCAACCCAAACTGCTATTGCCTAAGTACTATTAAGCCAAAGTAGAGCGCTGCCGTCAAGGGGGAAAGCGCGATTGAGGCAAGTGAAAGAGCTGCCGTCAAGGGGGAAGGAACAGGCACCGCGACCGGCGCGGTGCCCGTGATTTCAGGTATTATCCGAGATGCTTCAGAGCATGCTCTAAAACTCAATGCCTACCGTAAGGAGCAAAATGGAAAGAGGTGGCACCCCATCAAACATATCCTCATCTTCCCATTTGACATCCTCGCTGCCGCTATCGCCATCCCCAGTCCAATCCACGGTTCCCTCAAGGTCCGCTTCGCCCAAACTCAGATACCGTATGCCCAGGTTTATCTTGTCATTGATGACGACTCCCCCGCCGATTCCGAAGCCAAAGGAATTCGCCGTATCCCACGTAATTTCAACACTCTCCCCGTAGTAGGCGGAGCTTTCCTCAAACTTCGGCCCTTTGATGATGTTGAGTCCCACCTGTCCGGTAGCGTAGAAGCGCATCCCCGGTGACATTTCGGATTGGTATTTCAGGCCTGCCATAATCGGGACGTTATACCAGGGGCCTATGTCGAAGCTGAATTCATCTCCCGCTGCATCCTGGAACACATCCTCGTCGAAACTGTTCCTCACCATTGAAACACCTATGACTCCAAAGAGCCCAGGCGAACCCATGGGAATCGCGTATTCCCCTCCCAAAACAAGACCTGTCTTGGCGAACCCAGCGTCGTTATTGTCCAGATCATTGTCTCCAAAATCCCCACGCGGCATGGCCAGTCCACCGTAAAGGGTGAAATTCTGAGCGTAACAAAGGCTGGCCATAGCTAGACAAGCCACAGCAACAGTAACAGACAGAACTCTCTTCATGGATGAATCCTCCTAGAATAGCCAAGGCTTCTGATCTTGGTGCAGCATCACTTCGGGTTGATATCGTTCCCGGGCCTCACACCCCTTTCGTCTCTCACTGATTTTGCTAGACTCGGTTGTCGATCTACCGTTAAAACGCTACCTGCCGCCTCAGGAATGTCGGCACACATACGTACCGCATGCCTGCTGGGAACCAACGGTACGCGCGGGCGTGGCGGGTTTGCCTTCCCACAGGCGAGAACCTCGGCAAACCCGCTAGCTATTGATTAATTGCCGTTTAGCAGAAGGCCGATGTGCTGTCAAGGAGAAAACGAGGCTGTGGGATTCCGTTCTTAGCACTTGCGATCAGGCATTGGCCTGTGGTACAATCCGCTTGCTGCCACGTTCCAACACTGATACAGCCTTCAACAAGGCCACCCCATGACCTGAAGGAGGTGACGGAGCAAAGCGGCCGATGGCGTGCCCTGATCTGTTTGCTCCCCTGAACTCATATCGGGGGAGAACGTGGAAGGAATTTACAGAAGGACTTCACAAGTAGCACCTTCTGAACCCAATCTCGCGGGGCTTGGGGATCCAATATAGGAGGTCCAAAATGAGAAGGTTACTCTTCGTCTCGATTACATTATCCGCTATGGCAACTGCTTTCGGCGTTCCAGCGTATGCCGGCGAGATCGAGCCGCACTTTGCAGCCTATATACAGACGATTGGAAATGATGACTTCGCTTCGGCTATCGTCTACCTCAATGACCGTCCCGACATAAAAGCGCTCGAGGATGGCCTGCAGGCAGCCAAGGCACCGATGAAGGTCCGGCATGAGAAAGTCCTGACTGCCTTGAAAGACGCGGCAGGGAGATCGCAGCCTGCCCTTCTCAACTATCTTGGCGCCAGACAGATAGCAGGAACGGTCAGAGGATACACGCCACACTGGATACTCAACACGGTTGTCGTTTCCGCGACCCGGGCTGAGCTTGAGAGGATCGCTCAGCGTGGAGATGTGGAGGCAATTGAGGCCAACTTCACGGTCGCCCTGATCCAGGATGTGGGTAGAGCATACATGGGCTCGCCCACCGCCGGCATAGGGGTGACGGCCAGCCTCAAAGCTATCAATGCACACAGGGTTTGGCGTGAGCTCGGAATCACAGGTGCCGGCTCAATTATCGGAGGCCTCGACACGGGTGTTGACGGGACGCACCCGGCACTGAGCGCAAGATGGCGCGGCAGAACAGAGCCCTGGCAGGAATGCTGGCGAGATGCCCTGGGGGGCGGAACGACCTCCCCTACTGACGGCGGTGGCCACGGCACCCATACCATGGGTACCATGTGCGGCGTGAATCCCTCGACCGGAGACACAGTCGGTGTGGCCTTTGGTGCGCTGTGGATAGCCGACAACGCCATCAATCAGGGTGTTGGGCCCGCATTCGATAACGATGTCCTGGATGCTTTCCAGTGGTTCGCTGACCCGGACGGGAACCCCGGCACGACCGACGATGTTCCCGATGTCGTTCAGAATTCCTGGGGCATCGACGCCCGCTTCGGCTACGATTACCAGGATTGTGACTATCGCTGGCAGACCGCGATCGAGAACTGCGAGGCTGCTGGCGTGGTCGTGACCTTCAGCGCCGGTAATGAGGGACCGTATGCTCAATCCCACAGGTCACCAGCCAACATCTGCAGGACTCCCACGACCAACTTCGCGATAGGTGCGGTGGACTGCGAGAACTATGGCTGGCCCTATCCCATAGCATGAAGTTCCCCCCGATTCTTGGACAGGTAGTTAAGCCAAGATTTTGGTAGAGTTG
>CAYHHI010000019.1:0-58596 GCA_964356335.1 uncultured bacterium
CCCTCCCAGGGACTTAATGACTCCCACAAAAATCGTAGGGTCATGATCCGTCTTATTCTCAAGAGAATAGCTTATGCCGCCATGGAGGGAGAATGGGCCTAGAATCTCCCAATTCTTGCTTGCCACGGCATAAAAGCCGCGGGATTTCTCAAGATATCTTTCCTCGTAATGCGTTGAGTCCCGATCGTAATACTTGTCATACTTGCCATGGCCCTGGGAGTCAAAGCCAATCCCGATGGCAGGCATCACCATGTTTTCTTCCAGCACCCGCACGCGGATATTGACCTCAGGCCGGGGATTCCAGTCAGGGTCACCGCTCCCTATGACGTTTATCCCCCCATAGGAGATGCCAAAGCTCATGAATTCTGCAAACCCCACACCGAGCCCGACCAAGAGACCACCCTCCGAGTAGACATCGATGTCCATTCCGTACTCTCCTCTTGCGTAGAGCCCGGCCGTAGGCAAGTCAACGATCTTCAGGGGTTGGTACGAGAGACTTGATGAGGAAAAGCCACAGACGACCACTGCCACGACCACTGCCAGAACCGCCGCTTTCTCACCCAAAATCACCCTCCTTGTCTCCTGCGAACCAGACGCCAACTTATCAGAATATGGCGGCAGCGTCAACAGCCTATCGCCTCCCGGAATTGCTTGCCCCTAACGGAACTTCTTGCGGACACCCGCCTTTGAGGCGAGCCGAACGTTGCTCACGCCCTCGATCGAGTCCATGGCCGCAACAAGCTCCCTGGTTGATTTTACCCTTGTCCTCGGTATCTGAACCACCACATCGCCCTCGTCTTCGCTCTGCACGACAACCGACACGGGCACGTCGCCAGGATTGGAGTCCAGGACACCGGCAAGCAGGTCAAGCGAGGTCTGACCGAAGCGCGTGACGTCAATGTCTATTTCGATTCTATCGGTCAGCACCTCCATCGAGGATTCCAGATCTACGAAGTCGTTGACCCTCAGCTTAGGCTGCTCCTCATTCCGGTAGGAGACA
Organism: uncultured bacterium; assembly: GCA_964356335.1. Taxonomy (GTDB): domain Bacteria; phylum Arandabacterota; class Arandabacteria; order Arandabacterales; family Arandabacteraceae; genus CAYHHI01. The sequence goes on from CAYHHI010000019.1 coordinate 1,001, forward strand.
GTGCCCGATATGAGAACCATGAGGCCCGGTACGAGCTTCTCCTCAAGACTGGACATCCTATCGCTAAAGAAGACGGTTTCAATCTGGCCGGTCAGATCCTCGATCGGCACAAACCTGATCTTCGTGCCGTTCTTCCCGAGAACCGTCTTGCCGCCTGCCACGACCCCGCCGACCATTACCCTCCTGCCGTCAGGCATGGTTTTGGCCTCGGCTACCGTGCATGTGGTGAAAGTATGCAGTTCCCGCTCGAACCTCGAGAGCGGATGTCCAGAGCAATAGAAACCGAGCACGTCTCTCTCGCGCGCGAGCTTCTCAAGGAGTGACCATTCTTCAACCTGCGGCAGCCCTCGCTCTATTCCCTTCTTCTCACCCTGGGTCTCCAGTATTGTAAGCAAAGAGGTCTGACCGGTCGTCCGGTCCTTCTGGGCCTTCTGCCCGACAGTCATGGCGGTCTCAATCGCCGCGCAAAGCTGAGCCCTGTGCCCCCCCAGACAATCGAGTGCGCCGGCAAAGACCAGGCTCTCCATCACGCGCTTATTGACACTCCGGAGATCGATGCTCCCACAGAGATCGAATATGGTCTTGAAAGCCCCGTGGGTCTTCCGCGCATTCACTATCGATTCAATGGCAGCTGTTCCCACGTTCTTGATGGCCGCCAGGCCGAATCTTGTGCCGCCTTCTTCCACCTTGAAGTCCACCTCGCTCTCGTTCACACTGGGGGCAAGCACTTGAATGCCCATGCGCCTGCACTCTTCCAGGAGAATCACGATCCTGTCGGTCCTCGTCATTTCACTTGTGAGGCAGGCGGCCATGAATTCCATCGGATATTTAGCCTTGAGATGCGCGGTCTGGTAAGAGAGCAGAGCGTAGGCGGCGCTGTGGGATTTGTTGAAGCCGTAACCTGCGAAGTAGGCCATCTTGCTGAAGATGCGATCGGCGACGGCCTCGCTTATCTTGTTGGCAGCCGCACCCCTGACGAAGTTCCTGCGCTGCTGGTCCATGACCTCGGGTTCTTTCTTGCCCATGGCGCGCCTCAGGATATCAGCCTGGCCTTTGGTGAAGCCGGCCAGCTTGCTGGCAATCTCTATTACCTGCTCCTGATAGAGGATCACGCCGTAGGTGTCCTTCAAGATGGGCTCAAGCATGGGGTGCTCATAATCGATTTCCTTCTGGCCGCGCTTCCGCTTTATGAAGAGCTCGACCATCTCGCTGCCAAGGGGACCCGGTCTGTGGAGGGCATTTATGGCGATTATGTCCTCGAAGCGCTCGGGCGCGATTCTGCGAAGTAACTCGCGCATGCCGGTTGATTCCAGCTGAAACACCGCGATGGTGTGCCCCTCAGAAAGCATCTCATAAACTTCAGCGTCGTCGAGGGGTATCTCCTGCGGCGCAAGCGTGATGCCGTATCTCTGCTTGATCAGTCCCAGGGTGTCATGAACTATGCTCAAGGTGGTGAGGCCCAGGAAATCCATCTTTAGGAGTCCTATATCCTCAATCGAATTCATGTCGTACTGGGTGACCGTCTCGCCCTTGGCTCCCCTGTAAAGCGGCACATAATCGATCAGCTTTCCCGGAGCGATTAGGACGCCCGCGGCGTGGGTGGAAGCATGTCTCGCAAGGCCTTCAACCCTCTTTGCCAGGTCTATCAGGTCTTTGAATTTTTCGTCCGAGGCCACCTGCCGCAGCTCGGGCACCCGCTCCAGGGCAGAGTCGATGGTGACACCCGGATCGCCAGGAACCATCTTTGCGATCCGGTCAACATCCTGAACCGGGATCTTAAGCACGCGTCCGACATCCCTTATCGCGGCTTTGGCGGCAAGCGTGCCAAATGTGATGATCTGCGAGACGCTCTCCTTGCCATATTTCTCAGTAACGTAATCTATGACTTCCTGCCGCCGCCTATCGCAAAAGTCAATATCAATGTCCGGCATGCTGATGCGCTCGGGATTTAGGAACCGCTCAAACAGAAGTCCGAACTTGAGGGGATCAATATCGGTTATCCCCAAACAGTACGAAACGATGCTGCCTGCTGCCGAGCCCCTGCCCGGCCCAACTGGAATCCCCATCTTGCGGGCAGCCTGAACCAGGTCGTTTATGATTAGAAAATAACTGGAGTAGTTCATCTCCTTTATCGTGCGCAGTTCATACTCAAGGCGCTCTGCCGGTTCGAGGCGAGACCCAGGATACCGTGCCGTCAAGCCATCTCTGGCAAGGCACTCAAGATATGCGTTGGCATCCCGGTAACCTTCAGGAATCGGAAAATCAGGGAGCTTGATCTTGTTGAGTTCAAGATCGAGATTGCACTTCTCAGCGACCTCAAGCGTGGTCGTAAGCGCCTGCGGAAGCTCGACGAAAGCCTCATGCATCTCCTCGGGGCTCTTGAAATAGAACTGGTCATTCTCGAATCTAAGGCGCGTCGGATCGTCGAGGTCGCGGGCGGTCTGAAGGCACAGCAAGATATCGTGCGCCCGCGCATCCTGTTTAGAGATGTAGTGGCAGTCGTTTGTAGCCACGATAGGGATGTCGAGCTCTCGCGCCAGGTTCGTAACTCCCGCGATCACCTTCTCTTCGTCGGCCAGGCCGTGCCGCTGCACTTCAAGATAGAAGTTGCCCTTGCCAAAGATCTCCTCGAGAGCCCCGGTCTTGGATTTGGCCTCGGCGAGCCTTCCCGATATGACGCTCTCCCCCACTACACCCTTGAGGCAGGCCGAGAGGGCGACCACCCCTTTGCTGTGCTTGCTGAGGAGATCAAGGTCAACCCTGGGCTTGTAGTAGAAACCTTCGGTGTAGGCCTTTGAGGAGAGCTTCATCAGATTGCTGTAGCCATCGACGTCCTTGGCGAGGACAATCAAATGATTCGATGAATCCCAGGCGCCCCTCGCCCCGGGCTTCTTGTCATGCATGCTCCCCTTGGCGACATTGAGCTCGCACCCGATTATGGGTTTTATGCCTTTCTTCAGGGCTCCCTTGTAGAAGGAGATTGCGCCGAACATCGAGCCGTGATCCGTGAGCGCAAGGGCAGGCATCCTGAAACTGGTTGCACGCTCGATATAGGATGATATCGATCCGGCACCGTCCAGGAGGCTATAATCGGAATGCACGTGCAGGTGGACAAAATCTGAATACTTCAAGGTCTGACCTCTACTTCACAAGCTCCTGCTGGATTTCGCTCCGCCCCGTATTGCCAAGCTTATCTTCAGCTTCAAGCCTAAGTCTGTGCCTCCCGTATGGCAAGGGCTTTATGGTTCTCACACTGATCTTGCCGGTGTCGGGATCGTAGCTTGCGATCGCGACCTCGTCGTCAACGAAAGCCCGCACCGTCCGCGAATCAACCCCCGAGCCGCCATCTGAGACATGCGCCGTGAAAATCCCCGTGCCGTCCCTCTTTCTGGCGAGGCTGCCGGTCCATTTTATGGTTGGGGACCTGGAGTCTTCCAGTATTACCAAAGGGTCGAGCGTATAGAGCCTCGCGTGGCAGGTTCCCGTAGAATCGAAAGCGCCAAGGAAACCAAGTCGGCCGGACGCCTCTGAGAAGAGGCCGTGCCTGGGCGTCAAGCGGATCTCTCCCGAGGTCACATAGACTTCGGTACCTTTCTCGAAGAAGACCTCATGCGGCTCGAACACCAGCCTCCCTTCGCAGCGATCGAAGCCGGCGTGCTCGGTGCCGCTGTCCTCGGCGAGGGTGACAAACGTGCGGAAGGTTCTATCCTTGCTCGCGACCAATCTCACCCTGAATCGGTCGCTCGCGAGCCGGACATCATCGCCCTTGTCCAGGAGCCCGAGCAAGACTCCCGAGGTTCTCTCGACGAGGTCGCGGCCGAATTCAAAGCCTACGCTTAGGTGTACTGCCTGGTCATTCCCTCGAGGAAAAAAGCAGCCCCTGAAGACGTTCCGGCTGACCGGTTGGAGCGGGCAAAGACTCGTGTCGCTCCCTTCGGTCACCCGAGCCACGGGAAGCGAGCTCGGGGGAGTGTGCGTATAGCCGTAGATCTCCAGGTAATCAGGGTGAACGATCGTCTTGATGCTTGCCGGACCGATCTCGGCCACACCCGCCCCGAGTGCGAGCACCCCTTCCCTCCTCATGCCCGACGGGTCGGTGAGTCTGCACTGCACCTCGATCCCGGGGGCCAGACCCTCTATGTGGGCGACTCTCCCATCGGATGATTCTCGAACCTCGACTGGAAGCCAGGTGCCACCGCTCCTTCGATACAAGACATCGATGGCACAATCCTTCTCGGCCGCAGCAACCATGATGCTTACCCCGGAGTTGTCACGCTCGAGAGCAAAGGTTCGGAACTCGGGCAACGCCCCGTAAGTGAAGGGTATCGAGACCTGGTCGTAATTGCCCCAGACGTCACTTACTTTGACGGTGAGATTGTGGGCACCCCCGGAAAGATCACGGAAGAAGCGGAGGCTCCGGGGAGCATAATGATCGAAGCCGTCAAGATCGAGCCCATACGGATCAAAGAGCCGGACATATGGGGTGCCGCCAATCATCTCGTAGAAGACCGTAACAAAGTGGCCCTTGGCAAACGGAAACTCGTCGAAATCCAATCTCCAGACGGGCTCGCCATCAATCCAGGCTTCGTAGGATGTCGGTGAAAGACTTCGTTCACAGAGGCCCGTGTCCGTCGTATAGACACTTGCGCCGAAGGCGCCGGCAAGCATCAGTGGGCCGGCGGCAGTGCCGGGATCTAGGGTCACAGGTTTGTGGTCCCCGTTCACGGCAGAATCATATCCGAGGGGCGTGAGCCTGACCTTCCTGATTCTGGGGGATACGTTCTCCCTCAAGTCCAACCGGCGAGGCAAAGGATTTATCTTGTCATGATCATACTGGCCCGAGCGCAATTCGAAGTGAAGATGGGGCGGTCCCGCACCGGTGTCGCCGCTGAAGGCAATCGTGTCACCCGGCATGAACCGGAACGTGGAGGGATCGTTGTATATTTCAATCTCGTAGGCTCCCCGGCGATTCTGCTCGGCCTCAACCGCCTTTTCCATGGGGGAAGCGAAACGGTAGAGGTGGCCATAGACGGCGACCTCCTTATTGGGCAGCACAGCATAGAGCGCTCTGCCATAGCTCCCATTGTTGACGCTTATTCTCCAGACCCAGCAGGTGTCAACCGCAAGCACCGGCACGCCGATCCGGCCACCGGTTGAGAAATCAACGCCTGCGTGTATGTGAGTGGTGCGCCTGGCACCGAAGGAAGAAGTGGGGCAAGGCGCTCCCGGCAGAGGCATATGCATTTGCTCCGCCGATGCAGCGAGCTCGCGAGATAGGTGGAGGTGTGCCAGGCATATGGCGACAAAGATAAGTGTTTTCCGTTTGCGATTCAGGTCCATCTCTTCCTTAAGATATTGTTCAATCTATCATCAAGGTGGCCGGCATGTCAAGCCGCCTCGGCAGCGCTCAAAAATCCCTTGTCGCATCGTGCCAGAATTGTTACTATGCTTTGAGTGACCCAATGACTTTGGAGGCGTGAAGATATGTTCGCTCGGCTTAGGCAAAACACGAAGATAATCCTGTGGCTTGTGATAGTCTCCTTTCTGGGCCTGATTTTCCTTGTCTGGGGCATGAACGTGAGGCGGTCAGGGGGCCTGGAGGCAGGTGTCGTCGGCAAGATCGCCGACGCGCGTATCACGGTTGAAGAGTACCGCAACGAGGTGGCAAACCAGCGGGCTGCCTATTACCAGGACAAGACCCGCAGGCGTGGGGCACAGGCGGAGCAGGATATAAACGAGAAAGCGTGGGATGCAGTCGTCCAGAATCATCTCCTCTGGAAAGAGGTGGCACGGGAGAAACTTGCCGCCACCGATGACGAGGTCCTGATTGAGATGCAGGCCAATCCTCCTCCTTTCATCAGATCCCAACCGGTTTTCCAGACCGACAGCGTGTTTGATCAGTCCAAGTATATTGCGGCTCTTTCCGATCCGCAGTATGACTTCCGTCCGCTCGAGGCATATATCAGGGCGACGCTGCCCTTGCAAAAGCTCCAGGAATACCTTGTCTCCGGTGTGAGAGTGACGGACGGAGAGGCCAGCCTGATGATCAACATGCTGGATGAGAAGGCCACGATATCCTATGTCGCAGTCAGCCCGATCGCGAACGTCAGGGACGTTCTCGCAGAACCCACTGAGTCGGATGTCAGTTCATACTATTCGAGCCACACCGATGAGTTCAAAGTGCCGGAGAGGCGGAAGCTAAGATACGTCCAGTTTATGAAACAGCCAAGCGCTGAGGACGAGCAATATGCCAAGGACCGCATCCAGGAAGCATCCGATGCGATCACTGCAGAACTCGAAACCAGTGGGGCTAGCGACGCGGCCACCCAAGAGAAGGCCTTCGCCGAAATCGCCATGGAGTACTCGGATGATGAAATGACCGGAGCACGGGGCGGTGACCTCGGCTGGATAAAGCACGGACAGCTTCGCGGCGCGCTGGACTCGGTTGCCTTCAGCCTGGACGTCGGCAAGATGAGCGACATCGTAAGGACCGAGGGCGGGTATCACCTCTTGATAGTTGGAGAGAAGCGTGCGACCGGTGGCGCCGAAGAAATTAAGTTAAGACACATCATGATCAGGCTTGAAGCAAGCCCTTCCTCCATAGACCAGATCAGGACTGAGGCCGGCGATTTTGCTCTGGTCGCAGCCCGAAAAGGCATCGAGAAAGGCTCGGAAGAGCAGAATCTGAAGTTCACTGATTCTCCCGAGCTTGCGCTTGAGCAGGTACCTGCCTATCTCAGGATTTCTAAAGAAGCAGCCGACGCAGTCTTCAAGCAGGAAAAGAAAGAAGTGACTGATGCCCTTGAAGGTGCGCAGGCCTTCTCTGTCATCGAGATCACCGACATCCTCCCCGAGCGTACGCCTCCGCTAGAGGAGATAAGGGATCGTGTGAAGCAAGCCTATCTCATGAATCTCAGGAAGGGAAAGGCGAGCCAGATCGCGGGCAGCATAGCCCAGGATGTGGCCCGGGGCAAGACCCTCGAGGCTGCCGCCTCATCGTGGAATATCACGGTCGCCAAGAGTCAGCCTTTCACAAGGACCTCAACTGTTCCGGGCATCGGCAAGGACAACGCCGTCATAGCGCGTGCGTTTACACTCAGCCCTGGCGGGACCAGCAAAGTTATCGAGAACGCTGGTGAATTCTTCGTCATAAGGCTTGATAATCTCGAGGCAGCCAACCTCGAGAGGCTCGGCGGCAATTTCGGCCAGATAAGGATGTCGCTGCTTTCGACCAAGCAGCAGGCTTACATCAACGACTGGTACTCGGAACTCCTCGCCAATGCCAAGATCCAGGACAATCGTTCGCTGGAGACCGGCGGAAGAGCGACGCCAGGCGGCAAGAGGCCCAGCACAGGTTCCCTTTACACGGGTTACTAGTACACCTTCGCCTATCCCGCCGGGGGTGGGTTCTTGTCGGCCGGTTCAGGCGGCTGTGGTGGTGCGGGGGTTACCGGGCGTTCGATCTCGCGTTTGAGCTCATCCACTGCCCTTCTGAATTCGCGCATCACCTTTCCAAATCCACGGGCGAATTCAGGCATCCTCTTTGATCCAAAGAGCACGAGCACCAGAATGACAATCAGGAGTACCTCGGAACCGCCTATTCCACTGAACATTTCAAGATCCTTTAAGATCCTTTACCTTCGACTCAGCATACGACGCCGTATGCCCGGCGTGATACTGGATGCTGCGCCATCACCGGCTGAGCCACGGAGCGGTCCCGGCCATGTCCCTGCCAAGCACTACTGTGGCATCAACAAAAGAGGAGCTATTGAGCTGGGAGATCACGGTGCCGGTGCCGAGCACCTCCCGAATCGCAAGCGCTTTGCTGGGGTCCCCAGCCCTGTCAACAACCAGGGTCCGGTCATACTGGAAGTCATCGGCATTGCCGACAAACATCACATCGAAGCCCTTCGACATCAGAAACTCGCATGCCTTCTCACCGATTCCCCGGTTTCCACAACCGTTCAAGACTTCGACCACCGCTGAGACCTCGTTCATGAGATCCGTCGTCTCCAGGCAAGACACCGTATCATGAGCAAGATAAGCCACCGAAACCAGCACAAACAGAAACAGGGTTCTAACCGGAGCCCATATCATCGCCTGGTCCGCTCGCGTCTCGTCTTCAGAGATTTTCTTCCAACGGGCTCTGCTTCGGGAAGCCCTCGTCTGGCCTTAATGATCTTATTGTAAGTATCGGTAAGGGTCTCCGGCAGAACCTTCGCTTCTGAAAGGACGGGCATGAAATTGGTGTCTCCGTCCCAGCGCGGGACCACATGGACATGGATGTGGCCGGGGTAGCCTGCTCCGGCGCACTTGCCTATGTTCATACCGATGTTGAAACCACCAGGGCGGACAGCCTCTCTCAAGAGGGCCTCGCACACTGCCACAAGATGCATCACCTCGCAGGCTTCTGCCTCCGTAAGCTCGGCCAGACATGCCACGTGCCGGTAGGGTGCGACCATGAGATGCCCCGTTGTGTAAGGATAGCGATTCATCATCACAAAGGCGTGTTTGCCTCTGAGCACAATGAAGTTCTTCTTGTCGCTCGCCCGGCGCGGACGGCTGCAGAAGATGCAGTCCTTGTCATCGCCCTTCCTTATATATGCCGTCCTCCAACCCGCGCTTAAGGTCTTCATTCACCGTCTCCGTGCATAAAGCCTTCTCACAAGCGCGAGCTCTTGGGGAGTGTTAACCCCGAGAAGCTCGGTGTGATCATCAAGCAAAACAGCTTCCACGCGCCCCCCTCTTGACTTGATGATGTCTATCGTCTCGGTGATATAGTACTCCATCTGGGAATTGTCGGCGGTGAGCAAAAGCAAGCTGTCGAACAGGGCCGATGCCTTGAAGCAATAGATGCCGCCATTGACCTCGCTTATCCGGTGGATCTCGGCATCCGCATCCCTTTCCTCGACGATCTTAGCGAAGGCGCCGCCTGGGTCACGCACAATCCTCCCGTAGCCTTCAGGCTCAGGGACGACCGCAGTTCCGAAGGTTACGGCGTTAGTGTGCTGCTTGTGCGCCGTGAGAATGCGTTTGATCGTGGACGATCTGAGGAGGGGCGTATCACCCGAGACAACGAGAACGTCACCCCTGAAACCATGGAGCATCGGATAGATCTGGAGGACGGCATGTCCCGTACCCCGCTGAACGTCCTGGGTCACTGTCTCCACCCTCAGCCGCTTCATCACAGGCCTGACCCTGGCGCTCCCGTGACCGATCACCGCCACCATCTGGCGAACGCCTGCTTGCCTCGAAGCACAAACCACCCGGGCGACCATCGGCTTGCCCCCGACAGGATGAAGCACCTTGGGGAGATCCGATTTCATGCGCTTGCCCTCACCCGCCGCCAGGATCACGCCCACCAGATCCCGACTGAGCGCCTTGCGTGCGGGGTGTATGATCTCAGAGCCTGCGGGTATGTTGTCTATCAGGCGAGTCTTGCCGACCCAGGCGGCAACCAGCACGCGTACCTCGGCCGTGACATGCGGGACGGGCTCAAGGGTCTTGGGATCGACAATGCCGACATAGTCCACCTTGGTCACACCAGCATCCAGGAGAAAAGACATTGCTTTTTCCTTTATGACCTGCGATCTCCGTTCGTCGCTGGCGATCAAGAGCTTCGCAAGCTCCAGCGACCTGAAAAGCGACGTCGCCGTGTTTCTCTCCTCTCTTGAGAGGTATGAGTTGCGCGAGCTCAGTGCCAGGCCATCCTTGTCCCTCACCGTCGCGACGCCGACGATCTCCAGGGGAAGGGCCAGATCCTCGGCCAGGCGCCTGACGACCACGAGCTGCTGGTAGTCTTTCTCGCCAAAGAAGGCGAGGTCAGGCATCACCGCGAGGAGTGACTTCAAGACCACTAAACTCACGCCATCAAAATGCCCGGGCCGTGCCTCCCCACAGAGCACATCGCGTAAGCCCTGGACGCCAACCGTGGTCCTGAAGCCCTTCGGATACATCTCCTCCACAGACGGGCAGAAGATAAGGTCACAACCGGCCCGAGAGAGCATTGCTCTGTCTTTCGGAAGATCGCTGGGATAGCGCTCAAAGTCCTCGGCGGGCCCGAACTGCTTGGGATTGACGAAGATGCTCACTACCACCACGTCACACAGGCGCCGCGCCTCACGGACCAGGGCCACATGGCCCTCATGGAGACAACCCATCGTCGGGACGAAGCCGATTCGCTTTCCCTTTTTCCTTGCCCCGGCGATCTCGCCCCTAAGAGGTTCAATCCTTCTTACGATCTTGAGCATCGTCGTAGCTTTCTTCCATGGACGGGAAGGCGCCTGCTTTGACATCTTTCACATATGCCGAGAAGGCATTCGCGACAATGGTCTTCAAGTCGGCATACTTCCTCACGAATTTGGGCACGTAACCCTCATAGAGGCCGAGCAGATCATGACCCACCAGCACCTGTCCGTCACAATGGGGGCCGGCGCCGATGCCAATGGTGGGTATCGCCAGTTTCTCAGTGATCTCCTTGGCAAGCTTCCAGGGTATGCCCTCAAGCACGACTGAAAAGCATCCTGCTTCCTCAAGGGCCACGGCATCCGCAAGGATCGCCGTACGCGCCGTCTCGCTTCGCCCCTGCACCTTGTAACCGCCGAACTTGCATATGGCCTGGGGCGTGAGGCCCGCGTGGCCCATCACCGGAATCTTGGCATTGGTCATCGCCCGCACAGTGTCGGCTATGCATTTCCCACCCTCGATCTTCACCGCCTCTGCGCCGCCTTCCTTGATCATCCTGCCCGCATTCCCGATGGCCTCTTCCTTTGAGATCTGAAACGACATGAAGGGCATGTCTCCAACCACAAGGGCTCCTGTTCTGGCCCTCGCGACAGCCTTTATGTGGCACAGCATCTCATCCATGGTGACAGGCAGGGTGGTATCATAACCCAGGACGACCATCCCCAGCGTATCCCCTACCAGGATCACATCGATCCCGGCCCGGTCAGCAAGCTGTGCCGACGGGTAGTCATAAGTGGAAAGCATGGCGATCTTCTCGCCCTTGCGTTTCATGGCGAGGAGCCCAGGCACGGTCATCTTCCTGATGTCCATGCTACTTTGATCCTCCTCTGTAGTAGATTGTTCCCTTCTTGTGGGTGTTTATGAACTCAATCAGACTGTCAACATGAAGTCGGTTCGCCACAAGATCGAGTGAATCGGTATTGACAATGACGAGCGGCGTGTCAGTGTAGTGAAAGTAGAAGTAGTTGTATGCATTGTTCAGGGTCTCGATATAGTCCTGAGGCATGTTTCGCTCAAATGGCCGACCCCGCTTGGCGATCCGTTCCATCAAGACGTGGGGGCTTGCCTGAAGATACAGAACCATGTCAGGCTTCACGATATCCCTCTCCAGGATCTTGACCAGTTTCTCGTAAAGCGCCAGTTCATCATCGTTGAGATTAATATAAGCAAATATGCGGTCCTTCGAAAAGGTGTAGTCGCTCACGACCTTCTGCTTGAAGAGGCTTGCCTGTGCCAGTTCGGTCTGCTGTCTGTATCTCGACAGCAGGAAGAATATCTGGGTCTGAAAGGCATAGCCCCGCATGTCATCATAGAATTTCTCCAGGAAGGGATTCTCCTCAACCTCCTCCAGCTGCAGCTGCGCACCGAGCTTTTCAGCCAATATGGTGGCAAGCGTGGTCTTGCCTACTCCGATGACGCCCTCAATGGCTATATAGCTGGGTTCGTCCAAGATGAGCCTCCACCTTTCTCCATTGTCTCGAAATATGCTGAGACCCTGATCCCTGTCTCAGGATGCACGAGATCCGGCGCTATCTCAACAAGCGGTACCAGCACAAAGGCGCGTTCACACATATAAGGATGCGGGATCGTAAGATCATCTTCCTTGAGAACCTCATCACCATAAAGCAAGATATCAATGTCTATCTCTCTTGGACCCCACCTGGTTCCCAGGCGCCTGCCAAGGCCTTCTTCGATCCGTTTGGCTGTGGCCAGAAGATCCTGGGGACTCAGGTGCGTCTCTACCTCTGCCGCCGCATTCAAGAACTCATCTTGATCGAGGCAGCCCCAGGGCTTGGTCCGGTAGAGACTTGACATCTTTCTCAAGATGATATCACCCTGCGAGACAAGACAGGTCATGGCCCGCGCTATCATACCCATTCTGTCGGAGACATTGCTTCCCAGGCCGAGGTAACATAGGACCAAGCGCTCTACCTCGCAAGATCTCTCTTGATTTCCACCTCCACCGATGCCACCCGCGTGGCTATAGGAAGATTCATCTTCTTGACTCTCACCACAACCGTGGAGGGGGCGAACTTACCAAGAATCGTTCGAGCGATCTCATCGGCAAGGCTCTCAAGCAAGAGGAATTCCTTCGCGCTTGCCACCTCTTCAACCAGGCATGAGACCGCTTCATAGTTGACGGTCTTCCGGATGTCATCATTCGCTATCGCGGCCCGCAGGTCAAGCCACATCTCGACATCGATGACAAGCCGCTGCCCGACTTTTCGCTCGGCTTCGTCAACACCGTGGTGGCCGAGCACGTTGATGCCCTGGACGGTTATCCTATCGAGGCGGTCTATCTCTTCCAAAGCCCACTCACCTCATGAAGCCTTTCTGCGGCAGCCTTGACGCGGGATGTCGCACAGGTTATGGAAATCCTGAAATAGCCCTCACCGCCTTCGCCGAAGCCCACGCCGGGAGCAACGAGCACACCGGCCTTGTCCAGAAGCAGCCTGGCGAAGTCAAGCGACTTCATCGAGCCGGGTACTCTCGCCCAGATGTAGAGCGTCGCAGGCGACCGGTGGTACTCTATTCCACAGGCTTCGAGGCTCCGGAACACCAGCGCCCTCCTCACCTTGTACTCCTTCAACGTCGCCTCCAAGCATGACCACCCACCCTCGAGAGCCGCGATTGAGGCCATGAGGATGGGGCCGAACACGCTGGAGTCGATATTGGATTTGAGGGTCTTGAGCGCGCTCACCAGATCACGCTGGCCTGCGATGAAACCGACTCGCCAGCCGGCCATATTGAAGGTCTTCGAAAACGAATGAAACTCAACCGCAACGCTCTTGGCATCAGGCGCCTGGAGGATGCTAGGTGAGACGTGGCCGTCAAAAGCGATCTCGGAGTAGGCAGCATCGTTGACAACAAAGACATTGGCCTCTCGCGCCCAGCGAGTCAGTCCGGCGTAGAAGTCGAGCGTTGCCACGGCGGAGGTGGGGTTGTTTGGGTAATTGATGAAAACCACCTTCGGGCTTTTTCCCTTGAGAGCGGCTACGTCAGGCAGGAATCCGTTCCCGGCGGTCAGTGGCATCCACTCCACCCTGCCTCCCGCAAACCACACGCCCCTTGAGTAAACGGGGTATCCGGGATCCGGAACCAGAGCGGTATCGCCGGGGTCAATCACCGCAAGCGGAAGATGGGCGAGCCCCTCCTTGGTGCCGACGAGGGGGAAAACCTCGGTTCTGGGATCGACGCTGACGCCGAAGCGCTGCTTCATCCATGCGCTTGCCGCCTCCCCGAATTTCTCGATCACCCACCGAGAAGTATAGCAGTGAAGCCTTGGGTCGCCTGCATATTTGCGCAAGGCCTCGACAACAACGTCCGGGGCACCAAGGTCAGGGTCACCAATCGAAAGATCAATTACGTCAATCCCTCTGGCCTGTGTGGTGTCCCTTATTCTCACCAACTCTTCGAAAAGATAGGGAGGGAGCGCACGGAGCCTCGCCGATCTAGCTTCATTTTGAGTCAGCTTCACTGCACCTCACTTGTGTCCCCAAGCGTCCCTTCTCGGGCAGCCGCCACCCTTTGCCTTCATGGGGTCCCCAGCCTTTGGCGGCCCTTCTCCCCGTTGGCCTCGCTACCTATCTCTCCCTCTATCTCTCCCCGGGACTTGACATCACGATTTTGCTTTGTCCATGAAAACCTTGAAGAAATCGATCGGAATCGGGAAAAGCGTGGTCGAGTTATTCTCGGTCGCCACTTCTCTCAGGGTCTGGAGATATCTGAGCTGAATCGCCACGGGGTAATCCTGGATGATCTTCGCCGCTTCCATGAGCTTCTCAGCGGCCTGCTGCTCGCCGAGGGCATTGATCACCTTGGCCCGTCTCTCTCTCTCTGCCTCGGCCTGCTTTGCCATCGCCCGCTTCATTTCATCGGGCAGGTCGACGTGCTTCACCTCCACATTGGAAACCTTTATTCCCCACGGTTCGGCGTGCCTGTCCAGGATAGCCTGTAACTCGCTGTTTATCTTATCGCGGTTGGCAAGGAGGTCGTCGAGCTCGGCCTGACCCAGCACGCTCCTGAGTGTGGTTTGAGAAAGCTGCGAGGTTGCGTACATGTAGTCTTCGACCTCGGTGATCGCTTTGTTGGGATCCATCACTCTGAAATAGATCACGGCATTGACTTTGACCGAGACGTTGTCCCTGGTTATGACATCCTGGGGAGGCACGTCATGCACGATCATCCTGAGACTCACTTTAACAGGACGATCCACGATGGGGATGATGACGATTATCCCCGGCCCTCGCACGCCCTGGAGCCGCCCGAGCCTGAAGATCACGGCGCGCTCATATTCTCTGTAGACCCTGACCGAGTTCGCAAGTATGAAGAGAAGCACAAATGCTACGACAATAATCGGCATCTTACATCTCCCTTCCAGGCTGATCCTTTGAGCCCGCTCGCCTCACGTGAAGCCTGAGTCCCTCAATGGAAACCACCTCCACCGCCTCACCCTGACCTATCTTTTCATCACTCGAGACCGTCCAGATCTCGCCGTGAATGAAGGCCTGACCCGCGCCGTCGATGTCCGTCTTTGCTAATCCCACCTCTCCGACCAGGCCCTCGCTACCCGTGGTGGGTTTCTTAAGTTGCGCCCTCAAGCCCGCTCCAACCGCAAAGATGAAAAAGGCCGCCGTAGTAGCGACCGCCGAGATTATGACCGTGTAGGAGATCTTCAGGAAAGGTGCGGGCGATTCAATAAGCATGAGCGAGCCGAGGAACATAGATGCAATACCCCCTATGGTGAGCAGTCCCGCACTGTGGATCTTGATTTCAGCCACAAAAAAGCCAAGCGCCAAGACGATCAAGAGGAGGCCGGCATAGTTGATCGGAAGCATCTGAAATGAGAAGAAGGCAAGTATCAAGAATATCGCCCCCAGTACACCCGGGAAGATTGAGCCGGGATTGGAAAGTTCAAAGAAAAGCCCATAGAACCCAAGTATCAGAAGAATGTAAGCAATATTGGGATCCGAAAGGATGCCGAGGATTTTGTAGCGCGCGCCCATCTCAATTCGCTTGATCTGGATTCCGCTGGTCTTGATCCGGCCACCCTTGGTGGCATCAACCTCCTTCCCGTCGATGGCGCGAAGCAGACTATCGAGGTTCTCAATGACAAAATCGATCACGCCGAGCTCCAGGGCCTGCTCCGCAGTGGCAGTGGCGCTTTCCCTCACGGCCTTCTCCGCCCAATCCTGGTTCCGCCCCATCTTGGCGGCGAGGCTCCGGATGTACGACGCGCTGTCGTTTACAATCTTATCCATGGTCTCCTTGTTGGTCTCGGTCTGGCCGATGGTGACAGGATGAGCGGCGCCGATAGAAGTGCCCGGCGCCATCGCGACAACGTCAGCGCTCATGGCGATGAAGACCCCTGCCGAGGCGCATCGTGCTCCCGCAGGGAAGACATAGACAACCACCGGAACCTTCGAAGCCAAGATGTCCCGAATCGTCTGGCGCATGGAGGTATCGAGCCCGCCCGGAGTATCGATCTCGATCACGAGACAGGCTGCAGATTCGCGCTCGGCTGCCTTGATTTGCTGGGCGAGGAAGCGCGCAGACACCGGCCCGATGGCACCGTCGATTGTCACAACGTGCGCCTGGGGTGCTCCCACCAGACTAGCCGGCACCATCAACAAAGCCGCAAGCAAGAGAGCCGCGACCGCTTGGACCACATGCTTCATCAAGCCACCTCGAAGAGTTCTCCGAGGGGAGTATCCATTATTTCGAAGGCGTAGTCAATCACAGCTTTTTCCGGTGCGCCGTCGAGATCATGTTCCATGCGTCGGAGGAAATCATCGCGCAGGTCTATCTTGAGCGTCGCCGCTCCTCTCTTGAAGGAAACCGAGATGATGCTTGCGTCCGGCCTTATCTTGATGTTGCCCTTGCCCATCGTGCATCCTGTAATAAACTGAACACCGTCAACCAGACAGGATTTGGGCGGTTCTGGCTCAACGCTTACGACGGCGGCTGTGTCCATGGGGGCGCGCCCGAGATTCTCATTGGCGAGGAGCCCCATCCTCAAACCGATGGCAAGGAACGGCCCTATGTGTCCGTGAAAGCGGCCCGCCGCTTGGAGCAGCGGATTCTCTGAAATCGGCTCAGTCATTTTCACCTCTTCCGTTTGTACTCTTGTACTATATTCCTAATTCCTATAGTCCCAGATCTTCCGACACGTCCTGCATGGCCTTGAGGCCGATCTCAACGAATTCTACCAGGCTTACCCCCATTTCCTCGCAGCCCTTGATCTGCTCGCGGTTTGCGCCAGCTGCGAAACGCTTCTCCTTGAATCGGTTGAGGACGAATTCGCCATCAACAGCACCCAGCTTCTTCGAAGGATGCATCAGGGCTGCCGCGACAAGCAGCCCCGACAAGGGATCGACAGCGTAAAGCGCCTTGTCCATCTGGCTCTCGCGGTTGCGGTGTCCGGCGTGGGACTCGACCGCATGGGCAATCTTCTCGTCAACCCCCATCTCTCTCAGGTAGGAAGCACCCACGATGCCATGTCGCTCGGGATCCTTTGCGGTCTCATCGTAGTCAAGATCATGAACCAGGCCGGCCAAGGCCCAGGCCTCCTCATCCTCACCGAGTCTCCTCGCCAGAGCCCTCATAATGGCTTCGACGGCGAGCATGTGCTTGACCAGCCGATCGTTTGTCACTCTCGATTTCACAACCTCCAGGGCTTCTTCGCGTTTCAAACGAGCCTCCTTTCTGGTGTGACTCTGTTGTGACCACCCAGCATTCTCTAAACTATCGATATCTTCCCTTCAGTAAGGCTTCTAACGGCATCGATCCACACGTGCCACTCCGCCGAGGCTCCTTGCCCAAGCACGCTCTTGAAGGCTTCATCCCTTGCCCGGAGCATAAGATCCATATCCTCGGGCAGAGATGCAAACCTGAGATCGGGTATGCCGTGCTGCCGCGTGCCTACCAGGTCGCCCGGTCCCCGCAGCATCAAATCCTTCTCAGCAATCTCAAACCCGTCAAAGGTCGATTCGAGCACACTGAGGCGGGCCCGTGCTTTCTCGCTCGCGCCTTCGGATACCATGAAGTAAGAGAAGGACTCCGCGTCGGTCCTTGCGACCCTTCCCCGCATCTGGTGAAGCTGCGAGAGTCCGAACCTCTCAGCCTGTTCGACAATGAGAATCGTCGCAGACGGGATATCCATTCCGACCTCTACGACTGTGGTCGCAACAATCAGGCCTATCTTATCAGAAAGAAAATCCTTGAGAATCTTTGCCCGCTTGTCACGCGCGGTTCTGCCCGTGAGAATCTCGGCCCCTCTGCCGGGCTTCAGCAGACCCTCGATCCGAGCCTTGGCAGCGCCGACGTCAACGAGATCGATTGAGCTCTCTTCGAGGGCCGGACAGACATAGAAACCCCGGAGGCCCGCATTGATCCATGCAGCAACCTCCCTGAGGACACCCGGTTTCGCTTCTGCGTTTATTACCTTGGTCGTGTGTCGGCCCCTGCCGGGTGGCATCTCACCTATCACCGTGATATCGAGATCGCCGTAGGCTGTGAGCGCAAGTGTTCGCGGAATTGGAGTCGCACTCACGACGAGGAGATTGGCATGGGGGGTATCCCTCACGAGCTTCGTCCGTTGCAGCACCCCAAACCGCTGCTCCTCATCGACAATCACCAGGCGAAGGTCCTTGAATCTGATGCGTTCCCCAATGAGGGCATGGGTGCCCACGATCACCTGGGTCTCGCCGCTTGCGACAGCATCCGTGGCACGCTGCCTCTCATCGGATGGCATACCACCTGTGAGCAGCCCGACGGGGAAGCTGAAGGGAGCAAGGTATTTCCTCACGGTCTCGAAGTGTTGCTCAGCCAGGATTTCGGTAGGGCAAAGCAGCGCGACCTGGCCGCCGCTTTGGCACACCAAGGCTGCCCCCAGGCTTGCCACAACCGTCTTGCCGCAGCCGACGTCACCCTGGAGGAGCCTCCTCATGGGGTAAGGCCTCGTGAGGTCGGCGACGATGTCATCGTGGGCCTGGGTCTGCGCCGGAGTCAGCCTGAACGGAAGATGCGACATGAATTTCTCGGCCGCCCGTGCCCCTCGGGTCGCTCGGTCGTCTCGGCGCCCGATGCGAGCGCCATCCTCCACGCGCCCTGCGTACCCTTTCTCTTTCCTCGCCAGAGCAAACACCGTCTGGAAAAGCAGCATCTCGTCAAAAGCCATTCTCCGCCTGGCTCGCTCGGCCTCGGAAAGATCAGAGGGGAAATGGAGATTGCCAATGGCCTCCCGAAGGGCGACAAGTTGAAGCTCCCGCCTGACTGCCTCAGGCACATAGTCAGCGACATCGCGGGCATGGGTATCAAGAGCGGCCTTAACCAGTACCCGCAGCTGCTTCTGACTCAAACCCGGCCTCGCCCGGTACACAGGGACGATCCGGCCAGTGTGCAGGCGCTCACTTGCTGCATCCTCGTACTCGGGATGAACCATCGTCGGACCATGCTTGTCCAAGTGGACTGCGCCGCTAAAGACAAGGGTGGTACCAGGCTTGAAGACGTTTCTGAGGAAGGGTTGATTGAACCATACACACCGCATCTTGCCCGAGGCGTCCTCAACATGGGCAATGCATATGCGTTTGCCCCTTACGGGTTTGATCTCGAACTTGAGGGCCCTGGCCACTACGGTCTGGATCTCACCCTCACGAAGGTCAGCGATCCTTGAGAAGGATTTTCTGTCAATGTAGCGTGTGGGTGGATAGACGAGGAGATCTCCAACAGTTTCAATCCCAAGGCTTCGAAGGAGCTCTTCCCGTTTCTTGCCTACGCCAGGGAGGTCACGGATGCTCGACGAGAGCGGCTGGTGAGCATCACTTCGTATCCGCGGTCTTCTCGCCGAAGAGCTCATTGAGCTCCTTTACTATGGGTTCGGGATCCACGCCGTGCATGCGGGCACCCATCTCTATCGATTCGCACGTAGCTCCCATGCAGGCGATGCAGCCCAGATTGTACTTCATGAAGACCCGCATAGCATCAGGGTTGTTCTTAAGCACATCGTCAATTATGGTGTCCTTGGTTATTTGCATCTTGGCCTCCGCGCCTTTGGCTCTTGCTTTTGGCTGTTGCCTTTGGCTCTTGCTTTTTGGGCATCACTTGCTGCGTTGCTTGACGATAGCAAGTTCGAATTCAGTTGTCAACTTGTGCTAGAGATCCCGCCGGGCAGTCCTCCCTCCCCTATTCCCCTTCCCCACTTACCCCTTCCCCCCTTTGCGGTGGCGGAAGCAGTCGGTCGTGTGGTCGTTCACCATCCCAACCGCCTGCATAAAGGCGTAGCAAATAGTCGGGCCGACAAAAGCGAACCCGCGCCGCTTGAGGTCTTTGCTCATGACCTCGGATTCGGGGGTCTGGGCTGGAATCTCACGGAGACTGCGCCTGCGGTCATTCTTGGGCTTGCCGCCCACAAACCTCCAAATATAGGCGTCGAAACTGCCGAACTCCTTCTGGACCGCAAGAAAGACCTTTGCATTCTTGATGGCGGCTTCGATCTTGAGGCGGTTCCGGATTATGCCCGGATTCTTAAGCAGCGCCTGCACCTTTCGCTTATCATATCGCGCGACCCTGCGAGGGTCGAAGCCACTGAAGGCTTTGCGATACTCATGCCGCTTTCTCAAGATCGTCATCCAGTTGAGGCCTGCCTGCGCTCCCTCGAGTATGAGAAACTCGAAGAGCACTCTGTCATCATGCACCGGCACGCCCCACTCCTTGTCATGATACTCAATTGATAGATCGCTTCCTGCCCACGGACATCGTTTCACACGAGCCTCCGGTCTGATCTGGACATCTATCTCCTATTACGGGCGACCCCATGAGTCAATCCGCGGTCACGGCAACGGCTCCATCCTAACGGTCTCATCGCGCCGATCACCGGATCTTTCACAGGGCGATCAATCGTACCATATTCTTGAGTATTCTTGAAGACCTATACCTGCCCGTGTACCTGCGCATCATTAGTCTGCCTGATGCGCCTCTGCCGGAGGCCACATCATCAGGATGTTATGTCCTCCGCTACAGGTAGGAGTGCCTACCCTCTTTCTTCTCGCGCGACCTCCCTACCCACGGACCCCAAAGGGCAGCGTTGAAACCCCGGTTTGAATGGGGTATAATGTCAAATGTGGGAGATTCCTGTACGTCGCATAAGTCTCATCTGCGACCTGATCCACAATGGAGGTGGTGAGCTGTGAGATTGCGCGAGACAGTGCTGGTCCTGCTGATGATTACTTTGCAGCTACCTTTGGGCAGCCGCTGTGCCTTATGCCAGTGGGAGCATGTCGGCCCGGATAGTAGCACAAGCCTTTGCGTTGTCTTCCGCGCCGGTGATGCCGACACTGCTTACGCAGGGGTCGGTGGATCGCAGCCGGGAGTGTACAGATCCACTGACGGAGGGCTCACCTGGAATTCCGTCCTAGCCCCGTGGGGAGGGAATCTAGCCACCGATCCAGTAAACAAGAACACCGTTTATCTTGCCACCCAGTGGCGAATCTACAAGAGTGTTGACGGTGGAGACAGCTGGGTGAGAAAGGACACAGGGATCACGCTTGATCCTGGTGACCAGTTTTTGAGCGATATAGCGATCAATCCTTGCCACCCTGAAACTGTCTATGTCACTTACTTCGACTTCGGGGCAATGGGGGGTGAGACTCTTTGGCGCACTTGGAATGGGGGTGACAGGTGGGCACGTACGGAAATGCCCGGGTCAGGCGCAGTTGCCCTGGATCCGCAGAATTGTGGCAGAATGTACACTGCAGGAGGAGGAATCAACGGTCGCGTATTAAGAAGCCTCAATAGCGGCACGACTTGGGAAGAAATCCTCTCCCAGTACGTGGAAGACATTGCGATTAACCCTCAGAACCCTGATAGAGTCTATTTTGTTGCCAGTGATATGGATACGATTTATCGAACTCAGGATGGCGGCAACACGTGGATGAGCTTTGGTCCCGAAGCAGGCTTAACAGGAGCAGTCAGGTGCATCGCAGTC
This sequence comes from uncultured bacterium, assembly GCA_964356335.1. Taxonomy (GTDB): domain Bacteria; phylum Arandabacterota; class Arandabacteria; order Arandabacterales; family Arandabacteraceae; genus CAYHHI01. Next base: position 22,230 of record CAYHHI010000019.1, read on the forward strand.
AACCCCATTAATCCTCATATCATCTATGCCGGGGGATATGGAGGGGTGTTCCGCAGCATCAACGGCGGGACGACCTGGTCGGCTTTTGACGAGGGCTTGCCGCCTTCGAGCGAGATCAGGTCTATCGCCGTGGACGGCGAAACGGGACGAACGCTCCTGATCGGTACCTTCGATTACGGGATCTTCCGCCAGACCGAGCCCCTAGCAGACGTCGCGCCTCCGCCGAGCACTCGAGGGACGAGCATCTTCGCTCTCCAGGTGAGTCCGAACCCCTTCAGAGGGGAGACGGGAATTTACTACAGGCTGCCCACTCCAGCATTTGCAGCTCTCGACGTGTACGATGTAACAGGGCGTCTTGTGAATAGGCTTGCGAGCGGACATCGACCTGCGGGCTTCTCGACAGCAGCATGGAATGGGAAAGATGCTTTGGGGAGCATCGTAGCCCCGGGCATCTACTTTTTGGAGCTCACCACTACCACCGATAGGAAGACAAGAACCATAGTGCTGCTTAAGTAGTCACCGGGGCAGCATCAAAGGGCTGCTCCGAAGGTGTTCGTCACACAACTAACACTGTCATAACGTGACGGTTTCTGGAGGAGTTTTTCCTAGGCGATCTCTGGCACCTGTTCGCGCTTTTCCTTCAGAAACACCCACCAAAAACGGCCGTTTATTGAAACGAGGGCTATTCTGAGGCGGGCCCAACCCACCACCGCCGCCAGATCAGCGGGCCTCGCGGAGCACCAAGTCCTACTTCAGCCGCACGACCTTCTTCGTCACCCTGTACTCCCCCGCTTCCATCCGGCAAAAGTAGATGCCGGGGGCGACCTCTGTTTCATTGCCGGACCTGCCATCCCAGATGATGCGATGCATGCCAGGACCAGAGACTCCCTCGGCCACCTTTCTCACAACCCGTCCCTCGGCATCGTAGACCTCAACTGAGATTCGTTTCTCCCGGGGAAGATAGAAACGGAGGGTAGTCGAAGTAACGAACGGATTGGGGAGGATCTGACAGAGGATTGGTTCTTCAGGATTGTCGGGCAGACCAGGCACACTCGCGCAGTCGCCAAAGAGGTTGCCCCAAATGTGATAGCACCCGTAAACCTGTGGCGTGAACGATGGGTATACAACCAGCATCTGCCGAGACGGCCCTAGCGAAAGGCTCGGTGCCAGCTGGTTCTGATCGGCTGACGATATGGTAAACCCTGATGGGTCAAGAACGGCACCATCTTTAGACACTCGCACGGCCTCAACGTCAAAGAATCCATTGCGATGTCCCTTCCAGGCGACGAGGTAGCAGGAGCCGTCATATGCGACTGCTGGCTGCGCTTGATCGTCTGGAGCAGTTGACACAGGAATACCGTCTGGATCGAGAACGCTACCATCAGTGCCTACGCGCGCACCGTATATGTCAAAAGAGGAACCACTGCGCTGATCGTGCCAGACGACGAAGTAGTTCGAGCCATCAAATGCCACATCAGGGTACGCCTGATGCCAAACAGCAGTGGAGATTGCAATCCCTGTACTATCAACCGCATGCCCATCGACACCAACACGAGCGCCATAAACATCGTTGCGGTAGCCCCCTCTGATGTCCTGCCACACCACAAGATAGTTGATGCCGTCGAACGCCAGAGATGGGTGCTCCTGAGTATTCGGAGCCGTTGATATTGGAATGCCGGCAGGGTCAAGAACGACCCCGCCCGTTGTCACGCGTCCACCGTAGATGTCGCCGTTCCGCTGCCATACTACGAGATAGTGGGTACCATCGAAGGCGACGCTGGGAAATTCTTGATACGCCGAGGCCGTTGATATCATAATGCTGGAAGGGTCTAGAACTGTGCCGTCTTGGGCGACGCGAGCCCCGTAAATGGTATGCGGGCGTCCGTAGGACTCGACACGTGAGTCTTGCCAGACAACGAGGAAGTTGTCCCCGTCGGAGGCCACCGCCGGGTGTTCCTGATCTGCCGCAAGGGTGCATATCGGGATGCCACGCGAATCCGGCACTCTGCCGTCGGGAGCCACGCGTGCTCCGTATATATCGTAGCCCCTGTCACGTAACTCGTGCCACACTACCAGGTAATTCGTGCCGGCGAAAGCCACTGCCGACGCCATCTGGTCGCATGCAGACATGGCGAAGTTGGTCGGCAGAGAATCAAGCACAGTGCCCTCCACACCAACGCGTACCCCGCACACGTTGTAGGGGCCCCCGCCCTTCCAAGCGACAAGATAGTCAGTTCCATTGAATGACACTGCTACTGACCAGCCGCCATGTGAGGCCGGCGAAACATTGATCACGGAAGTGTCAATCACGCTTCCTTGAGTGCTCACCCGAACAGCATAAACACCAACACCAGCACGCCAGTCATGCCAGACTACGAGGTAGTTCGTACCATCAAACGAAACCTTGGGATCCTCGGGCTCGTAGGGACCCCTAGATATCGGAATCCCTGTTGAGTCAAGCACGCTGCCATCCGTAGCTACCCTAGCTCCGTATATCTCATCAAATCCAGCACGAGAGTCTCGCCAAACAACAAAGTAGTTGCTCCCGCCAGATGCGATGGCTGGTCCGGCCTGGTCACCCGTAGCAGTGGCTATCGCTATTCCGGAGGAATCAATAACATCACCTTCGGTTCCAACTCGGGCCCCATACACGTCGTGGGAGCCATGCCGCAGGTCCTCCCACACCACGAGGTAATTGGCTCCATCAAAGGCGACACGCGGATTAATCTGGTCAAACGTGGCAATCGAAATAGGGGTCCTCACAGAGTCAAGTACGTTGCCATCCCTGCCGATGCGTAACCCGTACACATCATACGAGCCACAGATTGAGTCCTGCCAGACCACAAGGTAGTTCGTGCCATCGAATGCTATGTCCGGATTGCGCAGGCCGACCGCAGCCGTCGCAATGCGAATTCCTGAAGGATCAAGCACGCGGCCATCTGCGGCCACGCGAGCCCCGTATATTTCGTAGCGTCCATTACGGGCGTCCTCCCAGACCACAAAGTAGCTGGTCCCGTCAAATGCTACAGATGCGTGGCCCTGGTCCTTCGCCGCTATTGATATCGCAATGCCTGAAGAGTCCAATAGACTGCGGTCCATAGCCACACGAGCCCCGTAAATATCCCAGGAGCCGTCGCGGAGATCGTTCCACACAACCAGGTAATCGGTGCCATCAGATGCGATGGCTGTAGGAAGCTGCGCGCCAGATGCCGGGCCGTAAACCGCCTCACCGCCAACACCAAACGCAGATCCCAAACTATCGGCTCCCGAAGCCTTCAAGCGATCAGAACTCTCGGGTCTTGGGGCAACCCCTCGGTTCCGCCTGACCAGATCCACAGGGTTCCGTGCTTCACATACTTCAGCCTGTGTCATACCAGCGCTACGCACGCTGGTCTGGATGGTTGCCCCCGAGTAACTCCGGAGCCCTATACGATTGGGAGCAGGCACATTTGCAGCGCTTCCTGATGGAGAAGAGGCACACAAGCAGGGTGCTGTGACAGCCAAATATAGGACAGAGCTCAACAAGACCACAATCGGATTCTTGGCAAGATTCCTGAGGTTCTTGGTCTGGAACCTAAGGGAGAGGACTGGGAACTTACCAACGAGCGGATGAATCTGCGCGGTCCCCGTGCTCGCGGACATGGCGTACGCCTCCCTAGCTACTGCAGCTCCTATCATGGACATTGTACCACAGCACGGGTGGTTCCACAATCTGAATGAGGGCCGACCGGGCAGTTAGATAATCGACTTGACTCACGGTGCAATCAGAGTGTTCATCAGGTTGAGACTTTCCACTGCGATCCAATGCTTCAACACCCAGCTCCATGCTGATGGCAAGGTGGATACGCCCATGCCGGTCTGAGCGAAGCTAGCGAGCACACGCGCCGTGCCTATATCCGAGACCTCAGGAAGTTCAAAGGCTGGGTTCCTTGCGATTCGAACTTGTCGAAGGGGGAGAATACTCGTATAGTTCAAACGCAGAGACCCACGAGAATACAGCAAGGTCGCGAGTCGATGAGAAGACTTCTTCTGATCCTGAAGTTCACCAGCGCTTGGTGTAAGTCAGTTGACCGCAGTAGAATCAGTCTGCTTGCAGTCACTTCCTTCATGCTTGCTTCCTCTCAGGTCTTCGGCTCACGTACTCTGATGTGGCCGTCCGATGAGATGGCTCGCATGTACCTGGACGCAGATCTGGTCATCGTGGGCAGCGCCATTTCTTCGCGAACAGAAACCCTCCGGTCGTGGGATTCGCTTGGCACGGATGGCTGGACCTACCACCACAAAGCGATGATTGATGTGTATCAGGTAGCGGTAGATAGCGTGCTCAAGGGAGACTACATAAACTCCCTGATCGTCATCCATACCACCCAATATGGAGGAGGCATCGATAGATCGAAATTCGACAAGCTCGATGAAGCAGGACGCCCGATGTATGTGGGAGAGGGAATCCTTACATACGATGAGAAAGACTCAATCAGTGGGCGGGGAGAACAGATCATACTCCTGGGCAAGCAGGATTCTGTCTGTGCATTGACCCTTGCAGTCGAGGCTGATGAGTCCATCTTGGCCTTCTATCGAGAGGTACAGGAAAAGGGTGAGGACTATTTCAGAAGCAGTCAGGCCGAGGCTCGGCTTCTCTCGCCACAGGGAATCAGACCTCGTCCGGCACAGGAAGCCAGCCCTTCCCCACCAGAGCCGGAGTCCATATTGAAAGCGCTTGGGGAGGCCTACAGAAGTCGAGATGTCACTATGGTCGCCGACCTTCTGGCTCCGGACTTCCTCTTCTATCCCGCTCTGGACAGGCATGGCGGAGGCCAGCAGTCGCCTGCCGAAGAGCACTGGGACAGGGACCAGGAGATCGCAATCCACAAGAACATGTTCAATCCAGAGTTTGTGGGCAAGGATGGGTTCCGAGGCGCCGACTACGTTTACGCTACGTTCGAACTCCTCGGCAGAGAGCCCGGCGGGGAGGCCGATAGCAGATGTTGGGAGTTGACATCTCGCGCAGTATGGAGCCTTCTCCACGGGCGGTTAGACCCCGAGCCATTCGGAGTCAGGTTTGAAGGAGTAGCCCACCTCATCGTAAAGCCAGATCCGGAGAAGCCCGGCCACTGGCTTATTGAGACTTGGCGAGAAGACCCCGGCGAAATCACATTTATCTATTCCCGCACCAGTCACTAGGCCGTTGGCCTACCAGGTTAGGTGCGCTATAATCCGCTTAGGGGGTGCGAGAATGATGAGCTTTGTCTGCGATTGTGTTGCGACTCCGGCTGTGATACTATTAGCAACGAGGAGGTGCGAGAACATGAGACACGCGATCTTCCTTTTGTTCGCGGTGGTCATGGCTCACTGCTCTGCTGCCTCCGCCCGCAGCTGGTACGTCAAACCTGACGGGAGCGGAGATGTCCCCGCAATCAAGGTTGCCGTCGACTCAGCCGCCGCCCAGGGCGACACCATCCTACTTGCGAACGGCACCTTCACCGGCGCAGAAAACCGCGGGGTGGATTGTCTTGACAAGGCCTTGACCATAATCTCGGAGAGCGGGGATCCCGGTCTCTGCGTGATCGATTGTGGTCATGCTGGACCCGGCGACGATCTGACTGCTCTCTATTTTCGTGTCTCTGAACATGGAGTGCCACGGCTCGAAGGGGTAACGATAGCGGGCGCATGCGGGGGCGTGATTTGTGATACGAGTTCCTGCCCGGTCATCGCCAATTGCGTCTTCCGTGATAACCACTGCTATGGCGCGGAGATCGGACCGCCCGGTGGAGGCCTGCGCTGCGACACCAATTCCAGCCCCCTGGTCATCAACTGCACTTTCCTCAGGAACGGAGGCGATGCAGGTGGAGGGATTTACTGTCATAACAGCTCGGCGAACATAGTGAATACCTCTTTCCTCGAAAACTGGGCAGGCTTAGGCGGAGGTGTCGGAATCGATGGGGGCGCCCCGAAGCTGACCAACTGCTTGTTCTCAGGGAACGCCGGCGGAAACCCCTTCAATGCCACCGGGGGAGGTGGCATGTGGTGCGGAGGCTCGGCGGAATTAGTCAACTGCACTTTTCAGGATAACGTGTGTTATGGGCCCGGGGGTGGTCTGTATTTCGAGCCGGGCTCTGACTCTGACTTGTTGGCCTTGATCGGATGCACCTTCATAAACAACAGAGTTGACAGGAGTAACCACGTGCCCCGCGGCGGTGCGATAGCCGTGGGGTATATGTTTCAGGGACACCGGTCCAACCTTACCATTGCCAATTGCACCTTCTGGAGCAATCGAGCCGACGACTCCTACCGCGATGGTAGCGCACTATCTATCGAGGGACCTTCGAACGTCAACTTGGAGAGCACCTTGATTGCTTTCGGTGGCGATGGAGCAGCCATCTGCTGCTACATGTCGGACACGCCAACTCTGAAGTGCTGTGATATCTATGGCAACGCTGACGGTGATTGGGTGGGGTGCATTGCAGGCCAAGGTGGTGTCAACGGCAACGTTTCAGCGGATCCAAAGTTTTGCGATACACGGAGCGGCTATTTCATGGTCGAGGACTGTTCGCCGTGCCTTCCAAGCCATCATCCCGACGGGTATGACTGCGGCATCATCGGTGCCTTTGGATCAGGATGTGAATGTGATGCTGCAACAGAGCCAACTACCTGGGGCGCTATCAAGGCAATGTACAAGTAAGCCTGGCGCGGAAGGTCTGCGACAATGCACTGCGTTTCGGGATTGGAGGACCGCGATGCTAAGGAAACGTGCGGATTTGGCTGCTCTTCTCACGTTCGCTGCCATTGTGTTGGCTCTCAGCTGTACCAAGAATAATCCCGAATGCCCTAATGCGGCCCCTACAGCCAGTTTCACGGTGAATCCGACGTCAGGGACAGCGGACACGGTGTTCCAGTGTGACGCTTCATCCTGCTCTGACGCCGAGGACCCCGTTTCTGCCATTCAGGTACGTTGGGACTGGGAGAATGATGGAACTTGGGATACCGGCTGGTCCGCAACAAAGACGGCGAGCCACCAGTACGGTGCGGCAGGGACTAAGACGATCAAGTTAGAAGTCAAGGATACCGGAGGAGCGACGGATGATACGACTCGGACCATCACTGTGACAAGTCCGCCTTCGGTTACGGTGACAGTTCCCAACGGGGGCGAGGACTGGACGGTAGGTAGCATTGACACCATCAGGTGGTCGTGGACCGGGTCCGTCGGAGACGTCAAGATAGAATACAGCACGGATGGCGGTTCCACGTGGTCTACCATAGAATCGAGTACTCAGAATAGCGGGTCATACCAGTGGACAGTTCCGGATGCTCCATCCGGCTGGTGCAAGATACGGATTTCCTCGGTCAGCACCCCATCGATCTACGACATCAGTGACGCCGACTTCACCATCTCTCCGCAAGTGACGGGCGGCTTGCTCCAGGTGTTTGCCAGGAGCTTCATCGAGCGAAATATCGACCTATACGTCGAATGTCTGGATGACAGCTACACCTTCACGTTTGCTCCCAATGACTGGGACACTGCGGGGGTGACGCCTGACAAACCCTATTGGGGCAAGACTGAAGACGTTCCTGCAACAGCCCATATGCTTAGCAGCCCTACAATCAAGAGTATCGTGATGGATTGGCTACCACCCATCGTCAACTGGGCCGTCTGCATTGACAGTATTTTTGTGGTTGGTCCGGGTGTGGGCCAATGGGAGGTCCTGGCTTGCTCGTGCGCCACGTATCGGCCCGATATCAAAGTGACGGCACAGGTAGACGGGGAGGAAGTCCGCACGTACTGGGTCCGTAACTCGCGGTTTATGGTTACCGTGTGTCCGGATCGCTTCAACGAGGATCTGTGGACCATCCTGAGGATCATCGAGGTCGTACCCACTTCTGTTCTGGGGATGGAACCGTCCACATTCGGAAGTATCAAAGCGACTTTCAAGTAGAGGCCGGGCAGCAGTCTGTGGGGCACTCTGTCCCACATACTCCGGCTCTCCCCCTCCGCCACGAGCGAGGCTGTCCATAGCTCGACGGATAGGCACCTGCATGGGGAGCGGATACCCGCTCCCCTTTCGAGCAGCCGGTACCTCGTAGACTCCGCGTGAACTGCCCGTCACAAACCGTTTCTGCGGACGCCACGCTACACCGCTTGCCGCCTTGCGGGTTGACTGCGCCCGAGGCTCATAGTATCTTTCTTACTAAGGGGCTTAGGTAATCAGCCCGATGATATATGTTGATACGGGGATTCACATTTCTGTTCCCGGCCAAGCAAAATCGGGGGAAGAGGCTGGATGAACATCCTAGGGATTTCTGCATTTTATCATGACAGTGCAGCCTGCCTGGTACAGGATGGTCGGATAGTATGTGCGGCTCAGGAAGAGAGATTCACCCGCAAGAAGCACGATTCCTCTTTTCCCAAGAATGCCATTCGCTTCTGTCTCGAGTATTCCGGGTTGGAGGGGAAAGACCTCGACTACGTTGCGTTCTACGACAAGACCTTCATCAAGTTCGAACGGATATTGAACACCCACATGGCATATGCCCCCCGGGGGATAAGTTCATTTTTGAAGGCAATGCCCATGTGGATGAAGCAGAAGCTCTGGACCAAGGGCCTGATCAGGTCTGAACTGAAATATACCGGGAAGATCATTTTTCCTGAGCATCATGAATCCCATGCTGCCTCCGCATTCTTCCCTTCACCATTTCAGGAGGCTGCGTTCCTGACGGTGGATGGCGTCGGCGAGTGGGCAACTGCAAGCTATGGGTTCGGAAAAGACAATAAGATACGCATTCTGGCGGAGATTCACTTCCCGCATTCTCTGGGCCTCCTCTATTCGGCCTTCACCTACTACACTGGGTTCAAAGTGAATTCGGGTGAGTACAAGATGATGGGGTTGGCCCCCTATGGCGAGCCCAGGTATAAGGATCTGATCCTGTCTGAGCTGATTGATCTGAAGGAAGATGGCTCTCTCAGGGTCAACATGAAGTACTTCAATTACTGCGCGGGTCTGACGATGACCAATGACAGATTTGATGCGCTCTTTGGAGGCCCTCCGCGGAGACCGGAATCACCCTTGACGCAGAGGCACATGGACATAGCTCGTTCTGCGCAGGACGTTACCGAGGAGATCATGCTCCGCATGGCTCGGCATGTACATAAGGTGACGGGGCAGAAGCGGCTTTGCTTGGCTGGCGGCGTAGCCTTGAATTGCGTTGGCAACGGACGGATCTTGCGTGAAGGCCCCTTTGAGGACATCTGGATACAGCCGGCCAGCGGGGATGCCGGTGGTGCCCTGGGTTGTGCGCTGCTTACTTGGTACCAGTACCTGGGCAATAGCAGAACGGCCCACGGAAGCGACGATTTGCAGCAGGGTTCCTTTCTCGGCCCAAGATTCGATAATGACTACATCAAGACTTTTCTGGAGAGAAATCGCATCCCCCATGCGTTCATTTCCGATGAGGAGATCCCGCAGAAGATCGCCGATCTCATCGGCGAGCAGAATGTGATCGGATGGTTCGAAGGGCGCATGGAGTTTGGCCCGAGAGCCTTGGGGAGCAGATCCATTGTCGGTGACGCTAGATCTGCGAAGATGCAGGAGACGATGAATCTGAAGATAAAGTTCCGGGAGAGCTTTCGCCCGTTTGCACCCTCAGTTACAAGGGAAAGGGCTTCGGACTACTTTGAGATCGACCGCGAAAGCCCTTACATGCTCTTGGTAGCACCGGTGAAGAGAGAGGTTCGCAGGGAGATAACGGAGCAGGAGCGAGAGATGAGCGGGCTCGACAAACTGAAGGTTGTTCGCTCAACCGTTCCAGCGATCACTCACGTGGACCATTCGGCTCGAATTCAGACAGTCAATCGTGAGTATAATCCTCTCTATCATGAGATGATATCCCGATTCGATGAGAAATATGGCTGCCCCGTGATTATCAACACCTCCTTCAATGTTCGGGGAGAACCGATAGTCTGCACGCCGAAGGACGCGTATTTGTGCTTCATGCGAACCAATATGGATTATCTGCTGATAGGCAACTACCTGATAGACAAGCGCCAGCAGCAACCCTTGGAGACCGATATTGACTGGAGTCGGCAGTACGAGTTGGACTAGGAGCTTGCTGCCGGGCGGGGCATGATGCGATGTTGAAACACATGATCGACAACCTTGATATCTTCGCATGTCCGAAGTGCGGAGGGAATCTCAGCACTGACTCTGAAGAAGTGATTTGTGGGGCGTGCCATACTTCCTTCCCCATAGAAGACGGAATACCACTTCTTTTCTGGCCGAATCAGTGGGACGGCTCAAGAGAAGACGTGACGGCCAAAGTAAAAGCATTCTATGAAGAGACTCCGTTCCCCAACTATGAGGAGCTTGAGACTGCGTCCGCTCTCATTGAGAAAGCTCGGCAGGGAGTGTTTGCGCGTCTCCTAAACGAGCAGGTCCCCTTCAACGCAAGAGTCCTGGAAGCAGGATGTGGAACGGGACAGCTGAGTAATTTCCTTGGTGTCGCCGGCAGGACAGTCTTTGGCACCGACATGTGTCTTAATTCACTCAAGTTGGGGCGTGAGTTTCAGAGAAGGAATAGCCTTGAAAGGGTCGGCTTCTATCAGATGAATCTTTTCAGACCGGCATTCAGAGAGGAGAGCTTCTCTCTCGTTATCTGTAACGGCGTCCTCCACCACACAAGCGACCCCTTTGCTGGATTCCAGTCTATCTCGAAGCTTGTAAAAAAGGGCGGATACATCATTATTGGCCTCTACAACAGATATGGCAGGCTTATTACAAACTGCCGCCGCGTCGTGTTTAACCTCCTCAATGACAGTCCCAAGTTCCTGGACCCCCGCCTCAGGGATAGGAGTATCGGGGACACCAAGAAACTCACGTGGTTCAGGGATCAGTACAAGAACCCGCATGAATCGGGGCATACGATTGGAGAGGTTCTCAGGTGGTTTGATCGAACCGGATTCGATTTTGTCAATAGCATACCGAGATCGAAGGCTTTCCGGGGATTCTCGGAGAACGAGCATCTGTTCCGAACGGAGCAAAGAGGAGGCTGGCTGGATCACTTCTTTGTTCAGGGCAGTCTTATTTTCACGGGGAGCCTGGAGGGTGGATTTTTCGTGATGACAGGCCGGAGGAAGGCTTGATGTTCGAGCATGACCCAACCGGAGGGATCCGATGACCAGCAAGCCGGAAGAAAACCTGACCAACCAGAAGGCAGAGTCCCGGAGGTTTGGGCTGACGGTCGGTGGCGCTCTTGGTGTCCTGGGTGGACTGCTTCTGTGGCGCGGCAAGCCTTATTACCCGTACTTCCTTGTCATCGCCGCAACACTCATACTGTCGGCTTTGATTCTGCCGCGTCTCCTGGGACCAATCCATAGAGGCTGGATTAGATTAGGGGGCCTTATGGGTTGGGTTATGACACGAGTGATCCTGATTGTCCTGTTCTATGTTGTCCTCACACCGGTCAGTTTGCTGGCAAGGCTGTCTGGAAAGAACTTCCTTGAACTGGGATTCGATAGAAGCGCAGAGACCTATTGGATTCCCCGGGACCATACGGATCTGAGGGAGGATCGATATGAACGGCAATACTGACTCAATCCCGAAGGAACAAAGCAAGGCTGTTTCGGAACGGGTATTGTTCGCGCTTGTCATCCTGGCTGGGATCATAATGCTCATCATGGCAGTCGTCGTCAACTCCTACCTCCTTCGTTTCCTGAGCCCCGATCACAATCTCGGCCGGGTAGCAATTGGACGGACACACTGGTCACAGTTCAGGTTTCTAGTGGCCGGTGTCTTGCTGATTGCGGTAGCAGCTCTCTGCCATAGGTACGGAGTCTTCGCCAATCTGGCGAGACGGCGTATCCTCACGAACGTGGTCCTTATGATCGGCGCTCTTGTGGTATTCATGTTCGCGGCCAATAATGCGCTAGTGACCGTGTTCGCTAATCCTCGCCTTACCACCGTCTTTATCAGGGACGATGCTCTCGGATGGAGATTGCGACCCAATGCTGATGACTACTATGAGGGCGGGCGATACATTATAAGCTCTAAGGGCTTAAGGTCCCCTCACTCAGAGTATAGGAAACCACCCAACACGAAGAGAATTCTCCAGCTTGGGGATTCCGCGACGATTGGAAACGGCCTACCGTACGAAGAGACAACAGCGTACATACTGGAGGCGGCATTTGCGGACAAACTCAAGCAAGTCTCCGTGGAAGTTATCAATGCAGCCTGTGACGGCTATTCCCCCTGGCAAGAAGGTGCGTTCTTGAAGATGGAGGGTCTGGAATATTCTCCGGACATAGTGACAGTTGGGTTCGTCCTTAATGATGTTACGGAGAAGTTCAGTCTTAGGAGATTCGGCGGGCATGGTATTGGTGGCCAGCTCGCGGCTTCGAGGAACCAGCATGGTATTTCGGATTTCCTGTTTTACCGAATCATCAATAGAACGCCGATTTACCAATTCATAACGTATATGTCCCTCAGAATAAGGTTCGGAAAAGACATACAGGCAGGGGCTAAGAGACTGGAAAGGCTACGTGAAGAAGATCTGATCTTCCACCACGATGGTGAGGTCGTCAGGCAAGCGTGGGCGGAGACTCTTGAGGAGCTCTCCGGCATCAGGCAGATCTGCTCTGAAAATGGTATCCAGATGGTGCTCCTATTCATTCCCTTTGAATTTCAGGTCAACCTGCCTGATTCGATGGCACATCCGCAACGGACCTTGCAGGATTTCTGTGTGCGAAACGGTATAGGCTATATTGACATCACGCCGATACTGGTGAGCGATATGATAAGTGGTAACAGAAAGAGTGGCTACTATTTCAAGGACACGATACATCCGAGTGCCGAGGGCAACCGGCTTATAGCCATGGCGGTCCTCGATTACATTGAGAACAACAGGCTTTTGGGAGAGGTAAACTGACTCATGGACATCAGAACGAAACTGGGTATCGTCAGTGAGCTCGGGTCATTCCTGAAGAACCGAAAGAGATGGTGGCTGCTGCCAGTCATCATCTTTCTGATAGCACTCAGTGCATTCATAGTATTCACCGAGGGCTCAGCCCTGGCACCTCTGATCTACGCCCTGTTCTAGGATGCCTTTGGCCGAGTAGGGCCCAGATGTATGTTCTCTGGTGCACGTCGGACTCTCAGTCATAAGGGCCAAGCGTTACCCAATGCCAGATGTGACTTCACCCAAGATTACGGCATTGCGGGCACGACCCTGTCTTAGCGCTTGCCCTCAAGACAACAACGTAGTAATTTGGTCACATGTAAGCCAGTGAGGGGTAATCCAAAAAGGAGTGTGAGCATGTCTCAGAGATGTGAAGTATGTGGCAAGGGGCCTGCCTTCGGCAGCAAGATAAGCCACGCGCATAACGTCACGGCGAGAAGATGGAATCCCAACCTCCAGCATGTCAGAGTGAAGGTGGCTGGCAAGGTCAAGAAGATGTACGTGTGTACGAGGTGCCTCAAGTCCGGCGCAGTCGAGAAGGCCCCCTAGGCACCCTTTGATTTGCGCAGCTTATCTCTAAGCCCGTTTCTTGTGACGCCGCTATCGATGAAGTCCCAGGGAAGGGGCTTTTCTACGTCGAGGTCTGCGTGGATGTCAACAGGTGTTCGGTGTTTGAGCATCGCCCTCACGGGAATCTTCTTTTCGGCTGCCTCGAGAAGTGCACGCGAAAGCCTCCTGTCCCCTCTTGAGAGCACGGCTTCGAGCCAGGCTTCTTCAAACGAACCTAACTTGAGGGAGCAACCTTTGATGGCGGAGATCGTCTTGAGAATCTTCGCGCGCCTCGACAGGGTTTCTCTCTCGGCAAAGCCACACCATTGGAAGGCTGTGTGCGGCTTGGGAACAAAGGGGCCGACGGCAATGCTCAGTCTCGCCTTTCCCCGCAGTTCTGCAAGCTCACGAACCAGAGCCACGGTGGCCCTTACGTCTTCGTCGGTCTCTCCGGGCAGGCCGATCATGAAGTAGAGTTTGATCGTGCGGATACCGGCCTGGCCAAGAATCTTTACAGCGCCAGTGACTTGGTCTCGTGAGATGCGCTTTCCTATCTTGGCTCTCAAGGTCTCAGACCCGGCTTCAGGGGCAATGGTGATCGTCCTGATGCCGCATTTGACGATTAGATCCGCAATCTCAGGCGTTATCTCGTCTGCCCTTAGGGATGCGAGCCCGACCCGGCGGCCTTCTTCGGCGAGCCTCTTCAAGACCGGTATGAGCGCGGGGTGATCGCCGACAGCCGTACCCACGAGGCCGATCTTTTTGAATTCAAGAGCACGCTCCAAGATCGCTGCTTCACTCCGCATCCGGACAGGCCTGTAGAGATTGCCGGCGGCACAGAAGAGACAACCTCTTCCGCATCCCCTGCCGACTTCCACAAGGAACATGCTGCCAAAGTGAGATGCAACCTGACTCGCAGGCTCGGAGGCGATACTCTCAACCCGGCTCCACACTCTTTTCACTTCGTGATCGCCCAACGACGGAATGTACACACCTTCAATCTGGGAAAGCGACTCCAGGAGATGAGGCTTTGAGAGACCCCTGGCTTTGGCATCGTCGATCGCTGCCAGAAGCGAATCAACGACTGGCTCCACTTCACCCACAACTATGGCATCCACAAAATCCGCAATCGGCAGAGGATTCATCGCCATGGTGAAGCCACCGCATATCACAAGTGGAAACGGTTCGCACCTGGCTTCGGCAAGCGGTGGCATGCCGGCAGTGATCAGAAGCTCGGGTATATGAGCAAAGTCATTCTCGTACGACACCGAGAAGCCCACGATGTCGAAGCGTCTTACTTCCACACGCGACATCTGGCCGAGGAGGAGTCCCTGTTTCGGGGACAAGATCGCGTCACGCCGGCCCGGAAGGAGTCCCTTCTTAGGCGACAAGACCCCACCCCACACGCCGCCCCCGCCCTCGGGGCCCTCGGGCAGATATGATACGTCCGCCACACGCAGTCGTACTCTCAGGATTTCGTAGACTTTGAGGAAACCAAGGCTCGCGAAGGCAACTTCTTTTGTGTTGGGGTAAATGATTACTGCCGAAAGGTCCAACAAAGGAGTGCTATTGGACACTCTGCTTACCGGTGGATGGTTTGTCGAGAACAAACGCCTTCTTCTCGGCAAGCGCAACGACGTTGTGAGGATCTATGGCCAGGACCTCATCAATCTGCTTCAGTGCCTCCGCTTCCCTGCCCAATCGCCTCAGGGCGAAACTCAACGCGATCCTCGCCTCCGCGAAATTGGCGTTGATCTGCAAGGCACCTTCGAATTCCGAAATCGCCTTCTCGGGCTCGTTCTGGGCAAGATAAGTCTCTCCCAGCCTGTACCTCACGTCAGCAAAACCCGGAGAAGCATCCTTGGCCTGTTCGAAATAGGCAGCTGCTCCCCCAAGGTCATCCCGCTTCTTCGCTATCTCGCCGAGGTGAAGCAGGGCCTCGGTATGCCTGGGCTCGATCTCGACCGACTTCAAGAAAAGGACTTCGGCTTTATCCAGGTCCCCCTTCCTGAGATAAGCAACGCCAAGCGTTGAGTAAACGGAAGGATTCCCTGGATCCTCTGAAGTCGACCTTTCAAGCAGGCGGACAGCGCTGTCATAGTCGCCCACTCCCAGCATCAGGTGGCCCGTGAGCCCCATCTCTTTATCGACGCCATAATCAATGGAGAGCGCCCCCATGATCTCCTGCTTTGCCTGGGCTTCACGGCCCAAGAAGTACAGGCATGCCGCGGCGTAGTATCTGGCGCGGGCGTAGGCCGGCAGGATGCGCAAGGCCTCCTTGAACTCGACCAGGGCCTCCTCAATGAGCCCCATCTTGAAGAGAGCAAGTCCTAGACAGCAGTGGATGTCAGGATAGCAGGATGCAAGCCCACGTGCCTTCTCAAACTGCTCGCGGGCCTCCGCGTACTGCCCCCTGGCCATGAAAGCATTCCCAAGGTAGAAGATGGCATCCACGTAGGTGGGGTTTATCTCAAGCGCCGCCTTGAGCTCGGCGGCGGCCTCATCAACCTGCCCCTTCTCGAGATAGACAATGGCCAGCTTTAGCCTCACATCGGCCCAGGCCGGCTTGCTCGTCTTGGCGTTCTCGAACTCGCTTATGGCGTTTTCGAGGTCACCCCTGTTATAGGCCTCGACCCCCCGGTCCACGTGCTCATGGCATACGCGCCGTTCCTCCATCACGCCCTTGAGGTTCCCAAGCAACGACTCGATCGCCTGGGCGTGATACCTTCCCGATACGGGGTGCGAAGGGAGATTTCCAACCTCGAGCCCGTAATCGATCGCCCGCCTGAGTTCAGACTTTGCGGCAGCCCGGTCTCCCACTTCGTGGAGGCATATCGCAAGGTGACATCGCGCCTCGACGTACTCGGGATTCATCTCGATCGCTGCCTTGAGCGCACCGACGGCCTCCTCGAAGCGTCCGAGATTCTCATAAACTATTCCGAGGTAGTAGTGCAGATCGGGAAACTCGGGATTTACCTCGAGAGCCTTCTTGAACTCCTGAAGGGCCTCCTCGTATCTGCCGCACTGAGAATGCAAGAGCCCGATATTCGCCCGGGCTCTCGCGGCATAGAAAACCCCAAGGTTGTAGTAAGGACTCTGATGGTCCTGGGTCGCCGATATTACCTTTTCGAATTCGGCAATGGCTTCTTCATACTTGCAATTGGTATAGAGCTCCATGCCCTTAAGGTAATGATCGTCCTTCTTGGTCCGGAAGACCTTGTCAAGGAGTGACATGGCTAAACCTCAGTTCAGCTTCCAGCGGTCGTGGAAGCGACCGCGACAGCTCGTAGTTGCTTTAGCCTCTTTACTCGCTATGCCTCCTCAGGAAAGCAGGCGTATCATAATCTACCTCAAGACAGGGATCCAGTGATATCCTGGCTTCTCCATCTACTTCTGGTATCTCTCTTCTTCTGAAAGCCCGCTGAAAAGGGTTGGTGCTTATCCTTGTCGCCTCGGCCTTTTCACTCGCATGAGCCTCGGCCCTCTCAGCCCTTTCCGCCACCTGCCCAAGGCCCGTGGCAATCACCGTAACCCGGAGCTCGTCAGTCAAGGATTCATCAACGGCCATACCAAAGATGACATTGGCTTCTGAGCCGGAAGCTTCATATATGGCATTCGCGGCTTCGCACACTTCGGCGAGGGTCATCATCGGGTTTCCTGTGACGTTGATGAGAAGGCCCCTTGCGCCAGCAATGCTCACGTCATCAAGGAGAGGACTCCTGAGGGCGCGGGTGGCTGCCTCTTTGGCCCTGTTATCGCCCGTGGCGCTGCCCGTACCCATTATGGCGTCGCCCTTCTCGGACATTATAGCTCTTACGTCGGCAAAGTCCAGATTGATCTCTCCGGGCCTTGTAATCAGATCGG
Source organism: uncultured bacterium (assembly GCA_964356335.1). Classification (GTDB taxonomy): domain Bacteria; phylum Arandabacterota; class Arandabacteria; order Arandabacterales; family Arandabacteraceae; genus CAYHHI01. The sequence continues at coordinate 39,585 of CAYHHI010000019.1, forward strand.
AAATCCCCCTGGTTGCCTTGAGCAGTATCTCGTCCGCGACAGCAAAGGCATCAAGAAGCGGTGTGTCCTTTGCGACCACCTGGAGCAGCTTCTGGTTGGGGATCGCGATCACGGTGTCAGCCTGCTTCCTGATCTCGGTGATGCCGTCCTCCGCCTGCCGCATGCGCTTCTTGCCTTCGAATATGAAGGGCTTGGTGACGACGGCGACCGTCAGGGCTCCAGCCTTCTTGGCGACTTCGGCAACCACGGGGCCTGCACCCGTACCCGTGCCGCCACCCATCCCGGCCGTGACAAATACCATATCCGCGCCCGCCACCACCTCTTCGATTACTTCGCGGTCCTCCTCGGCAGACCTCCGCCCAATCTCAGGGTCTCCGCCCGAGCCAAGGCCCTTGGTGATGCGGCTGCCGATCTGGACCTTTGTTGCGGCAGAGCACTTGTTAAGGGCCTGGCAGTCTGTATTCAGGGCGATGAATTCGACGCCCTGGAGACCGGAGAAGATCATGCGGTTGACTGCGTTGCCTCCAGCTCCGCCGACTCCGATCACTTTCATCTTTGCATTGCCTGCGTTCTCGATTTCAAACCGGATCATTTAACCTCGCTCCTCTTTTTGAAGCATCCTTTTAGAAGAAGCCTCTGAACCATCTCCTGACCTTGCCGACAACACTTCCTAAGCCACGGTCCTCTTCGCCTACAGAGACACCCCCTTTCATGATCAGGTTACCCGCATAGTGGAGTAGTCCCACTCCTGTTGACATCTTGGGATCTCTTACGTATTCTCTCAAGCCACCAACATCTTCAGGCGTGCCCACCCTCACCGGTATGGAGAGTACCTCTTCTGCCAGGTCCTCAATCCCGCGGAGCAACGATGCCCCTCCGGTCAGGACCACACCGGCACCCAGAACTTCATAGTATTCGCTCTTGCGCAGTTGCCCTTTGACAAGGCTGAAGATATCATCAAGCCTTGCATCTATGATCTGGGCGATCACGCGCTTCGATATTTGTCTCGCTCGCCTGCCTTGCACGCCCTCGACGTCCACAAGGCCGTCGTCAGCCACGGCAGCTCGCGTCGATCCATGATCGATCTTGATGTTCTCCGCCTGTCCGAAGGGAGTGCGGAGGCCCACTACCATGTCATTGGTGATATTGTTGCCTCCCAGGCCGAGAATCGCCGTATAGCGTATGGCGCCATCCTTGAAGATCGATATGTCGGTCGTCCCGCCCCCGATATCCACGACGGCAACGCCGAGATCCATCTCCTCAGGTGTGAGGATCGCGGTCCCCGTGGCAAGCGGCTGAAGAACCAGGCCGGCAACGTCAATGCCAGCCTTCTTCACCGACTTGATCACATTCTGAGCGCAGGTTGCAGCACCTGTGATTATGTGAGCCCTCACCTCGAGCCTTATGCCCGCCATGCCCACGGGAAAATCGATGCCATCCTGGTCATCGACCACAAACTCCTGGGGAATCACGTGTAGAATGAGCCTGTCACTCGGCACAACCACCGCCCGTGCCGCGTTCACGACCCGCTCCACGTCGCTCAGGGTGATCTCTTTCTCGGGTTTTGAGACCGCCACCACACCGGTGGAGTTCATGCCCTTTATGTGATCCCCTGATATGCTCACGTAGGCAGACCTTACCGAACAACCTGCCATGATCTCAGCTTCGGCCACCGCCTGCTCAATGGCGGCAACTGTCTTATCTATGTCAACGATGACTCCTTTTCTCACACCTTCACACTTCTTCTTGCCGACCCCGATCACGTTGGGTTTGCCGCCGCCATCGACTTCGGCTATGATCACAGCGACCTTGGTTGTGCCCAGGTCCAATCCCATCACCCTCACAGGCTGAGCCAAAATCAAACCTCCTTCTCGATGTCGCGATGTGGCTCGTTACATTTGACAACAACCTGGCGGGCGAACCGCAGATCGACCGTCTTTGGTGATGCATTGAGCCGTTTGAGATGCAACAGCACTTGGTTGAGTTTTTCCACTTTGCGTTTATAATCTCCGCCCCCAAAGTCCACCGTGACCCCTCCGCGGAGAATCACTCTCGGGTCGTTGAGGTTCTCGAGATTGACCTCGGAAAGCATCTTCATCATCTCGGGCTTCTCATCAAAGGCCCTGACGATCGCAAGTCCAACCACGACTTCAGCCGAGGAAATGTTATCGCCAAGAGCCTTGGTAGCAGGGAGGAAGCCTGTGAGAACCGGCAGGTCACATCTCGCGGAGGCCGTATCGCAAGAAGCGACATAGCCATCCTTGTCAAGACCGAGGACCTCGCCCTGGGCAGCAATAAGAACGTAGGTAGGTCCTGCACACGGCGCTATCGGCGCGGAAGCAACGATCCCATCAATGCTTGAACGGATGCACGAGACAGCACCTCTTATATCGCGACCGAGACTCTCAAAGCCACGGAACCACTTGGGATTCAAGACATGTGTCCCCGTGAGTGTGATTCCCAGTGACATGACTCCCACAATCACGATTGATTGGAAACTTGCCCTGAACATGCCGGCCTCAGTCCTTTCCCACGACGCTTATCTCAAGCTCCAGCTCGACTCCGTGAACTTCCTTGACCCGACTCCTTATCTTCGCTATGAGATCGAGGATTTGTCTGGCTGTGGCGTCGCCCGTGTTTACGATGAAGTTGGCGTGAATGGCCGACACCTGCGCGGCACCTACGCCAAAGCCCTTCATACCTGCGCCATCTATCAGCCTGCCCGCGTAGTCCCCTTGCGGATTCCTGAAGACGCATCCTGCCGACCGCTCACCCAGCGGCTGGGTCCGCTTGCGCTTCTCAAGGTAGACTTCAACCTGCTGCCTGGCTTCCTCCACACTGGTGCCATGACCCCGCAACACCGCACTGGTCACTATCCAATCTCGCGCGATGCCGGAGGTTCTATAGCCGAAGCCGATATCCTTGGGTTTGAGGTCTCTCTCCGCGAGATCACTGTCCACGATGCTGAGCCCAAGGAGCCTGTCGCCAAACCAGTCATCTTTCGCACCGGCATTGGCGACGGCGGCGCCGCCAACGGTCCCAGGTATGCCGGCAAGGAACTCAAGCCCACCGATGCCGGCCGAGGTGGCTTTACTTACCACCTCACCCAGGCTCGCACCCGCGCCGGCGTGAATCTCTGTGCCTTCGATTTCAATCTTCGCGAACTCATCCACGAGCCTTATGATGATTCCCTCTATTCCTCCGTCCCTGACCAGCAGATTCGATCCTTTCCCGAGCAGAAATACCGGCAGAACCTCGGCGCGCGCCACAGACAGCACTTCTTTCAGGGCTTGCCTGGTAGACACCCAGACCATGAGGTCGCAGGGCCCGCCAACTCCAAAGGTTGTCTGAAGCGACAGGAGCTCATTCTCCCTCGCAGCGACCCCTGCTATGCCTTCAATCTTTTCAAACCCGTCTGTCATTCGCGAGTCTCCTTAAGACTTCTTCGCCGATCTTCCACACATCCCCCGCCCCGAGTGTTATGAGGAGATCCCCGGGCTTCAAGATCCCGGTCAGGTGCTCGACGATCCGGGCTTTGTCAGGTAAGAAGACAACGTCTCTGTGCCCGCCCCCAACGGCGGCCTTTGCAACAATCTCGGCGGTTACTCCCGGTATGGGCTCTTCGCCGGCCGCATAGATCGAAGTCACGACCACGCAGTCGGCATCATAGAAGCTTCTTCCCAACCTCTCCCAGAGAGCACGGGTGCGCGTATAGCGGTGGGGCTGGAAGACTGCGACTATGCGTTTCCTCCAGACCGATCTTACCGCTTTCAGGGTTGCCATTATTTCCGTGGGATGATGAGCATAGTCGTCCATTACAACCACACCCTTCGCCTCGCCCTTGTGCTCGAGCCTCCTTGAGATTCCTGTGAACTGCGAGATGCCTTCGCTTACCGCCGCGAAAGGAATGTCGAGTTCGGCGGCCACCGCGACGGCCGCAAGAGCGTTGGAGACATTGTGCTCGCCCGGGATTCTCACGTAGAGACTGCCGAGTTTGCGTCTCTTCAGGGTCACGTTGAAGGTCACTCCAGCATCGTCCTGGGAGATATCGGTCCCCCTCACATCGGCTTGCTGGGAGAACCCATAGGTCACGACACGTCTTGCTATCTTGGGGATTATGGCCTGCACGTTCTCCTGGTCGAGGCAGACAATCGCAGCGCCGTAGAATGGAACCTTATTCACAAACTCGACGAAGGATGCCTTTATCGCATCTATGTCAGCATAGTGATCCAGATGTTCCTCATCGATATTGGTCACCACGGCGATGCTCGGAGACAGCCTCAGGAAGGAACCGTCACTTTCGTCTGCCTCCGCCACGAGATAGCGCCCACCTCCCAACTTGGCATTGGTGCCGAGGGCCTTGAGTCTTCCTCCTACAACTATGGTGGGGTCAAGCCCTGCGGCCGCCATCACGAGACCGATCAGCCACGTGGTGGTGGTCTTGCCGTGGGCACCGCCGACGGCTATCCCGTATTTCATCCGCATCAGTTCCGAGAGCATCTCTGCCCTGGGGATCACGGGAATGCCCTTGCGGTCGGCCTCGACCATCTCAGGATTGTCAGATCTTACGGCGGATGAATACACAAGTACATCGGCATCCTTTACATGGCCTGCGTCATGGCCCAGAGCTATCTCGCCCCCGAGCTCCGTAAGCCTCTGAGTCACCTCCGTGGCCGCAAGGTCGGACCCCGTGACCTTGTAGCCAAGATTCAAAAGGAGCTCGGCGATACCGCTCATACCCGTGCCACCTATCCCAATCAAGTGAATATGTTTTATCTTGCCGAGCATATGTCCCCCAACACTGCGGCGAGCTTCGAGAGCCGGCCCTTTCCCTTGGCAAGCTCCGTCAGATGAGTCGCAACTTCACGGGAAGCATCGCGCTTGCCCATGTCTCCTGAACTCCTGGACATCATTTCTCTTCTAGCGGAATCATAGATTATGGAGACTATGGCCTCGGCGAGCACATCACCGTTCAAGTCCCTGTCCATTATCACCACGGCGGCCCCCCTGTTCACCATTAACCTTGCGTTCTCTTCCTGGTGGCTGAGCGTCGCGTGCGGATAGGGGATGAGAATCGATGGCAGGGTGAAGGCAGCGAGTTCAGTCAGAGTCGAAGCCCCGGCCCTCGAGACCACGAGGTCGCTTGCTCTGTATGCGTAGCCGATGTCATCTATGTAGGGATAGGCCCTGCATGAGACGTCCAGCCCGCTCAAGGCTTTTACTACCCACTGATAATCTGCCTCACCGGTCTGTATCACAAACTGGAGGTCTGGTTTGCCCTGAAGCATGCTGGCGGCATCGACAAAGGCCTGGTTGATGCTGTGAGCGCCACGGCTTCCGCCAAAGACGAACACCGTCTTTCTGCCCGGATCGAGGCCGAAACGCTTGATGCCGTCCTCTCGTGTTGGAACAAGAAGTCCCGGACGCACGGGCACACCCGTCACCCTCAGGTTAGTGCCCTTGCGGAAGTAACGCACCGACTCCTGAAAACCCAGTGCAACCCGGCCGGCGAATCTGGCAAGCAGCATTGTGGTTCTTCCGGGAATGACGTTGGGTTCGATCAACAGGGTCGGGATTCCAACCAGCGATGCGGCAAACACAAAGGGCCCACTCGCATATCCGCCGGTGCCGACCACGACATTCGGCCGCTCCACAAGCAGTATGAAGAATGACTGCACAAGCCCCACCATGGCATGAAAGACAGTGAAGGCAACACGGATATCCTTCTTCGAGGGAAGTGGCCGCGACACTATGCGGTGCATCTTGTATCCCAGGGCCGGCACTATGCCGGACTCGAGACCGCGCCTCGTCCCGACGAAGGTCACTTCGACGCAATCGTTGACACTGCGAAGGTACTCGACAACCGCGACAGCGGGATAGATGTGCCCACCCGTCCCTCCACCGGCAATCGTGACTCTCATCTAACCAGATTCCTCCATCTTGCGGGTTGGAAATCGAGATACGTGGGCTTCCTTTTCGAGACCCCCAGGAGCATTCCGCATGAAGCAAGCAGGATCAATGAGGACGACCCGCCATAACTCAGGAATGGAAGCGGGAGGCCCGCGGTCGGGACAATCCCCGTACAGACACAGGCGCTCACGCAGAAATACAAGGCGATCATGACGGCTATACCCGAGGCCATCACAGAAGAAAAGACCGTGGGTGCATTCCGTGCGACCTTTAAGCCTCTCCACACAAACACGAAGAAAAGGGCCATGATGCCGAGCATGCCGAAGAGGCCCATCTCCTCCGCGGCGATTGCGAAGACAAAATCCGTGTGGGCATCAGGCAGGAAGAGGTATTTCTGGTTGCTCATGCCTATTCCCAGTCCCCTGATGCCGCCTGCGCCAACTGCTATCAGTGCCTGCCTCACGTGGTAGGAAGCCGGACTGTCCGAGGCCCCGTTGAGGTAAGCATGAATTCGCTCGATGTTGTAGCCACTGGTGAGGATATGTACGACCATCACCATCATGCACACGCCCAGCCCGGCGGCAACGTGCAGGAATCTCGCACCGCCGATAAAGAGGACGACCGACCCGATAAGGAGCAGCATGGCTGCCGTGCTTATATTGGGCTCCTTCGCCACGAGAACAGCGACCAGACCCGTGATGAGGAAGGGTGGCATGAAGCCGTGCCTGAAGCTCCTGATCTCGCGCCCCTTGCGGGCACAGAAATCGGAGATATAGAGAATGAGACCAATCTTTGCCACATCCGAAGGCTGAAACGAGAAGTAGCCAAGCTTGAGCCACCGTGCAGAGCCCCGGACGCAAAGTCTCAGGGGCGTAGGAAGCAGGACCAGCAAGAGAAGGCCGACCGATAGGAGTAGGAGCGGCTTCGCCAGCGATCTGAAGACATTCTCATTCATTCGTGTCGCCATGTACATGAGGAGAAAACCGAGCACTACCCTGAGGATGTGCCTTCTCAGGAAGAAGGATGCGTCCCTCGCCTTGGTTGACTCCTGCGCGATTATGTAGCTCGAGCTGTAGACCATGACGAGCCCAATCATGGTCAAGGCAATCACCGAGAAGAGCAATAGCCTGTCCATTCCGTGCTCATCCATGTCTTGGCCTCTCGCATTCCTGTTTGAGATTCATCACGATTGACTTAAAAACCTGTCCGCGATGCTCAAAGTCCTTGAACATGTCATAGCTTGCGCAGCCCGGCGAAAGGAGCACCGTATCACCCCGGGACGCGAGTGCATGCGAGCGCCGCACGGCTTCCTCAAAATCAGCTGCGATCGAGAAATCCACTTTGAAATCCGCCCTGTCTGAAAAGGTCTTCCGGAGCTTCTCCCGTGCCTCGCCAACTGCAACGATGGCTTTGACCTTTCGCCTCACAAGATCCCGAACCTGCTCGAAGTCCCCGCCCTTGTCGCGCCCTCCAGCGATCAGGACCACGGGTCTCGCCGCAGTTTCCAGGGCCCATCTCAAGGAATCAACATTTGTTGCCTTCGAGTCATTTATGAATTCAACACCGTTTATCTCGGTCACATATTCCAGCCGGTGCTCAAGCCCTTCGAAATCCCTTATGGCCTCTCTGATTCTCTCTGGGGCCGTATCGAGAACTGTGGCCGCCATGGAAGCGGCAAGGCTGTTCGCGAGGTTATGCGGGCCCCGGATCTTGGGATCCTCTGTAGCGAAGAGAGTTGTCTCTTGCTTGCCCAACCTGACGACCACAGTTTCATCTCTTACGAATGCGCCCTGGTCCATCTCACGCGTGAGGCTGAAGAAGAGCTTCCTGCACTTTGCATCGCGAGAGGCCCTAAGGCACTCCTTGTCATCAAAGTTGATGATGGCGAAGTCATCTTCCTGCTGATTCATGAAGAGCCTCGCCTTCGACTGCACATAGGCTTCATAGGATTGATACCGGTCAAGATGATCTGGAGTTATATTGAGAAGGACCGAGACAACGGGCCCGAAGCTCAAGCACGTATCAAGCTGGAAACTCGAGACCTCAATCACGAGCGTCCAGTCGCTCCCGAGGCCGGCAGCAATTGCCGAGATGGGATCCCCTATGTTGCCTCCCACCTTCACTTTTTCGCTCTGGCGCCTCAAGATTTCCCCCAAGAGGCTCACCGTCGTAGTCTTGCCGTTGGTACCTGTCACGGCAACGAATCTTGCGTCGCTCAGGCACCAGGCAAGTTCAACCTCACCCATCACCATCTTGTCCTGGCGATATGCCCATCTCAGGAGATCTATATCAAGACGGACTCCGGGGCTGACGACCAGGATGTCGCAGTCTTTGGCGAAATCGACAGTGTGTCGGCCAATCTCAATCTCGATGCCTTGCCTCCGGAGACCTTCCACCTGGGTCCCTATATCCTCGGTCTGCCTCTTGTCGGTGGCCTTCACAGCCGCGCCGGCGGCTCGGAGCACCTGGCAGGCTGCAATGCCGCTTCTCGCAAGCCCGACGACGAGTACGGTCTTGCGCTGTAAGTCCTGGGCTGTCACAGCTTTCTGTCTTTCCATGCGATCAGTTATCATCTCAGCTTTAGCGTGCTCAACGTCACCAGCGCCAGAAGCGCAGCAATGATCCAGAACCTCACAACCAGTTTGGATTCGGGCCAGCCCGCCAGCTCGAAGTGGTGATGGACAGGTGCCATCCTGAAGACGCGTTTGCCTGTGAGTCTGAAGGAAGCCACCTGCAAGATCACCGAGAGAGCTTCGATGACGAATATGCCACCGACGATCGCCAGTAATATCTCCTTCTTGATCAGGATGGAAATGACCCCGAGTGCGCCACCCAGGGCAAGCGACCCCGTATCACCCATGAAGACCTGGGCCGGGTGGGCGTTAAACCAGAGGAACCCCAGGGACGCACCCACCAGGGAACCGCAGAAGATCGTCAACTCTCCGGCCTGCCTGAGATAGAGCATGTTGAGGTAGCTTGAGAACTGTGCGTGCCCTGTGACGTAACTCAAACCAGCAAAGGCAGCGGCTGCAAAGGCGAACATGCCTATGGCAAGCCCATCCAGGCCATCGGCAAGATTGACCGCATTCGAGGCTCCCGTGATCACAAGAATGACGAACGGTATGTAGAGGATACCCAGATCCGGAAACACGTTCTTGAAGAAGGGAACGGTGGTCTTGGTGGCAAGGTCGGGATTATCGGGGAACAAGAGGATAAGCGTCCCGACGACGAGGCCCAAGAGGGCCTGCCCCGCGATCTTGTATTTTCCAACCAGACCGGTGGGCTTGTGCTTCACGATCCGGAGGTAATCATCGATGAAGCCCATCGCCCCGAGCCAGCACGTTGCGAAAAGACAGATCAGAATGTACTTGTTAGTGAGATTCGCCCACAAGAGGGTCGGCACAACGACAGCCAAGAGAATCATGATGCCTCCCATCGTCGGTGTGCCTTGTTTGCTGGCATGCCGCTCCGGCGTATCCATGCGGACGCCGTCGACGACACTGTATTTCTTGAGCAGCCTTATGATCGCAGGGCCGAATATGAAACAGATGAGAAGTGCGGTCAGAGTGGCGTAGGCGCTCCTAAAAGTTATGTACCTGAAAATATTGAAGGCAGATATGTATTCTCTCAGGGGATAAAGCAGATGATAGAACAACTTAAATCCTCCCCGCGACGGTGCTTGTCTTCAGAAAATCGCTTATCTCCTCAAGACCTGCCATCCTGGAAGCTTTGACAAGGACAACGTCATCCTGTTTGATTGCCTGCTGTAAGGCTTGCTTGGCATCGGCCTTGGTGTCGAAATAGAGAACTTTGACAGGCTTCATGCCGCACGCCATGGCTTCCTCCACAGCCTTCCGCGTAAAGCCGCCGATACCGATGAAGAGGTCAATGCCCGAAGCTGCCACGTAGGAACCGACCTCCCGGTGAAGGCGCTCTGATGCCGGACCGAGCTCCAGCATCTCCCCCATGATGAAGACGCGCCTCGCAGCCCTCATCAGTGACAGCACATCGAGCGCTGCCGCAACCGAATCAGGATTGGCGTTATAGGTATCATCGATCAGGGTTATGCCGCCATACGATGCCACCCTCATGCGCATAGGTTGGTAGCCGGGCAAAGCCCGAGCGGCTTCGTCTACAGAGACCCCGAAGAGGCTCGCAGCAGCAATCGCGGCAAGAGCGTTATAGACATTGTGAATGCCAGAGGATCCAAGCGTTATGGTCGATCCCTTCACGGTAAAGGCGGCACCCAGGCCATCCGTCATTCTCACATCGGAAGCTCTGAACTCCGCGGGAGCATCTATCCCGAATCTTGTGATGGCAACCCCGGTCTCTTCGAGCGCAGCCATGAGCGCCTGGTCATCTGCATTCACCACGGCTCTGCCATCCGGGCCGAGGCTTCTCACAAGGTCCGTTTTCTCTGCGGCAATTGCTTCGATCGAGCCGAAGAGGCCGATATGTGCTCTCCCTATGTTTGTGACCGCCCCGACCTGGGGCTTGGCAATCTCGCACAGACGGGCAATCTCGCCGCGGTGATTGCTGCCCATCTCGACCACAAGCACCTCATCGCGCTTCTCAAGCCCAAGAATCGAAAGCGGGAGCCCGATGTGATTGTTGAAGTTGCCTGGACTCTTCTTCACTACCATCCTCGTGGCAAGCAGATGCGCGACCATCTCCTTGGTGGTCGTCTTGCCGTTGGATCCGGTTATGGCAACCACCGGTATCCTGGTCAGGGAACGGACGTGCGATGCGATCTTCTGGAGTGCCTCGAGCACAGAGGGCACAACGATCTGCCCAAACTCCGGCGGAACGCCCTGGACCACTCTCTCCACCACCGCCCCGGCAGCCCCCTTCCCATACGCATCTTTGACAAACTCGTGCCCGTCACGCGCTTCACCTTTCAAAGCGAAGAAGAGATCCCCCTTCTTGACAAGACGCGTGTCTATCGAATAGCCGACCGGGGTGACCATGGGGAGAGGCTTGCCCATCACTTCACCACCGACGATTCCGGCAATCTCACGCAACTTAAGTTCTGGCATCTGCAGCCACTCCGAAAGCCTTTCTTACCACTTCCCGGTCGTCAAATCTGGTCTTGGTCTCTCCAATGATCTGATAGTCCTCGTGGCCCTTGCCCGCGATCACGATCACGTCACCTTCGTCGCTTATGCTCACCGCGCGCTGGATGGCTTGAGCCCGATCAGGCATGACTTCATAGGTTGCGCCGTGAGGCATGCCCTTCAATATGTCACCGATTATTTTTAAGGGGTCTTCGGTTCTCGGGTTGTCAGAGGTGACAATGACCAGATCAGCGAGTTCCGCGGCTATGCTTGCCATCTCAGGGCGCTTCCCCCGGTCCCGATCACCGCCGCAGCCGAAAACACAGATGAGCCTGCCGGCGCGGATTTCCCTTACTCCCGTGAGCAGCCTCCTCAAAGCGTCAGGGGTATGAGCATAGTCCACAATGGCCTGCCTGCCTTGCCCCTCGATGTATTCCATTCTGCCCGGCACAGATGCGAGTCCGGCTATGCCTGTCGAGATGGTCTCCTCATCGATCTTGAGAAGAAGTGATATCGCATATGCGGCCAGAGCATTTTCGGCGTTGATCCTGCCGCGCAGAGGCGTCTCAACCATTCGCGGCTTACCCTTGTAGGTCACCTTCATCTGAGTGCCCTGCCAGCGGAGGCTCGTCACCTCAGCGCGCAAGTCGCCATCCTGGCCGACCGAGTATGTGAGGCAAGGCAGAGGAGAGAACCTCTTTATCTGCCGTCCCGTTGGGTCGCCTATGTTGACGGCTCCCTTCCTCCGACCGCCGAAAAAGTGGCCCCGGTCATCCACACCAAACAGCTTCATCTTGGTCTTCCCGTAGGCTTCGAAGTCGGCGTGAAAATCGAGGTGATCCCGCGTGAGATTGGTGAAGGCAACGACATCAAAGGCAACGTGATCCACCCGCCTCAAGGCGATCGCATGAGATGAAACTTCCATAACGCAGTACTCCGCGCCGCCGTCAAGCATCCGCCTCATGTACCGCTGGACTTCAGGCGCTTCAGGTGTTGTGAATGGGTCTTTCTCAAATGACTCGCCAAGCCAATGGCCGAGCGTACCCATCACTCCGGCCTTGTGTCCCGATGCCTCGATAATCGAACGGACACAGTGCACCGTGGTCGTCTTCCCGTTGGTGCCGGTCACGCCTATGACCTTCAAGTGTTCCGACGGTCTACCGAAGAAGTTGGCTGAGATATGAGCCAAGGCCTCGCGTACATCGGCGACTATTATCTGGCTCGTGCCGAGTGGGGCATTGGTCTTCTTCTCTGAGAGTATGACCGATGCTCCGCGCGTTGCCGCATCTTCTGCAAAAGCCTGGCCATCGACTCGCGTTCCCCTTATGCAGGCGAAAAGACTGCCCCGGGTGACCTTCCTCGAATCCGAGCATATGTCTGTGATGAAGACGTCGGTGTCACCAATAAGGTCGGTGACCTCGACACCCGAGATAGTATCCTTGAGACTTACCTTCATTCCGTCGCACCCAAGAGCAGGTTGCAGAGACTTGCATCATCCAGCGGGCTCTCACCCTCCGGTTTCTGCTCAATCACGACACCCGAGCCAAAGGCACGCCACTTGATCTGAGACTTGGCAAGCACCTCGGCAGCTTCCTTCAGGGTCAATCCGACGACCGACGGGTAAGACTTACCCTGAGGCTTCTTCGCCTCTTCGTCATTGCGCTGGCGGGCCGAAGCAGCAACAGCCATGGCCCCCGGCTGTTTCGTCTCATTGCGAGGGGCCAGGTTGTAACACTGTGCAGGCAGCAACGTCTTGTCGCGCTTCAGGGCATACTCCATGATATTCTTAAACAAGGGAGCACAGACCACACCGCCGTAATAACCGTTGGCGGTTGGTTCATCGACCACAACCACACATACCAGAGTGGGTTCCTCGGCAGGAAGAAAGCCTGCGAAGACTGAACAGTACTTGCCTGCCGTATAGATGCCGTTGATTGCCTTCTGACCTGTCCCAGTCTTGCCTGCGATCGCCACACCCTTTATCTTGGCCTGAGTGCCTGTGCCGCTGTCCACAACCCTCGCCAAGAGCCCGGCCATGATATGGGCGGTCTCCTTCTTAACGACCGTTCTAATGACCTTCGGAGGGAGGGTTCGCTTGACATTACCACTCTCATCGATCACGGCCATGACAAGCCGGGGTCTATAGAGCATCCCACCATTCGCGACAGCCGCATAGGCCATCGCCATCTGGATTGCCGTTACACCGATTTCCTGACCCATCCCCATTGTCTCAAGCGAACGGCCAGACCACTTATCGGGCTCCTTGAGGAGTCCACGCGATTCACCCTCGAGCCCGATACCGGTCTTCAGGCCGAATCCGAAACTGTGCATGTATCTGTAGAAGTCCCGCTTCCCGATTCGGCGCGCGACCATCGCCGCCCCAACGTTGGACGATCTCCGGACGACTTCCCTCAGGTCCATCACCCCTCCCGGGTGATCATCCTTTATGAAGCCGCCTGCGACAGGCAGACATCCTCCGTGAGTGTCAAAGATGGTGGTGGTATCAACCTTGCCGAGATCGAGGGCTGTCGCAATTGTGCAGAGTTTGAAGGAGGAGCCTGGCTCGAGAACTTGCCTTACAGGGAAGTTGCCTTCTCTCGGATTGCTCGCAAGTGCGAGCACGTCACCGCACCTGGGATCGACAATCACTACGCAGCCTCCCTTGGCCTTATGCTCCTCTACAGCCAGGTCAAGTTCCCACTCCGCCACTTCCTGGAGATCGGCATCTATCGTGAGGACGGCCGAATTGCCGCAGACGGGAGTGTTTACGATGGCCTCCACACAGGGCCTCTTGGTACCATTTGCATCCCTGAAGTAGCGGCGGATACCGTGCTTGCCCCTCAGGTCGCTATCGAGTGCCTGCTCGACCCCTCCCATGGCCGTATCATCAACGGAGACGTGGCCGATGACATTGATGCCAACATCATCCAAAGGCCAGGTTCGCGTGCCTGAAGGTTCGAAATAGACTGCGGTGGCAGCGCGTTCCTTGGGCTTGTCCTTGGTCTTCTCATCAATCTCTGCTTTGAGCTTCAGTGTGGTCTCAACATCCATCGCCCGGTCTATCCACACGAAGCGCGAGTCTTTGGTGAGCTTGGCATAGAGCGACTTGAGGTCTCCCAGGCCAAACTGGGAAAGCAGGCGGGCAACACCCTTGGGATCGCTTATCATCTCGGGATCGGCAAAAACCTGGTAGGCCGGCAGGGTCATCGCCAGGGGTCTCAGGTTCCTGTCATAGATCGTCCCCCGCTTGGCAGGGATCTTACTAAGGAAGACCTGCTGGTCTCTCGCCATTCGAACGTAGCGGGCGTGATCAAGTATCTGAAGATCAAAGAGCCGCGCGGTGATCACCGCCAGGAGGATGACAAAACCTACGAAGAGGATGACGATCTTCCGTTCGCTGGGTTTCATTTGATTTCTCCAATGTGGCTCTGGATCACGACCACATCTTTCCAATCGATTGAGACCATCCCGAGATCCGCTGTTGCGGATTCCGATATTCGGTGAACTCCAGCAAGGGAGGCGACTTCGAAGGAGAGTCTCTCCGTCCGCTTCTGGATGAGCTCAAGCGTGCTTTCGAGGTCCTGATTCTGCCGGAGCATGCGCTCCACAAGCAGCCTTTCCCAGGTGTATGCAAGGCTTGAAACGGTTACGAGTACGATTAGCAATAACCCAAAGAGGAGCGACCGACCCGTGCGCTTGACTCCGTTTGCCCTGCCCAGTGTCTCTTTTTTGCCCCTTCGAAGCGGCGCTTGCATTATTGGATTCCTGCGCACAAGAGCCGGTCGCTCTTCTGCCCCTGGGTTGTCTCGTTGTATTACATCTTTTCTGCCACCCTCAGTTTTGCACTTCTTGCAGAAGGGTTACTCACTATCTCTTCCCGCGTAGGTGACAAAGGTTTTCGAGTAAGAACCTTGAGACACGGTTTCTTTCCGCAATTGCATACAAGCCTGCCGGGTGGACAAACGCATTTTCCAGAATGCTTATTGAAAAGGGTCTTGACGACCCTGTCCTCTACCGAATGATAGGAGATGATCGAGACTCGTCCGCCAGAGCGAAGCACCTGAGGAATAGCGTCGATCGCTGTGGCGAGATTTTCCATCTCGCTGTTGACGGCTGCCCTCACCGCAAGGAAGACTCTTGCCAGCGATTTGGCCGGTCTGGCTCTCACAACCGATTTGACGGCATCGGCAAGATCGCGAGTGGATTCCATGTGACCTTGGTGCCTGCGAGTCATGATGGTCTTTGCTATCTTCCTGGCGTGCGGCCTCTCACCGTATTGCCTCAAGAGTTCGGTCAATTCCTCCACGGTTATCTTGCCGAGATATGATTTCGCGGTTTCTCCACTTGACGTGTCGAATCTCATATCAAGGGCACCATCTCTGTCGAAGCTGAAGCCCCTCTTGGATTCGACGATCTCCTTCTTCGATATCCCGCAGTCCAGGAGAATTGCGTCCACGCTGCCTGCAAGATCCGGCACGGACTCCTCTATCACTCTTGATACATCCGCGAAGTTGGCCTTTTTCAAAGTCACCCTATCCTTGAAGGCGTCGAGTCGCTTCGCTGCGATCTCGAGCGCATCCCCGTCCAAGTCAAGACCTATGAGCATGCATTCCTCCGGCGAAGCCTGCAGAAGCTCGAGCGCATGGCCCCCTGTACCCACAGTCATGTCTATGATCACCCTGGTCGAGCCGGTGACGAGATGGCCCTTGACTTCCTCGACCATCACCGGCACATGCCAGGCATCTTCCTCGCCTATCAAGCATTCACCTCACCCACTCGCTTTCCTCTTTGCCGCGCTGACGCTTGCCCAGATACGTGTCGATTTCTTCAAGAACATCCTCAAGCGGGACTTTCTGGGCAGCGAGGTACGAATCGTATTTCTCTGGCTGCCAGAATTCCAGGTGATCGAGCTGCCCGATGATCAAGACGGTGTCAGTGATTCCGGCGCGTGCGAGGAGATCCAGCGGAACCAGTATGCGATGATGGCCATCCATTTTGCACGGTCTGGCGTCACCGGCAATCAGCCGCCTGTAGTAGCGTCCCGACCGTCCACCGGGAAGCGATCTCAAGACCTGAACACGGCGTGCCCATTCATCTCTGGGGTAGGCCTCGAGGCACTGATCGGCGCCCGGGTGGACAACGAAGGTATTTTCAGCAGAGGAAGCGAGCCCCTCTCTGATCAGGGTGGGGACACTGAAGCGTCCTTTTCGGTCAACTGCGAACTTGAACGTGCCGATGAAGTTTGACAACTCTGCTTCGCTCCTCTTTCGGACCACCCTATCCCGCCGCATCCCACAATGGCCCACATCCTACACGGGAGACGAAGCCGTGTCAAGCTATTTCTTGTCAATAAATGCGAATCAAAGCAAGGTTAGTCTATGAGGCGTAACATGAGGCGCGACAGCCAGTTGCAGCATGCCGATATGTCTGCGTTCACCTCAATATCGCCCAGTCCGAGGGCGTTCACCGATTTTCCTGGCCGGAACGCCAGCGACCACCGAGAAAGGCTCGACGTCCGTGGTGACCACCGCACCTGCTCCGACAATGGATCCCTTTCCGACTGTCACGCCAGGCATGATGATTGCGCCAATACCGATGTCGCTTTCGCTCTCGATTTTCACTTTCGTAAACTCAAGATCGCACAGGAGAACAGGTACGTTCCTTCCTTCCTCCCCGTGCTTCGAGGAGATGATCTTGACACATGGGCCGATTCCAACCCTGGAGCCTATTTCAACTCCGCCGGCGCTATTGATGTAGCAGAACTGCCCGATCCACGTATCGTCGCCGATCACCATCTCATTACGGTCATATCCCCGCAAGATGGCATAATGCCCGATATAAACATTCGCGCCCACTCTGATCTTCTCGGGTTTGAAAACGAGGACGCCTTGCTCGATGACAACATTCTCGCCGATCGAAGCAAACTGGCTTCTGTCAAAGCTCCCCGTGCCGTATGAAGCCGCTTTGAATTCTCGCACCGGGTTACCTCACCAGCACTACTTTCTGACTGAGGCCTTCGCCCTTCCGCAACACCCTTACAAAATAGATGCCGCTTGTGACCCGCTCACCGCCGGAGTCAGTGCCATTCCATTCAATGTCATGGTAGCCCGGTTCGAGCATCTTGTCGGCGACGTGCTTGACAAGTCTGCCGCGGACGTCGAAGACCTCCACCAAGACTCTCTCCACGCTCTGCGCCGATGGCACACCGAGTCTCATGTGCAGAGATCCCATGCTCGGACTCGGATAACACGATATGGCGAGCTTGAGCGGGATGTGCTCGGGGCTCACGGGAGGGACATCGGACCTCGAAGGTCCGCGATAGAGGTTGCTGTTATAGAGGTCATGATGGATCTTGGGCCATTCCATGGTGCCCTTGTTATAGGGTGTACTGATGTCGAAAGCATGGACCCGGCCGTCATTGCCCGAGACCACAAGGTCGACACGGCCATCCTTGTCGAGGTCACAGATCGCCGGGGTGGAATAGAATTCATACACGAAGTTCCGTGGCCAACCTTTGACGGACGTGCCGTCTTTGTGCCATGCATAGATTCTGCCATCGGTCGAGCCAGCCACTATGTCAGCCTGGCCGTCACCATCTATGTCACCGACCACCGGGGTTCCGTTGAAGTCGCCCTTCACGCGTTTGGGCCACCCGGGTCTCAAAACCCCATTGTCAGAAAACACGTAAACGCTCGCGCTCTCCACGCCGGCTCGTCTGAATGTCCCGACTACGACGTCCAGTTTCCCATCACCATCGAGATTCGCAAGTGCAGGACCGCAATAAACGAGGTTGTCAACCACCTTGGGCCAACCCGAGAAGAAAACACCATTTCGGTAATAAGCTGCCAGCTGTGTGCCGTAAGCCGATCCGGCAACCAGCTCGAGAGTCCCGTCATTGTCGAGGTCGCCAACCGCTGCGGATCCACTTGTGGTCATAGAGGCAAACTGCCCTGAGGGTTGAGTCATGCCTGTTCCGTCGAGATTCCACGCAAAAATGCCGGTACCGGCCGATGTCACGATTATCTCAAGCTCCCCATCACCGTCCAGGTCAGCAATAGTCGGTCCGTTCTGAACCCCATATCCTGTGTTGGCGAAATAGCCAGTGGGGTCGCCCCACCCCGTGCCGTCGTGATGCCAGATGTAGACCTGGCCCATGTCGTTTACCACCACAATTTCGAAATCCTTATCCCCATCGAGATCGTCAATCGCCGGGGCGCCCATGAGATAGCCTGTGGGATGTTTGAAGATCCCGTTCGGCGACAGCAGGCCGCTCCCGTCATGGTTATAAGCGTAGAGATAGCCATCCTTGGATCCGATCACTACTTCCAGCTTTCCATCGCCGTCCAGATCCGCCCCTGCGGGTGAACCGAAGATGATGTCGCCTGTCCTGCGAGGCCATCCAGGAGCAAGCGTGCCATCGTGGCGCCACATGTATACGCTCTCATCCCTCGACCCTACAACCACCTCGAGATATCCATCGTGATCAAAATCGGCCACTGCAACTGACGACGATACGATATTCCCCGTACTGACCGGCCAGCCGGGCAGCTCCGGGGCACCTGTCCATGCCTCTACCGTCTCTGATGAAGCACTCAAATTGCCCATCGCATCCCGCGCTCGTATATAATAGTAGTAACTCTCCTCACTCGCCAGGCCACCATCCACATACCGCGAATAACCCTCTGCTCGTCCCACCAGACTGTAACTGCCTCCCCGATCATCCCCACGGTATATGTCATAGCCAGCCAACAGGCTGTCGCCACTACGCCCCCATATCAACTCGACATTGTCGCTGCCTACCTCATTACCCACTGTACCCACAACACCTACCTCACGCACATCCACCGTGTCCTTCCATACCCGACCATACGCATCCCATACCTTCACCTGATACCGCACCGCTCCACCCAACTCACTCACCTCATACCCGTCTCCCTCGCCATAACCCCCACTAACCAAATTCCCATATGCACTCATACTGTCCACTACCTCGACTCCACTCAAACCCCGCAACTTACCCTGCAAATTCCTCAAACCACCACCACCCG